>QUJA01000059.1 GCA_003480425.1 Firmicutes bacterium AM31-12AC
GGCTCTCGCGCAAGCGCAAGAGCCACTACCCCGTCCCCATTGGTCTCATTGGTCAACCTACAATTTTCAAATAAACTTTTGCATTGGTATATATCAGGTAATCTGATGGTTTTACGTTTAGTAAATCCTCCAATTTTTTATTTTTTAATGTTGCAGATAAAGTTACTTTATAATTCGCATACTGTCCGCCATCTATATCCTCAAGCTTTTTACCTGTTTTTACTTCGTATTTGATATTTACTAACAGTGGTGTATCCAGAATCTTGCTCACCTGTTCTTGTGTAAGCTGGATTCTAAATTTATATACTGTTTTGTTTTCTTGAAGACCGAGTCCTTCGGACTTAACATCTACGTTTGTACCTGCTGATTCAATTACAAACTCTGATAAATAATCTCCTATTGCGACGTCCTTATAACTTGTTCCATTCTCACTATCTGTCTTCTGTGTAAGTGTTAACTCGCCTTCTAAATAGTAAGGATAAGCGCTGTTTGACTCATCTGTAAGATTAAAACTGGTAAAATCCGTGACATCGAGTAACGCTCTTGATGAAATTTCCATTGTCGCATCATCATTTTCACGACCATTGATACCAAGCTGGCTTGTGTTCCCATCTTTGCTTGTAATGTTATAGGAATCGTAGCTTAATTTTGCCTGTGCTTCTTTAAGCTGATAATATAGCTTTTCTTCCGTAGCCGATGCCGAGATACCGCTGCTTCCAAGACTATCCTTCTGGTAAGCCATCACCGCATCCACCTTGAATTTCACACCGGTATTTTCGGTGTTACTCTTACGCACAGGAAATTGTTGGTTCATGTCTGTTGAATTGTAGCTAAAACTCATTTCCGCAGTAATCGTTGCTCCTGTGTACCATTCACCCGGTGCCTTTATTGTGATAATGTATCCATTCTCACCAAACTGTGTTATAAAACCGTTTTCTGTTCCTGTTAGATCGGTTAACTGTTTTAGTTCATGTGTTGTAACTGTTCCATCCGTATTTTCCTTTTTCAGTTTTAATGTTGGAATGGATGCTGCTCCTTTCATATCTTTAGGATTTCCGCTCTGGTCAACTGTCTGAAGTGAATATTGATAATAAATGGACCGGTCATTTACATAGCTTCCGAATTCATTTTCATTCGCAGCAGCACTTACCTTCGAAGAAACGATAACCTTGATGCTGTCATTGCTTCCAGATACCATTTCCTGATTTTGCGTTGTACTTTCTGAATTTAATGTAACATTATCTAGTTTGTAAAAATCTCCTAAGAGATAAACGACATTGAAATTACCGGTTACTTTTGTTGGAATCTGCTGATTGCTATAGGATTGGTTCAGCTCCAGCGTTGTATTTAGCATAGGTGTTGTCGCATTACCTTCTGTACAATTCATAACCAGATAATATTCCTCTTTGACCGGAAGAATATCATTTAAACCACATTTCGTATTTAATGTTACGGTGTAATATTGGGTATCTTTCGCATCCGCATCTGATTTTGCTGCATAATAAATAAATGTGTTTTCTGTTTCATTCCAGATACGAAGCACTGCACCAGGATCCGCTGACTCTACTTTTTTAAATCCACCTGTCGCAGATTCTGTTGCTTCCAGTGGCAGTAAATCACAAATATACGGAGATTTACCTTGTTTTGCCATTTCCGCCAGATTCAACGTATCATTTGTTAAAACTCCGGCTGTACTTAATTCTCCCAGTGTACTTTGATGATAAGACGTCTGCGTTCCTTGTGTGTTCATATCCACTAATGTTAAATGAATCTTACTTCTGTCAAGTGTTTTGAACTCACCCAGCTTAACTGTCTTGTCAAAATTCCAAAGTAAAGAATCACCATTTTCCAACATGGACTGCCATTCTGAAACCATCCATTTATAAGTATAGGAAATATGTGCTGTATAATTTTCTCCGAAACTATTTAATGTAGCATTTCCATCTGTTGCCGGATCATATCCTGCTGCACCATTTACCACCTTTACAGAACATTCCACATCCATCAATTTCTTGACCAGAACCGGTATATACAGATGATAAACGTCTGTAGAATCCTTGACTGTTCTCTTATAGCTGACATCCAAAATTGTAATCTGCTGTTTGTTGTTATCATATTTTCCACGATTGATAAATACCCCATCTGTGGAGTTCCAAGACATTGTCTGATTCTCTGCCGAAACTGGATTCCATACATTGTTCTCATATTTGTATGTCTGTGGGTCAATCTTAGCATAGTAGTGTTTTGATTGATCTTGCTTTGTGTTCGTCAGCATACTGATATAGTTATTCACGATACTGTTAAGTTCACTCTTTGTCGTCGCATTGAGGACCAGAATCGGAAAATCGTCGCTCGTATATGACGTATCTTCTCTTTGATAATTTGAAAGACGACTCGAATAATCTCCATTCGTTCCAAATTTCTGTACAATCTCATCCAGCGGACGGCTCTGATCACCGCCATAATAACCTTTCATCAAAGATGGATTTGTCATAATATCTGAAATGATGCTGTCGCGAACGGCAGTTCCATTTACTTTGGTTGCTCCATCTCCGGTTAATGGAGTATTTTCTACTGTAACTATTGCATCCGGTTTTGTATTCACTGTGCTGCTAGTAGTTGACTGTCCTGTGTAATCGGCATAGATAACATAACTGCTTTCATTTTTTCCAGCACCAATATTGTTCACTGCAGAATAATTTCCCTGACGGGAAGCGGAAACAATATTAACTAGATTATTATTTGCATTACCTACCCAGATACCACAAGGTGTTCCTGATTTAAGCGTAGCATTTGCAGTAAGACTGTTATATGTAGCATATGTATCATCTTTTAGCAATAATCCGATGCTATCAGCTGACAAACTGCTCATTGCGTTAACTTGTAATAAGAGGTTATTACCACTTACCGCATACCCAATCACATTGTCCTTACTCAACAGATTGAATCCATTAAAAGCGCCATTGATTATTCCAAAGAAACCTCCGACAGCCCTCTGGTCTGTTGATTGTGAACAGTTTGCCAGATAAGAATTACTTATCTTGACATTTTTTACATCTGCTCCACCATTTACATACCCTATTAATCCACCTAAATTTTTTCCGGCTAATCTGATATTCTCTACATCTACATTCTGGATGTTTGTTGGAGCCGCAGAACCTGCCACTCCGCCTGCATACTCTGATTTGGAGTTAACTGTTGTTTCTCGAATACTGATATTTTTAACAGATACCAGTGTTTCTGTCGTTCCTTCGATATTTAATATACTCTCCGCTTTCCCAATCAGTCCGCCCATCGAGTATCCACCATCACCAGCTGTTCTTGATGTGATTGTACCGATATTTGCACTGCCTCCATTGATTGTACAGGTTCCATTGACATATCCGGCAAATAGTCCACCATTTTGGACATTGTACAGCTCGATATTATTTGCTATACAATTATTAAATGTCACTGTTCTCGCTAGAGATTCTGCCTTTCCAATGAAAGCTCCGCAGTGGTTCATTTTATTTGTTGAATCTTTAGTACCAGCCGCGAATTTATTTACTTGGCAACCGATAAAGTTTATAAACGTATTATTAGTATATTTACTCATATATCCAATTACAGCTGCGCCTTGGTCGGCTTGATCTATAGCAGAATTTGTAACTATTACTCCGTTAAATGTCAGGATTTCAGGGCTATAAGCTCCATCTCTTGCAAATGCAATTCCTAGTGCGACTCCATCTTTACCAATGTTCTTTTTCAGTGTAACATCTTTAAAGTTCAAGCCATTTACCGTATAAGTTGCTTTACTATTTGCCAGACATTGTGTAAAAAAACCTGCCTGTGATACTGAAATATCATTGCCAGATATTTCATAAATTGTTCGGCTGTATTTTATAGTCGCACCATTTCCACTCACCGCGAGCGGACTGTTATTACCCTGATTTTGCAAACGCAATGCTCTTGATTTTTGTATATCTTTTCGCGTACTATCTGTCGGTAAACCATAATTATAACCGATTCCTCGGAATCCATTTCCATATGAACTTAAATTATAAGTTTTATTATCAAATGTAACACTTCTACCATTACTCTGATTTGTCAAATTATCCATTGTCAAAGAATAGGTAACTGCTTTTGCATCAACGGAAGTGTCTTGTGTATCTACATAAGTTGAAAGATAACTGGTAGAATGTTTCCGGCGGTCAACTTCTGTTCCATTTTTAATAAGCTTTCCACCCCAGTAATCATTTTCGTCTGTTGCATCTGCCTGATTTGAGATAGTTCCAACGCCATTATAAGTCCCGGTACGAGTACGTCCATAATAAGAAGCGTCCACTCTATAATCTCTATAATTTGTATCCCCCACCGGTTTTCCATTTGTAAGAACAAAATTACCGCCCGCAGTTTTCGCCCCAAATCCGGAATTCACGATTGCTGACAGCAGCCAGATAGATTGTTCTGAATCCAAAGTAATTGCACTATTTGGATAAACGGTGCCTACATTAGGAATATCTTGTCCACCTTTGCCCGTTATCTTTTTGCCCGTTATCTTTAGTTTGTCACTATTATTTAATTTCGGAATTGTGTAGTTTTTATCTGTGTTAGTACCCATTCCCTTACAACTATCTTCCGCACAGGCATATCCATCAAACACACGACCTACATATGGATTCCAATAATAATTTGTATTTTCAGGACTTACTTCTGTATTGGTTGCGGTACCGGATATTGAAGTTAAACCTGCAGAAGAAATATTACGAAAGACAACGCCTCCGCCCTTCTTGCTATAATCCGTTTTACCAACATAACCACCTACCATGCCGACATAACCGCCCACAGCAGTCAGCTTGCTGGCACAACTAACTTTTTTACCGTTATTTACAGTCAAAGTAACGTTATCAATGATATTATCTCCACCGATTACCCAGCCAATTACACCTCCGAAAAATGTCTCTGTAGAATTTCCGTTAATTGTAACATCATCAAAAACTATTTTCAGATTCTTCACTACGCTTCCCTGACTGTAACGGATAAGTCCGCCTACTTCTCCTGTTGTATTCTCACCAGTCAGCGTAATCTGACGCTCAGTCGTATCTCCTACAATCACTCCGCTAAATGCACGAGAAACATCATTTTTTCCAAATCCGGTAAACTGTGCTACATTCAGTGTTAAGTTCTCTTTAATCTGGAAATATCCATTGCGAAGATATGCCATAACCTGTTCATTTGTTAAAGTAGTGGCATTAGGGTCTGTTTTCTGCACATAGCGGTTTCCTGCGCGCGTTGCTTCTACCCATGTATTCCCATTCTTGATAAAAACCATGTCAGCGGAAGCATCTCCTGTCTGATCTGTATGAACCTTAATCTCAACACTTTGACCAGCCATTTTTGTATTTAATATTTCTGTATTAATTTTAATTGCAGTGCCATTTCTTCCCGTATCATCTAATAGCTTCATGACGGTCATCATCTGATCTTCGCCGGTAAAGAGTTTCTGACCATCTGCACTTGAAACATCCTTGATTACCCATGGATGCCCATAAGTTCCACATCCATCATCAAGATAAACAGCCTTTTGGTTGATGTCCAATTCATAATATTTGTCCGCAGAATTCTCGGCCCTACCGATGTATGGCAAATAGCCCGAAAAGTCTTGAGGACTATTTGCAGGTTTATTGCCTGATTCATTTTCAGTATTAATTGCTGTTTTATCAGCACCGACATAAGAATCTGCTGTTGTATTTCCAAATGTATCCAAATACCATACCTGACCTGTCATATTCACATCATTGTATGGATTTCGGTTATAACCAGATAAATTTCCAATTGACTTAACACCATTGGAAATTTCTTTTCCGAATGTGATTTTTTCAGTCGTTGATTCAAAGTTGTAGCTTCCACCACTGGCACCATCCCCATACTGAAATGCAGTTGCAAAAATAGCTGTATTGAAAATCGAATCATTTCCTGCTCGGTTCAAATCCATGTTGCTAAATTCCAGACTGATTTTCTGTGCCGTACTAGAACCGACTTGTCCCATCAGCGCTGATGCCACCCTATTAACTGTCAACACTTTAGTTGTAGTATATTTTTCTCTCGTAAAGGTAACATCATTCATGGATATTGCCGTATTTGAACCCACAGAGTTTACAAGCAATGGAAGGTTTGTGCCGTCGTTACATTGAATACCATCCAGTTTAAGATTTGTTATTGTGATACCTGCCTGGTCTTTATTTGCGCTCTCCTGTGCGATACTATCACAAATCAGTACTCCGGCCTTGCCGACTTCGTACTTGCCAAATGTACCTTGCAATGTGAGCTTATTTACTGTAAATTTCTGTGATATCTTAGAGAAAAGACCTGTCTGCAGATGGTAATGTTGCTGATTGGAGTCATTATACTTTTTCATCGTATTTGTATTCATCTTTGTATAATCAAATATCACAGTTGCGTCCTGGATTGTAATTGCCCGTGACATTGGATAATATGATACTCCTCTCAGATCAATCGTTCCTGTTAATTTGAAATCATCACTTCCTTTTACAAAATACTGCTGAAGGTTCGGTTGTGCATATACATACAGACTTCTCAGGAGAAGTTTTCCTGCTGAGTTAATTTCAGTAATATTTGTATCTGTACCATCTTTTACACGATAATAATCTACATTATAATAATAACGTGTATTTTTATTTGTATAGGGTTTTCCACTATTTACGTTACACTGGTTCGTCCATGTATTGCATGTATTCTCATCCTGATCAATCAGCGTTGCTGTCGCGGCGTCTGGACTGGTCAATCCAACAGAAACCACTGCATTGTTTCCGTCTTCTCCATATTTCGTTTTACCGGCAATATCGTCAAAATAATCTCCTCCTGTGAGCGTGACGTTTACTGCATTTTCTTCTATCTTTAATCCGTCTTTTCGAATCTCAATATAAGCCTTATCATATTTTTTATTTGCTTCATCCTGAATTGTAGAACATACCAAAAGTGCGGATGGATTTGCTTCATCTGTCTTTCCTGAAAATGAGTTTGAAGCACTAAATTTGATTCCATTTTCACCCGTACCATCCCCTATTTTCCAATAAGCATCGGTACTGTAGACAAGTCCGCCAAATTTCCCTTTTACATTAAGTTTTGAATCCTGTACTACAAGATTGTTGATTGACACGCTGTCGGTCGCACTGTTCTTTCTCCAATAGTATCCCAACAGACCACCCGCAGTTTCAGTAGCGTAGCTTCCATCTGAAGATGGTTGATCGTCAGTCCATTAATTGTCACATTTCCAGTCATGCAGCCGATCAAACCTCCAAATAATGCATTCGGTGCATTGGAATTGTCTTTAAATTTCTCATGTTTGATTGTTGCATTTGAGATTCCACAGTTTGAAAATGTGATATTTGCTCCTTCTTCACCTGCTGCCACATAACCTCCGATAGCGAAATCATAACATCCGGATGAACTTGAAATCGTTCCCTGCATAGAACAACCTGTAAAAGTTGTCGTTCCTTTTGCCCGTCCAAGAAAACCCCCGATACTCATTACTTTGAGTCCGGCTCCACCGGCTCCATCACGATAAACGATATTTGTATTCACTGTAACATCTGTAAAAGTTGCACCATCTGTATAGCCTGCGACTGCACCACAGCGTACATTCACTCCATTTGATACGTTGTGAAAATAAATGGATCCATTTAATATTAGATTCTGCACCTTACCATTACAATAAGGAATGAATCCAATTGTAGAATGGTTGTAAATCTGTCCGATGCCTACTGTTACACTCGTACCATTTTCATTCGCAGCAAGAGTGCTATCACTTAAATAACCATAGGCCTCTCCCGCTGCCAGTGTAATCGTGTGATTATTACCGTTAAAAGTTCCTGTATACATCTGGCTTCCATTATCTCGAAGCAGAGAATAAATTCCGGTTCCGGTAAGATCAACATCACAATTAACTGTAATACTTTTGCTCAAAAGGCCTTCTGTGTTTCCTTGCTGTAAAAGAACAGCTACGGCTGCAAGATCTCTTGTATTATTTATTGCCAAAGGTTCTCCCAGCGTATATTTGACAGAAAGCTGATGCGAACTAGGGTCTTTTGTAAAAAGCGTATTTGAATCTGCACTGCTTCCATCTGTTTCTTTCAATTTGCTTCCATCCAGACGAATGACTTCTCCATAGCTTCCGATATCACTGACAGGTACTGCTGCCGGACGAATGTATTTCCAATCATATCCGTTACCGCCAGTTCCATTTCCTGAACCAAGCGCATAGACGATTGTGCCATCAATACTTCCTGCTATCTGACCACATTCCGCACCTGTTTTTGCAATTTTTAAATCAGAAAGATCTGTTGTGCCACTGATGCGGAGGACTCCCTTTGTTGACGTTCCTAAGATGCCTCCGAGTTTGCTTGCTTTTCCATTATCATTGCCGGAAACTTTAGTTGTACCGGAAACAGACAGAAAATGCCCCTGTCCCTCTGCCTGCCCCAACTCACCGACAAGACCTCCAAAATAACTATCGCCATTTTTCTTTAAATCAGTAGTTAAATCCGCTGTAACAGAAGCGCCGCTAATCTCTACATAGGAAGATGTTGCCTTGCTAAGTCCATGATGAGCTCCACTTCCAGCAACAAAACCAATAATGCCGCCCAGTGCTGTGACTGCGCCATTGCTACTTATAGTCACTTTCGGGCTTTCCAATTTAAGTGTTGAGCTCAATGAATTGGCACTGTACTGTCCGATTACACCACCAAATTGCCAACTGGTTCCTGTATGTGTTAAATTTGTCTGATTCGTCTGTGAGTTGGTTTTTATCGTAATTGTGTCGCCTGAGGCAGAATCAAAATTAAGCACACCGAAATATCCGCCTGCATGATTACCATTTGAAATCGTGATTCCTGAGATACTGATATTGCTTAAATCAAGTTCTAATCCAGTATTATAAACTACTTTCCCGATGAAACCGCCACTCTCCGACGTACCTTCTATCGTTCCCGTACGAGTCACTGGATTATTCAGTGTGATGGTTGGATTTGTGGCAGCTCCGATCAGACCTCCGGCAGCTGATTCTGTTGCAGTTGTTGTGACATTACCTGTCAGGTCAAGTTCCTGGTTTACAGTTAAAGTAGCTTTATCTTTCATTTCTCCTACAAGCCCGCCTGCATGACCACCTGTAGTTGAAATGTTATAGCCTATTGTAACCGGAGTGTTACCTGTAGAACCATCGTTTGTAGAGTTTCCATCTGTATAAGAAGCAATTGTCAGATTTGCACCAGCTTCCATTGTATTACAGAAAAAGCCCAAATTGCCAATGCCAGTAATCGTAGTATCCGCTTCTGTGATTTTATTTACTACCGATAAAGAAAGGCTGGTACCTCCACCCATGGTACCGATAATGCCACCAAAGCTCGGCAAATTATTATCCTCTTTCTCTGCTCCGATCATAAGAGAAATCGTTTTTGCTCCTGCTGAATTCTTATTTACATAATTGGCAGCCAACAAAGGTCCGTTTACAGCCCCCTTTGCTTTCAGATACAGACCCGCATTTATAGTTGCACTTTGGTCAAGGTACCCGAAAAAAGGTCGATTAATTGGAATATCGATTCCACTTCCAGAACTTGTAATTACAATTGTTCCTTTGAATGGATGTTCCGCACTTCCAAAGCCTTGAAATGTTTTTCCATTCACAGTCTCTGTCAGATCAAATGAATTGGTCGTTCCACGTGTAATTGTAATCTCAGCTGTTTCATAATTTTCAGCAGGTTGATTAGACAGATTGATAAAATCGGCTGTACTCGTAAGTGTCACTTTATTATCTATCACCTGAATCCCATTTTCTGTTGCATCAGTTGGATTCGCCTCATCCGCAGTTGTTTCTTGTTCTGCGTCTGTTTGTTCCGTATTCTCCTGAGCAGATTCTTCTATATTAGAGTCGCTTTTATTAGATTCATTTTCCGGCTGATTTTCTTCTGCTTCGGATTTCGAATTACTTTCCGATGTATCATCCGGCTGCTCTGTGCTTGTCTCATTTGAATTATTTTTTCCTGATTCATTTTCAGAAGTAGTTCCATTATACTGAGTCTCACTGCCATTTGGTGTCTGAGCGGCCTGCTGACCTTCGCTTGCCATAACAGTTGTATTTACTTTTTCTTCTGCCTGTACCTGCGCCGGGAGCATCTGTAATAACATCGATGCCACCAAAACTCCGGCACATATTTTTTTTAGCTTTTGTCTTACCATTGATTATTCCTCTTTGGAATTCTTAAAATGAATATACTCCTTGATTGTGTTCCAGTCCTCATTTAAATCATTTACAGCATAGGTTCGATAAAACTGGATCGTGTACTGTTGCGGAGTTCCCGCTGTTCCTAAATGAAGTGTCACTGATTTTGTTTTTCCATCTGTGGCTGTTGAAACTGTTGGGTTTCCCATTTGTTCTAAAAACCACTTATCAATTTCCACTTTGGAGGAATCCCAGCTTAGAACACATTCTTCCTCTACGTGCCCTGAAATGCGGTAGTTTAACAAACCTAATTTTTCACCTTTCTCTACAGCTGATTTCTCTGTTTCTAAAAAACTGCCTGTCCAGTGTGTTTCTGTGGTATCCGTTGTCAATACGATCAGTCGTCCTAAAGGTTTATATTGTGAACGATTTTTCGGCTCAGCGGTAATCCTAATTTGATATGGTAGAATCTCATTTCCTGTGAGAACAAATGTATAAGTTTTGTCCTGTGCCTGACCTGCAGCAAATGTACCGCTTTCTGTGTATGTTCCATCTGTCAATTTTATTGTATTATTGATTATAATATTTTTGTAAATATTTTCGTCTGTAACGACATTTCCACCGGCATCAACAAGTTTAACAGTAAACTCATAACTAATCTGATTTTTATCAAATTTTGTTGCATCATTTTGCAAATGATTTGAAATGGTTACGGAAAATGTTCTTGTTGTGTTGTCTTTTCCAAATGATTTTACTTTTGTCGATAATTTTGACTCATTATCATACTGCACCAGCACATCTGAAGTAAATAATTGTTCGGAGCCTCGCACTGTGACAACGCGCTTGGCACTGCTCAAACTTGTATATGCTGCCAGCGAATATGCAATAATCGCAACGACTGCAATCAGAAAAAGATAAACAGCTATCAGCTTTGTCCTTTTTTTCAATGCGATTCTCCTTTCTTAATCTATCGACTGACGGTCAGGTAAACCATGTCCGTCTCTTTATCATTACTAACTGTATTTGGTTCCCACGAAACGTGAAGTACAAAATAATCGCAGAAGCAATCGCCTCCAAATGCATTTGTCCCTCTATTTTCGATAGGAGGATTTAACATATCCAAATTATTTTCACTAGCCAGCCAATAAAGCGGCTCTGCATTTTTTTGTACCTTACTACTATTTACAGCATTTTGACCATTCTCATCACCATAACTAAGGTTGTGGCTCTGATGTTTCGTTATTTCAGCTTCATCCATTTTACTCAAAGGCTTTGCTGAAATAACGGGAGTTGATGATTTGTCATAAGTAAAATTTTCCGTATGTTCACCATTCTCATCCGTATATGTAAATGGAACTTTTACGATATCACCCGATGCTGTCTGTTCAGATGTGGATAGTTGAGCACGATAAACTTCGTAATAAAATGGGATATTGGTGGTATAAGCTAACTGAAGCGAATACATATCAATCGGTTCTCCGTATACGCAAAACACATAAGTCATGGAATGCTCTGGTGTTTCGGCGTCGATAGAGCCCATATCCAGATACGCAATATCGTGATTGTTACCGCTTCCGATTTCCAGCCGGATCGGTGTTTTTATCCATGTGAGTGTGTCCAACTGCCGTTTGTAGAAAAACCAGGCATAGACAATCACTCCAACTAATATTAATCCGGTTGCTGCCAGTGTAAAAAGCAGTACTGTTTTTTTCTTGATTTTTTTTACTTTATCTTTCATAATTGTATTTTCTTTGTTTCTGTCACCGATACTGTGAGCAGTAACTTTTCTTTTGGTTCTTTACTTAATCTTGAATCCTTGGCTGCATCTCAAGTTTCACCCTGAGACAGTTTGCATGGCTTCCAATATACTGGTCTGCCTGGTTGTAATATGAGCTTAATGCTACAAAAGCATCCTTTGTTTCTTTATCAGAAAAATTGATTTGCATGTTTTTGTTTTTAATCTTTAACAATTCAGGCTGTTCTTTCTGTAATGGCAGTTGCGTAAGATTGCTGTAAAAATATCGCTGTGGATTATTCACCATAGAATATAGTGAATCCGCATATGCAATTGCATCACGCACATCTGCTCCATTCGCATATGTAGACAAAATTGGCTTCCTGCCATTTAAGAATTCATTTTCTTTATTTAATTCATTTTTTTCTGCCAACGTAATTTCTGCGAAATTCTGCGGCCAGCACCAGTATAATGTATATGAATACTCTTTATCTTTTTGTGCGTCCGGAATATTGAGAGTGAAACTTCCATTACTTATCCATTCAAGATTCGTTGCTGATTCATTTCCTGCATTTGAACTTCCACTTTTTTCTAAAAAGAATAGAATATGACCGGAAGTAAATGTTTTGGTTGTCTCATCTGCTTCTTTGAGTTTATTGTCCTGATACTTGTATGGGATCAGACTCAACTGCATGTTCAGGGTGATATTACCTGTTGTCTTTGGCACTACAGAAAATTGTAATCTTCCATTGCTTCCCGGCTCAATTGCGTAATCTTCACGTTTATTATTTGAATCTTTCCAATATTTTTCCCAATCTAATTGTTTATTGCTGTAGTTTCCTACCTTGCTCTGGTCGCTCAATAACCAGTTTACTGAATATTTATCAGGAGATGTCTCAAGGAAAGCATTCGTTAGTTTCTGATACCAGGAGTTTCCGGTTGGATTCTCCTGAGCCATGATTTTCTTCAATAGATCATCATGGATACCGGCACTTCCATACGTTTTGAGTTCCACACTTTTCATATCAGCACTAATTGTTGCACCAGTTCCTTTAACTCTTGTATTACTAACAAACCATGCGATACAGAGCGCGATGATTACTATAATCGCAACAATAGCAATTATAATAATATGATAAATCGTTTTTCTTTTTTCTTTTTTTAATGTTTCAAGGTTTTCATTTGCCTCATTTGATTTGATTATTCTTTTATCTTGGGACACACCATGCCTCTTTCCCTATATCATTACATAATCGTATAATTTTACACTTTAGTGCCTTGCGGATGCTATCCCGATTGAACAAATGTCGTGTACAGAAAGAGAAATACAGCAATATATCGGAAAATTAAGTCAGCCATTTCTTGACCGG
>QUJA01000006.1 GCA_003480425.1 Firmicutes bacterium AM31-12AC
GTTTTATAAATAATTTTGCTTTTTTATAGATTCTAAAAAGAGATTTGTTATAATGCAATAAGATTATGCTTAAAAGTGAGGATATTATGAAAGTCACAATAATTATTCCAAATTATAACGGAAAACATTTTATGGAGCCCTGTTTAAAATCTTTAGAAGTACAAACATGTAAAGATTTTAAAATTCTTGTTGTTGATAATCATTCAACAGATGGCAGTCTTGAATACATGGCACAATATTATCCTGATATTGAAGTGATTGCTTTAAAGGAAAACTATGGATTCAGTACTGCTGTCAATACAGGTATACGTCATGCACAAACGCCTTACGTGATTCTTTTAAATAACGACACTACTGTTGACACCCATTATGTAGAAGCTATGATTCAGGCCATAGAAGAATCTCCTTCTATTTTTTCTGTTAGTAGTAAGATGATTCAAATGTATCATCCTGATCTTATTGACAGTGCAGGCGATTTGTATACCGTTCTTGGTTGGGGCGTATGTAGAGGTGCAGGTCGTTCTGTTCAGAATTACCAGAATACAGACAAGATTTTTTCAGCTTGCGCCGGGGCTGCCATTTACCGCAAGAAAATTTTTGAAAAGATTGGTTATTTTGATGAGTCACATTTCGCTTACTTAGAAGATATTGATGTGGGATATCGTGCGAAAATATATGGCTATCAAAACACTTATTGCCCTACAGCTCTTGTATATCATGTTGGAAGCGGAACAAGCGGTTCTAAATACAATACATTTAAAGTGAAGTTATCTGCAAGAAATAGTATTTGGCTAAATTATAAAAATATGCCATTCTTTCAACTCTTACTAAATTTTATACCTCTTGTTGTCGGTTATTTCGTTAAATATTTATTTTTCTGCAAAATCAATTTCGGCAACGACTATAAAGAAGGATTAAAAGAAGGTTGGGAAAAACGTAAATCTTGCAATAAAGTTCCTTTCCGCATGAGACATCTTGGCAATTATATAAGAATCGAACTGGAGCTTATAAAAAATACTTTTTCTTATATTTCTGACTGGATTCAAAGGAAACTATTAAAAAACTAACTAACGCAAATTTGTTTTTATATATTCCCTCCAGGCAAAACAAAAATCAGTACACGAATCAAATATCTCCGTGTACTGATTTTTATTTATTAATTAAATTTTCCCATAAATCCCGGATATTCCGCATGTCCGGTTGTAAAGACATCTCCATTTACTGTAATATGAATTTTATCACTTCCATATGCATCCAAAAATGTATTACAAATACTTCCTACAATATAGTATTCTGCTGAAGTACCTAACGTTTTAATATAAGTATTAAATTTATCAGAAAAATCTAACTCTAATAATTTTTCATTATCTTTTTCAAATTCTTTAAAGCTTAAAAGCGAAACATCTACAGGAAGCACTCCCTTATCGACCAATGCTTTTAACACTTCATTTGACGATAATGATTCTACTGCCACCTCTTCACTTTCAAATCCAGAAGCATCAGCATTACTATAATATACTTTTATATTGTCACCTGTTTGAACAGAAACATTTTGCTCATCTGGAATTTGCTGTTCCTCTCCCTTTTGTTTATCAGCATTTTCTTCCGTCTGCACGTCTTTATTTTGTTCTGTTTCATTAGCTGTTTCGATATCTTTTGTCTGTTCTGTTGAATTGGCTTTATTTTCTTTTGAATCTGCTGTTTTTCCACATCCTGAAATTAATGCCATCACAACAAGACCTATAATTATAAGTTTCCCTTTTTTCACTATTTATCGCCCCTTAACTATGATTAAAATAATTTATTAGGATATACTCCTGTTTCAATTAAATTATTAATTGCATTAACTACATCCACTTTATCTTCTTTGTATGTCACTCCAAACCACTTATCTTTAGATTGCAGCACACGAACCGATAACTTCTTTTCTTCCAAAAGCCCCCCTATAATTGTTGGAAGTAAGTATTCAGATTTCAAATCTGTTGCATCCATATTTTCTAAAAATTCTACAAATCCATTTTCTAAAATAGTAAAGAAATCTGGACGTAATCCCCACATATTCATAGAAACCGGAGAGTCTACATCTATTTTTTTATCTCCGCTTTCACATTTAACAACAGCTCCATCTTCTGTCTTCTCTATATCGTGCGTTTCATTAATTTCTACCAACATATTAGATTCATTAACTTTGCACACTCCTCTTGTTACACTTCCATTGTCACTCAATGTATTTTTCAGTACGAAGCCCACCATGCAGATTTCATCTTTCACGCTCTCTTTTGTTAAATAATCGTATGCTTCTTTAAATGCCTGTTTTCCATAATAATCATCTGCATTGATTACCAAAAACGGTGAATCCACAACATCTTTACAACACAAAATCGCCTGTCCTGTTCCCCATGGTTTTGTTCTTTCTGCAAATGTTTCTTGATATTTCTCCGGAATATCGTCTAATTCTTGATATGCATAGTCAACATCAATGACTTTTTCAATACGATTTCCAATAACTTCTTTAAAATCTTTTTCAAGATTTTTTCTAATTACAAATACAACCTTATCAAAGCCGGCTTCCATTGCATCATAGATAGAATAATCCATAATAATTTCACCATTTGGTCCCACCGGCTCTAACTGTTTAATTCCTCCGCCAAATCTGCTCCCGATTCCTGCAGCCATAATTACTAATGTTGCTTTACACATTTGTCTTCTTCCTCCTACTTCCTTTATGATTTTTAATTTGACAAGCTTATCATTCTCCCAAGCCAGCCTGCACAATTGCTATCATTTCATCTAATGCTTTTTCTTCATCTTCTCCATCACAAACAATTGTAATTTCATCTCCACTTTTAATACAGGCTCCTAATATGCTCAATACACTTTTTGCATTTGCTGTCAGTTCACCAGTCCTAGTCGTTTTTTCAATTGTAATTTTTGCGCCAAATTGCATGGCTGTTTTGCAAAATAAACCAGCGGGGCGTAAATGCAATCCTGTTGGATTTTTAATTATCACTTTTCCGCTTACCATTTTTTGCCTCCCTATTTTCCTCGTTTGTCTTATTATCAATCTTTTTTTTGAACTATCTGTCGTCTTATTATCTATGCTGCTTGATTTCTCAACTCCACTTTGCTCAGATACATCCGTCTTTTCTTTTAACATAATTCTTACACTTGGCTGCTCTGTCAGAGTTACTCCCGTAGCGGTTTCTATTGTTACTGGGACATCATACTCTCCTTCAGCTGTATAATTTTTCAAATCAATTGATGCTGCATTTTTTATATCTAATGTTGCAAGTTCCTGCTCTAAACCAGTAAATGTAAGTATCAAATCTTTCTCTGCCTCAAAAGAGACCTTAAATTCATCAGATAAATTCTTGACTTGTATTGATTCTACCGGTAATTCTATGGTTTTTGTTCCTTCTTGTTCAATTAGAATTGTTACAACTACATTATTAGCTGTTTCATCAACCAAAGATACTTCTTTTGGAAGAAATGGTGTAATGTCAATTGTATATTCTTTTTTACCATGTTCATTTGTTATATCTATCTGATCTGCCGGAATATTAATACTATCTATCTCAGCCAAAACATCTTCTGTCCCACAAATCTGTACACTTTCCGGTTCTACAGTCATTCCGGTATAAATATAACCTGCTTTCGGTTCCCCTGACACTGCAAAGTTCAATCCGACATTTTTGGTATTCAGCATCTGAACATTTACGCTGATTCCTTTATCTCCAAGATTATTACTTAGTTTTGTCTGATCTACAACATTTCCATTTGAATCATAACATATCAATTCTGCATCTACAACACCGCTGTCTGACATCCCTGATATATCTATTTTGGCAACTACTTTTTCAATACTATCAATTAAAGTTTCAGATCCTCGCAAGGTTACCTCTTTCGGATTTGTTGTCATTTCTCCAACTACATATCCATCCCTAGGCGTTCCACTTGTACTAACAGATATAGGGAATTTTTTTCCGGTAACATCTTGAATGTTAACTTCTATATTTCTCGGATTTGTATCTACAGATTGTATATTTGCTTCATACTCTTTTACTGTTGCCGTTATCGGAACCATATAAGTATTCACATCCATCTGACTTAAATCAGCAGTCGCTGAAATCGACTCTCCACTAATTTTTGAAATCAAAGAACGTTTTGCATATACTGTTACATTTACTTTTTGAACATCATCTACAATTTGATATACTTTTCCTTTATTTGTAACAACATCATCATTTATTACAGTAATTGGAATATCTCTGTATACAGCACTCACAACTGGGTCATCTACATTGACAACGATAACCCACAACAAGACTGCAAATAAAAACGCCATAATTTTCAAGCCTATATTTTTGGTCATATTATGCATCTTCATCTTTACGCCGTCCTTTCCGCAGAGAGAACTTTTTAGAATCACCATTTCTGTACTGAATTTGACACAATCGAGTACCTAAGTAATCCGGAGTGACTCCGCGTACTAATTGTCCTCCCATTGCAACTGATACCTGTCCTGTTTCTTCTGAAACTACAATCACAAGAGCATCACACACTTCACTCATACCGAGTGCAGCTCGATGTCTTGTTCCAAAATCTTTACTTATTTGCATATTATCAGAAAGTGGCAAATAACATGTTGCTGATGTAATGCGATTTCCTCTGATAATCACTGCCCCATCATGAAGCGGTGTATTATGTTCAAAAATATTAATTAAAACTTGCGGTGAAACCTTACAATCTAACTCTATTCCTGTTTTTTCATATTCTGTCAAATGAATTGCCTGCTCTACTACGATTAATGCACCTGTTTTAACGCGTCCCATATCAAAACAAGCTTTTACAATACCATTCACGGTTTCATCAGAAAAACGTTGATTTTCTTTATTCTTATCAAATAAATTAATATTACTTAGAAGATTTTTCTCACCAAGCTTTTCTAACGCTCTTCTTAACTCTGGTTGAAACACTACTACAGCTGCAATAGCAAGTACATTGATTGACTCTTTTGCCAGGAATAGAATTGTATGCATCTGAAAAATAGCTGCGAACAGAATAAAAAATCCTAACATAAGCATTCCACGTAACAACATCCATGCCTTTGTATTTTTTATCCACAGCATAATCTCGTAAACAACAACTGCTATAATTAAAATTTCCACAATATCTGTGATGCCAACGGAAGGGAAATAAGATTCATGTATATATTTGTCAAAAAAAAGGGTTACCCAACGCTGCACAACATCACCTCCCAGAATTATCTTGACTAGCTACTACTTTTTGGCAGTATCGTCAATTCCCAATTCTTTGTTTAAACTTCTTGTTAAAAGCAAATCCTCTGCTCGTTCATTTCTACCATAATTATTTGTTGTTTCCTGTTTATCATTCTGCTCTATGGACTTCATCTCATCATTTTTTGCATCATTTGTCTGTCCTGTAATTTGTTTTACGTTTTTTTCTGGTGCGGTAACTGCTACTTTTGGAACTGCTTTTACATAATAATGATACTCATCATCCTCAAATTCCAAGTATTCTGTTCTGCTATAATCCACGGACAAAAATAGAACTTCAAACAACAACCCTACTATTATTGCAAGTATCCCATCAATCAGCATAGATGGGTATGCGATATGGATATTAAACACGACATTTCCAATTACACTGAGTGCTACTGCTGTAAGTACTCCTGCTACAGTTGCGATTTTCCATGCATGATCAATCGAACGAGTTCTCAGCCCATATACAAGGAGTCCACAGACTATAACTATTACCATCATTAATATCATTTCTTTGTTAGAAAAAAACTGTTTAACAAATTTCATCACCATTACTAACAGATTATGTGCCGCTTCCCCTTTAAAAGAAGTTGAACTGATCTTAACAATATGAACCATGTAAAATGTAAAAGTTCCACATACTGCTGAAATTAAATACAATGGTGTCCCTAACAATCCAATCCCGATTACTATTGCAAATGGAATTTTACATGCAAATCCAACTGCAGTTAACAAAATTAACCAAGCCTGGTCTGGCACAAACCGCAAATAAAATATGTACATCAAAAGAAAAAACACACCTGTTATTAACATGAGTCCTAATGACAAAGTATACATATGTGCTAAAATAAGTATTGTAGCTATCAAAGTCATCACTCCCAATGGCAAAAATGCACATATAAGTGCCAACCCAATTGTACAAATTGAAGTAGAAGCTATTTTCAAGAACCCTATATTTGAATTAATCATCCCAAATACTGCTATTCCCAAAGCGAATTGTAATATTCTGATAATATAAAAAGAATATTTTGCATATAATTTTTGAAATTGTTCTCTCCATACCAAAACTGTACTCATGACCTACGCTCCTTTTTTCCATAGTTTTCTAATTTGGACATATCTCTGTAATATCTTTTCACTCGTTGTTTTGCACGATTATGTTTCGATTTATAATAACTACTTGCACATACACCATAAATCACAAGAACTATGATATATCCCACAATAACAAGACCGACTAAAATAAGCATTCTGACAATAGTAAGATTTTCAAAAAGAATATCCATTCCACATACAGCAGCCAAACCAACAATAATTGCATATCCTATCGTTATCCACAAAATCGTAATCAATGTATTTAAACTGATATAGTCTTTTTTATAATAACTGCTGATTTTCTGATCTTGTTTCGCATTTGTCTTTTCATACGAAGCCATACGAACCATTAATCGTATTCTTTTCTTATCCAGCATTTTACACCCTCCGATATAAACTATTCCAAAACATCATTTTAAGTATAGCATATACTCAGAGTCCTTGTCCAATGCTTATCGTTAAAAAGTAAACTTTTTGAGTTCCGGCCTTTTTCAATACCTTTGCAACCCTATCCATCGTACTTCCGGTTGTATATATATCGTCAATTAATAGCACTTTATTTTTTACTTCCCATGTTTTTTTAACCCCAAATGCACCTTTGAGATTTCTACTTCGCTCCATTGGATTTAATATTTTTTGCGGTTTTGTATTGCGAATGCGAAATACAGCATTTTCATTTACTGGAATTCCTGATAAAATGCTGAGTTCTTTTGCAATCAATAAGGCTTGGTTAAATCCTCTTTTTCTTTGTTTTGCTTTATATAGTGGAATTGGGATTATTTCTTCAATTTCATTTCTATATATCCATTCCCCGTATCTTTTCATCATCTCTTCTGCAAAGACACTTGCATAATATCTCTTATTATGAAATTTAAATTGATAAATTCCTCTTGAAACAGGTTGTTTCTGAATCCACAATCCTCTTCCCTGGTCAAATATATGCTTTTGTTTTGCACAATCTTGACAATATTCTTGCTCCATTGTTTCAACAGGCTTGCCACATTTCATGCATCTTGGTTCTTTAATATAGTGGATTTTCATTTTACAAAGATCACAAATTTTTTGATTGGTAATATTACCACAGAAAGGACATCTAGGCGGATAGACGATATCCAGAAATTTTAAAATTCCTGGATATGCTCTGCCAGACTTGTATAGCGATTCTGCTCGCTTTTGTTTTGTATCATATATTGAAATACGTCTTCACTCCCAACAATCGTCAAACATTTTTTTGCTCTGGTTACTGCAGTGTATAATAGATTTCGATTATATAGCAATTTTGGTCCTTGCAATAATGGGATAATTACTGCCGGATATTCACTTCCTTGTGATTTATGAACTGTGATTGCATATGCAAGTTCTAATTCTTCTGTTAACTCAAATGGATAATTTATCCTTCGATGTTCATCATATTCAACTTC
Organism: Firmicutes bacterium AM31-12AC; assembly: GCA_003480425.1. Classification (GTDB taxonomy): domain Bacteria; phylum Bacillota; class Clostridia; order Lachnospirales; family Lachnospiraceae; genus Schaedlerella; species Schaedlerella hominis. Next base: position 7,799 of record QUJA01000006.1, read on the forward strand.
CACTGTTCTGTTAAAAGTGTTGATTTCTGTTACAATTCCCATATCTCCATTAAATACGCCTTGCCCTTTATCAACTGCAATTCCATATTTTGTTCGTACTTCCCATTCTAGTTGGTAATTGTTCTTTATCTGCATCACCTTGTCTCCCACACGGAAAATACGTCCATTAATCTCTTCTTCTGCTTTCCCCGGCTCAGATGGATTTAAATATTTCTGCAAAATAATATTCAATCTTTCAACCCCAAGAAGTCCTTTTCTGGTTGGTGTCATTACCTGTATATCATTTTGTGATGCATTCACATATTTGGGTAATTTTTTCTGAATCAATGTCAAGATTACGCGGATTATCGTATCTGCGTCCTGGCGTTTCAAAAAGAAGAAATCGCGACTTTTATTATCAAGAACAACTGGCTGTCCTGCGTTTATTTTATGTGCATTAACTACAATATCACTTTCTCCGGCCTGGCGGAAAATTTTAGTCAATGTAACTACACGAAAGCGTTCAGATAAAATAATATCTTTTAGCACACTTCCTGCTCCAACCGATGGCAACTGATTCACATCTCCCACTAATACCAAACGCGTTCCCACAACAATTGCTGATAACAACGCATTCATCAATGGTAAATCTACCATTGACATCTCATCAATGATAATCACATCCGCCTCTAAAGGATTCTCACGATTTCTCATAAAGCCATTAATATTACCTTCTTCTTCCGGATTTCCGCTCACCTCTAACAAGCGATGAATCGTTTGTGCCTCATATCCAGTTGCTTCTGTCATACGTTTTGCCGCACGACCTGTTGGAGCCGCAAGTAAAATCTGCATGCCTTCACTTTCAAAAAACTGTATCATGGTATTGATTGTAGTTGTCTTTCCAGTTCCAGGACCACCTGTTAATACAATCAGACCATGCTTGATTGATTCAATCACTGCTTGATGCTGCATTGTATCTAATACAAGATTCTCTCGTTCTTCCACCTTCTTAAGTCTTTTTTCTATCATACTTTCCGGCATAGGACAGTCAATTGCTAACTCATTCAGCATCCTTGCAACATTTAATTCCAAATAGTAATAATGTGCCGGGTAAATTCTGATCTCGCCATTTTTTTCTTTCATGACAGTCTTATGTTCTATACATAAATCCATAATATATTTCTCAATACTGTCGATTTCAATTCCAAGAATTTGAATTGCTTTTCTTGTCAATACTTCTTTCGGCAGATAAATATGCCCTTCGGCTGTTGCTTGCTGCAAAACATAATAAAGACCGCTTCTTATACGAAAATCTGAATTTGCCGAAATACCTACTCTTGTTGCAATTTCGTCTGCAGTTTTAAATCCTACTCCTTCAATATTGTCTGCTAATTGATATGGGTTTTCTTCCAAAACCTGGTAGAGTTTTGTCCCATAAAATTTAAATATCTTCACCGCAAGCGTAGTAGAAATCCCATATTTTTGCAAATATATCATTGCTTTTCGCATATCTTTCTTTTCTTCTACTTGTATTGCAATTTCTCGTGCTTTACGCTCACTGATTCCTTTGATTTCGGCCAATCGCTCCGGTTCTTCCTCTATAATCCGAAATGTATCCTCTTTAAATTTTCGAACAATCCTGCCAGCCAGTGCAACCCCCAGACCTTTTATTGCTCCTGATCCAAGATATCTTTCGATTGACATCAAATCCTCTGGTTCTTTTACTTTATAACTGCTGACCTTCAATTGTGTGCCATACACATTATGCGTCACAAACTCACCCTCAATTTCCAGCAGCTCGCCTTCATTAATAAAGTTAAAAGTACCAACGCATGTCACTTCTCCATCTGTTCCTTCTAAATTAAATACCGTATATCCATTTTCATTATTGCGAAATACAATATGCTCCACATACCCGGTTACTATTTCCATTTCTTTCGTTACTCTCTTCTTATAATTCTCTGCTTCCACCAATATATTCAGCATACTGACCCGTTCCTACCGCAACTACCTTCAACGGATCTTCAGCTGTTATTGTATGAATCCCTGTTTTTTCTTCAATCAACTCTTCCAATCCTCTTAACATAGAGCCACCTCCGGTAAGAAGTATCCCTCTGTCCAGAACATCTGCGGATAGTTCCGGTGGCGTCTGTTCCAATACAGAAATAACAGCTTCTACAATCTGACCGCTTATCTCTTTTAAGGCTTCTTCTGTTTCTGAAGATGTTACTAAAACTGTTTTTGGCAATCCCGTCACTAAATTTCTTCCTTTTACTTCCAATTTTTCAATTTCTGCCAGAGGATACGTTGTACCAATTTTGATTTTTATTTCTTCTGCTGTACGATCTCCTATCAGTAAATTATGTTTTTTCCTCATATAACGCACAATAGCTTCATCAAAATCATCCCCTGCAATTTTTATAGAAGTATTAACTACAGTTCCACCTAAAGAAATAACAGCAATATCCGATGTTCCGCCTCCGACATCTACAATCATATTTCCACACGCCTTGGAAATATCAATCCCTGCTCCAATCGCTGCTGCGACCGGCTCTTCTATCAAATGAACCTCTCTTGCTCCGGCTGCAAATGTAGCTTCTTCCACTGCTTTCTTCTCTACTTCAGTAACTCCACTTGGAACACATATACAAATTCGTGGCTTTTTAAAAGTTCTTCGTCCTAGTGCTTTTAATATAAAATATTTAATCATCTTTTCTGTTATTGTATAATCAGAAATCACACCATGCCGAAGCGGACGAACAGCTATAATATTCCCCGGTGTACGGCCAAGCATCAATCTTGCTTCTTCTCCAATTGCTTTTACTTCATTTGTCTCTCTGTCATAGGCTACAACAGAAGGTTCTTTTAATACAACCCCTTTTCCTTTTACATAAACCAGAACACTTGCTGTTCCTAAATCAATTCCAATATCTACAGCCATGCAATAACTCCCTTTCGAACATTTATTATTTATATTCTTTCGTATCTTTCTATAATAACGTAATTAGCTGTAGAAGAACAGCTCTTTCTTATTTATTTTTCTTAAGTATTGCATCTATATATTTTCCTGTGTATGATTTCTCATTCAATGCTATTTCTTCCGGAGTTCCACAGGCAACTACTGTACCACCTTTATCTCCACCTTCCGGTCCGATATCAATAATATAATCTGCTGTTTTAATCACATCTAAATTATGTTCTATAACAATAACTGTATTCCCTTCCGCAGTCAATCTCTGTAATATTTCTGTTAATTTATGAACATCTGCAAAATGAAGCCCTGTCGTTGGTTCATCCAAAATGTATACTGTCTTTCCAGTACTTCTCTTACTTAGTTCCGTTGCAAGCTTAATTCTCTGTGCTTCTCCTCCGGATAATTCCGTAGAAGGCTGTCCTAATCTGATATAAGACAGACCAACATCGTTCAAAGTTTCCATTTTCCTACGGATACTAGGAATATTTTCAAAAAATGTTACTGCTTCTTCTACTGTCATATTCAACACATCATAAATATTTTTCCCTTTATATTTTACATCCAACGTTTCTCTATTGTAACGCTTTCCTCCGCATACTTCACATGGAACATATACATCCGGCAGAAAATGCATTTCAATCTTTAAGATTCCATCTCCGGAACAAGCTTCACATCGACCTCCTTTTACATTGAAACTAAATCGACCTTTTTTATATCCTCTTGCTTTTGCATCCGAGGTAGCCGCAAACAAATCCCGGATCAAATCAAATACTCCGGTATAAGTTGCAGGATTAGAACGCGGCGTTCTTCCAATTGGAGACTGATCAATGTTAATTACTTTATCAACCTGCTCCAATCCTTCAATTCTTTTGTGTTTTCCTGGAATTGTTCTCGCACGATTGAGTTCTTTTGCAAGTTTTTTATACAAAATTTCATTTACAAGAGAACTTTTACCCGATCCAGATACTCCGGTTACACATGTCATAACTCCTAATGGAAATTTGACATCAATATTTTTTAAATTATTTTCCTGTGCACCAATAACCTTCAAATATCCTGTTGGCTTTCTTCTTTCTGTTGGAACAGGGATTCTCTTTCTCCCACTCAGATAATCTCCCGTGATAGAATTTTTACATTTCATTAATTCTTTCGCCGTCCCTATTGCAACAACCTGACCGCCATGTTCCCCTGCTCCTGGTCCGATATCCACAATACAATCTGCTGCAAGCATTGTATCCTCATCATGTTCTACAACAATAAGAGAATTACCCAGATCACGCAATCGTTTTAACGTTGCCAGCAATTTATCATTATCTCTTTGATGCAGACCGATACTTGGTTCATCCAAAATATATGCAACTCCTACAAGGCCCGAGCCAATTTGAGTTGCAAGACGGATTCTCTGCGCCTCACCTCCTGAAAGTGTTCCTGTTGCTCTTGACAATGTTAAATACTCTAATCCGACATCCATTAAAAATTGTATGCGAGCTTTGATTTCTTTTAATATTTGATCACCGATTATATGTTGTGTCTTGCTTAAGACTAAATTATTCAAAAATTCCTGCAGACAATCAATAGATAACGATGTTACTTCTGCAATATTTTTATCGCCTACAGTTACTGCCAATGCACTTTTTTTCAAACGTTGCCCTTTACATTCTGAACACGGAGTAATATTCATAAATGTTTCATATTCTGCTTTACTGTTTTCAGAATGTGTTTCACGGTATCTTCTCTCAACACTCTTTATTAAACCTTCAAATGCAACATCATAAATTCCCTCTCCTCGCTGACCTTTATAGTATACTTTTATAGTTTTTCCATTGGTGCCGTAGATTAGAATATCATGAATCTTCTTTGGATATTTGTCGAATGGTGTATCTAAATCAAAATCATATTCTTTACATAATGCGACAAGAATTGCATTCGTAAAACTATTCTTATCTGCGCATGACTGCCATCCCATTACTGTAATCGCCCCTTCATTAATACTAAGTGAAGGGTCAGGAATCATCAATTCTTCCGAAAACTCCATCTTATATCCAAGTCCAAAGCAAGCCGGACATGCCCCAAATGGATTATTAAAAGAAAAACTTCTTGGCTCGATTTCTTCTATACTTATCCCACAATCCGGACACGAAAAACTCTGACTAAAATTCATTGTTTCACCATCAATGATATCTACAACCAATAAACCTTCTGCCAAGTTTAACACATTTTCAATCGAATCTGTCAGCCGCTTTTCAATACCTGGTTTTACAACAAGACGGTCTACTATAATTTCAATATTGTGTTTTATATTTTTATCTAAGACTATATCTTCTGATAATTCATACATATTACCATCAACACGGACACGGACATATCCGCTTTTTTTTGCACGTTCAAATAATTTTGTATGTGTCCCTTTACGTCCTCTTACAACCGGTGCCAATAACTGAATTTTCGTTTTCTCTGGCAACGCCATAATCTGATCTGCCATCTCGTCTACTGACTGCTTTTTTATTTCCTTCCCACATTTTGGACAATGTGGAATCCCGATTCTTGCATACAAAAGTCGAAAATAATCATAAATTTCTGTCACTGTTCCAACTGTAGAACGTGGATTATGGTTTGTAGATTTCTGATCAATTGAAATAGCAGGGGATAAGCCTTCTATACTTTCTACATCCGGTTTTTCCATCTGTCCTAAGAACTGACGTGCGTAAGATGACAAAGACTCCATGTATCTACGTTGTCCCTCTGCATAAATCGTATCAAATGCAAGAGAAGATTTACCCGATCCACTCAAACCAGTCAATACAACAAGCTCATTTCTCGGAATATCTACATCAATATTTTTTAAATTATTCTCATTTGCGCCTCGAATTTTAATATACTGTCTGGCGTCCATCTTTTTACCCATATTCTGTCTCCTACCATCATTAATCATCTATCTCATTGAATGCTTTTTTTAACTCTATAAGTTTATCTCGCAACTCTGCTGCAAGTTCAAAATTCAATTCTGCTGCTGCTTTTTTCATCTTCTTTGTAATACTTCCGATTAATTTCTCCAGTTCCTCTTTGCTCATAGATTCTGGATCTTTCTCCATCTGCAATTCCGAAGTATCCACTTTCTTAGAAATGCTGATCAAATCTCGAACTGCTTTTTTAATTGTCTGAGGTGTGATTCCATTTTCCTCATTATATTTCATCTGAATTTCTCGACGTCTTTTTGTTTCTTCTATTGCCATTCTCATAGAATCGGTCACCGTATCAGCATACATAATAACATGACCTTCTGCATTTCTCGCCGCACGTCCTATCGTCTGTATCAACGAAGTCTCTGATCTCAAAAAGCCTTCCTTATCTGCATCTAAAATTGCAACAAGTGTAATCTCCGGAATATCTAATCCTTCTCTCAGCAAATTAATCCCGACCAATACGTCAAAAACATCCATACGCATATCACGTATAATCTCTGTTCGTTCTAATGTATCAATATCGGAATGTAAATATTTTACACGTACACCGACTTCTCTTAAATAGTCTGTTAAGTCTTCTGCCATTCTTTTCGTCAATGTTGTGATTAATATTTTGTTCTTTTTCGCAACTTCTTTGTTAATCTCACCTAGCAAATCATCTATCTGTCCCTCAACCGGCCGCACTTCAACCTCAGGATCAAGAAGACCTGTTGGACGGATCACCTGCTGAGCACGCAATAATTCATGTTCTTCCTCATACACGCCAGGCGTAGCTGAGACAAACAACACTTGATTCACCTTGCTTTCAAACTCCTCAAAATTGAGAGGTCTGTTATCTTTAGCAGAAGGCAGACGGAATCCATAATCAACCAACGTTGTCTTTCTTGACTGATCTCCATGATACATCCCCGCTATTTGTGGAACTGTCTTATGTGATTCGTCAATCATCATAATAAAATCATCTGGGAAATAATCAATCAATGTATATGGAGGCTGCCCCGGTTGCAATCCGGATAGATGTCTGGAATAATTTTCAATGCCGGAACAAAAACCTGTTTCTTTTAACATTTCAACATCAAAATTTGTACGCTCTGCTATACGCTGTGCCTCCAATAATTTATCTTGGCGTTTGAATTCCTTCACACGTTCTTCCAATTCATCTTCAATCGCACCTACAGCACGTTTTATGTTTTCCTTATCAACAACATAATGTGAAGCCGGGAAAATTGCAGCATGTTTTAATTCGCCCTTAATTTCACCGGTTAAAACATCAACTTCAACAATTCTATCAATTTCATCTCCAAAAAATTCCACTCTGATAGCAGTGCTTTCAGCATTAGCCGGTATCACTTCCACAACATCTCCTCTGACACGAAATGTACCTCTATGAAAATCCATATCATTACGATTGTACTGAATTTCTATTAATTTTGAAATCAATTCATCTCTGTCCTTCTCCATGCCCGGACGCAATGAAATAACCATATTCTGATAATCTAATGGACTACCAAGACCATAAATACAAGAAACGCTGGCTACTATAATAACATCTCTTCGTTCTGTCAGTGCCATTGTTGCGGATAAACGCAATTTATCTATCTCATCATTAATTGCTGAATCTTTAGCAATATAAGTATCTGAAGACGGAACATAAGCTTCTGGTTGATAGTAGTCATAATAGGAGACAAAATACTCCACTGCGTTCTCAGGGAACATCTCCTTGAACTCTCCGTATAACTGAGCTGCTAACGTCTTATTATGAGCGATGACAAGTGTCGGCTTCTGTAATTGCTGAATCACATTTGCCATCGTAAAAGTCTTTCCAGAACCCGTAACCCCTAGTAAAGTCTGGCATTGATTGCCTTCCTTGAACCCTTTCACAAGCTCTGCGATCGCCTGTGGCTGGTCTCCGGTTGGCTCATATGGGGCTTTTAATTTGAACTCATTCATGGTAAATTCCTCCATTTGTGACTTTTACTATGACCAATATCAGCCAAAAATTCGTATCCGGATTCGTAACGAAAAACTCATTTTTGTGGTGAATAGATGTGTTTCTCACCTCGTTACGAATAAAGTCACAAAACTAATATTTGCGGATAAAACAGCACTCGGAAATACCTGAAAATACTAACCTCCGGTCCTGTCATATTTTTACTGTTTGTTCTTGTAACAGTCCCTATTATATCAAATAAATTTTTGAAAGTATATAGATTAACGCAAGAAAAAAGTACAAATGTTCGATTCTTATTTGTACTTTTTTCTTTCACTACTATTCTATTTTTCATCATGCTGCGTTGAAATATTCCTCCAGGATCAAGTCTATTTCAATCATTTCTGAATAATCATAATACTGATCTTTCCTCTCTTTTGGAATAACTTCTTCAATAAATGGTTCCAGTACGTCCAGACAGTCTTCTATGATTTCCTGTGTATCTCCATAGACATCTACGGATATAATTTCCTTGGCATGTCCTAACAAATGCGAAACACCTTTTGAATTAAAACTATTCTTCAGCAAAATGGTTGCATAGGTATTTCTCAACTGGTGAAAATGAATATCAGGCAAATCCAAGGATTTCAACAAGTCTTTATAGTATTTCTGATGAAAACCTTTACTCCTTGGATTCCCATATGTAGAACAACAAATATAATTCCAGTCCCGGAACTCTTTTGGTCTGCGTCTGCGGTTCTTCTCATAAGTTTTCCGTTCTTCCAGAATTGCTTCAAATACATAATCCGGTATTGGAATTTCACGCACACCAGCAGGTGTTTTTGTTTTAATTTCCTGCTTTGTCAGCATCTTAGGTGCACAGTCTTCTGCTTTACTGTTTGGCTTTTTTCCCAACTGACGCTCTACTCTCAACGTCCTGTGAATGTAATCGACATCACTGTATTTCAGAGCATTTATTTCACTTCTTCTGAGTCCCATCAATACCGCAAACAGAATTTGCATATGAATCGATGTCTCCTTGCTCGCCTCAATCAACCGAAGCACCTGCGGAAGTGTCAATGTTTTCTTCTCGTCAATTTTCAGGACGCGATACTCTGTCTTTTTTATTTTCTTCGGTAAATTGATTCCCTTCGCTGGATTTGTTGCCAGTACATTTTTGTTAAATGCATACTCCAATGATGTTTTCATGATCGTCCTGACATTTTTCGCAACTGATTCATACTTCTCTGCAACTGCATTATATAATTTTCTGATATACCCCTGATTTAGTGTAGACATATACATCTTTCCAATCTGTGGAACAATGTAATTCTTAATGGCACTTTTGTAAGTTGTATAAGTGTCGTCTGTTATTCGGGGACGCATAATATTTTCCAACCAGAAGATCATAAACTCCTCTACCCGGATTTTTCCATACACAATATAGGTTCCGGTATGTAACTGTCCGATTACTTCATCACGAAATGCATTGGCTTCTCTTTTGGTTGTGAATCCCGCATGTTGCTGTGTCTTTTTACTTTCGTCTGCAAACGTCAGCAACACACGAAATCCATATCCATTTTTGATTGTTGTCACCGAATAGACCTTATATTCTACATATTTCTTAAAATCAAAGGTCTTATGCATGGCTATCCCTCCGTTCCGGTTTGTTGTGGTACAAATGTATTATTTACAAACGCAATAATCTTATCCTGCTCGTCCATAATCTCACAATAATATTCGTAAGTCGTATGAACGGAACTATGACCTAATAGACCAGATATTTTAAACAATGGGACTCCAAGCTCGATTAAAATAGTCGCAAACATATGTCTGAGTCCATGTACGGTGATATTTGGCAATCCATTTCTGTCACAGATTTTTGTAAGTGCCTGATTCATTGCCGTCAATGATCGGGGTTCGCCATTTTCCTGACAACATACATAATCAAAATCCTTATATTCTATGCCCGGATCATTTTTACGCAGTTCAATCAACTGCTGTCTGCGTTTTACTTCCCGCATCACTACTTTCGGAACTCTTAATATCCGATAACTGTTCTCGGTCTTTGGATTCCGTTCAATAACTGCATATTCCGTAACCGTAAATTCTTTTTCTTTCAGTTTCAGGTTTCCAACAAGCTGTCTGCTGATTCTGACGGTCTGTTTTTCAAAATCAAAATCCTGAAATTTCAATCCAAGAATTTCTCCTTTTCGTAATCCACAAAACAGTCCCAGTAAAATTTCCAGATACCAAGGATTCTTGCTGGCAGCTTCAAGAAAAACCTCAATTTTTCTTTGCTTAATACCCTTACCTTTGGTTTTGCTCTCGGATATGGCTTTGTCTCAGGCACTGGATTATAGCTTATGAACTTATCTCCTGCTGCATCTTTCATGGCGATACTCAGAAGTTCCCGCCCCTTATTTCCTGCTGAAGGACAGATTTTTGCAACACGTTCCAGTAGAGCATCTAAATACTCTACTGAAATGTATTTTAATTTGATATCTGCTTCCATACTCGGAAGAATCAGATTATATAACGTATATGCTCCAACCATCCTCGTGGTTGTCTCAATTCTCGGACTGAAAATATTTTCAAACCAATATTCCAGATAATCTCCAAGCATTACATCTGTCTTTTGCATTTTTGCAATCTGGAGATCTCTCTGCTTCTTCTGGTATCTTTTTTCATATTCCCAGTAACTTTTCTCTGCTTCTTCCGGCGTTTCAAAGCCACCTTTTTTCCCATATTTTGTCGTCAGATCGTCCTGCAGCTCTTTGGTTCTGAGATACCATGATTTTCCTTCAAAAAAGACAACTCTCTTTTCCTTTGACATTGTCTCCTGCTGCGTTTCTTTCTGTTTCATTCTGCTCTCACTCTTTCTCTCTCCTCGTCTCCATTCAGCCACTTATCAAAAGAATTGCATGGGATACGATACGATCTGCCAATCTTCAACACCCGGAATGGTTTTCTGTCATAATAAACATTTTCTATAAATTCATATGCCTTGGAGCGTCCCAGCCCAAGCAAATTTTGAACATCTTCTACTTTATATACTTTCTTTTCCATTTCATTCTCTATCATTGCCATGACGTTATCCTCCTCGTCCTAATCTTTGCGCTTTACTACCGGTAGTTTTTAGCTGTGTAACATCTAAAAACGGTACACCACTAAGATATCCATTTTCGTCTACATCGTCCAATGTGCGAATTTTCAAATCGCACACTTGACTTTTACGTGTTACTTGTTCTTTCTTCCTATATAATAGTCGTACCCATTCCGGACATTGCAGAACATACATAATTCCTTATATCGCTGCTCCGGATTCACCCGCCGGATATAATGTCCCGGCACCTCATAAAAATTGCCTGCACATACTCTACACAAGCTCACGACTAACGGTTTTTCAATTATCTTCGGTATCCCGGTACTTCTTCGGATTGCTTTATTGATTTTCTCCATTTCAGTACGATCTAAGGTACACACATAATTTTCCAACCGTCTTTTATCTAAAGTTCTAAGCTGCTCCAACAGCACTACAGAATCCTTTTCCAGACCTTCGATTTCTGGAATTGCAATGTGTGTCGGCAGTTTCATTTTTTCTTTACTTGTAATTGCTGCCACAATCACTGTCGGACTGTATTTATTTCCTATATTATTCTGAATCACCAGCACCGGACGATAACCGCCCTGTTCACTCCCAAATACAGGATCAAGGTCGGCATGATAAATATCCCCACGCCTGATGTTTCTATCTTCCATCTTTGCTTTATCTCCTCTCGACTTTCTAACTGTTGTTATCCCTAAATATGTAAAATACAAGCCTATTTGTCCCCGACGTCCCGACTTGTAATTGGGAAATCACCAGACGGCTGACTGCTAATCAGCTCCACAGGACTTTATTAAAAATAAATATATGGGATTGGGATTTTTCCTCTCCAGGGATCTCCTGAAGCTGCCCTCACTTGTTGCGGCATCAAAGAAATATTTTGTATACACGACTTTATGACCGGACAGGAGTATCATTATGCCTGTTGTCTGTCATCGCCTTGCCAGAAGCAATCTGACAGCTATAACCAGATATTTTTCGCTCAACAGTCCGGGGGATACAAACTGAAACCAAAAGGAAGTATACGGGTGGGATTTCGCTGTCTTTACCCAATCTGTGTCATAGCGTATCTGTTAATGTGGCTTACGCTCATCACGATAACAACAGGAATGTGCCTGATGAATGTATATGAATTTGTCAAGGTTCGTCCCGCTCCCCAGTTTTTTGTGATAAAAGAAGAAACAGGCGGATCAGAATATTTCTCTTTCCACCTGTTTCCTCACTTAAACGCTATTTTTCAACCCACTATCTCAAAATCTTTTTCAAATTTCTGATTGCTGCTTTTACAGACTTTGCTACCATCTGAAAAGAGCAGCCTTCTTCCTGTGCAATCTGCTCATAATTCTTATCTTCAAAATAATACTTCATCAATCGTCTTCTCTGAATTTCCGACAACTGCTGAATTGCACTATGTAAATGTTCCGCTTCCAGTTTATTCAGAACAGTATCCTCTACACCTTCCTCTTTCTGAAATACCCGTTCATATAAACTGGAATCCCAGATTTCTGACTGTTCCAAATGCCTGTCCACAACATTCATATGCGACACATCCTGCAATTCAAACGTATTAAAAGCTTCATATACATTCTTTCCTATTTCCAAATCCTTGTACTCTTTTTCACCATTACGAAATGAAACATAATATTTTCCGTCCTTCTCATAGATTTCATATGGGTTATATTTATCTTTTCTTCTTTTAGGCTGTCTGCCTTCCATGACCTTTCCTCCAATCTGAATTTTTTTGAATTCAGATCAGTAGGCGGGGCACGAATACGAACAATCGACCTTATTTTGAATTGCTCATTCTCAATATTTAGGTAACAAAAAACGCCCTGACAGATTTCACTCCTATGGACGCATTTAATTCGATATTTTATTACCCTGGATTCATTATTGGCTCTTACCCTAGTTTCAATTCCAACATTTACTAATGAAATTGTTGAGATTTTTTTAATTGAATACCTTCTGTTGAACAGAATTTTTTAGCTGAACTCTTGCTAAGAACCATATTTTCTCCGGTTAGATTCCGGAAAAGAAAATAAGCATACAAATACTGCTCTTTCGGAATCTGTTTTTTTAACCGAAAGAGATTTGTATGCTTTCTCATTCATCGGGTAATACCCTGTGTTTTTTCTAATGTTACACCCTTTTCACTTTTCAAATTTAGGGTAATACACTAAGTTTATGGAGGTATACAAACATGGATATTCCAAAAACATTATTTGCCACTTTAGTAAAACAAGGGCGTATGGAAATGCATTTAACACAAGAAGCTCTTGCTGAAAAACTCGGAATATCGGCGGCTTATCTTGGAGACCTCGAACGCCATAAAGGCGGTCCCAGTCTGGAATTATTTTGTAAAACCATGCAGACTTTAAATATTTCTGCTGATGACTACGTTTATCCAAATCAGAATAAAAATAATTCTACATATGATCAGATTCTTCGGCTCTTAAATCAGTGCAATGATTATCAGTTACAGGTAATTCTTGCAACTACGACAGCTCTGCTAGATTCTAATCCTTTTATTTCTAACGTAGACACTACTAATGATACAAAATAAAACTTGTAAAATACCGATAAATAGCTGATAATTACCGATATTTAAAATTAGTGGAATAAATACTATTACCATATGTTAAAAACAGTTATGCTATATCATTACAACTTGATATAACATAACTGTTTCTTCTTTACGAACATCCTTTTATCTATCAAATACTACATTTTCCTCCACGACACACTTAATTGCTTTTCATCTCGCTAATTATTTTTTCCATATCCGTCGATTTTTTCAAGAGTCCTAAACCAGCCAATAACTGAATACAATCTACATATCCTTGACAATATGCCCTTTGTTCTGACACAAACGCTTCTTCTTCCAAAATTTCTCCATATTGCTTCAACTTCTCCCTGTCCTCATAACTTATATGATCGAGAAGTTTATTCACCTTTTCTTTTTCCATTTTCTTCTTCAACTGAATATTTGCAAGTTCTTGGAAATAGATATAACTTTCTCTGTTTATATTCTCACAACGCAACTGGTTCAAAAAAGAGGATATTTCATTCCAAATATCATTTTCCATAAAAATTTCTCCTGCTTTTTTTGGTATCTTTACTTATTATGCCCAATTTTATATTCCATCATTTCATCAATTCACCATTAAATTTATATCCCATACCCCATACATTTAAAATGTATCTTGGTTTTGCAGAATCTGGCTCAATCTTTTTTCTGATTCTCCGAATTATGCCCATAACATTATCTTCTGCCCCATAATATGGTTCTTTCCAGACTCGTGTATATATTTGTTCCTTCGAAAAAACTTGTCCTGGATTTCTTGCAAGCAAATATAAAATTTCAAATTCATAATTCGTCAATTGAACCAGCTCACCATTACTTTCTACAGAACGATATTCCGCATTTATTTTTAATGCTCCATAATCAAGTACCCTATTTTGTTTACCAGGCATCTCAGAGTATTTTTTAGCAGACAGAAAATGTAATAATTCATTTAATTTTTCTTCCTCATTTTCATCAAATGTTACAACAACTACCCTTCCCATTTTTATAAAACCTTTCATATTCCAAATCTTACAAGTGTAATTTTTATATATTATTACATCTGTAAGATTTAAAGTCAAGTTTTTATTTCGTTGACAGAATAACCTTTTAAGATATATAATATTTTTATTACATTTGTAAGATTTGGAGGAATATCACATGAGCAATCTGCCTCAAATTTCAGAAGCTGAATTTGAAGTTATGAAAATCGTTTGGAAATACGCACCAATCAGCACCAATGAAATTACTGAAAAATTAACACAAATTTCCAGTTGGAGTCCTAAAACAATTCAGACATTGATTAAACGTCTCGTTTCTAAAAAAGCACTAACCTATGAAAAACAAAGCCGGTTTTTTGTCTATACTCCATTGGTCAAGGAAGACGAATATATTCGACAGGAAAGTAATTCTTTTTTAAAGCGATATTATAATGGTAATATCACTTCTATGCTTGCCTCTTACATTGAGGATGATAAATTGTCTGAAGAAGACATTGCCAGCTTACGGAATCTTCTTTCCAATCATTAACCATGGGAGGAGCATATTTTGATATATTTTAGTTTTCGATTTTTACTCTGTAATGCCATCATTTGTATTTTTTTAGGTAGTTTACTGGGATTAAAAAATTTATTGCAAAGGCAATTATCCGCACGTATGCAATATAATCTTTCGATTATATTTCTTGCCGTTCTAATTGTTCCCTTTTTACCGATAAACTCTGCCCCCTCTTCTATATCGTGGAGACATTTGCTGACAGCCAGTTCAAGTACCAATGGTGACATTCAAACCACTTTTCTTTCTGGTAATGGTTATAATTTGGATAAAATAAATGATTTTGCTGTCTCTGTCAGCACCCAAATACCAACTTTTATTCACACATTACTTGTATTTTTCTGGAGTATCGGTATATTCATAATGTTTTTTCTTCTCTACCGCTCAGTAAAACAAGTAAAAGCCTTACTTAGTTCTGCTTTACCTCTTCAAAATGAAGAACTAAACGCTCTTTATATAGAATGTTTAAACGAAGTGAACAGCAAGCATACCATTCCGATTTATAGTACAGCATTTTTGAAATCTCCTGTTTTGGCTGGTTTCCTGCATCCTCGCATTTATCTTCCAATTCACTTGATTTCAGATTTTAACGCTGGAACTATAAGCGCAACTGATATTCGCTATATGCTTCTTCATGAACTGCAGCACTACAAGCATAAAGATATTCTAATTGGATATTTGATAAATACAGTAAATGTTTTCTACTGGTTCAATCCCCTAATCTGGTATTTTCTAAAAAGAATACGACAGGAACGGGAACTTGCCTGCGACAGTGCTGTATTACAATTATTGAAAGAAACAGAATACAAGTCATATGGAAATACACTGATTAACTTTGCCGAAACAATAGCTCTGTCTCCATTCCCTCTTACTATGGGAATTAGTGGAAATATAAAACAGTTAAAAGGACGCATTTTAAATATTGCATCATTCCACCAACCTACTTTTAAACAAAAAATTTGTGGATATCTTATATGCATATTCGTCTCTACTATCATCATTGGATGCATTCCCATACTTTCTGTTTATGCTTCTGATCAGACAGGGTATCATTTTGACACAACCGAAAAGAATATTACTCAGCTAAATCTTTCTTCCGATTTTGGGGACTACACCGGAAGTTTTGTTTTATATGATCAGTCTGCTGATAGATGGAATATTTATAATATGGATCATGCTTCCACACGTGTATCACCGAATTCGACTTATAAAATATATGATGCATTACTTGGCTTGGAATCTGGAATTATTACACCAGAACATTCCACTTTCACATGGAATGGAGAACCATATCCTTTTAATTCATGGGAAGCCGATCAAGATTTAACCTCGGCTATGCATAATTCCGTAAACTGGTATTTTCAAGCAATTGATTCACAGGCAGGTTTTGAATCCGTAAGAACATTTTTACAGACAATAAACTATGGGAATCAGAATACTGGAACAAATCTAAATCTCTATTGGACAGATTTCTCTCTGAAGATATCACCCATAGAGCAGGTGGAATTGTTACAGGATTTCTATCAAAATGATTTTCATTTTGACAGTAAAAATATCCAGGCAGTAAAAAAAGCCCTGCTGCTTTCCACTACTTCTTCCGGTTCTCTTTACGGGAAAACAGGAACCGGGCGTGTCAATGGTAAAGATGTCAATGGCTGGTTTATCGGATACATTGAAACAGCGAATAATACTTACTACTTCGCAACAAATATTCAATCCTCTTCTGGTGCAACTGGAAGTCAGGCTACCGAAATAACAGAATCTGTACTTTCTAATCTTGGTATTTGGAAATAAATAAAGAGAACTGATAGCATAATTTCCCGTTATCAGTTCTCTTTATTTATTTCTTCTCTACTAATCAATTCTGCAAATTACCTAACCGGTACTGATACCTCGGTATATTATCAATACCATTATCTAAAATCCTATTTCCAACATACTGAATCGTTCCATCATCCTGAATTTTCATCGTAAGTTCGTGTGTAATAACAGCATCATTACATACAACAGAATCACATACTGCATGAATTGTCAAAACAATGGTTCCATCTTCATTGTGCCTGACTTCTGTTACTTCCGGTAAAGACAAGCCAAAATGTGTTGGTGAATAATTACTACATCCCAATCGTTCCCAGATAAACATATTACTTTGTTCATCGTAGACCGCCCATTCTTTCAATTCTTCTTTTGTAACAGGAAGATATGTCATAATTACATTTTCGAACTCTTCTGCTGGAATTCCCACAACCTCTTTTTCTGCAGTAAATTTTTCTCCATATTTCATTTGATAAAAATATTCATAAAGTCCATTATAATCCAACCCCTGCATATCCTCCGCATTCCAGTTTGAACATAACAGATTGTTTCCCTGATAGCCGAACGTACTCACATATTTTTTTGAATATTCCCGACACTCCTCACTCAAAGGCTTTACCCGGATAATACAACTTCCATCTACAATCTCTGTCACTTCCGGTGGTTCAGGTACGCATAATTCATAACAGAAATTCCCATTTTCAGTATATGCCCATTCTTTTATTTTTGATAGCGATATGTATGTAAGTACAGGCTCTGTATCCTCACTCCAGATCATTTTTGCAGACATCACACTCATTTCTTTTCCATCATAACTATATTCTTTTCTAGTAATTCCACCATCTGTATCTGCTTCATATAAAATTACACTTCCTTTTTCTTCTTGTTCTGCAGATTTTAAAAATTGTTCCATCTTCTGGTAATTATCCATAACAGAATAATGATCGGAACCAATGACCGGATTCCCATTTTGTTTGATAATTTCTTCCATCCGATTCATCATTTGCTCAGCAGTGTTCTGATCTGCTTCTTGTATTCCATTATATTCAGAATAAATGTCTCGGATAATGCCCATAATTTCTTCACAATCGTTCGCAACTTCCTTTTTCTTGTCTTCATCGATTGGTAGATTATATCCCTTATCCGGATTTTCCATGGTAGTGTTTTTCTGATTCTTCTCATTTTTTCCATCTGTGCTGTTTAATGATATCTTACTTTCACATGAAGTCAGAATCATTCCTATACAAAGTACTAACAAAATACTTTTTCTTTTCATATTGCCCCCTAATTATTACTGTAATTCTCTTCCCACTCTTCTTCTGTTAACCTTGGCATATACCACCCTGCATTTGCATTTTGATCTGACCTGATTACCTTATTTGATAAATACTGGAAACTTCCGTCTTCCATAGGTTTTATCATCAATTCACTGGTGATTGCCTGATCTAACATTCTGATTTCCCATACTGCTTCTATCGTAAGTTTTAATGTTCCATCTTGTAATTTTTCATATGAGATAACTTCCGGATATGGCTCATATGGGAATTCACAATCATATAACCCTCGCGGTCTGTATCTAAAAGTTCTATTATCAGAGTTATAAAAAGTTCCTTTTTCAATCTCGCTATTACTAAATGGTAAATAGGTCTTTATAACCTCTTCAAACTCATCTTTTGGAACTTCATATTCTGCTCCACCATAATTTGCTTCATATGGAACTTGCTTTCCATATTTCATATAATACATTTTTTCATAAAGATCATAAAAATCAAGTTCCGTATAATTCTGGTTATCCCAATTTGTAATCAACAGATTATTAAGTGCATACCCCAACGGCATAACATATTTTCGATTCAATTCTCGGCATGTTTTATCTAATGGCTGCACTCTGAATCCAGTTTCACCCGGTGCTCCATCAAATCCCGGTGGGTGATATTCCTCCAGAAACAAGTATCCTTTTTCTGTATATTTCCACTCATATGCTTCATATTCATCATAATAATTAGCCTGTGGGCTATTATCCTTCCATTTAACCTGACATAATCGAACATTTATCTTTCCATTCATTGACTCTAAATGATATTGTATAATTTCCCCTTCATCAAATACAACAACAATATCTACTGCTGCCTGTTCTTCTTTCTCTGCTGCTTTGCAAAAATCTTCTACTTTTTCACGATTGACCATATCAATCTGATTATCACAATCTACTGCCGCATATCCTTTTTCTTCCAGACAATTGATAATTTTTCTTTTCACCTTTAATGTATTTAACTCCGACTTCTCCTTCATATAAACAAACCGAAAAGTTTGTGCTGTTTTTTTTACTTCTGCATTCATTTCAGATTCTATGGTTTCTTTCTTTTCTTCTTTTTCCGTAATTCGATTTTGTCCGCACCCTGTAAAAACAATAAGAACTATCAATATCATCGCAAATATCTTACATATGTAATAATTCCCCATAAAAATTTTTTTATCCTTCAAAATACTCATCCAATACTGTTGCATCTTTTTTAACAACATAACCACTTCCACCGATTCCTTTCTTCTAATTTTTTTGTTCCTTAAATCTTACACTTGTAATATTTAAAAACCAAGTCTATTTTCAGGAATTGTATACTCCAGATTCACCATCTTTATGTGCGATATATCCTATTTTATTACCATCCTCTATATCTTCTCCATTTTTGTTACCCTGTCATTTTAAAGAACATCCTTACTTACACTGTTACATATTTTTCCGCTTCTTCTTTGCACTTCAACGTATTTCCATGCCCAATTACATATTCCATACATTCTTTTCCCTGCTCTTCTTTTC
The DNA here is from genome assembly GCA_003480425.1 of Firmicutes bacterium AM31-12AC. GTDB lineage: Bacteria > Bacillota > Clostridia > Lachnospirales > Lachnospiraceae > Schaedlerella > Schaedlerella hominis. The sequence goes on from QUJA01000006.1 coordinate 27,504, forward strand.
CGATTCGGTAGTAACATACTCCCAGCAGGAATCTGCGTGTAACCTCATAATAAGGCAGCTTTTCCGTATCATTTTCCAGTAATCTTACTGCTGCCTCATCTTCACCTTTCAGCATCAAATTTTTTGCCATAAACAGTGGATTCTTTTGAAATACTTTCCCTGCTTTTTCTAATGTAGCCGAATAACCTGCCGCATCTTTCTCCTGATATTTCTTCGACAGTTCGAGATTCGTCATGACCTGCTGCCAGGAACGTCCCTCTCTTTTTCCTTCCCATTCATTCTTTATATACTCTTCTGCCTTCTGCAACTGCCCATTTATGATCAGTGCAACTACATATTTAGACTCAGCTATCAGCATGACACTTTTTTGAAATCCATGATAATCCAAGCTCTTTCCGTACTTTACCAACTCTTCCAGCATTTCTGAATATTTTTCTGCATCACATTGCTGTGACAGAATCCGGTCAATTTTTGAAAAATCTCTGAGAATGTCCCTGATTAAAATGAATATACCTGCAATCAGATCAACCACCACGCAAATCCACAGAAGCCAGGGATCTGTCGTGACCCAGCCCGGCTGCTTCACATCGAAAAAGAGTACTGTCTCCTGATGCGGGAACGGATTTCCTTTGAAAATACTCACCACACAAATCAATGCTGCATAAATCAACAGCACATTCCGTATCATCCTGATGCGTCCATTTTTCTGCTTTTCATAAATCTTTTTTATCTGCTCTTCCATTTTCTCTACCTCGCTGTCACACTATTTTTGTACCTACAACATAATTATACATAAATTAATATTGTAGCGAATCTCTGTTCGGTTGTACAATATCTACTGCTGCCTGTTCTTCTTTCTCCGCTGTTTTGCAAAAATCTTCCACTTTTTCACGATTGACCATATCAATCTGATTATCACAATCTACTGCCGCATATCCTTTTTCTTCCAGACAATTGATAATTTTTCTTTTCACCTTTAATGTATTTAACTCCGACTTCTCCTTCATATAAACAGACCGAAAAGTTTGCGCTGTTTTTTTACTTCTGCATTCATTTCAGATTCTACGGTTTCTTTCTTTTCTTCTTTTTCCGTAATTCGATTTTGTCCGCACCCTGTAAAAACAATAAGAACTATCAATATCATCGCAAATATCTTACATATGTAATAATTTCCCATAAAAATTTTTTTATTCTTCAAAATACTCATCCAATACTGTTGCATCTTTTTTAACAACATAACCACTTCCACCGATTCCTTTCACATTCTCAACCATACTGATAAGAAGAATTGGTTTGTCCACGCTTTTATCTGCCGTAAACACCGAAAACCACCCGATTTCTTTGCCAGAAGTATCTTCTTTCGTTGCCTTCAACTCGGCTGTCCCTGTTTTTCCAGCCAGCAAAATATCGTCACGATGTGCAGCATATCCGGTTCCTTCCGGATCATTTACAACACCTTCCACCCCTTGCATAATTTCTTCTACATTTTCTTTGCTAAACGCATTTTCTATCCATGTTTCACCGGATGCTTCTTCTTTGTATTTCAAATACGGTTTTATCATATTCCCTTCATTTAAAAATGAAGTATAAATACTTGCCAGATGTAATGGATTTACAAGAATCTGCCCTTGCCCATAACCACTATCTGCCAATTGTATTTCTGTTTCTATTTTATCTGTATTGGAATATGTTGATTCCTGCATCGCAATCTCAAACGGCATATCCTGATTAAATCCTATTTCATTTAAAGTATTCATAAAATTCTCACTACCAATTTTAAGAGCTGCCTTTGCAAAATAAATATTATCAGAATAGATAATTGCATTTTTCATAATAACCGGTTCATATTCATGAAGTGTTGTCACTTGATAAGATCCCCAAGACGAATCTTTCTGCCATGCCAAACCTTCATTTCCAAAATCTTCTTTTGGATCTATGCTTTCCGTTTTCAACCCAATTCCTGCCACAACTGGTTTAAATGTTGAGCCAGGACACCATACTTGACGAAAACGATTATATAATGGCTTCTTTTCGTCTTCGTTTAATGATGTCCATTTCTCTGATGATAAGCCCCGTATAAATTCATTATTATCATAAGATGGGGTACTTACCAAAGCCAATACTTCTCCCGTATAAGGATTCATTGCGACAGAACACCCCGGATCTTCTTTAAACTGCTCGTATAATGATTTTTGCAAATCGGAATCTATCGTTAATCTTATATCCATACCATCTTCTTTAAAAATACTTGCAAGAACCTCTTTTACTTCCCCATCACTATCCAAAATCTTTATATCACAACCATCTTTTCCTTTTAATTGCTTTTCGTATAACTTTTCCACCCCAGATCTTCCGATTACACTTTCAGCTGAATATCCTTCCCCTGGATGATTTTCCAAATCTTCTGCTGTTACAGACTGTACATAACCAATTAAATGAGCTGCTGCTTCCCCTAACTCATAGGTTCTAACTTCCACATCTGATAGCATAACCCCTGGAATTTCCAAAAGTTTATTCTGACAATCCTGCTCCTCAAGTGTCTTTTCTTCTGGCTGTATTTTCATTAAATCTATTTCTTCTACTTTCGGAATAGTTTCAATTGGTACAAAAGAATCTTCTTTTACCCACTTTGCTGTGAGTTTGTTATTTATTGTTTCTACATCTATCTCTAATAACTCCGCTATTTTTTCAATAGATACATTCCTGTCTTCCAGCTTTCCCGGTATAATGCCAACTGATGTTGCTACTCCTTTTCCTGCAAGCATTTTACCATCTCGGTCTAATATTTCTCCTCTCTCCGCTTTTGATGTAGTAACACTTATTTTATCATCACTCTCTAAATCTGGAAAAATCAGGCTATCCTGCCATACTAATTTATATCCCTGTTTCGTCTTCTTCAGTTCCGCCATATTGTCAAATTGTATTGTTCCGGCAATTGTATTACATGATGTTTCATACGAAAGCGTAACTGTATCTGCTTTTTTCTCTTTCACAGCTATATGACTGATTTTAATGTCACTGACCTCTATTCCTTCGTATATCTTAGAATTTCGTTGTATGTATTCTTCTTTTGTCAGATAAACTTTTTCATCTGAATCTATCATAGTATACATTACTTCATATTCCTTTTTTTCAATATGGTTCATATATTCCACAAGTGTGTCTTCTGGTGATTCCGTTATCGTCCTTTTTAATAAAACACCTCCTGAAACAGCAATTACTGTTATAGCTACTATCAGCCCAAAAATCTTACAAGCGTAAGATTTTTGGATATTTTGCTTTTTTCGTCTTCTTTTCATAGATATTCCTTTCTTCTAATTTTTTGTTTCTTAAATCTTACACTTGTAATATTTAAAAGTCAAGTAAAATATTATGTTTTACAACAATACTTACTTACATAATTTTTTTGAACTCAAAATTTTGTTTAATACATTCATCAAAAAGACTCTCCAATAAAAAACTGACGAAATTTCTTTAGGGCAATAATAATTAGCTTTTGTTCTTCCATTACCTAACCATTTTGAAATTTGTTTTCCCGCCAATTCTAATGCTAAGATAACAAATCAATGGCTAACTCAAACAGATGCACCGTATCATTGGATTTCTCTGTGAAAATAGAAAAAGAATAGTTCTTATCGCTTCCATTTGTTTCTCCTATAAAGCTGGTTCCGATTCCTCTAAGAGCTGCATATTTCGGATTATCTTTCTCATCCATCCCTACAAACACTACGTTATGATGAAATGCACTTTTATAAACTCTTCCGGACTCTAAGCAAAACTGAATGATTTCCTTATCAATCCCACGTCCTAAAAGATACGCAATCACTTTCTGATCATCTTGATTTTTCTTTGGCAACAGTAACTGTTTCTCCACCGGAACATTCTCAGATACAAAAAGAGGCGGCTGAATATTTGCCCGTTCTGCAAGCAATTCAACCGCCTCTAAAAAACTGTATCCTCTTACTTTGATCAAATAATCCAGTGCTGAATTGGAAGTTCACGCACACCAGCAGGTGTTTTTGTTTTAGTTTGCTCCAATCAACTTAGCTCCTTTCAGAACTAAATTCGTTGCTTTCGTTAAGGTATCCAATGAATAGGATCGTCCCTCTCCCACAAATGCCGAACAGCCTGCCGCCTGTTCCTTTAAAAAAGCGGCTGTTGCCAATGCACTGGTATAAAAGGCACATCAAGTCCCATCCTAGCCAGTTTCTGATTTAATTCTCGTGTCGTATATCCACTATTATTTGTCAAAAACAAATATTCTTTCTTTTCATCACGCAACCACTGGATGAATTCTGGAACACCTGGCAATATCTGATTGCCATGATAAATCACACCATCCATATCACAGATGAATCCTTTCTTTAGAATACACCTTGCTCTTTTCATAATAAAATAAAGCGCTATTTTCTACAAATATTTTTATATTATGTCATCCACACATAAAGTCAAATACATAGTACTGTGAAATCAAAGTAAATATTTCTATCAACAGAACCTTTTATGACAACATCTCTTTCACACAAATACTCCGATAATCACTCGGTGATATTTTATATCTTTCTTTAAATACTCGGTTAAATGTTCTCTGACTTTCAAATCCACTATCCAGACAAATTTTTGTAATAGAATCACTCGTATTTTCCAAACGCTGGCATGCATAGTTCAGCCTTACATCGTTAAGATATTGATTAAAGTTTCTATGGAATGTTTTGGAAAAGAGTCTGGATAAAACATATTTGCTCACCCCCAGATCTTTTGCCATCTCTTCTAGCGAAAATTTCTTCTTAAAATTTGCTGATATATAGGAAACTGTCTGGTAAATAAGATCGTTGCTCCCTACATTACTCTTTTCTACCAAATTTAATTTTCCTATGCAGCGTGCCAACACAATTTGAAGATATGCCTGTGCAACAGTAATATCCGACTGTTCTGTCTCTAAAATTTCATTTATAACCCTATATACCTCCGGTTCAACCTTTTCCGCTTTGATGATTGGGTATTCAGGAGCCATGGATTGCATGATATCTGCAAATTTGGCTATCGTAAATGGCGATGCAATCAGATAAGTCGCTTTATTTACACCGGGTATCAGTACCTGATAGTGATGAATAACATCTGGAAATACAAAGCCTATATCTCCTTTTTCCATATGGTATAGTTCCTGTCCAACACCAAGTTCTAATGCTCCACTTGTTACACAAACGATCTCCAGTGCATTATGAAGATGTGGTTCAATATGTTTTGACTTCCTATTTATTGCTATGATCTCCTCTTTTGTGTCAACATATTTTAACTGCATGAAACACTCCCCTTTGCAACATTTGTCTATATCTTCTTTCGATTTGGCAAGCAATCCTTTTACACCTATCTTATAATCAACTTGTAAATAAGGAAAGGAGGAATTGCAAATTTTATTTTCAAAATACAGTTCAATCACTTTATATATAGAAAAAAGCACTGTCTCATCGAGCAATGACCAGACAACGCTTTCTCCTGTCAATTCTAATTTATGTCTAATGCATCTGTTACTTCATCTGCAACAATTCCTTTTTCTGCTTTCAGTTTTTTATTTGCATCTTCTACATTCATTCTTGAAAGTACAAACATAATCAATACATCAAAGATTAACGGAAGCCAAAGATACATGAACTGCATCATATCAAGCGCAGACTGTGGCTGAGTTGCATTTGTTCCGATATATCCACTAAACTCAAGCATCCATCCAACAACAGCGGTTCCAATGCCTCCACCGATTTTTACACCAAGAGAAGTACAAGAGTACATCGTTCCGTCAATTCTCTTTCCCTGCGTAAGATAAGTGTATTCAGAGCAAGATGCGATAACTGCATTCATATCTCCCTGCCATGGTCCCTGACCTAAGGCTGCAAGAGCTGTAAATGCCATCATCAGCGGAACACTGCCCATATATCCGGCAACAACAACAAGTGCTCTACCGATGACTGCTAAGACGTAACCTCTTAAGTTCAGTTTATACATACCTTTCCACTTACCAACTAATGTCGGTGTGAAAATTAGGGCAATGATCAGTGGAATATTTACTGCCCATGCAAATTGTCCAAACAAATTCTTATTTTTCAGTACCCATGTCATGTAATAAATACCAGCTCCAATCATGGCACCATATAACTGCTGTAAAATATATGTTCCACAAATCATCATGTAATATTTGTTTTTGACAAGAAGCTTGAATGCCTGTACCATTCCATACTTTTCATTATCATTCTTTACTTCTCCTTCATTAAGTTCTTCCTCTGGAAGTTCCTTAACAGAAAGTGCTGAAATCGTATTTACGACCAGACCAATGATTGCATAGATAATAGCAACCATTCTCCATGCCGCAGCATCTCCACCACATTTATCTACAAATCCAACTGTAATCGCCTGAATCAGAAGACTTGTTGAAAATGCAAAAATAAAACGGTAAGATCCCATCTGTACACGCTCTTTGCTGTTCTTTGTAATCAGTGACGTAAGTGCTGAATAAGCAATATTGTTTGCTGTATAAAACACACCATTTAACAGTGTGTAAGAGATAAAGAACCATGCATATTTAGCCGTTGTTCCCAAACTGACCGGTACTGCAAAACAGCAGACCAGCGTAATGGCACAACCAATATATCCATATAGCATCCATGGTTTCGCTTTTCCCATTTTACTGTGTGTTTTGTCAATCATTGATCCAAAAAATATATCCGTAAAACCATCAAATAGTTTTGATACGGCAATCAGGGTACCTACGACACCTGCAGCAAGTCCTACTGAGTCCGTCAAATAGACCATCATAAAAGATGTCAGGAACGCATAGACTACATTACCTGCAATATCGCCTGATCCATATCCAATTTTGTTATACCATTTCAAATACTTTTTTTCTTCCATCGAATTTCTTTGCTCCTCATCTTCATCGCACTTAGAATCTCAATATGGCTAACCGTATGATATCTAATTCTGTTTTTTTCTCTGTTTTTGTCTGATTGCTCTGTATATCCGGACTTTACATAACAATCAGACTCTCTTTCCTTGTTTACGGGTTACATGAAACTTTATTATCCCTTTACATACGGTATCAGTGTAAACTGAAACCGGAATAATACATCATCAAATCGGTACTGCTCCAATACAACTGGACCACAACTATTAGAACCAATGCCATTTAATGCGTAGTCAACACAAAATACTACACTATCTGATTCTGTCAGTTCATAATTATGCGTTTTCTTCTCAAGTTCTTCCTGCGTATAATAAGAAGCATTGAATGAAAATGCCTTTTCTGCGGATGCCACAATTCCATATCGGCTGTTGTTAAGCTCTACATATTCACAATCATAATGGCTTCCATTTTCCTGTGGACGAATATAGTCCTCATGTAAATCCCCTACATCTGCCCGGTACAAACCGTGGCTCGCAGCCTGATGTTTATCACAATAACTTTCCTGTGGTCCCATTCCAAAGTATCTTACAGCTGAAAGTTTTTTATCCAGGAACATCCTCACACCAAATCTCGGAAGATCCGGGAATTCATCGTCTTTTGTTACTGCAATATCTACATCAATCTTTCCAGCAGCTTCTATTTTCCATGTAATCGTCACATCAAGAATCTTCTGTACTGTCTCTGCCACAACGGAAGCATGGCTTGTAATCTTCACACCATGTTTTCCCTGCACAACCTCTGTCGTATAGGCTCTTGTGTAAGCCTTATCATAGTGGGCTTTCTTCCATTCAGACTTGATGTACATATCGTTATCTGTTGGAGCTCTCCAAATATTTAATTCCATCGGATGGTTCAAGTATTCCCGACCTGCGAATTTCATCTCTGTAAAGAGTGCAGTACGTTTGTCTATGGTATAAGCAAATTCACGCCCCTTGATATGAATCTGTGTATCATTTTCATTTACCTGTAATTCAGAGTCCACTACTGTTTTTGGTATCCATTTCTCTGCAAGTTTACATTTTGTATCCTCTTTACTTACCTCAATTTCATCAAATCCAAGAATATGGTCTTCATCCAACAGTGGCAATTCTTTTTTCAGATGGTAAATAAGTTTTAAATAACATTTCCCATTCTCTGGAACATTGATCTTCAGGTTTGTTTTTCCTTCCCCGTGTGGTGCCACAGAAAACTCCGGAAGTATGCCTTTGCTGATCACAAGACCATCCTGTGTCAGCTCATAACTAATCTTCACATAATCTTTCAAGTCATCAAAATCCATGTAGTTATGAAGCACCAGTTCTCCGCTTTCTTTGTTATAGGAAATAACCCTTGCCGGGCGATAAACATTCTTGTATTCCAAAAGTCCTGTATGTACCGTTCTGTCCGGATATACTAATCCATCCATACAGAAGTTGCCATCATGAATTTCTTCGCCATGGTCGCCCCCATAAGCATATATAGTCTTTCCATTCTCAGCAGTTCCATGAGCAATCGCATGGTCACACCATTCCCAGACAAAACCGCCACACATTTTATCATTATCCTGAATCATCTGGAAGTAATCTTCAAAATCTCCAGGTCCGTTTCCCATGCTGTGACAGTACTCTACCAAAAGGAAGGGTTTGCTTCCATCTTTATCCAGATATTCCTGAATTTCGGAAAGCGCCGGATACATCCGGCTGTACACATCCAGATTGCTGTAATCATATGTTTCATCATAATTACGATATCTTGCACTCTCATATTGTGTGATACGGTCTGGATCAAAATTCTTTGTCCATTCCAGTGCTTTTTCAAAATTGCAGCCATAAGCACTCTCATTTCCCATTGACCACATAACAATACAGAACCGGTTTTTGTCACGTTCCACCATGAGTTTTACGCGATCAACGATTGCCTCTTCCCATACCGGATCATCTGCAATCTTCTCATTCCATCGTTTGAACCGATTGTAATCGGTGTCTTCTTTTCTGTAGATCATAAATGGACCATGAGCTTCAATATCTGCTTCATCTATTACCATGAATCCATACTTGTCACACATTTCATAGAAAAATGGTGCGTTCGGATAGTGGCTGGAACGGATCGCATTAAAATTGTGCTGCTTCATTAACGTAAGATCGGTTATAATCTGTTCCAGATTGATTGTAAATCCAGTAACCGGATCAGAATCATGTCGATTGACACCACGGAATTTAATCTTCTGTCCATTTAAATAAATAATCTGGTCTTTAATCTCTATCTTTCTTAATGCAATGTGATCTACAATTACTTCATTCTCTGTTTCAAGAATCAGTTTGTATAGATATGGATTTTCTGTATTCCAAAGTTCCGGACTTGCGATTTCTAATACAGCTGTTCCTTCTTCAGCAATACTTCCTAGTGCTACAACTGCTCCGTTTCTATCTTCAATCGAAATTTTTACATTTAACGGAGAGTAGAATTTCATTTCAATTTCTACTTTCGCAAGCATATCCTCGATTCTTGTTTTAATATGATAATCACTGATTGCCTGTTTTGGGCGTTTCAAAATGTACACATCCCGGAAAATACCACTCATACGGAATTTGTCCTGATCTTCCAAATAGGAACCATCACACCACTTCATGACCAGAACCGCTATGCTGTTCTCTCCGTCCCGAAGGAGGTCGGTGATATCAAACTCACTGGTCATATGAGAAACCTGGCTATACCCTACATAAGAGCCATTGATCCATACAAAAAAGCAACTGTCTACTCCTTCAAAATTCAAGAAAGCTTTTGGTGCATTTTCATCTTTGTGATAAACAAAGGTATGTGCATATATTCCACATGGAATATCCTGTGGTACATACGGTGGATCAAATGGGAACGGATACCTGATGTTTGTATACTGATGTGTGTCATATCCTGCCATCTGCCATACACTCGGAACCTGAATCTCATCAAAATTTTCTGTATCATAATCTTTCTCAAAGAAGGGTTCCTGAACATCATAGATACTGTTAAAATACTGGAACTTCCAAGTTCCGTTCAATAACTGCATTCGGTCTGACTCTTCCCTGTGCTCCACCAGGTTATCCATTCTTTTGGATGCCGGAATAAAATATGCTCTGGCTGGCATCGTATTTTCATGCAGTACGCTTAAATCTTCATAATAACGTGGTACAATCATAAATAACTCTCCTTTAATACATATACATTTTTTTGCACTTTGTTTTTCCACAGCAAACCTTGTCTTTTACTTTTATGTTTACGCTTCTCCGTTTTGCTATATATATCTTATACTAATCTGCAAAACATGTCTATGAATTGGATTAGACAAAATATGCACTAAATGATACAATAACAAAAAAGGAAAAGAGGTGTTACCATATGTATATGAATACCGGTTATTTAAACCACTCCCATATGGATTTCAAAGACAAAAGTCGCCCACTGGTTGTAGGAAGTTGCGGTACTTACCGCCTTTCCAGCCATCCAAAGTTACCAACCTACCGTCCAAGGGGACGCCTGGATTATCAGATTATCTATATCACTGCTGGTTGTGGGCATTTTCATTTTGATAATGTAAATAATGAAACGATTGTTCCAGCCGGCAACATTGTACTGTACAGACCGAAAGAACTCCAAAAATATGAATATTACGGAGAAGATAAGACAGAAGTATACTGGATTCACTTCACAGGAAGCAATGTGAAAAATATCTTACGGCAATATGGATTCCTGGATAAAGAGCGTGTATTTCAGGTCGGAACCTCTATAGAATACGAACAGATTTTCAAGCGTATTATCATCGAGCTTCAGCGTTGCCAAGATAATTATGAGGAAATGCTTGTCCTTCTGCTCCGTCATCTTCTTATCATCTTTCATCGGGAACTGACCAGGGAACATATCTCGAAAAATGAATACCTGGATCACGAGATGGATAACGCAGTTACCTTTTTCAGTGAAAATTATAACCAGAATATTAGCATAGATGATTATGCTGCCTCACGTGGAATGAGTGTCAGCTGGTTTATCCGAAACTTCAAAAAATACACAGGTTCTACACCAATGCAGTTTATTGTGGGAATCCGAATTAACAATGCCCAGATGTTACTTGAAACAACAACCTATTCCATCAATGAAATTTCTAAAATCGTCGGGTATGATAATCAGCTTTATTTCAGCCGGCTTTTCCACAAGCTGAAAGGATATTCCCCAAGAGAGTACCGAAAAATAAGAAATAGGTTATGAAATCTATAATGTCATAAAAACTAAATGTCAAAAAAGGATGCCAACGAATCAAAGCAGATTACGTGACATCCTCTTCTTTTTATTAGTGCTATTTTATAAATTCAACCGAATAGTAATACATGTACTCATTATCTGTATCTATATGCTCCCCTGCAATATCCTGTATTGTTGTTTGTACTTTTTCTTTCACTACCATTCTATTTTTCATCAGGCTACATGAATTGTCAAAACAATGGTTTCATCTTCATTGTGCCTGACTTCTATTACTTCCGGTAAAGACAAACCAGTTGCAATAAGTCGTTCCTCCTTCACATTTCTCCACGATTCCTACATAGTCCGAGTTTCCGCATCTGGGCATCGCCCTTATGGATATAACAATGCCCTACACTTCCACCTCAAATGGCAGAAGATTCAGAATATCTTTCTGTACATCAACCCCCGGATAAACCTCTATCAGTTTCAGTCCCTTCGGTGTCAGACGAAATACACAGCGTTCTGTCACGTAAAGCACCTTCTGACCATTTGCAATTGCACGTCTGGCTGAAAAACTGATACTCTTGACTTGATTCACGAATTTAGGAATTGTCCCTTCCTTCTCAACCGTTACAATTCCTTTTATCTGTGAAACCTCAAGTCCTTTTGCAGTAAAACTAAAACAGAAAACAACTGTCGGTGTCTTAGATGTGATATTCGCAAAGCCGCCGATTCCTGCAAATGCTCCCGGTCCACGATGTGCATTCACATTTCCTTCTTTATCTACTTCAAGAGCACCCATAAAGCAGACATCCAATCCGCCATTGTCATAAAGATCAAACTGGTTTGCCATATCATAGACAGATGCCGCACCGATCATTGCCCCAAACGCCTCACCGGAAACCGGAAATCCGCCGATTCCTCCTGACTCAACTGTCAATGTCACCATGTCAAGCATTCCACTCTTTCTTGCAAAACGGGAAACCATCTCCGGAATTCCGATTCCAATATTTACAATATCATCCACTCGCAATTCCTTTGATGCACGTTTTCCGATTATATTCGCTACTGTATTATTCTTTGACTGCTTCACTGAAACTGAATCCAAACGTTCACTCCATGTATTCCATTCTTCATATGGAATCTCAAAGCTTCCAGTTAATGCTGTATAGGCTTCATTTCTTGTTTCTGGTTCTACTACAACAATTGCATCTACCAGACATCCCGGAATAATTGCATTTCTCGGTCGTGACGGAGTATCAACCAAACGATCTACCTGAACAATCACCTTTCCACGATTTGCCTTAACTGCCTGACAAATAGACAGCGCATCACCCGACATAAACATATCATCAAAAGTGATATTTCCCTTTCTGTCTGCTGCTGTTCCTTTGATCAATGCAATATTAATCTTTGGTAATTTATAATAAAGGAATTCCTCCCCATCCACTTGCACATGCTTAACCAACGAATCATCAATTGAAATTCTGTTGATTCCAGGGCCTTCTTTTCTTGGATCCACAAAAATATCCAGACCAACTTTTGAGAGTGCGCCAGGAAGCCCGCCTGCCTGAGCGCGAATAGCGTGTGAAATACATCCGAGTGGCAAATTATATGCTTCAAACCGGTCTTCTAAAACGAGTTTTTTTGTACTTAACATTGCCCCAAAATGCCCGCAAATAAGCTTGTCTACGGCACCTTCTCTGATATACCCTTCTGCATTATGTTCATCATCCCAGACACCAAATCCAGCACTGGAAATCATTGTCAGATGTGTTGGTGACTGCATCTTCTGATATCTTCTATAAATTGCCTCGTGAAGTTCAATTGGATTCTCTATTCCAACAAATGAATTCACGCAGATACAGTCTCCGTCCCGAATCAGCCGGATTGCCTCATCGGCAGTCATTATTTCATACATGATGTAATTTCTCCTTATCCCAAATATTCTTATCGTTCATTATACACTATCTCAGGAAATCAATCATCATAAATTAACAAGAAAAGCTCACGACTGATTATCTGCAACCAGCTGTGAGCTTTTTTGTTATACTCTATAATGTAATTGAATTATGGCATAATTGAATTTGCACCATCAATAATTACGCTCTGACCTGAATAATAGCATGAATCTGGTCCTGCCAGAAATGCAATGACTGGAGCAATATCAGTTTCAGGATCTCCAAAACGTTTCATAGGGTTTAAGTTTACCTGTTTTGCATACTCCTCCGGGAATTTCTCAGCCCATGCTTTTGCTGCCGGTGATTCTGCTCCTGGAAGTACGATATTTACACAGATTCCATACTGTCCCCATTCTTTTGCTGCAATCTTAGTCATACCTCGTAATGCTTCTTTATTAGAGCCGTACGCTAACTGTCCTGCTATACCAAACATACCTGTTGCCGAAGCAAAGTTGATCACTCTTCCTTCGTGCTGTTCTTTCATATAAGGAAATGCTGCCTGCATATAGTTAAGAGAACCAATCACACCACTTTCCCAAGCTTTAAGCATATTATCATATGTAGTATCTTCAACTGAAGCCGATGGAACGATTGCCTGTGCATTGTTTACAATAACATCTACTGTTCCATATGTATCAGCTGCTGCTTTAACAACTTCTTCTACTCTTGCTCTGTCTGCTGAGTCACAAGACATAGCGAAGCCTTCTCCACCAAGTTCTTTAATCTCAGCGATTGTCTGCTCGATTGGTTCAAGACGTCGTCCTGTTGCAACAATCTTTACTCCTCTCTTTGCAAGACAAAGTGCAATTCCTTTTCCAATTCCCTGTCCGGCTCCTGTTACGATAGCCACTTTTTCATTTAACTGTTTCATCTCAAAATCCTCCTATACGTACAATACTCAATAGGACAATTATAACATTTTTTGTTGATTATGCAATAGACTTTTTATAAAAGCAATATTTCTTTTATAAATTTTTACCAACTTTATAAGATTCTATCGTTCTCCATTTCATATAGCATATCTGCAACATTTATTGTGGATACTCTGTGGGATACCAGGACAGCCATTTTCATTCATTTTTTATTTCAACGATTTTATATATTCTTTCTGCTTGGGAGTTATCCGATAACTCTCTACGCACTTTTGTATTGTTTTGTTATGTGTCCACACATCCAGTTGTCTTTCCTCTAGAAACGGAATCACCTGTTCATACTGCTTTGCCAATGCTGTAGCAAAATACCATGCACGCATCATATTTACGTAATATTCTTCTGAACGAATTTCTGCAACCTTCCTGGCATATTCTATCCGGAATGTATCCTCAAGATAATATCTCATCAACATACCGATAGCAAATCGAATTGTATATGTATGTTCTGATTCAAGCCACTGATAGATTCTCTTTATAAATATATCCAAATGTTTCTTGACAACTTTCATTGCAAGCATATCGCACGTTGCCCAATTATCTATATATGGCAGAAAATATTCTAATTCATCCAGAGCACTATCATATTCTTTGATTTGCTCTATCAATAATCCATGCAAATTATTCTCTTCATAATATTGATGTGGAAGTACCTTTAAAAATTCTTTTGCTTCTTCCGTTTTTCCATATTCTTTTGCAAATGTCCGTAACTGCGGAGTTCTCACTCCTATGATTCGGTTATTATCAATATTCGGCATCAGTCCTGCATGGAAATCCCTGTACTTTAAATCCTGCATCTCAAAGAGTTGCTCTTCCACTTCTTTAATTACCCATTCCTGTTCCAAATTTTTTACCTTCTTTTCACATTTTTTCATAGAAAAATAACCTATTAAAAAGTGTTATTACTTTCTAATAGATTATCTTTTTACTATTCTGGATATTCTACACCTTCCGGCAGTTCATCCCATTCATTTAACCCAAGATGTTGCTTAAACTTTGCCTGCTCCAAAGTCAGTTTTGGTAAATCATCTTCCAGATATTCCATCAATTCTCTGATTCCCTCACGAGTTACATTATTTACTTCAAAAATCCGCTCGCATCCGGCATTTTCCATCCATTGTCTTACCATAGGAATGTTTGCATATGGTGAGTCAACTTTTGTAATAATTCCGATTAATGGACGTTGGATAAAAGAGCGGCCTCCTGGTCCAAACAAATTAAACGGCTCATCCGCAGCTTGTACCATTGCGATTACATCTGCTTCAAATGAAAAACATGCCAATCCTACACTAAAATGCTTTGACTCTGCATACTCTCCCGGAGAATCAATCGTGTCATCTTCTGTGTTCGTATATTGTGTTTTAATATAGTGAAGTTCTTCCCCCTTTAATGCCTGTGTCAAAGAGGTTTTTCCTGCTTCACTTCTACCCATTAAAAATATTTTTTTCATCTTTTCACCTGATTCTCTTACTCTTTTAGCTTCGGTATACTTCGCAAGCTGCAAAGCCTAACTCTTCTTTAAAAAAGCGGACAACTTCCCCTACCGCAGTCTCTACTTCTGATAAACGGCCGAGCAGGATTAATGTCCCACAAAATCGATCCATAAACCCGATTTCAACATGTGCACTCTTCATTGCCACATCAGCAGCCACTACAACAGCTTCCCATGGTGTAAATCGAAGAAGCCCTATTGTCTCTCCATTATGATCTTCACCTTGATGCACCCCGATATGTAAGCCAAGATTATGATAAATGCATGGATCTGCCGGATTTAAGACATGTGCCATACAAACTTCTCTTCCCGGAACACGAACACGTGTCATGCGAAGCCGTTTTCCTTTTAAATCTTGATAATCATCATGGAACAATTTTTCTAACAGTTCCTCTTTTGTCATTCGAGCCATTGCTGCACTTCCTATCTCTTTGTAATATTGCAGACTACATATCCAAGAGAATCTCTAAAATAATCTACAATTTCTGTCAATGCTGATGTCACATCAGAAATTTCTCCGGTAATGATCAAAGTCCCGGTAAAACGATCTGCAAATCCCAGATATACATTTCCACTTTTTACTGCGATATCTGATGCAATAACTGCAGACTCCGGTGGTGTCATATTCATAATTCCAATTGCAGATGAACGATAATCCACCTGTGGATTCAATCCTAATTTCTGATAAATAATTGGTGACGGGCCTCCCATCACATGTGCAAATGTAATTTCCTTTCCACATACAGTTTCCTGTACGATACGAATCTGTTCTTCATGCTCATTTGCCATCTCTTTGTACCTCTCCTTCTTAAGTTTCTTTCATACACATCTTCTATCTAATTGCTGTTTTACAAGTTAAATGTTTATTTATTTGATTCTTCTCGAAGCCCCAATATACCTTCTACTAAAATCTTCACATCATCAAAAATGTAGTCAAACGCACCTGCCTGACACATATTGATTATAACCATTCCGATTGGCACTGCAACGATCATTCCAATCACGCTGCTCACACGATATCCGATATACAATAAAATCAATGTGACCAGAGGATTAAGCCCGACACTATCTGCTACCAATTTAGGCTGTAATAATTGCCTGGATACCTGGGTGATCGCATAAATTACGATTAACATAATAGCCATTGTATAATTACCCATAAAGAATTTATATACTGCCCATGGAATCATCGCTGTTCCTGTTCCGAAGAATGGAAGAAAATCCAAAAATGCTATAAAAAACGCAACAAGAACAAAATAGTTAATCCGAAGCATTGCAAAACCAACAGCTAATATTAAGAATACAATCCCCATTATTTTAAACTGGGCTTTAAAATATCCTCCTACTGCATATCGCAGATTATCCATAACCAGTTTCATCCTCTTCTCTACCGATGGCGGTGCAATCTTACATAACCATTGTATCACATCTTCACGCTGTACGGTAAAAAAATATGAAGACATCAATGCCATAATTAAGTATATCACATATGAAGGTAATTTTTTAGCGAAATTGCCTGCTGCTTCCATTGTTGGTTCGCTTGCTTTTTTCACTAAATCCCCCATCATCTGATCCAGATTCACTATCGCTGTATTCCAACCATCCTGCACGCTTTCCGGAAGGCGTGAAAATAAACCTGATAATGTTCCTCCTATCTGGCGCAATCCGTTTTCTAACTGACTATACAGATCAGGCACGTTTTCTATCAAATCTCCAATTTCAAGTATTAATCTACTGATTGCAAAATAAAATATGGCTACAATAATCGCAATAACCACGATTACAACTAGTGCTGATCCCAATTTTTTTACTATATTAAATTTCTTTTCAAGCCAATTTACTACCGGCACCGCAATCGATGCAATGCACCATCCAACTACAAATGGCATAAAAAACAAAACGGCTTTTACTCCAATAAATATAAAAGCAACCGTTGCTAATATGCTAAATAATAAGCTTACTGCCACTTGCCAATACGGGCGTTTCTTTTCCATACAGACACGTCACCTCGTTTTCATAATCTGCTATTATCTGCCCCATGTTGCTATGTTCCACTTGTTTTCATTAGTTTATCTTATTCCTCTGTCTCATCCTCGTTGCCAAGATATTCTGTCTCCACAAGTTCCCAAATTTCATCCCGACCTTGTTTTGTTACAGAAGAAAATGGAATAATCTTTGTTCCCGGAACTAAATTCAATCCCGTCTTTACCATTTTCACATGTTTCTGAACCTGACTTCTTTTCAATTTATCTAACTTTGTGGCAATAATAATCGGTTCAAATCCCTGTTCGACAATCCAATCATACATCATCTTATCATTTGCAGATGGATCATGACGGATATCTATCAACAAAAATACTGCTCTTAACTGTTTTGAACCATGAAGATATCTTTCAATTAATTTTCCCCATTCGATTTTGTCTTTCTCGGAAACCTTCGCATAACCATATCCCGGAAGGTCTACAAGATACATTTCTTCATTGATATTATAAAAATTAATCGTCTGCGTTTTTCCTGGCGTTGCAGAAATTCTTGCATAAGATTTTCTGTTCATCAACGCATTGATCAAGGAAGATTTACCAACATTTGATTTACCTGCAAATGCAATTTCTGGCAGTTCATTTTCCGGGAGTTTACTTGTAATACCACATACTGTTTCCAGGTTAATATTTTTAATTACCATAACGTTCTCCTATATCATTTTCTGTTTTACACCAATGCTTCTTTCAAAACTTCATCCATAGATTCTACCGGAATAATTTCTAAGCCTTTTGTTATTTCAGAACTTAGTTCCTCCACATCCACTTGATTTTCTTTTGGAACAAGCACAGTCTTAATTCCGGCATTCTTTGCAGCAAGTAATTTTTCTTTCAGTCCACCAATTGGAAGTACTCTTCCCCTTAAGGTGATTTCTCCTGTCATTGCCAGATCTGCACGTACCTTTCTTGCTGTAATTGCAGATAAAATAGCTGTTGCCATTGTAATTCCCGCTGAAGGACCGTCTTTTGGCACTGCTCCTTCCGGAATATGTACATGAATATCGTGTTTTTCAAAGAAATCTGCAGCAATCTCGTATTTTTCACTGACTGAACGAATATAACTGATTCCTGCCCCAGCCGATTCTTTCATTACATCTCCAAGCTGTCCTGTCAAGGCAATCTCCCCTTTTCCAGGCATTACATTTACTTCTATTTGAAGTGTATCTCCACCGACACTGGTCCATGCAAGCCCTCGCACAATACCAACTTCATCCACTGGATTTGCCATCTGATATTTATACTTCTCTTTGCCAAGATATTTATGCAGATTCTTCTCTGTCACTGATATTTTCTTTTTATCCGTCGTCAGGATTTCTTTTGCTGTCTTTCTGCAAATGTTGCCGATTTCTCGCTCCATCTGTCTGACTCCGGCTTCCTTTGTATAGTTTTCAGCGATTTTCCAGATTGCTCGTTTGCTGATTGATAGTGTCTCGGAAGTCAGTCCATGTTTCTCTAACTGTTTTGGAATCAAATGCTCTTCCGCAATATGAAGTTTTTCGTTCTCTGTATAGCTGCTGATTTCAATAATTTCCATTCTGTCTAACAATGGACGTGGAATCGTCTGAAGTGAGTTTGCCGTAGCAATAAACAGTACTTCTGACAAATCCAATGGCACTTCCATGTAATGATCCTGGAATTTACTATTCTGCTCGCTATCTAATACTTCAAGTAATGCAGAAAATGTATCTCCTTTATAGTCTGAACTGACTTTATCAATTTCATCCAGCAACATAACCGGATTTTTGACACCTGCAGTTTTTAAACCATTCGCAATTCTACCAGGCATTGCTCCAACATAAGTTCTTCGATGACCACGGATTTCTGCCTCATCACGAACACCCCCAAGTGAAATCCGCACATAAGGTTTCTGAAGTGCTCTTGCAAGTGATCTTGCAATGGAAGTCTTTCCGGTTCCCGGAGGTCCTACCAGACAAAGTATCGGGCTTTCACCTTTTTTTGTCAATGTCCGCACCGCCAGAAACTCTAATACTCTTTCCTTTACTTGTTCAAGTCCATAATGATCTGTATCTAATATTTTTTCCGCATAGGCCAAATCAGTATTTTCTTTCACTGTCTTATTCCACGGCATTTCCAACAGTGTTTCAATATATGTGCGTATAACACCAATTTCTGCCGGAGAATTCATAGAGCTTTTGAATCTTTTGATTTCTTTAAATAATTTTTCTTTCACTTCTTTCGGTGCATTCAATTTCTTCGTTGCTAATTCAAATTCTTCCGCGTCTGAAATTGTGGAATCTTCGCCAAGTTCTTCTCTGATCAACTTTAATTGTTCTCTTAAAATATACTCGCGCTGATGCTTATCTACACGTTCTTTTACTTTTGCGCGTATC
Source organism: Firmicutes bacterium AM31-12AC (assembly GCA_003480425.1). GTDB lineage: Bacteria > Bacillota > Clostridia > Lachnospirales > Lachnospiraceae > Schaedlerella > Schaedlerella hominis. Next base: position 47,422 of record QUJA01000006.1, read on the forward strand.
TCATCTTTAATCGCAATAATCTGTATTTCGTTTACAAGCTAAACAAAGCAGTCTCATAACGTTGCTCAAACTCTGTTTGATTTAAAATGTCCTGAAGCTCCATATATGGCAATGGAACATTTGCAGCAATCTCATCCACCAGTTTTTTTACATCTTGAATCTCTAATATTTCTCCGATGGATTCTTTTGAAAATTTACCATTCTTTGCTGCGTATCTACGAAAATATCTTTCAATCCTCGTAACATAGCCTGATCATCCAAAGTTTCAGGCATAGCTTCGTCATCTTCTATTATTTCTACTTCCGCCTGTAAATAAGGTGCATCATCACTCATATTTATCAAACGGCCCCTCACTTCTCCTTCTACAAGAACACGCATTATTTGCTTTGGTAATTTCATAATTTGTTTTACTGTTGCAATTGTACCTATTTCAAATACGTCTTCTTGCGTCGGCTTCTCTGTCTCTATACTTTTTTGTGAAACCAGAAAAATTTTCTGTTCCTCTGCCATTGCCTCCTGTACAGCTGCGATAGAGCTTTCTCTGCTCACATCAAAGTGTACTATCATTTCCGGCATAATGGTAAGCCCTCGAAGGGGTACCATAGGAAGATTTAATCTTTGTTCTGCCATCTTAATATCTCCTTATGTATCTCTATTTATAAACCAGTATCTGGTTAATTTTCGTATTTATTATAACTCTCATCTATATAAAAAGGAAGCGGATACCCAGTATTTACCTAGTTACCCGCCTCTCGTTATCTTTTTGCAGTCAAGCTGCTAAATTCTGATTCATCTGTCGTTGCCAGAATCACCTTACAAGCAACAATATTATGCACTTTCAGATGTCAAAAATGACTGACGCTCTTCTCCGTCACGTTGATACAACGGCTTGCTTTTCCCATTAACAACATCTTTTGTGATTCTGCATTCTTTAATGGTTTCATCTGATGGAACTTTAAACATTGTATCCATCATAATATCTTCCATAATTGCACGCAGACCTCTGGCTCCTGTTTTTCTAGCCATTGATGTTTCCGCAATTGCATTCAGAGCCTCACGATCAAATTCCAAATTCACGCCATCCAGCTCCAGTAATTTCTGATACTGTTTAACAATAGAATTCTTCGGTTCTGTCATAATACGAACCAATGCTTTCTGATCAAGCATATCTAATGAAACTGTAATTGGTAATCTACCTACCAATTCTGGAATTAAACCAAACTTTGTTAAATCCTGCGGTAAAATCTGCTTCAACAAGACATCTACATCGTATTCGTGCTGTAATGCAATCTCTGCATTAAATCCAATAGATTTTTTATCCAGACGAGTCTCAATGATCTTCTCAATTCCTTCAAATGCTCCGCCACAAATAAAAAGTATATTTGTAGTATCAATCTGAATCAATTCCTGATGAGGATGTTTTCTTCCTCCCTGTGGTGGTACAGAAGCAACTGTTCCTTCAATAATCTTTAAGAGTGCCTGCTGTACTCCCTCTCCCGATACATCTCGGGTAATTGACGGATTTTCAGATTTCCTTGTAATCTTATCAATCTCATCGATATAAATAATTCCATGCTCTGCACGCTCAATATCTCCATCCGCTGCCTGAATGACTTTGAGAAGAATATTCTCAACATCTTCTCCAACATATCCGGCCTCCGTCAATGCAGTTGCGTCTGCTATTGCAAATGGAACATTTAATATTTTTGCAAGGGTCTGTGCAAGAAGTGTCTTTCCACACCCAGTTGGTCCAAGCATTAAAATATTACTCTTTTGAAGTTCTACTCCTAAATCCTGACCTGCCATAATCCTCTTATAATGATTATAAACAGATACTGCCAGCACTTTTTTCGCCTCATCCTGACCGATTACATAATCATCCAAAAACGCCTTAATTTCTTCCGGTGTTAAAAGATTAATATCAGAGAATCTGTTTCTCTCTTCATATTCAAATTCTTCTTCGATAATCTCAGAACAAACTTCAACACACTCATCACAGATGTAGGAGCCATTTGGACCTGCAATTAACTTGCGTACCTGGTTCTGTGTTTTATTACAGAAAGAACATCTGACTGTATCATCACCGATTTTTCCTGCCATACTACTCTCACCTCATATTGCACTCACTTCTTAGTGATTTGCAATTACTTCATCAATTAATCCATATTCTTTCGCTGCCTGTGCAGACATAAAGTTATCTCTTTCTGTATCTTTCTGGATAACTTCTAAAGGCTGTCCTGTATTGGCTGCCAAAATCTCATTTAATTTCTGACGTGTGCGCAAAATATGTTCTGCGGCAATCTGAATCTCTGTTGCCTGCCCCTGCGCTCCGCCTGATGGCTGATGGATCATAATCTCTGCATTTGGAAGTGCAAAACGTTTTCCTTTTGTACCTCCTGAAAGAAGAAATGAACCCATACTTGCAGCCATGCCGATACATACTGTAGATACATCACATTTGATATACTGCATTGTATCATAAATTGCCATCCCGGCTGTTACAGATCCACCTGGACTGTTGATATACAGCTGTATGTCTTTATTTGGATCATCTGCTTCCAGGAAAAGAAGCTGTGCCACAATAATATTTGCAGACACATCTGTTACTTCTTCTCCCAAAAAGATAATTCTATCTTTTAACAGTCTAGAATAGATGTCGTAGGAGCGTTCTCCTCGGCTTGTCTGTTCAATGACATATGGTACTAAACTCATAAGACTGTCAGCTCCCTTCTATATTCGCATCTTAGCCTTCTACTGATGCATCTGTAATCAATGTTACAGCTTCCTGAACTGCGATATCCTCTTTCATCTGAGCAGCTTCTGCTTCTCCCATGTACTCTTTGAGTTTATCAAATTCCATCTGATATGCATCTGCCATCTTCTGGATTTCTTCATCTAAACGTTCGTCAGATACTTCGATGTTCTCAGCTTTTACAATTGCTTCGAGAACAAGTCTTGTTTTGATTCTCTTAACAGCCTGTGGCTCGAACTCTTCCATCATCTTTTCCTGTGTCAGTCCTGTGAACTGGAAGTACTGCTCTACTGTCAGTCCCTGCTGCTGGATACGACGTGCAAAATCATCTGCCATCTGTCTTACCTGAAGATCGATCATTGGCTGTGGAATATCCATCTCTGCATTCTCGATTGCCTGCTCTACTGCCTGATCTTCTTTCTTTGCTTTTCCTTCAGATTCTTTTCTGTCTTTGATTTTCTGTTTTACTTCTGCTCTGTATGCTTCCATTGTTTCGCACTCAGATACTTCTGATGCAAATTCATCGTCAGCTTCTGGAAGCTCTTTTGCTTTGATAGCATGTACTGTACATTTGAATACAGCATCTTTACCAGCAAGTTCAGCTGCCTGATACTCTTCTGGGAATGTTACTTTTACTTCAACTTCTTTATTGATCTCAGCTCCGATCAGCTGCTCTTCAAATCCTGGGATAAATGAACCGGAACCGATTGTCAATGGATAGTCTGTTCCTTTTCCACCCTCAAATGCAACACCGTCTACGAATCCTTCAAAGTCAAGTGTTACGATATCTTTATCTTCAACTGCACGATCTGTTACTTCAACAGTCCTTGCATTACGCTCACGCTCTTTTTCGATTTCCTCGTCTACTTCTTTCTGTGTAACTCTTGTAGAATATTTGTCTACTTTAAGTCCTTTATACTCACCAAGTTTTACTTCTGGTTTTGTAGCTACTTCTGCTGTGAAAATGAAATCTTTTCCTTTTTCTAACTGTACGATATCGATAGATGGCTGTGAAACGATATCTAATTCACACTCATCATATGCTTTTCCATATGCTTCAGAGATCATCTTGTTTGCTGCTTCATCATAGAAGATTTCAGCTCCATACATTTTTTCAATCATCTGGCGTGGCACTTTACCTTTACGGAATCCTGGGATATTGATTTTCCCACGCTGTTTTAAATAAGCAGCCTGTAAAGCTTTCTCTACCTCTTCTGCTGCAACTTCGATAGTAAGTTTTGCCATGTTATGTTCTAACTTTTCTACCTGTAAACTCATCTTTACTTCCTCCTTGATTTGTATCTTCTCAGCAGACTATGCATGCTGATTGATATTCTTTTATATTCGAAGACCCTATAGATCTCAACGCATGTTGTGCCTGCTGACATTCTATTGCACAACCCTGTTTATGCGTTTTTACACGAAATGTTTATCAGCCAGTTACTAATATACATTCGCAGTCATTGAAACAGTATAGCACAAACATCCCCTTATTTCCAGTGTTTTTTGCTGTTTTCTTAGCTTTTTGAATAATTTTTATACAAATAAAATAGATTCTTTTACTTCATTTGCTGCTTTTGCTCCGCATAAAACTTCTGTCAGCTTTAATGCGAACGGAATTGCTGTTCCCATTCCCCTGCTTGTAACAATGTGTCCGTCTTGTACAACCGGTTCAAACACAACTTCGGCACCTGTAAGCTGAGTCTCAAATGATGGATAACAGCAAGCTCTTCTTCCTTCCAAAATTCCATACTTCCCAAGCACACTCGGAGCCGCGCATATAGCAGCGATGTTCTTCTTCTCATTATGAAAATCTTTCAAAATGTTCTGCACCCCTTTATGCTCACCCAAATGTAACGTTCCCGGCATTCCACCCGGAAGAACCAGCATATCTGCTACGCTAAAATCAGCCTCATCAAACATTTGATCTGCTTTTATGTTAATCCCATGTGCTCCATGAATATCAAGAGTATCCATAATTGAAACTGTCGAAACTTCTACCTTTGCTCTTCTCAAAATATCAACAACCGTCAAACCTTCTATTTCTTCAAATCCGTCTGCTAAAAATACACATACTTTTTTCATTGTACCATTCCTCCTCCGCAATTTAATTTAACAGTAATATTTTAATATACTCTTTCCGAACTAACAAGAATCTTTGGCTTTTTTATTGAAATTAATCCCATTAAACCTTAAAATCATGTATATACTATAACTACACTTACTTATAAACATTAGGAGATTACCATGGAAATTGAACGAAAATATTTAATTGATGCCACGAAACTGCCTTTTTCACCTGAAGATTATCCTGTTCATCACATCGAACAAGGATATTTGTGCACGGAGCCTGTTGTACGCATCCGCAAAGACAATGAAGATTATTTTCTTACCTACAAATCAAAAGGGCTGATGAGCCGGGAAGAATATAATCTCCCACTCACTAAAGATGCTTACAACCACTTAAAATCTAAAGTTGATGGTCGAATTATTTCAAAAAAAACGCTATGTGATTCCTTTGTCACGTTTTATTACGCGAGGTACCTACTCCGATTTAAAAATCGAATTAGATATTTTTTCTGAAGATTTACAAGGGCTGGTTCTTGCAGAAGTAGAATTCCACGACGAAGAAAGCGCACTTTCTTTTATACCTCCTGTATGGTTCGGCGAAGATGTAACATTTTCTTCTGAATACCATAACAGTAATTTAAGTCAGCGCACCGTTTTGTAATCATTTGTTTACATTTTACGTTTTTGCTCATTTTTGTTGCGTATGATTCTTTCCTTATTGGAAATTGATATAATAATCATATTAATTTTCAACAAGGAGGAGCATCGTGGCGAACTTACAGCTTGCAAAAAATTTACGAAAATACCGCAAAGCACGTGGTTATACACAGGACAAACTGAGCAAGTATCTTAACATCTCACGCCAAGCTTACTCTAATTATGAAAGAGCTAATCGTGATCCGGATATTGGATTGTTAATCAGACTATGTGAGCTTTATAACGTTTCAATGGAAGAACTCATCATTAAGCCTTTTAACCAAACCTATATCATCCATGAATCAGGAGATTATCATTTTGCTATCGAAGGAAAATCTAATGATTCCATTATTTTGATGCAAGATGAGATTGATTTGATTTTAAAATATCGTGATTCTTCTTCTGACACACGTGCCATGATTCATACGTTATTAGATTCAGCAAATGCATCGCACTAGGCAAAAGAACCATAAGACTTACTTTTTCCAAGTAAATCTCATGGTTCTTTTATATCTTTAAACTATCTTTTGTATTTCATAAATCCACTGTTCTTATTCTTCTATACGGATCATATGGATGATTCCCGGGAACTCTGCTGATTTTTCTTTATAACTTCCTTCTGTCATCTCTTCCGTAACAAAGCCGAACTCACCATTCAATTCATCTACTTTCACAATTGAAATCGGACCAAATGAACTCTCCAAGTGTGCCTTCATAGCTTCGGCATCACCTTTGATTCGAACAAAAAATTCCTTACTCGTATTATCAAGTGGAAGAAGCTCTAACTTCTCATTTTTCCACATTGTCATGATATTACGATTCAAATGTTTTGCCTCATCAACAACATCTGCGACAACTGCACTCGCTGTTGGAAGTTACCCGCTCCACTTCCGTAGAACATTGCATCTCCAAGAACATTTCCATGAACAAAAATCGCATTGAACACATCATTTACATTGTAAAGAGGATGCTCTTTATGCAGTAATGCCGGAGCTACAATTGCATGCAAATGATCGTTGTCTCTTTTACTTGACGCAAGTAATTTAATCGTCATTCCCATTTCTTTTGCATACATCATGTCTTCTTTTGTGATATTTGTGATACCTTCTGTATAAATATCTTCAAAATCAACCTGCTGTCCTGAAATTAAAGAAGATAAAATCGCGATTTTACGACACGCATCATAGCCTTCTACATCTGCTTCCGGATTTCGCTCTGCGTATCCTTTATCCTGCGCTTCTTTTAAAACTTCTGCATAATCTGCACCTTCATAGAACATTTTGGAAAGCATATAATTTGTTGTTCCATTCAAAATACCTGTTATTTCTTCAATTTCATCTGCTGTCAATGAAGAGTTCAAAGGACGGATGATCGGAATTCCGCCTCCAACGCTTGCTTCAAACAAGAAGTTAATATTCTTATCGCGGGCAATAGACAATAATTCTGCTCCATGCTTAGCTACCAATGCTTTATTTGATGTTGCAACACTCTTTCCAGCCTGAAGGGAACGTTTTACGAAAGTATATGCAGCTCAATTCCGCCCATTACCTCGACTACGATTTGTACATCCGGATCTTCTACGATCACATTGAAATCATGTACCAATTTTTCCTGTATCGGATCTCCCGGAAAATCTCTCAGATCCAGAACATACTTCACATTCAACTCATCCCCGATTCTTTGGTTAATCCGTTCATGATTGGTATGAATGACTTCAACTACTCCTGATCCTACTGTGCCATAACCTAATACTGCTATATTTACCATTTCATTCTCCCTTTCTTGCTATACACATCTATCATCTAATTCGCACTCAAATATGCATTAATAAACGGATCCAGATATCCATCCATAACTGCATTCACGTTACTGATTTCTTCGTTCGTTCTGTGATCTTTTACCATTGTATATGGCTGCATAACATATGAACGAATCTGATTGCCAAATCCAATATCCTTTACTTCACCGCGGATACCTGACATCTTGTCCGCCTGCTCCTGCTGTTTCAGCAAATATAATTTTGCTTTCAACATCTGCATTGCTTTATCTTTGTTCATATGCTGTGAACGCTCATTTTGACACTGTACTACAATTCCTGTTGGCAAATGCGTAATTCGGATTGCAGAAGATGTTTTATTAATATGCTGTCCACCGGCTCCGCTGGAACGATACGTGTCAATTCGAAGATCATCATCGTTAATCTCAACTTCAATATCCTCTTGAATATCCGGAATCACGTCGCAAGATGCAAACGAAGTCTGTCGTTTACCTGCTGCATTAAATGGTGAAATACGCACAAGACGATGCACACCCTTTTCGGAGCGCAGATACCCATATGCATTTTCTCCCTGAATTTCAATTGTTACACCTTTTATTCCTGCCACATCGCCTTCCAGATAGTCAAGCACTTCTACTGAATATCCTTTTTTCTCGGCCCAACGTGTATACATACGATACAGCATACTGGCCCAGTCACAGGATTCCGTTCCGCCTGCTCCTGCATGAATCGTCAGGATTGCACTGCACTTATCGTATTCTCCTGTAAGAAGCGTCTGTATTCTCAACTCTTCAAACTCTTCTTTAAACCGTTCCAGATCCTCTTGTATCTCTTGTATCGTATCGTCATCAGGTTCTTCTTCACTCATCTCTATCAGAAGAGCGATATCCTCATAATCTGTAAACATTTGTTCAATCTGTTTTACAGAATCCTGGAGTCCTCTCAAATATTTCATTGTCTGCTGAGATTCCTCCGGATTATCCCAAAATCCAGGTTCTTCAATTCTTCTTTCTAATTCTTCGATTCGTTCTTTCTTTGACGCTAAGTCAAAGTGAATCCCTCAAATCTTTCAGCGGTTCTTCATATGCTGTCAACGTCTGTTTCAACTCATCTAACAAAACCACCTTATTCACCTCTTTCATTTTTATAATTATCTGCAAAAATTATACAATCTTTCTTCCACAGCACTGTTTGTATTTCTTTCCACTTCCGCAAGGGCATGGATCATTTGGATATATTTTCTTCTCTTCGCGTTTTTTCGGAGTTCGTACAGCCGTCTCGTCTTTATTCGTTCCTGTTACTTTCGCAACCTGCTCACGCTCTACTTTCTGCTCAACACGGATATTAAACAACGTCTTGATTGTCATCTCTGCGATGGCATTCGTCATTTCGCCGAACATATCATATCCCATCATTTTATATTCTACCAGCGGATCTCTCTGACCATATGCCTGAAGACCAATTCCCTGTCGCAGCTGATCCATATCGTCAATGTGATCCATCCATTTTGCATCAATCACTTTTAACAATACAACACGTTCCATCTCTCGAATCTGTTCCGGTTCTGGGAATTCTGCTTCTTTACCTTCATATGCTTTAACAGCTTTTTCTTTCAATAAATGCTTCAGTTCCTTCTGCTGCATGTCTTCAATTTCTTTTGCTGTAGGGAATTTTAATTGTGGAATAACATCATGAAGTGAAACTTCAAGTCCTGTCAAATCCCATTCTTCCGGATCTACATCCGGTGACACACAGCGATCGACCAGATTTTCCACATATTCCGTGATCATATTATAAACTGTATCGCGCATACTCTCGCCATCCAGAACGCGTCGTCTCTCTTCGTAAATGATTTCACGCTGTTCATTCATAACCTGGTCGTATTCCAATAAATTCTTACGAATTCCATAGTTATTGCTCTCAATTTTCTTCTGTGCTTTTTCTATTGCATTAGAAAGCATCTTATGTTCAATCTGCTCTCCGTCTTCTACACCCAAAGTGTTAAATACGGACATCAATTTTTCGGAACCGAATAATCTCATCAGATCATCTTCCAAAGAAATATAAAAACGAGACTCTCCCGGATCACCCTGACGACCTGCACGACCACGCAGCTGATTATCAATACGACGAGATTCATGACGTTCTGTACCGATAATCTTCAATCCACCTGCTGCCTTTGATTCATCATCCAGCTTAATATCCGTACCACGACCAGCCATGTTTGTAGCAATTGTAACAGCTCCATGTATTCCGGCATCTGCTACAATCTCAGCTTCCTGTTCATGATATTTTGCATTCAAAACATTGTGAGGGATTCCCTCTTTTTTCAACATCTTGCTAAGTAATTCTGATACATCAATTGTAATTGTACCTACCAGAACAGGCTGGCCTGTTGCATGTGCTTCTTTTACTGCCTCTACAACAGCCTTATATTTTTCCTCTTTTGTCTTATAAACAGCGTCATCTAAATCCTTTCTCTGAACCGGAAGGTTTGTTGGAATTTCGATAACATCCATTCCATAAATATCTCTAAACTCTTTTTCCTCTGTCAAGGCAGTACCTGTCATACCACTCTTTTTCTCATATTTATTAAACAAATTCTGGAATGTAATCGTTGCAAGAGTTTTGCTTTCTCTCATCACTTTTACATGTTCTTTAGCCTCGATTGCCTGATGAAGACCATCTGAATAACGACGTCCAGGCATAATACGTCCTGTAAACTCATCGACAATAACAACCTCTCCCTCTGGTGTCACCACATAATCCTGATCACGGAACATAAGATTATGTGCACGCAATGCAAGAATAATATTATGCTGAATCTCAAGATTTTCCGGATCGGCAAGGTTTTCAATATGGAAGAATTTCTCTACCTTCTTCACACCATCTTCTGTCAGGTTTACAGATTTTTCTTTCTCATTTACAATATAGTCGCCTGTTTCCTCGATATCTTCTCCCATGATTGCATTGATCTTAGAGAATTCACCACTTGCCTCTCCACGTTCTAACTGACGTGCCAGGATATCGCAAGCTTCATACAATTTTGTAGATTTACTGCTCTGTCCAGAAATAATCAATGGTGTTCTTGCCTCATCGATCAATACTGAGTCGACCTCATCAATAACTGCAAAATTCAATCCGCGTTGTACAAGCTGCTCTTTATAAATAACCATATTATCTCTCAGATAATCAAATCCAAGCTCGTTATTGGTTACGTAAGTAATATCACAATCGTAAGCCGCACGTCTCTCTTCACTTTCCATGCTATTGAGAACTACTCCGACTGTCAGTCCTAAAAACTGGTGTACTTTTCCCATCCACTCTGCATCACGTCTTGCAAGATAATCATTGACTGTTACAATGTGAACGCCTTTTCCGCTCAATGCGTTCAAATAAGCAGGTAATGTAGAAACCAGTGTCTTACCTTCACCTGTTCTCATCTCTGCAATTCGTCCCTGATGTAAAATAATACCACCAATCAACTGTACACGATAATGTTTCATACCAAGACTTCTATAAGCCGCTTCACGTACTGTTGCATATGCTTCCGGTAAAATATCGTCTAATGTTTCCCCCTCATTCAGACGTTGTTTAAATTCTTTTGTTTTTCCTCTCAGTTCCTCATCAGAAAGTGCCTGCATCTGTGAATCCAATGCTTCAATCTGATCAACTATTGGATATATTCGTTTTAATTCGTTTTCACTATGTGTACCAAATATTTTCTGTATTAAACCCATAATCAGTAGTGTACTCCTTGTCTAATTTTACTCTGTTCTCCATTTTATCACTAATTGAGCTTAAATTCAATTACTGTTTCGTACAGTTTTGTATACTGCTTTTAACAATTTCGCGATATGATATTGATCCGCCAAATAAATCCAATGCACTTCCTATCGTATAATCCAGTTTTCCGCCACAGGCTTCTTCAAATTTCTTCAAATCATCTATACTTCCAATACCCCCGGCATATGTAATCTTTGTACCATTCCACTTTCCGAGCATTTCGACGAGTTCCAGCTCCACTCCTGATGATTTTCCCTCTACATCCACACCATGGATTAGAAATTCATCACAATATTCTGCCAATTCATCTAGTGTTTTTTCATTCAATTTCACTTCCGTAAATGTCTGCCAACGATTTGTCACAACATAATAATCATTGTTTTTTTTGCGACAGCTCAAATCCAATACTAACTTTTCTTTTCCTGCTTCCTGCAATAACTTCTGTAAATTATCTTGATGAAATTTCCCATCTTGAAATACATAAGAAGTTACAATCACATGACTTGCACCTGCCTGCAAATATTCCTGTGCATTTTCCGCTGTTATCCCGCCACCGATCTGCATGCCTTTCGGATATGCCTGTAATGCTGATAGTGCTTGCTTTTTTGTCTCTTTATAATATTCTGAAGTCGGAGGATTCAGTAAAATAATATGTCCTCCTGACAATCCGTCTTTCTGATACATCTTTGCGTAATATGCAGCATCCAACTCTGAAGAGAAATTCGTTTTTGCTGTATCCCCTTTATCGCAAAGTGAACCGCCAACAATCTGTTTTACTTTTCCGTTATGTATATCAATACAAGGTCTGAATTTCATGATATAATCCGCCTTTCTGCCTTTTAAATACTATTTCACATCATTTTGTGTCTCAATTGCTTCACCATTTTATCATAGTAAAGTCAAAAAAGGAAGAGAAAACCAAATATCAGTTTCTCTCCCTCTATGTTACATGTTATTACTTTTAACGCATTTGCAAACGACTTTTTCTATCGTACTGTACCCTTATCCGTTGCTCCATTATCAGTCATATCATCTACTGCATCATCAATTCCCTCGGTCACATCATTTACTGCATCATCGATAATACCATCTCCATCCTTATCAGCCTTTGTATCAGCTCCTTGATCCGTAGTATTATTATTTCCCTGATCCGCAGCATTCATTCCTGTGTTTGTTGTTCCACATGCAGTCATACTTCCCATCAACAATACACTGACAACTAATAATATCGCCGTTTTCATTTTCTTCATTTTGATTCTTCCTTTCCATAAAAAATCTTGTACACTTACTATGTACTTTTTTATCGTTTTTATGTTTGGAAAAATCTTCCAAGAGAAAAATTTCTATAGATATACAACTTTATAGTTTTTCTTTTAGTTCACCACTGCGATAAGCCGCCAACAGCACTTCCAAATCTGCTATCTGTTCTTTTAATTCTTTTCCGATATCAGTATTTCCAACAAGACTTCTTTGTACAACACGACGGATTACCATACTTTCTGAATGAATATCACTTTCTTTTTCAATCGCAGATTCTGTTGATTCAAATGGTTCATGTGCAACAAGCAACAATCCATAAGAATTGTATATTAATGTATATCCGGCAATCCCCGTTTCTCGTTGATAAGCTTTTGAAAATCCACCATCAATTACCATGACTTTACCATTACATTTCACAGGGCTTTCCCCATTTTTTCTTTTAACCGGAACATGTCCATTGATAATATGCGTATCATCCGACTCAAAATCTAACCCGAACTCTTTCATAATAGATGCGATTACTTTTTCATTTTCTATATATTGATAATATGGATTTTTCACCTCTTTATGAGTTTCTTTCTCGGCAAGAAAATATCGTTCGAAAGTTGCCATCTTATCCTTTCCAAACAATGGTGAATTCGGATTCAGCCAGATATACCACATGATATCTTTTCCGTTTTGCCAATCCTCTTTGTCAACTGCGAAAAATCCTTTTCTCACATAACGTTCTAATGCATCATACAAAGATTTACCTTTGAATTTTTTACCAAACAATGTTACTTCTTTCAATGAACCATCTTCATTTAACGGTACACACCCATGATACAACAAATTATTATTGTAAACCTTATACAAACTTCCTTTCGAAAGCAGGAAATGCATATGTTCCTGAAGTTTTTCACATCCGGTAAACGCACGTTCCAATCGTTCCATTACATCTTCCTCGTCTGCCGATAACTGATATGGGTTCTTTGGATCGATCGTTGGGAAGTTTGTATCCAGCAATTTATACTCTTTTCCATCTAACGTAATAGTCCCTTTTTCATAATCAATCCGATGTAAAAGGGCGCGCTCTTCCAACCCAAATCCCGGCTGACGTCTGATTGTCTGTCCTTCAATTTTAAACTGAATAATTGAAATTGCTTTATGCATTCTCATATTCAGCTCCATCTCTGCCCTATTTGGATTGTCCGAACCTTTCAGCTTAAAGCAATCACACGGATCATCTCCATATACCTGAAGTGCAAATGTCGCTAATGGAAGGAGATTAATTCCATATCCATCTTCAAGAATATCTAAATTGCCATAACGTGCACAAATTCGGATTACATTTGCAATACATGCTAATTGTCCTGCCGCAGCTCCCATCCATACAACATCATGGTTGCCCCACTGAATATCCAGGGAATGATAACTCATCAGCTTATCCATAATAATATGTGGTCCCGGTCCTCTGTCATAAATATCTCCTACAATATGCAAATGATCTACAACCAGGCGCTGGATCAATGATGAAATCGCAATAATAAATTCTTCCGCCCGTCCAATTCGAATGATCGTCATTATAATCTCATTATAATAAGATTCTTTATCATTTATTTCTGAACGTTCTGTAATCAATTCTTCTATAACATAAGCAAAATCTTTTGGCAGTGCCTTCCTTACTTTGGAACGAGTATATTTACTTGCTGCCCTCTTACTCACTTCAATCAAACGATACAGATTAATCTTGTACCAATCCTCCATATTTGATTCTGTCTTCTTTACTTGAGCTATCTTATCTTTCGGATAATAAATCAATGTTGCGAGAGATTGCTTGTCCCTGCTGCTCAATGTATTTCCAAAAACATCATTAATTTTTCTCCTCACAGATCCTGAGCCATTCTTTAGTACGTGAGAAAACGCCTCATACTCTCCATGAACATCTGTAATAAAATGTTCTGTACCCTTTGGCAAATTCAAAATTGCCTGTAAATTGATAATCTCTGTAGATGCTGCTGCTATCGTTGGATATAGATCAGACAAACGATCCAGATACCTTTCTTCCAAATTTCTCATAAACGATTCCTTTTCCCCTGAGTTCATCTAACCTCAAGAACCTGTTTTTTATTTTTTATTCTATTAAAATGCAATTACGTCACTCATATCGTACATTCCAGCCGGTTTGCCTGCCAGATATTTTGCAGCTTCAACAGCCCCTTTTCCAAATACACTTCTGGAATATGCTGTGTGTTTAAACTCAATCACTTCATCTGTTCCGGCAAAAATCACTTCATGCTCTCCGACAATTGTTCCGGCACGAACTGCTGAAATACCAATTTCTTTTGAGTCGCGTTTCTGACGCACCTGGCTTCTGTCATAAACATAGTTGTATTCATTATTCAATGCATCATTAATAGAGTCTGCAAGTGCAAGTGCTGTTCCACTTGGCGCATCCAGTTTTTGATTGTGATGCTTTTCTACTAATTCAATATCATATCCTGCCGGTGCCAGCACCTTAGCGGCATCCTTCAAAAGCTTTAACAAAAGATTGATTCCCATAGACATATTCGCAGATTTTAAAATTGCAACTTTTTCAGAAGCTTCTTTAATTTTCTGCAGCTGTTCCTCTGAATAACCCGTCGAACAAATTACCGCCGGCACTTGCTTACTTATACAATAAGCCAATAATCCTTCCAATGCTGCAGCATTCGAAAAATCAATCACCACATCAACTTCTACATCACAATCTGCAAAACTTTTGAATACCGGATATGTATTCGAAATTCCAGTATAAGTATCTATTCCTGCCACGATTTCAACCTGCTCATCCTCTTTTACAAGACCTGTTATCATCTGTCCCATTTTTCCATTGCATCCACTCATCAAAACTCTTATCATGTTTCTATCCTCCTGTATTTCACTGCGTTCTAGTCTTTTTAACCCATATTCTGTCACTAAGTATGGCTGATAGCTTTTTATGTATTTAATCACTACTAACAAAAAGGATATCATATTTGAAGCAATTCCTCAAGAAATGATATCCTTTTAACGATCCCTTTTACCTAAAACAGATTACTGACCAATTTATATTATATAATATCAGATTACTTTTTGTTTCTTATTCTATACATTCTAATTTGCTTACGGAAACTTCATATGCTGTTCTTGTTTCAGTTTCTGCCTCGGATAATTTTTTCACATAATTTCTGCTTTGAATTCTTCCAAGCAATTGTACGTGTTCTCCAACCTCAAATCCCGAAGCATATCTTGCATTTCTTCCCCAGCATATACAAGGAATATAATCTGATTTTCCATAAGGTCTGTTTACAGCCAGAAGCAAATCTGCAATTTCTCTTCCCAACGGAGTTTTTCTGTAAATTGGTTTTTTACAAATGTATCCTTCTAATAGGATATGATTTGTCTTCGCTCCATCCAGTTCTTCATCTACAAATTCCAGTTCACGGACAAACACAGACAATACCAATCGATTTTTTTGTTCTTCATGCCGGTTATACGAACGGAACTGCCCGGATACTTTAATAAATTCCCCGGTATAGTCCTGATTTACATCAATCAAACGTTCCGATATTGTGAGCGGAATCCGATCTTCCGAATTGCTCAATCGCTTCACCATAACATCCATTACATAAAATCCTTCTCCAAACACCTCATGGCTATATGTAAGAGGTGAAGCAACCTCTCCCATAATTGTTACCTGATTATTTTCAATAATCTTATCTGACATAATTTGTAATTCTCCCTTCCTCTTCGCGGTATTTTTAAGTCATTACTAAATCTATGTTCTTTAACACCTTTTTTAGAACAAATTTATCCCAAAATCGCTCGACAGCCGAAAACGACTTTTTTCGCAGACATATTTTTTACATATATAGGTATTGTAAATTTGAAATTTTGTGATAGAATAAAAAAGTTGTAACTTTATCATGATGTATTTAGGAAAGTGTGTGAAGCTATGAAAACAAAACGAGAAGATGTTAGAAATATTGCAATTATCGCTCACGTAGACCACGGCAAGACAACTCTGGTCGATGAGCTTTTAAAACAAAGCGGTGTATTCCGCGAGAATCAGGAAGTTGCTGAACGTGTCATGGACTCTAATGATATTGAGCGTGAACGTGGAATTACAATCCTGTCTAAAAATACTGCTGTATATTATAAAGGAACAAAAATCAATATCATTGATACACCGGGACATGCTGATTTCGGTGGTGAAGTAGAACGTGTATTAAAAATGGTAAATGGTGTTATTCTTGTTGTAGACGCATTTGAAGGTGCAATGCCACAGACAAAATTTGTACTGCGTAAAGCATTGGAATTAAATCTTCCGGTTATCGTATGTATCAATAAGATTGATAGACCTGAAGCCAGACCTGATGAAGTTATTGATGAGGTTCTGGAACTTTTTATGGATTTGGATGCATCTGAGGAGCAGTTAGATTGTCCATTTGTTTATGCATCTGCAAAAGCAGGTATTGCTGTGCTTGATCTTTCTGACGAAGAAAAAGATATGCAGCCTTTATTTGAAACGATCATTGATTATATTCCTGCTCCTGAGGGAGATCCAGAGGCTTCAACTCAGGTTTTGATCAGTACTATTGATTATAATGAATATGTAGGTCGTATCGGAGTCGGTAAGGTAGATAATGGAACAATTTCTGTAAATCAGGATGTTGTTGTTGTAAACCATCATGATCCGGATAAACAGCAGAAGGTTAAAATCAGCAAATTATATGAATTTGATGGATTGAATAAAGTAGAAGTAAAAGAAGCTACTATTGGTTCCATCGTTGCTATTTCTGGAATTTCAGATATTTCTATTGGTGATACAATTTGTTCTCCTGATAACCCGGTTGCTATCCCATTCCAGAAGATTTCTGAGCCTACAATTTCTATGCAGTTTATCGTAAACGACAGCCCTTTTGCAGGACAGGAAGGTAAATTTGTAACTTCCCGTCACCTCCGTGATCGTTTACTTCGCGAATTAAACACAGATGTAAGTCTTCGTGTAGAAGAAACAGAAAATGCCGACAGTTTTAAGGTTTCTGGACGTGGAGAATTACATTTATCTGTTTTAATCGAAAACATGCGCCGTGAAGGTTATGAATTTGCAGTCAGCAAAGCAGAGGTATTATATAAAACAGATGAAAACGGAAAGAAACTCGAGCCTATGGAGCTTGCTTACGTTGATGTGCCGGATGAGTTTACCGGAACAGTTATTGATAAATTAAGCCAGAGAAAAGGTGAACTCCGCAGTATGGGAATGTCCAATGGAGGATATACTCGTCTTGAGTTCTCTATCCCAGCTCGTGGACTGATTGGATATCGTGGAGAATTTATGACAGATACAAAGGGAAATGGTATCTTAAATACAAGTTTCGAAGGTTATGCTCCATATAAGGGCGATATTCAGTATAGAAAACAGGGTTCCCTCATCGCTTTTGAGACAGGTGAATCTGTAACTTATGGTCTCTATAGTGCTCAGGAACGCGGAACATTATTTATCGGTGCCGGAGAAAAAGTATATTCTGGTATGGTTATCGGACAAAATGGTAAGACTGATGATATCGAATTAAATGTATGTAAGACCAAACATCTTACAAACACTCGTTCATCAAGTGCAGATGAAGCACTTCGACTGACACCTCCTCGTATTTTAAGTCTTGAAGAAGCATTGGACTTCATCGATACAGATGAACTTCTGGAAGTAACACCAAGCTCACTTCGTATCCGCAAGAAGATTCTTGATGCAAGAATGCGTAAAAGAAGTAATATAAAATAATATTTTAAGGCGGACGGTAACTATTCTGTCCGCTTTTATTTTTTGAGTTTTTTGATTTTTTCACTCTTTTTTCAGACAATTTCTCTGTACAATCATTCAATCATATGTTATAATCCCTATATAAATACAGATGATTTCATTATTTTTCTGTATAATATGAACAAAAGGAGTTGATTGGCATGAAATTTATTATCAGCGGAAAGAACATCGAGGTAACACCTGGATTAAAAGACACAGTCGAACAAAAATTAGGAAAACTTGAGAGGTATTTCACTCCTGAAACCGAAATCATTGTAACACTCAGCGTAGAAAAAGATCGCCAGAAGATTGAAGTAACAATTCCTGTAAAAGGAAACATTATTCGTTCAGAACAGACAAGCAGCGATATGTATGTATCCATCGACCTTGTAGAAGAAGTGATTGAACGCCAGCTTCGAAAATACAAAAACAAACTGGTAGCGAGAAGCCAGGGTCATCCTACCGCTTCTTCATCAGGCAATAATTTCAAAAAAGAATTTTTTGAATCCGATGACGATTCTTCTGAAACAGATGAAGTTAAGATTGTACGTACAAAACGTTTTGGAATTAAACCAATGTATCCGGAAGATGCTTGCATCCAGATGGATCTTCTCGGACATAACTTCTTCGTATTTTCTAATGCAGAAACAGATGAAGTTAATGTTGTATATAAAAGAAAAGATGGTTCTTTCGGTTTGATTGAGCCAGAATTTGATTAATTTTTAAATTCGTAAGTTTTAAACTTACATAAATAAGTTCAGAGCAGGGACAATTGTTTAAACTAATTTGTTCCTGCTCTGTTTCGTTATAACGCTTTTTATTTATCAATTATCAAACTGGATCACTTGTCCCTCCACATTAGCAAAACTGCACTCTTCTATTCTCTCGGCTACAGTTTGTCCATTTGTCACTTCCGTAATATCACGTTGAAGTACAGTTTCCTCCTCTTTTGATATGTAAACAAAAATCTCTACATTTTCTTGATATACCGAGTCTATAATCTGAACTCCTTTTTGTCCCAATAAATATTGGATTTTTCCAAGAGTAGTATAATCCGTCTGGATTTTCACTTTATAGCCTTGTATTTTTGTAACAATCGTACTGGATGCAATTCCTTCCTGCGCTGCCTGTGTATATGCACGTACCAGACCGCCTGTTCCAAGCAATGTTCCTCCAAAATAACGTGTCACAACAATTAGAACATTATGAATTTCATTTCCTCGTATCACTTCCAGAATAGGTTTTCCTGCTGTACCACTAGGCTCTCCATCGTCGCTGCAACGCTCCTGAACTTGTTCGTCTCCGATTGCATATGCCCAACAATGATGTCTCGCATCCCAATATTTCTTCTTAACTTTTTCTAAAATTTGAAGTGCTTCTTCCTCTGAAGAAACTGAAAATATATCTGCAATAAATCTTGATTTCTTTTCAACGATTTCGGCACTGTTCCCCTGATAGACTATTTTTATATTCATTTACCTATAATTGCTCCTTTTTTACCATTTCTCACGGTTTCCATTATACTAAAGCAGAAGAAAACTACAAGAATTTATTAAAAATTTTTATCTATATATAAACTTTTTATTTTCTACTTTATTTAGAATACTAATTTTGATATAATAGAAACTAATGAATAAAGGAGGAAATTATTCATGAATTACGGAAAAAACAATCTTACACGGAGGAAAAAGTCGATCTCCTCGAAAAAAAAGATGAAGAAAAAGCGGGTTTGGGTACGTTTTTTTAAAGCTCTCCTTATCTGTATTCTTCTTCTCGCAGTAATTGGTGTTGCAGGCGTCGGCATATTTACCAAGAAGATTATCGATAACACTCCAACAGTAACTCCTGCAGATGTAAAGCCAAGCGCTTTTGTAACCACTGTTGTTGCCGAATCAGATGGTTCTGTTTTGGAAGAATTCAAACAGTCTGGTTCTAACCGAATTTATAAAAATATCGATGAAATTCCGGTTAATCTCGCACATGCTTTTGTAGCAATTGAGGACGAGCGTTTTTATCAGCATAATGGTATTGACTTACGTGGTATCGCACGTGCAGCAGTTGTCGGTATCACATCCGGAGACTTTTCGGAAGGTGCCAGTACACTTACACAGCAGTTGATCAAAAACAATGTATTTCCAAACTTCATAGATGAAAAAACATTTTATGATCGTTTAGAGCGAAAGATACAGGAGCAATATCTTGCAATTGCCATCGAAAAGCAAATGTCAAAGGATGAAATTTTGGAAGCGTATATGAATACGATCAATCTTGGACAAGGTTGTCTTGGTGTTCAGGCTGCTTCAATGCGTTATTTTGGAAAAGATGTTTCACAGCTGACACTTTCTGAATGTGCTGTTATTGCCGGTATCACTCAGAACCCAACCGAATTTGATCCGGTTGTATATCCTGATAATAATTCGAAACGTCGCAACAAAGTTTTGAAGAACATGTTAGAACAAGGATATATCACTCAGGCTGAATATGACGAAGCAAAAGCCGATCCGGTTTACGAACGCATTTTGCCTAATGCTTCTATAACTGATACAACACCTTATTCTTATTTCAATGATGATTTGTCTCAACAGATTATCAAAGACTTGATGGAACGAAAAGCTTACACAGAGACGCAGGCTTACAACGCTCTTTACAGTGGTGGTCTTACAATTACTTCTACTCAGGATCCTGCAATCCAGCAGATTTGTGATGAAGAAGTTGCCAATGATGCTGTTTATCCTGTTGGAACTGAATATGGTCTGGAATACGCAATGACAATTTATCGTGCTGACGGCTCTGTTGAAAACTATAGTAAAGAGATGCTTGCTGATTATATTCGAAATGCGTGGGGACGTGAATATCCACTTATTTATTCTTCACCGGATGAAGCTTATACTGCTATCAATGAATACAAATCAACATTGAACATTGCTGAAGGCGAAACTGTTGATGAAAGTGTTGATATCACTCCACAGCCACAGGTTTCTGTCGTAGTTATGGAGCAATCTACCGGAAAAGTAAAAGCAATAGTCGGCGGCCGAGGTCAAAAAACATCCAGTCTTTCATTGAATCGTGCAACCGATTCAACCAGACAGCCTGGTTCATGTTTTAAAGTATTATCCACATATGCTCCGGCATTGGATTCAGCCAAATATACACTGGCTTCTCCACTTAAGAATGCTGGTCCTTATGTGTATTCAGACGGCTCGAAAGCTGAAAACTGGGACAAAGTATATCCGGGAACTTCTACAATGCGCTACTCTATCGAACACTCGATCAACGTTGCCGCATTAAATACAATTACAGACATCGGTCCACAGACAGCTTATGATTATTTGATTAACTTTGGATTTTCTACTCTGGTAAATTATGACAACGATAACTTCCCTGGAATGACGGATGTTCTGCCTTCTACAGCTTTAGGTGGTATTACACGTGGTGTATATAACATTGAGTTAACAGCTGCATATGCAACAATTGCAAACAATGGAACTTATATCAAACCAATTTTATATACAAAGGTTGTCGATCATGATGGAAATGTTCTGCTGGATAACAGCACTCCTGATTCACATCAGGTAATCAAGGATTCTACTGCTGCTTTACTGACAAGTGCAATGCAGGATGTAATCAATAAAGGTACCGGTACTGCTGCTCGTCTGGATGGTATGCCAGCTGCAGGAAAGACAGGTACAACTGAAAAAAGTAATGACTTATGGCTTGCTGCTTATACTCCTTATTACACCGCTTCTGTATGGGGTGGATACGACTGTAACAAACCAATGGAAAATATTTATAATCAGTATTGGCATGAAGTAATTTGGAAGAACATTATGACAAGAATTCATGCAGGACTTCCTTCTAAGGACTTTACGATGCCATCTTCTGTTCAACAGAAAACGATTTGTACACAGACAGGATATTTGGCAACTTCAAGTTGTCCGTCATTCACTGAATATTTTGCAGAAGGAACCGGTCCGACTCAGAGCTGTGCCGGTCACGTAACATCAAAACCAGCTGATTCGGATAAGACAAAGAAAACAGAGGACTCGGATGAGAAAAACGATGATAATGACAGTTCATCAGACAATAATACATCATCCGGCACTAATTCAGGTAGTGATTCTTCCAATAGTAATAGTAATAGTAATACTACAACTACCACTCCTGGTGGTGATTCTAGCGGAGGTACAACCTCTGGCGGTGATAGTTCAGGAACTGATAGTTCAGGTCAGTAATTTATCTCAGTGGGAGTCCAATCTCCGACTGAGATAAACGCTCCGCAAGACTTGATTCTAAAAATATTACAAAAAGAAATCCGGCAAAGGTATATTTCCCTTGTCGGATTTCTTTTATATCTCATTTAATATTATCTGTTCTTTGCAAGATTCTCCTGTACTCTCTTATATAATTCCTGAGCTGCGTTATATCCCATCTGTTTTTGTCTATGGTTGACAGCTGCTGATTCTACTATAATGGCAAGATTACGTCCCGGACGGATTGGAATATTATGGCATACCACTTTATTTCCAAGAAATTCTGTATAACTTTCTTCAAGTCCTAAACGATCATATTCTTTTTCTCTGCTCCAGTCTTCCAAAGTAATAACCAAATCAATATTCTGCGTTTCACGTACACTTTGAACACCAAACATAGATTTTACATCCACGATACCAATACCTCGAAGCTCGATAAAATGTCTTGTAATATCCGGTGCTGAACCTACAAGTGTCTCATCACTTACTTTACGAATCTCCACCACATCATCTGTCACAAGACGATGTCCACGTTTGATCAGTTCCAAAGCGGCCTCACTTTTTCCTATGCCACTCTCACCCATAATCAAAACACCAACACCATAAACATCCACTAATACTCCATGAATAGAAATACATGGCGCAAGTTTTACGTTCATCCAACGAATCAATTCTGCCATAAATCCAGATGTCTGTTTTTCTGTCTGAAAAATCGGAATATCCTGTTTCGCTGCTTTCTCGATAAGTTCCTTATCCGGCTCCAGATTTCTGCTATATACAATACAAGGAACTTTATATGTCACCAATTCATCGTATATTTTTATCTTTCTTTCATAATCTAAAGTCTGCAAATACGTGTATTCCACGTATCCGATAATCTGCACACGATCTGAATCAAAATGATCAAAGAAACCTGATAGCTGTAATGCCGGTCTGTTTACCTCCGGAATACTTACCTCTTTTCCTTTCAACTCAACTGTTGGTGTCAGATTTTTTAATTCCATTTTTTCTGCTAATTCACTTAATTTCACACCATGTCCCATAACTTTTCTCCTCTTCTAGCTATTATTTTCATTCATTTTACTGTAGTCTTTGGACTTTTTAACTTAGCTTTGTATCTATTTTAACACTAATGAAAAAATTTGTATACAGATTCTGCTGCCTTTTCATTCATTGATGGTATTCGAGCTAATTCTTCAACTGTAGCAGCTTTAATTGCCTCCAGGCTGACAAATTCTCGCATTAAACTCTTTCTTCTTGAAGGTCCGATTCCTTCAATATCATCTAATATTGAATGTACCTGTCCTTTTCCCCTCAATTGTTTATGATATTCGATTGCAAATCGATGTGCCTCATCTTGAATTCGCGTAATCAAACGAAATGCTTCTGAAGAACGGTCAATTGTAATCTCTTCATTTTGAAAATAGAGTCCTCTTGTTCTATGATGATCATCTTTGACCATTCCACAAACCGGGATATTCAAATGAAGTGCATCTAAAACCTCCAACGCAATATTTACCTGTCCTCTTCCTCCATCCATTAAGATTAAATCTGGAAATACTGTGAACCCGCCTACCTCTTTACTTTCTTCTTTTTCTTTCAGGCCATGCATAAATCTTCTTGTCAAAACCTCTCGCATACTTGCATAATCATCTGCACCTTTTACACCTTTAATCTTGAACTTACGATAATCATTCTTCTTTGGTTTCCCACGTTCATAAACAACCATTGAGCCTACCGATTCAAACCCATTTGTATTTGAAATATCATATGCTTCCATACGATATATATCCTGCACTCCAATTAATTTTTCGATTTCCTTTACGGCACCGATTGTCCGTCCTTCTTCTCTTTTAAGACGTTCCTTATCTTTCGTAAGAACCATTTTTGCATTATTTTCTGCGAGTTCCACCATTTTTTCCTTGGTCCCTTTTTTAGGGACAAGAATAGACACCTTAGCACCACGCTTTGCAGAAAGCCACTCTTCAAGTAAACTACTATCCTCCAGCACTTCCTGAACCATTAAAACACTTGGAATAAATGGCGTTCCTGCATAATACTGCTTGATAAAACTATCTATAATATTTGCTTTTAATTCATCCTGCTGAATTTTTAAATAAAAGTGATCTCGTCCGATCAGTCGTCCGCCACGTATAAAAAAGACTTGCACAACGGCATCTTCCTTATCCGTTGCCACAGCCAGAATATCTCTATCCTCCCAACTGCTGTCCGTAATCTTTTGTTTCTGTGCAATTTTATTCACACTATTCAATAATTCTCTGTATTCTATTGCTTTCTCAAATTCCATTTCTTCTGATGCCTTAAGCATTTTCTCTTCCAGCTCTTTTTGAATCGGTGCATAATTTCCTCCCAAAAAGCGTAACACTTCCGCTATTGATTTTCCGTATTCTTCTTGTGATATATACCCCTGACAAGGTGCATCGCATTGTTTAATATGATAATTTAAACAAGGTCTTTCTTTTCCTATA
This sequence comes from Firmicutes bacterium AM31-12AC, assembly GCA_003480425.1. Classification (GTDB taxonomy): domain Bacteria; phylum Bacillota; class Clostridia; order Lachnospirales; family Lachnospiraceae; genus Schaedlerella; species Schaedlerella hominis. The sequence goes on from QUJA01000006.1 coordinate 72,302, forward strand.
TCCTTTGGAAGGCTTCTATTACAGCTTCGTATATGATATAGCTTATGCAATAATTCAATTGTATCTCTTACTGCCTGACTGCTTGTAAATGGTCCAAAATACTTTGCTTTATCTTTCAACATCTTCCGTGCCAGCATAACTCTTGGATAGGGTTCGTTTGTTGTAACCTTTATAAATGGATATGCCTTATCATCCATCAGCATCGTATTATATTTTGGATGATGTTCTTTAATCAAATTACACTCTAAAACCAGCGCTTCCAATTCAGAATCCGTTACGATATATTCAAATCTACGAATATGCGTAACCATTTGTTCAATTTTCACACTTTTATTCCGGCTGCTTTGAAAATATTGACGAACACGATTTTTCAGGCTGATGGCTTTTCCCACATATATAATATGATCCTTTTCATCATGCATCAAATAGACGCCAGGCTTTCCAGGTAATTTCTTTAATTCTTCCTCTATATTAAAATTCTGTTCCTGCATTCGTTTTTTCACCTCTCCCACTGAGACAAATTTGCTGTTACTCACCACCTGAAAGAGGTGGGAGTCTTCTCGACTGAGATAAAAAAACAGGGATAAACTCATCCCTGCTTTTTACTACTCTTCCACCACATCTGGCTTTTTAAGCTTCTGCATCTTCTGTCTCATCTGTATTATCAACTTCTGCATCTTCTGTCGGTTTCATCACAATTCTGTCTTCTTTCTTTTCTTGTGACTCATCTGGTTCAGGGATTCCCTTCACTTCACGGAAAATCTTCATGAATTCTTTTCCTGTGATGGTTTCTTTCTCAATCAAGAATGCTGCGATTTTATCCAAAGCTTCTCTGTTCTCAGTCAACAATGATTTTGCCTCATCATAAGCTTTCTTCAGCATCTCCATAACTTCTTTATCTATCTCTGCAGCCGTTGCTTCCCCACAATTCATGACCGCACGACCATCCAAATATCTGTGCTGCACGGATTCCAGACCAATCAAGCCAAACTTTTCAGACATACCATACTGCGTGATCATTGCTCTTGCAATCTTTGTAGCCTGCTCTATATCATTAGATGCTCCTGTTGTAACAGTATCGAAAACAATTTCCTCTGCCGCACGACCTGCCAATGCCCCTACAAGCATTGCCTCTAATTCTTTCTTTGTATTCAAGAATTTCTCTTCTTCCGGTGTTTGCATTACATATCCAAGAGCCCCCATTGTTCTAGGCACGATTGTAATTTTCTGAACCGGCTCTGCATCTTTTTGAAGAGCACTCACCAACGCATGTCCGACTTCGTGATATGAAACAATTCGGCGTTCCTCGTTGCTCATAATTCTGTCTTTTTTCTCTTTTCCAACCAGAACGACTTCAACTGCCTCAAATAAATCTTTCTGACTTACAACCTGACGTCCATGCTTAACTGCATTGATCGCAGCCTCATTGATCATATTAGCAAGATCTGAACCAACCGCTCCTGATGTAGCCAATGCAATTGCTTCCAAATCAACAGTCTCATCCATCTTAACATCTTTTGAATGTACTTTTAAAATCTCCACACGGCCTTTCAAATCCGGTTTATCAACAATGATTCTTCTATCGAAACGTCCTGGTCTTAAAAGTGCCGGATCCAGCACTTCCGGTCTGTTTGTTGCTGCTAAAAGCAAAAGACCTTTATTTGTATCAAATCCATCCATCTCCGCCAAAAGCTGATTCAATGTCTGCTCTCGTTCATCATTACCGCCGCCCATAGCTGTATCACGGCTTTTACCAATCGCATCAATCTCATCAATAAACACAATACATGGTGCCATCTGCTGAGCCTGTTTAAATAAATCTCGTACTCTGGATGCTCCTACACCAACATACATCTCTACAAATGCAGAACCCGATAACGAGAAAAATGGAACCTTTGCCTCTCCAGCAACAGCCTTGGCAAGCAAAGTCTTACCTGTTCCCGGAGGACCTACAAGTAATGCTCCTTTTGGAAGTTTTGCTCCGATACCAGTATATTTACCCGGGTTATGCAGGAAATCAACTACCTCCTGCAAAGACTCTTTTGCTTCATCTTCACCTGCAACATCCTGGAATGTCACTCCGGTTTCTTTCTCCACATATACTTTCGCATTGCTCTTTCCTATTCCCATCATACCGCCACCTTTGGTCATGCGTTTCATAAGGAAATTAAACAATATCATAAGTAATACAATTGGAAGAATTACTGTTACAAACATTTCAAATATGATAGAAGACATTGTATCAGGAATTTCCTGCTCATAGTCTACCCCGGCATTATATAAACGTTCTGGCAGTGAATCATCATTCACTATCCCCGTATAATAATCCGGTTCTTTTGTGCTCTCCATATCACTTTCTGAAACACCAAGCTGCTTTGCCAGATCATCTGCCAAGTCTTGTGCTTCCTGTAATGTACTGTTCTCAGTTGTCGCAGACTCCGTTGAATTCTGCGTAGTATCGTCGTCGTCCAGTTCTTCTTTTACTGATACGCCATCTTTTAATGTAATATAAATTCTTGATGAACTGATCTTAACTTTATCAACTTTTCCATCATCTACCATTTTCAGAAATTTATAATAGCTGATTTCCTGCGGATTCTTATCCTGCATCAATGAATACAGCCCCATTACAACAAAAATAGCCAGTAAGGTGGTAATTATGATTACACTCCATCCCTGCCGGTTATTTCTAGGCTTATTGTTATTATTTTGATTATCCATTCTGTTCCTCCTAAAGTCCACTGTTATCATTATAAATTCCACAAACTTATAAATCAATAAAAAAATAGTGAAAATATTGTAAACAACAGCAATTATATAGTATACTATAGCATGTAGGATTTTTTCTTGTTACTTTTTGTCATAAAATGTAAGGAATCTTCCTATCAAGAAAAATCAATGTCATTAAATATAAAGAGAGGTCAACATGAAAATAGGTTTTGATAATGAAAAGTATCTAAAAATGCAGTCCGAACATATTCGTCAAAGAATTGAACAGTTTGATCATAAATTGTATCTTGAATTTGGCGGTAAACTTTTTGACGACTATCATGCATCCAGAGTTCTTCCGGGATTTCAGCCGGACAGTAAACTTCAGATGCTGAAGCAATTAAGTTCTCAGGCGGAAATCATCATTGTAATCAGCGCTAAAGATATCGAAAAAAATAAAGTGCGTGGTGATCTGGGGATCACTTACGATTCCGATGTTCTTCGTCTTATGGATTCTTTCCATGATAATGGACTTTACGTAGGCAGTGTCGTAATCACTCAATTTTCCGGTCAGGAAAGTGCACTGATGTTTAGAAACCGTTTGGAAAAACTCAACATTAAAGTTTATATGCACTACAATATCCCTGGTTATCCTTCCAATGTGGCACAGATTGTCAGTGATGAAGGCTATGGAAAAAATGATTATATTGAAACAACCAGACCTCTGGTCATTATTACTGCACCAGGTCCTGGAAGCGGTAAGATGGCAACTTGTCTGTCTCAGTTATATCATGAGCATAAAAGAGGAATTCATGCAGGATATGCCAAATTTGAAACATTCCCTATCTGGAATCTTCCATTAAGCCATCCTGTTAATCTTGCTTATGAAGCTGCAACTGCCGATTTAAATGATATCAACATGATTGATCCATACCATTTAGAAGCATACGGGGAAACAACCGTAAATTACAACCGTGATGTAGAGATTTTCCCTGTACTCAATACTATTTTCCATAAAATTTATGGAAAGAGCCCTTACAAATCTCCTACTGACATGGGAGTCAACATGGCTGGAAATTGTATTTGTGATGATGAAGCATGCCGCGAAGCATCACGTCAGGAAATTATTCGTCGTTACTATGAAGCAAAGAACGCGATTTTAAAAGGAACCTGTTCTGAAGAGACAATACAAAAACTGGAACTTCTTATGAGTCAGGTAGACGTAACAGTTCAGGATCGCCCTGTTGTTGCAGCAGCAATGAGCCGTGCCGAAGAGACAAATGGTCCTGCTGCTTCTCTTGAACTTCCTGATGGTAAAATCGTAACCGGTAAGACATCTGCCTCCTTGGTGCGTCCGCTGCACTTTTGCTTAACGCAATCAAGGAACTCGCTGGTCTGGACCATGAGCTCCAGATTATTTCGCCAGAGTCTATCGAACCGATTCAAAAGCTTAAGACAGAATACTTAAGAAGCCAGAACCCTCGTCTGCATACAGATGAAGTATTGATTGCACTTTCTGCAAGTGCTGCTTCAAGAAAGGATGCTGCACTTGCATTACAGCAGCTTCCTAAATTGCGTGGATGTCAGGCTCATACTTCTGTTATGTTGTCTAATGTCGACATTAAAATATTTAAAAAATTAGGTGTTCAGCTTACCTGTGAGGCAGTCTATGAGAACGGACATGTCTATCACTAAAAAATAGGACTGTACTTTCCTTTACCTAAGTATACTTTTTGTAATTTAGGGGAATATAACAAATTTGCTTTAGAGATTTATACTAAGGAGGATAATATGGCAGTAAAATATGTATTTGTCACCGGAGGTGTCGTATCCGGTCTTGGAAAAGGAATCACAGCAGCATCTCTCGGCCGTCTTTTGAAGGCCCGCGGATATACTGTGACAATGCAAAAATTTGATCCTTATATTAATATTGATCCGGGAACAATGAATCCCGTTCAGCACGGAGAAGTCTTCGTAACAGATGATGGTGCTGAAACAGACCTTGACCTTGGACATTATGAACGTTTTATCGATGAGAATCTTACTAAGAACTCGAATGTCACAACAGGTAAAATTTATTGGTCTGTATTACAGAAAGAACGTCGTGGCGATTTCGGTGGAGGTACCGTTCAGGTTATTCCACATATTACAAACGAGATCAAAAGCAGATTTTACCGTAATCCTGCTGCTACAGATACTGAAATCGCGATTATTGAGGTCGGTGGTACTGTCGGAGATATTGAGAGTCAACCATTTCTTGAATCCATCCGTCAGTTTCAACATGAAAAAGGAGCAGAAAATGTTATTCTGATCCACGTTACTTTAATTCCTTACCTGAGAGCATCTCAGGAGATGAAAACAAAACCAACTCAGGCAAGCGTAAAAGAATTGCAGGGAATGGGAATTCAGCCGGACATCATCGTATGCCGCTCTGAATACCCATTGGACGCGGGAATGAAAGACAAAATTTCTTTGTTCTGCAATCTTCCTGCTAATCATGTATTGCAAAACCTTGATGTGGATTACTTATATGAAGCTCCACTTGCTATGGAAAAAGAGCACCTGGCACAGGTTGTCTGCGAATCCCTGCATTTGCCTTGTCCAGAGCCAAATTTAAAAGACTGGACAGAAATGGTAGATAATTTGCGTCATCCGACACAGGAAGTTACTGTTGCACTTGTCGGAAAATATATCCAGCTTCACGATGCTTATATCAGTGTGGTAGAAGCATTAAAGCACGGAGGTATCTATAGTCATACTACTGTAAATATCAAGTGGGTTGATTCTGAAACTGTTACATCTGAAAATGTGGAAGAAATCCTTGGTGATGTAAGCGGTATTTTAGTACCTGGCGGATTTGGAGATCGTGGTATTGAAGGAAAAATCGAAGCAATTAAATATGCCAGAACACATAATGTTCCATTTCTTGGTCTTTGCCTTGGTATGCAGCTTTCTATTGTTGAATTTGCAAGAGACGTTATCGGCTACAATGATGCTCACAGCATGGAATTAAATCCAAATACAACGCATCCTGTCATCCATATTATGCCTGACCAGATTGGTATCGAAGATATTGGAGGAACATTAAGACTCGGATCATACCCTTGCGTACTGAAAGAGGATTCTAAAGCTTATGCATTGTATGGAACAAAAGACATCAACGAACGTCATCGTCATCGTTATGAAGTCAACAACGATTATCGCGAAGTATTGGAAGAGAACGGCATGATGCTTTCAGGTCTTTCTCCTGACGGACGTATTGTAGAGATGATTGAAATTCCATCTCACCCTTGGTTCATTGCAACACAGGCACATCCTGAGTTAAAATCCAGACCAAACAAACCACACCCACTATTCAAGGGATTTGTGGAAGCATCTTTAAAATTTTCAAATACAGCATCAGGAAAGACGCTTTCCTAATATAAGACAATAAAAAAAGAGCCACGCGGCTCTTTTTCATTATTATTTATTTATCAATTTTTTTCCAATATCAAAACAATCAAATGTCGCAAAATAATCTGCCGGTGTCTCTGCACGGCGAATCAGCTGTACACTTCCATCTTCTTTCAAAAGCAATTCTGCTGATTTTAATTTTCCATTATAGTTATATCCCATTGAAAAGCCGTGTGCCCCTGTATCATGAATAACCAGATAATCTCCTTTATCAATCTTTGGAAGCATACGGTCAATTGCAAATTTATCATTATTTTCACACAGGGATCCTGTAATATCGTATTTATGGTCACATGGCTGGTCTTCTTTCCCCATTACAGTAATATGATGATATGCACCATACATTGCAGGACGCATCAAATTCACAGCACATGCATCTACACCGATATATTCTTTATGTGTATGTTTCTCATGGATTGCTTTTGTAACCAGACATCCATAAGGTCCCATCATAAAACGACCTAATTCTGTATAAATTGCAACATCTCCCATTTTGGCAGGAACAAGAACTTCTTCATATACACGACGGACACCTTCTCCAATTGCACGAATATCATTTGGTGTCTGGTCTGGTTTATAAGGGATTCCAATACCGCCTGAAAGATTAATAAACGTAATATGTGCTCCAGTCTCTTTCTGAAGTTTAACTGCTTCTTCAAACAACACCTTCGCAAGCATTGGATAATAATCATTTGTCACTGTATTACTTGCAAGAAATGCATGAATTCCAAATTCTTTTGCTCCTTTAGACTTCAGGATCTTATATGCCTCTGTCATTTGTTCTGTTGTCATTCCATATTTTGCATCTCCGGGATTATCCATAATATCGTTACTTATCTTAAACAATCCACCCGGATTATAACGACAGCTGATTCTTTCCGGAATATGTCCAATTGCTTTCTCCAGGAAATCAATATGTGTAATATCATCTAAATTGATTGTGGCACCCAATTTATCTGCATACTGGAATTCTTCCATCGGTGTATCATTTGATGAAAACATAATATCCTGTCCTACTGCTCCCATTGCCTCTGAGAGCATCAATTCAGTATATGAAGAGCAGTCGCACCCACATCCATATTCTCTTAAAATCTGGATTAAAAATGGATTTGGTGTTGCTTTGACAGCAAAATATTCTTTATATCCCGGATTCCATGCAAATGCTTCTTTCAATGCCTTTGCATTTTCACGAATTCCTTTTTCATCATAAAGATGAAAAGGTGTTGGATATGTTTTTGTAATTTCTTCAATCTGCTCTTTTGTCACAAATGGTTTTTTACTCATCTTATTGCTTCTCCTTACTTAATGTCATTAGTTTTATCTCATTCGCCAATGCATTTTTATAAAGCATCACGAAATTCTTTTTTCCGGAATAAAGGCAGGTATTCATACTTCCTTTCCCATACTCACCTGTCAGCACATGTTTGGAATCTGTAATAATTCCAATCTGTTTTCCCTTTGAATCACCGATATATACTTGTACATTTTCCAATGGACAGACTCCATCCGTAATGATCACAACCTTTTTTCCCTGCTGTTCCAATTTCATTAATTCCTCTTGAAATTCACTTAAATATAGATATGAACAGGAAAGATATACCCTCTCCTCTGTCTCATCCAAAAGATTATGTATCTTATTACTGATATTGCTCTCTCCTTCAATTGTAATATACCCTCCTCATCCACATAAGAACTCGGAAGATTTTCAAGCATCCAGGCTTTCTCTTCTTGCATGCGTCTGATACTGTTTTCACAGAACTCTTCCAGTGCAACCGGAATATACTTCTTGGCATTCTCCTCTAAAATATAAGCCGCACCTTTTTCTGTCAGTGCAGCCAGTGCACTATAAGCATTCGATCTGGAAATTCCTGTTGCTTTCGCTATCTCATACCCTGTCTGTTTCCCATCTGTCAACAATCTGTGATACACAATTGCCTCTTGTCTTGTCAATCCATAGTGGATCAAACATTCTATAAACTGATGTTCATCCATTGTAGTACACCGTCCTTGTTTTTACTAGTAGTTCTTTCTAGGAACACTATACAACCAGTCTTTCTATTTGTCAATATTTAAGAGCTATTTTATGAATTATTATCAACTACGAGAAAAAGAGTTACTATTTTCTTTTCCAAAAATAGTAACCCTTTTGTATTTTATTCTTTATTCTTATTATATAAAAACATGACTACTGCCATTGTGCAGATGATAATATATCCAATCCAGCTATAGATATCCGGAACCTGTCCAAATATAATAAATCCAAGCAATGCTGAAAAAATAATCTGTGAGTAGTCATATACAGAAATTTCTTTTGCAGGTGCATGAAAATACGCTGCTGTAATACTAAACTGTCCGCCACTTGCCGCCAGACCTGCAAAAAGTAAACACACGATCTGCACTATTGACATCGGATGATAATCTACGATTAAAAATGGTAATGTAGCAATACATGAAAATGAGGAAAATACAAATACGATAAATGGACCTTTTTCACCTTTTTGGCCTAACACACGTACGTATGTATATGCGACTCCTGCCCCTAATCCACCTAACAAACCAATGAGTGATGCCGGCTCTGAAAAGATTGCAGGTGTCGGTTTAATGATTAACAAACTTCCCAGAAATGCACCGATAACGATCAATGCCTGCGGAATTTTCACCTTCTCTTTCAATATCAAAGCACTAAATATAATAGCAAAAAACGGAGACATTTTATTAAGCATAGAAGCATCTGACAGCACCAGATGATCTACTGCATAAAAATTGCATAAAATCCCGATTGTTCCTGCAAGTGAACGTATAAATAAATATTTTACATTTTCTTTTTTTCCTGAAAATCCAATCCTATCTTTCTTTAAGAGTACAAATGCAAATATCAACGCTACCAGGTTTCTGAAAAAACTTTTTTGAACAGATGGCAAATCTCCGGCTAATCTCACAAACATCGCCATCAGTGCAAAACAAAATGCAGAAATAATAATATAAAGAATTCCCATATATTTCTTTTTTGTTTTCATCCTATGCTTCCTCTTCCTTAGAGTCATCATTTACACATGTCACATACTTTCCCGTAATATTAAAACAATGCTTCATAGGACCAGAGCCTTTTCCCAAATCCAACATTGCCTCCAAAGCTTCTGAAATATAATCTTTTGCTCTTTTTACGGATTCGTCCATGCTATATCCCTTTGCGAGGTTCGAAGCAATGGCACTGGATAATGTGCAGCCTGTTCCATGGGTATTTGGATTTTGGATTCGTTTTCCATGAAACCACTTATATTCTCCATCTCGGTACAAAAGGTCATTTGCATCATTCAACTGATGACCGCCTTTACAGAGCACCGCGCAATGAAATGTTTCACTGATTTTCTTTGCTGCAAGGATCATCTCCTCTTCTGTCTCTACCTTCATTTCAGCCAATACTTCTGCTTCCGGAATATTTGGTGTTAAAATAGAAGAAAGTGGCATCAAGCATGTTTTTAGAGTTTCAATTGCATCATCACTAATTAATTTTGAACCACTTGTAGCGACCATGACCGGATCAACCACAATATTTTCTGCTTTATATTCTTTCAATTTTTCTGCAATTACCTGAATTAAGGCAGAAGAAGATACCATTCCTATTTTTACCGCATCCGGACGGATATCTGTAAAAATACTATCCAATTGCTGAGCCAGAAATTCCGGTGTCACTTCCATAATCCCTGTCACACCTGTAGTATTTTGTGCTGTCAATGCCGTAATTGCCGTCATAGCATATACTCCATTTGCAGTCATGGTCTTAATATCAGCCTGAATCCCGGCCCCTCCACTAGAATCACTTCCGGCAATTGATAATGCTGTTCTCATCATACTTCATCTTCTCCTTTTTCTGTCATACTCCACCAAAATTTTTGAAAATCATCATATCCCGGCAAATATACATCCGCCGTATTCCATATCTTAGCCAAATCTCTGTCATTTGCCTGATCGTACACTCCTACTGTAATAAATCCAGCCTTCTTTGCTGTTACAATTGCGTGATATGCATCTTCAAAAACAATTACTTCATCCGGATCACAATCCATCTGAAGTGCTGCCGCAAGGTAAATATCTGGTTTTGACTTATCTGTCTGCATCTCTGTACATGTCAAAATTCCTTCAAACAGATTCCTGATTCCCAATCGCTTTAGGGCTTCCTCAAGATTCTTTCGATCTCCCGTTGTAGCGATTACCATCGGAATATGTAACTCACGAAATCCTTCAAGAAAACTTCGGACGCCTTCTTTTAAAGGTACCTTCTTTGCATAGTATTCTTCTATCTCACGATTCAGTCCATCTATGATTTCTTCTTCTGTCAGATTCAAATGATACTCTTGAATCAAATACCGGGCTGCCTGCGGAAGACTCATTGTAAAGAGGACTTCCCCGAGACCCTGTTTTGCTTCAATCCCCATAGATTTTAAATAAAGCTCTCCTAAATTCTCCCAGATAGGCATGGAATTCAAAAGCGTTCCATCCGCATCAAATATTATTCCTTTCACCATTTCCTTTACCTCATCCATTTGCAGTGTTATTTTGCAAGCATCTGTTCCGTACGGCTCCTTAAATCTTTTGTTGCCTGTTCAATATCCGGCTGAGCAAACAATGCGCTGATAACTGCAATGCCACTAATACCACTTCCTGCAAGTTCTTCTACATTATGCGCTCCAACGCCACCAATTGCAACAACCGGAATAGAAACCGCTTCGCATATTTCCTTCAGAACCTCTTTGCCCACTTCAACTGCATCTTCTTTGGTCCCTGTTGGAAATACTGCTCCAACTCCTAAATAATCTGCACCTCTTCTTTCAGCTTCCACCGCCTGCTGTACAGTCTGTGCTGAAACTCCGATAATTTTATCCGGACCAAGTTTTGCACGAACATCACCGGCTTCCATGTCACGCTGTCCTACATGTACTCCGTCTGCATTAATTGCTGCTGTGAGCTCAACATTATCATTAATTATAAACGGAACATGATATTTACGGCAAAGCTTCTGGATTTCTTTTGCCTCTTCCATGAAATGTTCTTCATCCAGATTCTTTTCGCGCAGCTGGATAAATGTCGCCCCACCCTTCAATACTTTTTCAACCTGACTGTAAAGTGTCTCTCCATTTAGCCAATGACGATCTGTTACTGCATATAAAATCAAATCTTTCTTCTCACAATTCATTCTATTTTACCATCCTTTTTGTACAAAATTTATCGAATTTCGTAGTTTGCACCCTTTTCTAAAATATCTCCTGTCATATTATAAATAGCATCTATAATACGATTGCGATAGGTAGCGTTGCCGTCTCCTGTTTGCATCCTGCTCCATCCAATCTCCCCGGCAAGTCCCATAGCACAGACCGCCGCTGCTGCCGCTTCGAGCATTTCATCTGGATTCGCAGTAATAAATGCTGTCATCATACCGGATAACTGACATCCTGTCCCGGTGATTTTCCCCATCTCCGGGCGCCCATTACGGATCACATAACATCTATTTCCATCTGTAACCAAATCAATTCTACCTGTCACAGCAATAATCGTTCCCGTCTTCTTAGAAAAAGCTTTCACAAACTCAATTGCCTGTTCTAAATTTTCTTCTGTTACGGCATCCGACACGTCTGCATCTACACCCTTTGTTGTCCCACTTCCAAGTGCCAGAGTTTTTATTTCGGAAATATTCCCCCTGATAACTGCCAGATTTAATTCTTGCATTAACCGCAGGGCCGTTTCTGTACGGAATTTACTTGCACCTGCTCCTACCGGATCTAATAAAATCGGATGATGCAAATCGTTTGCCTTTTTTCCTGCACGCAGCATACCTTCGATACTTGATTTATGTAATGTCCCGATATTGATATTCAATCCATTACAAATAGATGTGATATCTTCCACATCTTCCACCTCATCTGACATGATCGGACTCCCTCCACACGCAAGCAGGATATTGGCGACATCATTCACCGTCACATAATTTGTAATATTATGTATCAAGGGCATTGTTTTTCTAAGCAGATCAAATTGTCTCTTCATGAATGCTATCTTCCTTTCAACAAACTCCAAAAAGCGGACATTCCACTCAAGTGATGTCCGCTTCAATTACCTTTACTATTATAACTCACATTTTGTAAATGTAAAGTTTTTTATCTCTCACATTTTCTTACTGCACTTTTGCAATGTCGATCAATGTCAGTTTCTGAATATCTGTATTTTCAAGACTGGTGATCAAGGCTTTTGCTGTGTCCATTGCTGTCAATACATTAACACCTGTCTCAATCGCATTTCTTCGGATAATAAATCCATCTTTTGAATGCTCTGCTCCCTGTGCCGGAATATCAATAACAAGATCAATTTCATGACCAAGAATTAAATCCAGAAGGTTTGGAGACTCCTGTTCAATCTTACGAACCGGGATTGCCTTCACGCCTGCCTCTCTTAAAGTAGCCGCTGTTCCGCTTGTCGCGAAGATACGATATCCGATATCAGCAAATCTACGGCCAATCTCCACTGCCTCTTCTTTTTCTTCATCACGAACTGTCATGATCATATTTTTATATTTCGGCAATTTGATTCCTGCACCGATAAATGCTTTGTATAATGCTTCGTCGAATGTCTTTGCAATTCCAAGACACTCTCCTGTCGATTTCATTTCCGGTCCAAGGCTGATATCTGCTCCTCTAATCTTCTCAAATGAGAATACCGGCATTTTAACCGCAATATAATCTGCTTCCTTCTGAAGTCCCGGTGTGTAGCCTAATTCACGTATTTTCTTACCGATGATAACCTGCGTTGCAAGTGGTACGATTGGAATGCCTGTTACTTTACTGATATATGGCACCGTACGGCTGGAACGAGGGTTTACTTCGATTACATATACATCGTCCTCTCCGCATACAATAAACTGAATATTGATCATACCGATTACATGCAGTGATTTTGCAAGTCTTCTTGTATATTCTGCAATCTTATCCTTTGCTGACTGTGTCAGGCTCTGTGCCGGATATACTGAAATACTATCTCCCGAATGGATACCTGCTCTCTCAATATGCTCCATAATTCCCGGAATCAGAATATCTTCTCCGTCACATACAGCATCTACTTCGATTTCTTTACCTTGTAAATATTTATCTACAAGAATTGGGTGATCCTGTGCAATTCTATTGATGATTCCGATAAATTCATCAATATCATGATCATTGATTGCAATCTGCATACCCTGTCCACCAAGTACGTATGAAGGACGAACCAGTACAGGATATCCAAGTCTATTTGCTACTTCTTTTGCTTCTTCTGCTGTAAATACAGTTCCACCTGTCGGTCTCGGAATCTCACACTCTTCCAGGATTTCATCAAAGAGCTCTCTGTCCTCTGCTTTGTCTACATTTTCTGCAGATGTTCCAAGAATCGGAACTCCCATCTTCATCAGACTTTCTGTTAATTTAATCGCTGTCTGTCCACCAAACTGAACAACTGCTCCATCTGGTTTTTCAATATCTACAATGCTTTCCACATCTTCCGGTGTTAATGGCTCAAAATACAACTTATCTGCAATATCAAAATCAGTACTTACTGTCTCCGGGTTGTTATTTACAATAATTGTTTCATAATTTTCTTTTGAAAATGCCCATGTACAATGTACGGAACAGAAGTCAAACTCTATACCCTGACCGATACGGATTGGGCCGGAACCTAATACCAGTACTTTCTTTTTATCATTTGTCTTCTCGACTTCTGATTCACAACCAAATACAGAATAGTAATATGGTGTCTCGGCTGCGAACTCAGCTGCACAAGTATCAACCATCTTATATGCTGCTACGATACCATTTGCATGACGCATATCATGAATCTCACGTTCATCTTTTCCTGTCAAATCAGCAATCACATTGTCTGGGAATTCAATTCTCTTTGCTTCTTTTAAAAGCTCTGGTGTGAGTTCTTCTGTTCTGAGTCTTTCTTCCATCTCTGTAATGATTGCAAATTTGTCGATAAACCAGATATCAATCTTTGTAATATCATGAATTGTCTCATATGACACTCCACGGCGGATTGCTTCTGCTATTCTCCACATTCTCATATCATCTACTATATGAAGCTCTTCCATCAGATCATCATCTGACAGATTTGTAAAATCATAAGACATAAGACTGTCTACATGCTGTTCCAGAGAACGTATTGCTTTCATTAATGCACCTTCAAAGTTATCACAGATACTCATAACTTCTCCGGTTGCTTTCATCTGAGTTGTCAATGTTCTCTTTGCACTGATAAATTTATCAAATGGAAGTCTTGGAATTTTTACTACGCAATAATCAAGCATTGGTTCAAAACTTGCATATGTTTTATGTGTGATTGCATTTTTAATCTCATCCAAAGTATAACCAAGTGCAATTTTGGCAGCTACCTTTGCAATTGGATAACCTGTCGCTTTGGAAGCCAAAGCAGAAGAACGGCTTACACGTGGATTTACTTCAATTACACAATATTCAAATGAATCCGGATTCAAAGCATACTGTACATTACATCCACCTGTGATATTCAATTCGCTGATGATATTTAATGCAGAAGTACGGAGCATCTGATACTCTTTATCTCCCAATGTCTGCGATGGTGCTACTACGATACTATCTCCTGTATGAACTCCGACAGGGTCAATATTTTCCATATTACATACTGTAATGCAGTTTCCTTTACTATCACGCATCACTTCATATTCGATTTCTTTCCAGCCGGCGATACATCTCTCTACCAAAACCTGTCCTACTCGAGAAAGACGAAGACCATTTTCCAGAATCTCGATAAGCTGCTGTGAATCATGAGCGATACCACCTCCGCTTCCTCCTAATGTATATGCCGGACGAAGTACAACCGGATAACCGATGCTATTTGCAAATGCAAGACCATCTTCTACATTCTCGACAACAAGTGAAGCTGCTACAGGCTCCCCGATTTTTTCCATTGTAGCTTTAAATTCAAGACGGTCCTCTGCCTTTTTAATTGTCTCTGAAGTTGTACCGATCAAACGAACATTATTTTCCTTTAAAAATCCTGCCTCTTCCAATTCCATTGCAAGATTGAGTCCTGCCTGTCCTCCAAGTGTTGGAAGCACACTGTCAGGCTTCTCTTTTTTGATCAGCTGCTCAACTACTTCTATTGTAAGTGGTTCGATATATACGCGGTCTGCAATATCTTTATCTGTCATGATGGTCGCCGGATTTGAATTCAAAAGAACAACTTCAAGACCTTCCTCTTTTAATGAACGACATGCCTGTGTTCCTGCATAATCAAACTCTGCTGCCTGTCCGATAACAATCGGACCTGAGCCAATAACCAATACTTTTTTTATACTATTATCTCTAGGCATTATTTGACTCCTCCCATCATATTAATAAATCTGTCGAATAAGTATCCCGAATCCTGTGGTCCAGGGCAAGCCTCCGGATGGAACTGTACAGTGAAAATATTCTTTCCTACATATGCAAGTCCTTCATTTGTTCCATCATTAACATTTACAAATGCCGGTACTGCAATATTGGAATCTACGTTTTCAGCATCTACTACATAACCATGGTTCTGTGATGAAATATATGCACGACCTGTCTGTAAATCTTTTACCGGATGATTTCCACCTCTATGTCCATATTTTAACTTGTGTGTAGACGCACCTGTAGCAAGGGCCATCAACTGATGTCCTAAACAAATAGCAAATATTGGAATATCTGTATTGTATAATTTCTTGATTTCTTCGATAATAGATGTGCAATCTGCCGGATCTCCAGGTCCATTGGATAACATAATTCCGTCAGGATTAGAAGAAATGATTTCTTCTGCTGTTGTATGTGCCGGATAAACAGTCACCTCACAACCGCGTTCATTTAATGATTTTGCAATATTATTCTTTGCTCCAAGATCTAAAAGGGCAACTTTTTTCCCTGTTCCCTCTAATGTATACTTCTCATCGCAGGTTACTTTAGAAACGACATCACCTACTGTGTAAGCTTTTAATTTAGGAAGAATCTCTTCTAAATTATAATTTTCGTTTGTTGTAATCATTCCATTCATGGTACCCTTTTCTCTTAAAACTTTAGTAAGAGCACGAGTATCAATACCAGCAATTCCCGGAATATCCTGTTCTTTTAAGAAATCCTGAATTGTTCCCTGGCATCTAAAATTACTAGGAATACGAGATAATTCTTTAACAATATAACCGTCCGGCCATGCCTTTCTCGATTCCATGTCTGGTGTAATTCCATAATTACCAATCAGTGGATAGGTCATCACAACGGCCTGTCCCGCATAAGAAGGGTCCGTTAACACCTCTAAATATCCTGTCATTGAGGTATTAAATACGATTTCACTGATCATATCCTTTGTTGAACCTATGCTTGTTCCAGTAAACACGGTTCCGTCTTCTAAAATTAGAAACGCTTTCATCTGTTCATCTGCTCCCTTCATCTTATTGTGCTATTTTCTTTAAGCATTATAACCTTTATTGTTTTACTTCTGCTCAAATTGTTAAGATTATACTATATCCTTTTTTATAATTCAACCGATTTCTAACAGCTTTTTTTTTTTGATTTATCTAAAAATTTTTAGATATTTTCAGCTATAAGAATTTCTAATTTTCTATGATTAGTCATTCTTATAGCTGTCATTTTATCTAAGTTCTGCGATTCTTGATACTCCTACATAAATTTCTGATATTTTATACCAGGTACGATAATCTACCACTCCGGTTTGAGGTAATCCAAATACAGATTGAAAAACACGAACAGCTTCTGCTGTCGCCGGTCCATATATCCCATCCACTGCAATTTTAGGAATTAACGGATAGGCTTCTGCCACCACATTTAATTGTTCTTGTATCTGCCGTACTTTCTCCCCGCTCACCCCATTTTCCAGATCATATCCCGGCCATGATGAAGGAACCCCTGACACCTCCTGCGCTGTATTAATATAAATATCATCGCCATAATAATATCGCAGGATTTCTATTGCCGAATACCCCTGTTCTCCAAGACTTTGACTGCCCCATTGTGTTAACCAGTTCGGACACTGCACCCTTCTGCCGTCACAATACTGTGTTAATATCGGCTGTCTTACATTCGGTCTGGACAAATAATCTGCAAATAGTTCATCTACAATAGTTGATATCGTATCAAAATAATTTCGCTTAGGAATCCATTTATGATCAAATGCCGTAGATGATGTGATTGTAAAATCGTATCCCCGATTGCGATAATATTCTGTATAAACGCGATTTAACGTAAAAGACATAATTGCCAGCACATTTGCCCTAATTGCATTCTCTGTCCATGTCGCATATATTTCACTTGATGCAACATTTTTAATATAATCTTTGTATTTCACATAGTAATTTGTGGCTGTGCTGTCCCGTGGCGAACCATCGTGTACGATAACATATTCAGGGATTACTACTCTGCTAAGTACAATTTCCCCGCTTTCATCAATTGGCTTTATTTCATCTTCCGGAATTTTAGGTGGGTATTCTCCGTATAATGTATGTGCCGGAATAACATACACTTCCGGCTCTGCATCTTCTACGAGCGGATGCAGTCGTACATCCTGCAGTGCTGTAACATCTGCTAAAATCTCAGCTCCTGCTATGCTGATTGGTTCAAATCCCGGAGCATTCACCTGCAATGTATATTCTGAATATGGCTGCTCCTCTATTGTCTGGTCCAGACTGTATTCCAATGGCGGCGTATCCAGCTCTACAACCTCTGTCTGCCCTACCTGGTTCGTCTGCAATTGTTCTAGTATACTATTTGGTACACCCGTATAGGAGATTGAAATTGTTGCATTTTCAATAGGATAAGCTGTAATTTCTGATGTTACATTAATTTGCAGTCTGCCCCTGTCCACTGCCTGGTCTTTATTTCGCTGCACACCTTCCTGCATCATTTTCACCAGCATAAACGATTACCCTCTTTGATACTGTTCTTATGATTTTTACAAACAGTAATATCTACTTTCATACACTCTCTGCTTAGTATATGTTTCCACCTTCCACTTTGTGCATTTTTTATTATTTTTTTACGCAGCACATCATACACTGTCCTATCTTTCTATTTCTCCTGTCAACTCTTTGATTACATCCTCAACATGCATCATTTCCTGGATTTTTCCTACATTGGAGCCGCAAAATATTAATCCCTGTTCTACATCACCTTTCACTGCATCTACCAATGCCTTTGTTATACAGTATGGAACTTCTGCAGGATTACATTTTGCCAGACATTGATAACATTTTTGAATTTTACATTTTTCTTTTTCTGTCTTTTCCACAAATGCGTTGCGTACTGCACGCCCCGGCAATCCAACCGGACTTTTAATTATTTGTACATCTTCTTCTTTTGCATGCAAATATGCCTGCTTATACGCCTCAGAAGCATCACATTCATAGGTTGCAACAAATCTGCTTGCGACCTGTACTCCATCTGCTCCTAATTCGAATGCATGCTTCACATCTTTGTACTCAAAAACACCACCTGCCATAATCACAGGTATATTACATTGGTATTTTTCTTCATACTCTTTTTTTAATTTAATAATTTCCTGTATCTCTTTGTCCATTGCAGCCTGTCCTTTTTCATTTGCCTGCTCCATACTTTCTTTATCTTTTTTCTGCAAATAACCATATTCTTCCAACTCATCTATGTGAAAACCAAGATGTCCTCCTGCTGCCGGGCCTTCCACTACAATAAAATCTGCTGTTCGCTTGTATTTTCTGTCCCACTGACGAAAAATAAGTCTGCATGCTCTTGCACTTGATACGATAGGTGCAATTTTAGTTTCACTTCCTTTCACTAATTCTGGAAGATCCAGCGGTAACCCCGCCCCACAAATTATTACATCTGCGCCTGCTTCCACTGCAGCTTTAACATGTTCTTGATAATGCTTCAATGCAACCATTACATTGACACCGATCAGTCCGTGACATTCTCCATTCTCGTCTTTAGCAATTTCTTTTGCATGTTCAATATGCTTACGTATTGCCTTTAGATTTGCTTTTGCCTGATCCTTTTCAAATCCTTCTTCATCATAACCAATCTGTGCTGTGGAAATAATTCCGACACCGCCTTCTTTTGCCACTGCTCCTGCAAGTGAGGAACGGCTGACACCAACACCCATTCCCCCCTGGATGATCGGAACTCTTGCTTCTTTCTCTCCGATTTTTAAACTTGGAAATTTTTCTCTTATTTTATTCATTTGATTACCCCATTTTCATTTATTTTGATATTAAAACTATTTTATAATATAAATATTTTTCTTTGAAATGTCAAGCTAATCTTGTTTTATTTCTTTTTTATATAGTTTTGAATACTACATCTTTGTTGATAAATTATTTTCATATAAAAAAGAAGCAGAACACGCTCTGTGTACTCTGCCTCTTATTTCTTCTCTTTTATTTATTTTCTATTTTTTTCGTAAATAATCTGCAACCCTTTTAATAACAGTTCCTCGTCTATTATCATCTTTCTCTTGCAATATGGGACTACTTTATTCGCCAGACCACCGGTTGCAATAACCGTTATTGATTGTCCGAGCTCTTCTTCCAAACGATCAATAATGCCATCTAATGCAGCTGCATTTGAATAAATAACTCCGCTCTTCATACAATCTATCGTATTTTTACCGATTATTTTTTTCGGAGCTTCCAGACCAATTCCCTGAAGCTGAGATGCATTGGAAGTTAATGCATTCAATGAAACATTGATTCCGGGATAAATCATACCTCCCAGATAATTTTTCTTCGCATCAATGACACAAACTGTTGTAGCCGTTCCAAGATCACATACTGCAAGTGGAGTTGGATACTGTGCAATTGCAGCTACTGCTCCTGCCACAAGATCGCTTCCAAGCTGGGATGGATTATCAATCAAAATATTTAATCCAGTTTTTACTCCCGGACCGATAACTAACGTTTCTCTTTTCAGAATCTTCTCTGCAGCTTCTTTAACCACATAAGTAATCTGTGGAACTACGGAGCAGATAATTGCCCCATCTAATGTCTCCACATCAATCTCATGAATATCAAGTACCATCTTAATATCAATTGCATATTCCAATTCCATTTTCGTCTTGTTTGTGGCAAGTCTTTCAATAAAATATGTCTTTTGATTGTCTACACATCCGAGAACAATATTTGTATTGCCTATATCAATTGCTAAAATCATATGAATTCTCCTTCTTTTATTAACAAATCCAATCTGTCTTTGTAAATTATAACATGTCAATTTAAAGTTCAAAAGTATTATTCTTTCACTTTTCCATTTTTTACTTTTTGATAAAAAATAATCGTCAATACTGTTGCAACAATCCAACCAAACGGCCATGCCATCCAAATTCCTGTACTACCGAAACGAGATGATAAAACAAGTGCGAAACAAATTCGCAGAATCAGATCCGGTACTGTTGCGATAATGAAATACATCATGGCGCCTGCACCTCTGATAATTCCGTCCGTCATCAATTTTACCGCTATAATAAAATATAGTGGAGAAACAATTCTTAAAAAAGCGATTCCTGCATGGATTGCTTCCATGCTTCCATCATCTAAAAATAATCCCATCATCTGACGACTAAATATAAAATACAATATAAAAAATGGAATCACTGTAATCTCTGACAGTTTAACTCCTGTTTTAAACCCCAATGGAATCCGTTCCTGCTTTCCTGCTCCAATGTTTTGTGCTGTATAACTAGATAAACAAGAACCCAGACACATAAATGTATTGATTGCAAATGTATTTAGCTTGATTGCTCCCGAATATCCGGCAATCACTGATGAGCCAAATCGATTCACAATATCTTGAACAAATAAATTTCCTACACTTAATACACTTTGCTGAATAATACTCGGAACTGCAATTTCTATAATCTGCCACAATAAGTGTTTATCCACAAATGGCTGTTTTTCATTTGATATATGCCTAAGTCGCACAGACATTGTAACAAGAGCAAGAATCGCTGCACCTCCCTGTGCTATAAATGTTGCCCAGGCAACTCCGGCAACTCCCCAGTAAAGCTTTGCAACAAATATGTAATCTAATATGATATTTCCGATTGATGAACCAATCAAAAAATATAACGGTGTCTTTGAATCTCCCCATGCTGTAAATACACCTGTGCAAACATTATAAAACATCAGAAAGAAAAAGCCGAACACATAGATCCGTAAATATAAAATTCCTTCTGCCATAATGTTTTCCGGCGTATGTATCGCACTCATCATCCATCTACAACAAAATACCCCAAAAATACAAAGTATCATGCTAAGCAGCAAGCACGCCGTCAATGCAGTGGTCACTGCACGTTTGACACCCTTTTTATCTCCTGCCCCAAACAAGCGTGAAACAACTACCGATGTTCCGAGATTCATTCCTACAGCAAAAGCCATAAAAATGATCGTAATCGGATAAGATGCCCCGACAGCTGCCAATGCATCCTCCCCTGCAAATCTTCCGACGATCACGCTATCTGCAATATTATAAAACTGCTGAAACATCACACTTATCATCATTGGCAACAGAAACTTCCATAATGTTTTATCAGGATGTTCCTTTGTCAGATCCATTACCATTCTTATCCCTCCCTCTTCCACTGTTTTTATAATATAAAACAGTAACATTTTTCATTGTATCACTTCTTTATATAAATGATAACATATTTTACAAAGATATTTTTACAAGATATTTTTAATTCCCATCTGGTCATATGGACATGAAATTGCTATAATCAGAATATTAAGATTTTCAATTTAATTGAATTTCAAACTTATAAACAGACTCAATTAGCATTACACAAGGAGAATGAATCATGCCAGTATTTGATTTTAATGACACAACAGACGCTAAAAACAAATCCATTTGTACCTATACAACATTTCAATCCAGTGAATCTGACCCTTCCCCGGAAAAACCGATTATGTTACTTGATAACACAAGTAGAAAATGGGAGCATTATTCCTGTGGTGTTTTCACTAACCCTGTAAAGCGTACTTCCTTTGAATTTGATACAGAAGAAGGTACTTATACAGCAGATATTCTTCAAATCGACAGCCGCTTTGTAAGTCTTTTAAAATGGCTTGGACAGAACCATATCAACGTTCGCTTATCAGGAGAAAACCGACCAGATGGCTATGCGATATATCGTATACGTGAAATTGCATTTGGAGGAGGCACAAAGCTTTCAGCTGAAGATGGTTTTTTACAGTTTATGATTGACCGTCTTTTAGCAAGCAGTGCCCCTACAGAGGAGGCCGAAGATGAAGAAGCAATGGAGGACGGTGATGAAATGAAACTTACAAGTCTTCAGAGCATCACTGACTTCATGACTTGTGCAGGTCGTACACTGCCAGATAATATCCGGCTCTGGGCAAGACGTAACCTTGCCGTTGCCCGTTCACACGAAGTTTCTCCTGAAGAGCGCCGCCATGCACAACGTGCACTTTCCATTATGATGAATATCCAATGGAAAAATAATTATTTTGAGGCAATTGATCCTGTTGAAGCACGACGCATCCTTGATGAAGAATTATACGGAATGGAACGTGTAAAACAACGTATTATTGAAACAATCATTCAAATTAATCGAACACATACACTCCCTGCGTATGGACTTTTACTGATTGGTCCTGCCGGAACCGGTAAATCACAGATTGCCTATGCCGTAGCACGTATTCTGAAACTGCCTTGGTCAAGTCTGGATATGAGTTCCATAAATGACCCGGAACAGTTGACAGGAAGCTCACGTATTTATTCCAATGCAAAACCGGGCATTATCATGGATGCTTTCTCTATGGCAGGAGAATCTAATCTCGTTTTCATCATTAACGAATTAGATAAGGCTTCTTCCGGAAAGGGAAATGGAAATCCTGCCGATGTACTCTTAACATTACTCGACAACCTTGGATTTACTGATAACTATCTTGAATGTATGATTCCTACTTCCGGTGTTTATCCGATTGCAACGGCCAATGATAAAGATCAGATCAGTGCTCCTTTGATGTCACGTTTTGCAGTAATTGAATTACCGGATTACACTATCGAAGAGAAGAAAGTCATCTTCTCAAAATTTGCACTTCCAAAGATTTTAAAGAGAATTGGATTAAAGGAGAATGAATGTATTATTCCTTCTGATGCTTTGGATGAAATTATGAAAATCTATACAAACACTTCCGGAATACGTGATCTTGAACAGGCAGCTGAACATATTGCAGCGCACACACTCTATCAAATTGAAGTGAATCACGTTACTTCTGTTACATTTACAGCAGATATGATTCGAAAACTGCTTGTATAAAAACATATAAAATATTCGTTATTTCTTAATTTAAAAAAGATGATGTTGCCAAGCTTATAAAGAAAACTTAAACAACATCATCTTTTTTTCAATTACAATTCTTCTGCCAGTTTATGCCCTGCAGCAATTGCATCTTTCAAAGTTCCGACTTTATCACAGTCTCCGATAAAATGAACTCTTTCTTCGGTATTCTCTACCTTGTTCGGTGCATATCCGACTGCAAAGATCAGCGTATCAGCATCTGTAATATGGTATTCCTTTCCGTCCTTCTCATAAGTGATTGTAGTCTCATCAACCTTTGTTACCTGACTGTTTAATTCAATCTTTACACCTTTTCTCTTGAGTCTCATTGTCAGCTGACTCTTCGCTGCTCCGCCTTCTCCCGGCATCAGCGATGGTGTCATCTCGATAATTGTAATGTCACGGTTTGCAGGGAACATATCATCAATCAATGGTGCAAGGTAATCTGCTGTTTCACATCCTACAGATCCGCCGCCAAGAACAACGATTTTTCTTCCTGGATATTTTCTTCCGGCAAGTACATCATCTGCTGTCATTGTCTGCTTAAAGACCTTAAAAGGAGGGATTTCCTTAGGAACTGCTCCTGTTGAACAGACAACCTCATAATCCTTAAATTCTCCGGCAAGCATTTCTGGAGTCACTTCACAATTCATACGAACTTCAATTCCTTCATTCTTCAGACGACGTGTCATGAATTTGATTACTTTACAAAGTTCCTGCTTTGCAATTGGAACGGCTGCAAGTCTGAGAAGTCCTCCCAGCTCTCCACTCTTTTCACAGAGAACAACTTCATGTCCACGTTTCTTCGCAACATACGCTGCTTCCATTCCTGCCGGTCCTCCACCGATCACAAGAATTTTTTTCTTATCTTTAGCTTCTTCGATTTCTTCAGATTCAACCGATGGATTCACTGTACAGCTAATCGGATTACCAAACATAATTCCCGTCAGACATCGGCCACATCCAATACATGGCCGAATATCATCCGTCTTTCCTGCAGCCGCTTTATTTGCAAATTCACTGTCACATAAGTTTGGACGGCCAATCATACAAATATCTGTTTTTCCATTTGCAATCAATTCTTCAGCTACCCAAGGCTCATTAATTCTTGCAACTGTAGATACCGGAATATTCACATGTTTTCTGATTTCTTCACTTGCATGCGCATGAGGTGCAGGTGATGTACCAGGTGCCGGCATAGAACTTCCTCTTTTGATCGTGTTTCCTCCGGAAACATGGATGAAATCAACACCTGTCTTTTCAAGCTGTTTTGAGACATAAATCATGTCATTGAGTGTCAATCCGCCATCACTATACTCATCACCCGAAATACGGACATCAATGATAAAATCATCGCCGCAAAGTTCACGAATCTTGGCAATTACTTCCAGTGTCAGTCTAAGACGACCATTAATATCTCCGCCGTACTCATCTGTTCTCTTATTATAAAGTGGAGTAAGGAAACCTCCAAGCAGACCATGTGCATGTGCACACTGAATCTCAACTCCGTCTCCACCTGCAATCTGGAAGCGACGTGCAGCCTCTCCAAACTGCTGAACCAATACATGCAGCTCTTCTACTGTGACCGCTCTCGGTGCTGATTTTGCGTAATATGGTCCTACATTAGATGGTGCGATTAGCTGTGGTGTTCCCGGAATTGGAAATGCCATATAAGCCGGGTGGAATAACTGTGCCAAAATTTTTGTATCATACTGATGCACAGCATCTACCAACTTCTTCCAGCCAGGAATATAAGAATCATCATAAATAGACATATCTCCCGGCAAATAAGTATATACAGGTTCTACTGTCGTAACTTCTGTAACAATAAGTCCGACCCCACCCTTTGCTCTTGCTGAGTAATGCTCTACTAATGCATCTGTGACATATCCTTTGTCTGCCATGTTAGTAGAGATTGGTGGCATAAAAATTCTGTTCTTTACAGTTGTTTTTCCAATTTTGATTGGCTCAAATAAATGTGGAAATTTTTCGTTCATTTTTTTCTTTCCTCCGCTTTTGTTACAAATTGCTTCCCCATAAACAATTTGATAATTTTTTATCATCACTGCATTATAACATTGTTTTCTTTGTTTGAAAACAGCTCTGCTTCAACACAGAAAAAATATTTTATTCTCTCGATGCTCACGATTGAATACGCAAGCCAGCGAAGCCGTACCGAGCGTGAAAATTTACTTCTCACTACCGTTTCTATACAGGCAAAAAAGAGATTGCGCAGCTTTCTGATTCCAAAAAGCAGGCCGCAATCTATCGTCATGATTTAAGACACCATATGAACTTTATTCAAAACTGTATTCAAGAACAAAAAACTGAAGAAGCTCTCTCTTACATTAACGAAATCTGTACAACATTACAGTCTGGTGCAATCCCAAAATACTGTGAAAATGAATCTGTCAATCTGATTCTCTCTTCCTATATTGAAAAAGCACAGGCACTTCAAATCCAAACTACAATTTTTGTAACTGCAACTGATTTTTCAAGATTTCAGATTACAGACCTTTGCAGCTTGCTTTCAAATGCTCTGGAAAATGCGATCCATGCGTGTACACAGATCACATATCCGGAAGGTCGTTATATCAATCTGAAACTCTATGAAAAAAATGAGCAATTATGTATCAACCTTGCAAACAGCTATGAAGAAGAACCTGCTTTTGAAAACGATATTCCTATTTCACACAAAAGCGGACATGGCTTCGGTGTACAAAGCATGATTTCTGTCGTAAATAAATATTCAGGTATCTATGGTTTCTTTGCCCAAAATGGTGAATTTAGATTTCAGGCAACATTTTAAAAATGTTGTCTTCTAATTCACTGTCATAAAATAACTCAGGCTGATTTCATTTGCTGCTACATCCGCAAGATTTAAGCAGCTGTTTCCCATACGGTCGATCAGATGAAGAATATTTGTGAATGGCGCTGTCAGACTTGCTTTACATTTTCCTTTATTTACACGTTGCAGATGCGCCTTTCTCATCTTAATATCTAAATCCATGATCTTATCTTTTCGCTTAAGCATTTTATCTATCTGAACCGATTTATCTCCCTGCAATGCCTTCATTGAATCAATAAACATTTTTTCCAGTGTTCTTAGACTCTTCTGTAATTCATCCATTGCTTCCGGCGTATATTTATAATTATTTTGTTCCTTCTCCTGGATACATTTTGCAATTTCCACACTTAAGCTTCCCATACGTTCCACATCACTTAAAATATACATTAAGCTCGCCGTCTGAGCTGCCTGCTGCTCTGTCATTGTTCCGGAAGAGAATAAAAGTGCCAGATATTCGGTTGTTTTTTCCGTCAATGCTTTGATATTTTTCCCCTTCTCAAGCAAGCCTTCCAATTGACTGATATCTTCTGTTTTAACTATTTCAATCGTATTACTTACCGCATCCTTCACTATATCGCTGATATGTAAAATCTCTTTTGCCACAAGCTGAAGTGCTGCTGTTGGCTGATTTGTCATCTTTTCATCCAAATACAATGGCTTTGCCGGATCTACTGCAACTGCCTTTCCATCTGGGATTAAAGTCATAACAATCTTTACCATTACATTAATCAGACATACCCAGATCAAAGTCATTGTAATATTAAATACTGTATGTGAATTTGCAATCTGTCGGGAAATCACTTCGATTTCCGGTCCTTTCGGTGAAATATACTGAATCAGTGCTGCAAATGGTTTAATAAACCAGATAAACAGCAGACATCCTGATACATTAAAAATACAGTGTGCTACAGCTGTACGTTTCGCATCCTTATTCTGTCCGATGCTGGCCAAAAGTGCTGTGATCGTTGTTCCGATATTATCTCCAAGAAGAATCGGGATTGCTCCTGTCAATCCTAATATACTTGTCACACCATCCGGTCCGGCCTGGGCTGCAAAGTTCTGTAATACTGCGATTGTTGCACTACTGCTCTGTACTACCAGAGTCATCAATGTACCGACCGCAACTCCAAGTACCGGCATGTTTGATACTTTCGCGATCAAATCTGTAAATACCGGGCTAGATGCCAGTGGCTTCATAACATCTCCCATCGTTTCAATTCCAAGGAACAACAGACCGAAGGCAAATATCGTCTGTCCGATACTTTTTACCTTCTCTGACTTCGCCACAAAAGAAATGATAAAACCGATAAATATGATAATGTAAATATAATCTGTAATTTTAAATGCAATAATCTGTGCCGTCATTGTCGTTCCGATATTCGCACCGAAAATAATGGAAATTGCCTGTGGCAGGCTCATCAATCCTGCACTTACAAAGCCAATCGCCATAACCGTTGTCGCACTACTGCTCTGCAAAACTGCAGTTGTGATTGCTCCTGCCAACACTCCTAAAACCGGATTTCTTGTCAACAGTGCCAAAATACTTTTCATCTTCTCGCCTGCCGCTTTTTGCAGACATTCACTCATCATATTCATGCCGTAGATAAATATTGCAAGACCACCTACAAGCCCAAATACAATCTGTAACTTCTCATTCATACCAATTCCTCACATTATTTCAAATATTATTTTCTTGTTTCATGCGAGTTAATTGTATGTAATACGTATGCAAGATAAATCAAATTTATGTTAAATGTATGTTAAATCGTAAAAGAAGTATTTTAAGAAGGCATATTTTCACTAATGCACTTCTAAAAATCCTCCTTGTATTAACATACGCATATCCAGATTTCTCAGCTTTTCCCCAAACAAAATCTGTACGCGCTCTTCATCCATTGAGACGACAACCCCATCACCAAACTTTTTATGTTTCACGAGTACACCTGCTCCAAGCTGTTCTTTAAACTTCTTATATTCTTCAGCCGTCGTTGGCTTCATCCTTGATTTTGTATTCTGTGCATATGGATTTGCCTGAGAAAATATTTTATTAGCGGAAACTACTTTCGTGCTATTCTTTTGAATAAATGTTTTCCCTAATATTTCCCTGCAAAATGAACTTTCCCTGTTTGTTGTAAACAGTGTCAGTTGTTGTTTTGCCCTTGTAACACCGACATAAAATAAGCGGCGTTCTTCCTCGTAAGTCTGCAATTCTTCCTTCGAAGCCCGCTTCGGATTTTGTAAAGCCTGCTCCGGCAAAATCCCATCCACCACATCAATCAGATACACGTGCTCATATTCTAACCCTTTGCTTGCATGTATCGTAGAAAGAATAAATGGACACTGTGCATCCGATTGTTTTTCCAAAATGATAGATTTTAATTCTTCCAGACGTTTTACAAGCCGCTCGGGCGATTCTTCTCCGGCTCCCAGCATCCGTAAAATTTCCAGTTTGCTGTCGCTTACCCCGATTCGATTCAAATATTCACGATATCCCATATATTGTGAAATTCGATTGACCGCTTTATCTCCACTTTCCTGCAGCATATTTTGCAAATGCGTCCGCACTGATTTGACGCATCCTATAACATGTCCGCTCAAACCTTGATAATCTGCCGCCACATCAAGCACCGGCAAATCCTTTTCCTCACTAATTTCCGCTATCCTCATAGCCTCCTGCTTACAAAGATATGTACCGATCTTATAATATACCTGCAAAAATGCTTCTGTATCTTTCGGATTTAACGCTAATTTAATAATGTTCACAACATCTAAAACTGTTCTATGCGAAAAAAATGTCAGTTCTGCATTTCTCATCTGATATGGAATGTTATTTCGCTCCAGCAGATCAACCAACGGTAAAATACATTCATTATCCCGATACAACACTGCTGTTTGCGTTGTACAGCCATCCGCAACTTTCATAAGATAACTGTACTGGGCTTTCCTGCTTTTTAGAGAAATCTCTTTAATTTCTTCCATTCTTTCCTTTGTTGCCCGCATATGCTTTTCATGACGCAATGTATTTTTCTGGATAAATCGGTCTGCTGCCTCAACAATACTTGCATTCGAGCGGAAGTTATCTTCCATCAACAGCACTCTTGCATTCGCGTGATTCTTTTCAAATGACAACAATGCTTCCGGATATGCCGCACGAAATCCATAAATACTTTGATCCTCATCTCCGACCATAAACAAATTTTCCGTTTTAGAAGCAAGCAACGCAATAATCGCATGCTGGATTTTCGATGTATCTTGTGCTTCATCCACACAAATATAAGGATATAAATTTTGAAAATGTTCCAGTAATTGAGGGAATTTACGAAGCATTGTATATGCATATACCATCTGGTCATCATAATCCATCAGATGATGTTCCCGAAGCTGCCTGCAGTATTCCTTATAAATAATCGAAATTTTAATATCTTCTTTTTCATCTAACTTACGAATATCTTCTTCATTCAACATCATGTTTTTAATATATGTAATAAGCGTACGGACATTTTTCAAATCACTCTCTGTCGCAAATTCATGTTGAACCTGCTGATAAATTTTAGACAACATTCCTGCTGTCATCTTTTCATCCCTGACCAATTCAAACGCTGTCCTGCCAACCATTTTTCCATAATATTGAATAATTTTCGCACATATCCCATTAATCGTCCGAAACTCTAAGCGCTCTGCCATATCATTTCCAAAATAACCTGCAAAACGCTTCGCCATATCCTTTGTTGCCGCAACCGTATAAGTAACTGTTAATATCTTACTTGGATCAATCCCCTTACAATACACCATATATCCCAATCGGGTCACCAGCACGGTAGTCTTCCCGGACCCCGGTACAGCAAGAAGCAGTACAGGACCATCCACGCTCTGTACCGCTTCTTTTTGCTGAGTATTCAATTGTATCGGGAATCTCTGTTCAAATTCCTTCCAATTCATCGTTCTCTTACTATCCTATCTTTCTTGTCTTCTCTTCCTTGCAAACCAATCTATTTGTCAAACAGCAATAAACGGATTATAAAATCTTCCCCACTTTATCGTCACACTCAGGCTTATCACCAAAAGCACAACCCCAAATCCTATCACTGCAAAATCTGCCTTTGCAAATGGACGTTTCATATACCAGGTTCGTTTTGGGTTCTTTCCAAATCCGCGCAATTCCATCGCATTAGAAATTGTATCGATTCGATTCAGGCTTGTCAGAATCAACGGTAATAAAATGCTTACTGAATTTTTTAATCTTGCAAAAAAGCGCTCATTCTTTCCAAGCTCTACACCTCTTGCCTGCTGTGCCTGACTGATACTGTGATAATCTCTCTGAATATCCGGAATATAACGCAATGCTATCGCAACTGAATAACCCACCTTGTAGGAAACCCCAATGCTGTTAAGACTTGCCGCAAATTCACTTGGATTTGTTGCAGAGATAAATAATATTGCAACTGGTAATGCCACGAAATATTTCAAAGAAATATTCAACATGTAAAACAATTGCTCTGCTGTCAGATCATATCTCCAGAACAAATGACATAATACATGTCGTGTGCCATATAATGTTGTACCCTGATTTGGATCAAACAAAAATATAAACAAATTGTTCAAAAACAGGAATATCAACATAAAGACCATCATAAATCGTACTTCTTTCAGCTTGATCTTACTCAATCGAAATGCCACAATACTCACTGCAAATAATCCTAACAATACCCACGTATTATATGTAATCATACTCGCAAATGTAAACAGTAAGAAGAATGCAAGCTTTGTTGTTCCGGTCAACCGATGTATGACACTTTTTCTCGGCAGATAATTTAATACAGTTTTAGCAGCCATGTTTTCTTACCTCCCGGTCTTCTTCTATAAAGCATTCTACAAATTCTTCCGGCGGTACAATACCGCATCGGTTTGCCAGTGTAAATAAGCTCGTCTCCTTTAAAGCTGCATGACCTATCAGCTCCGGGTCACACAGCACTTCTGCCGCACTGCGGTCTGCGATCATCTTACCATCTGCAAATACCACTGCCCTTGGCGTATATTCCAGCATCAGATGCATATCATGTGTGATCATAATGATCGTTACACCCTGCTCGTTTAGCTTTCTTAAGAACTCCATAATTTCTGTATAATGACGGAAATCCTGTCCTGCTGTCGGTTCATCTAAAATAATAAGTTCCGGATCTTGTACCAGCACACTTGCGATTGTCACACGTTTCTTCTGTCCAAAGCTAAGTGCGGAAACCGGCCAGTTACGGAATGGATACAACCCACATATTTTCAAGGTCGCTTCGACTTTTTCTTTGATTTCTTCCTGACTCAATCCTTGATTCTGTAAGCTCAACGCCACTTCCTCAAAAATCATCGTCTTCGATATCATCTGATTTGGATTCTGCATTACATACCCGATATATTTTGCACGATGTCGGATGTTCTCTTTAAGCAAGTCCTTTCCTTTAAACAGAATCTCACCAGAATCCGGTGTTTCAAAACCACATATCAATTTTGAAAATGTTGATTTTCCGGCACCATTCTTCCCAACGATACTTACCATCTCTCCTTTGGAAATGGATAGACTGACATCACTTAATATCTTCTGCCCTTTCACATATCCAAACTCCAAATTCTTCACTTCCAACAATGCTTCTTTTTTATCATTATTTTTTAATACCGGATGTGACTCAAACCATTGATTGAGTTTTTTTGTATCTTCCTCATCTAATACTACCGAATCTACGTGAGATGCTTTCTTCTGTGCGGTTATTTCAATTCCTGCATAACGCATAGCAGTAACATGCAACGGCTCACGAATCCCATTCTCAATCAGTAAATTAGACGCAAGTAATTCATCCGGAGATAAATCTGCCAGAATCTGTCCGTCATTCATTAATATAATGCGGTCTACATCTCGCCAGAGCACATCTTCTAGACGATGTTCGATAATCAATACTGTTGTATCTGTTTTCTGCTGGATTTCATCAATCAATTCGATGGTCTGCTTTCCTGTCGCCGGATCAAGACTTGCAAGCGGCTCATCAAACAGCAAAATCTTCACCTGATCCACCATAACTCCGGCCAGACTTACTCGTTGCTTTTGTCCTCCGGACAATTCATGCGGAGCATAATCCAAATGATGCTCAATTCCTACCAGTTCTGCCACATGTTTTGTAATGGAATGCATCTCATCCTGCGGTGTACAACTGTTTTCCAATGCAAATGCGATATCTTCGCCAACTGTCAAACCTATAAACTGACCATCCGGGTCCTGCAGCACAGTTCCAACATGGGCAGATAATTCAAAGATACTGCTCTTGGTGGCATCTACTCCATTCACCTCCAGTGAACCCTCACATTTTCCTGGATTCGAATATGGATTTAACCCGTTAATACATCCGGCCAATGTACTTTTTCCACACCCGGAAGGTCCTGCAATCAACACACGCTCACCGGGATATATATCTAGATTAATTCCTTTCAGTGTCGGTTTTTTCTGTGCACGATACTGAAAAGAATAATTCTTAAAAGAAATAATCGGAGAATTCTCGTTTATCATTCATGATCCTCTTTCCTATGAACTAAATATAGCTGTCATTTCATATGATAGTTATTCTACCACAAGAAATGACAGCTGTAAGTCTTTTTTTCAAAAAAATCTTATTCCTGATCCAAAGATCCTTTCTTTGCGATTGTCTTTGTATAAGCCAGGATCAAAAGTCCTCCAACAATTACACCTGTAATTGTATTAGAGATTGCTGCAAATACACCCTGAGCAAATACTTTGTTTGCCGGTTCTGCATAGATCAAGATATCAAGTACAGGTGCTACAACTACCCATCCGACTACATGTGCAATTACATTAGCCAGAACGAAAATAGTCATCTTACCTTTTCCGAAATCTCCATCTTCTACTTTTAATTTCTTAGCAAAGATTCCAATCACTACACCTACAAATGCTGATGTGATAACCCAGCTCCACCATGGGCTTCCTCCCCATGACAGGTCAATCAATGTGTGACCGATGAATCCGATCAGTCCACCGGCAACCGGTCCGTACATTGCAGCTAAAAGCGCAAGTACTGCATACTGAAGACTGATATTAGTATTCGGCACAGGACTTGGAATTGCTACGAAACGTCCAAGTACAAAGAATAGTGCTGCACCGATACCTACTGCTACAACTGTTTTGATACTGCTGTTACTTTTCATTTGTATATCCTCCTCTACATTTCTCTCATACTAGGCTCTATCAAAGCCTTTTCATAGTATACGATTATTACAGGCTTTTTTCAAGATACAAAATCTGTAATCAGTTGCTTTTCTACTTATTTATAAGTAGAAAAATAACCTTTCAGAGATTTCCTTATAATAGTTGACAAATATTAGTAAAACATTTACGATAAAATTTAGCAATACCGAAGAGGTCTATTGCTTTTATTTTGGGAATTTTTCTTTGATCCGGTTCACAGATTCCGGATTATTTCTATATTGATGGGGGACATAATTATGGAGAAGAAAAAAAGGGGGTTTTCCCGCACAATTGAGATGACCAGCGGATCTTTATGGAAGAACATTTTTTTATTCAGTCTTCCGCTGATGTTTTCTCAGATATTGGAGGTTTTATTTAATTTAAGTGACGTAGCGATCGTTGGCCGGTTTTCCAGCTATCAGGCTCTTGGTTCGGTTGGTTCTACTACTCTTTTAGTCACATTGTTTACCGGTTTTCTGATTGGCATGGGCGCCGGTGTAAATGTGCGAACAGCTCATGAACTTGGAGCAGGAAATCAAGATAACATTACCAAAACCATTCATACTTCTTTACTTGTATGTCTGGCGGTCGGACTGATTATCTGTACCATCTGTATTCTCTTTTCGGAAAATATTCTTCATCTGTTGAACACAAAGGATGAATTGATAGATGGTGCTGTATTATATATGAAAATTTATTCACTTGGTATGCCTGCCATGGCAATTTATAACTTTGGTAACGGTGTATTAAGTGCCCGCGGAGATACAACTAAGCCATTGTTTTACCTCTCTATCGCCGGGGTATTGAATGTCATTTTAAACCTCATTTTTGTTATTTATTTCCACATGGCAGCAGAGGGAGTTGCACTTGCAAGTGCAATCGCACAGTATGTTTCTGCCGCATTGATCATCATTGATTTATTACGACGCAATGACGAATGTAAATTACATCCTTCTAAGCTTCGTTTTCATAAGAAGCAAGCCTTGCCGTATTAATGCTCGGTATTCCTGCCGGTATTCAAAATGCGATTTTTGCACTGGCAAATCTGTTCGTACAGACCGGTCTAAACTCTTTTGATGCCGTTACTGTGTCTGGAAACTCTGCAGCGATCAACGCTGATACCCTGGTTTTCAACCTGATGTACGCGTTTTACATTGCCGGTTCAAGCTTTATCAGTCAGAATTATGGAGCAAAGAATAAAAAACGTATGCTGCAAAGTTATTTCATCAGCGTCTTTTATGCATTTGCTGCCGGTGCCATATTCGGTATTTTACTACTCCTGTTTGGAAGACAATTTTTATCCTTATTCGCTACAAATCCAGATGTAATAAGTGCCGGACTTCAGCGAATTAAGATCATGTGGTTTGCATACTGCATCAGTGCATTTATGGATGGCTCTATTGCCGCATCCCGCGGAATCGGCAAAACAATCGTTCCGACTATACTCGTAATCATCGGTTCCTGCGTGTTCCGTGTTGTCTGGATCTATACAATATTTGCCCATTTCCACACAATACCATCTTTGTATTTATTGTATTTCTTCTCATGGGTATTGACATCAATTGTAGAAATTATTTACTTTGCGAT
The DNA here is from genome assembly GCA_003480425.1 of Firmicutes bacterium AM31-12AC. Taxonomy (GTDB): domain Bacteria; phylum Bacillota; class Clostridia; order Lachnospirales; family Lachnospiraceae; genus Schaedlerella; species Schaedlerella hominis. The sequence goes on from QUJA01000006.1 coordinate 107,497, forward strand.
AAGCTTCCACAAAGTAAAGATGGATTAAAAAGGGAAAACACAGGAGGTAGAATTTCTATCCCCTGTGTTTTTCATTTCCCTTATATATTTTTCATACTACTATTTTGCTAACATCATGCGGTCATTTGCAAATTCTCCACCGCTGACTTCTTCAAATTTTTTCAGAAGATCTGCCACTTTCAGATTTTTCTTTTCCTCTCCTGATACATCATAGATTACTTTTCCTTCATGCATCATGATCAGTCTATTACCATGATTAATGGCATCCTTCATATTATGTGTAACCATCATGGCTGTCAGTTTATTTTCCTGGATGATCTGATCTGACAACGCAAGTACCTTTGCCGCTGTCTTTGGGTCCAATGCCGCTGTATGTTCATCTAAAAGCAACAGCTTTGGTTTCTTTAAAGAAGCCATCAAAAGTGTGATTGCCTGTCTTTGTCCACCGGACAAAAGACCTACTTTACTGCTCAGTCTGTCTTCCAAGCCAAGATCTAATTCTTTGAGTTTTTCTCTGAACTCTTCTCGCTCTTTTTTAGTAATTCCCCAGCCAAGCCCACGACTCTGTCCTCGTCTTGCGGCAATCGCCATATTTTCTTCAATTGACATTGTTGCTGCCGTACCTGTCATCGGGTCCTGAAATACACGACCTAAGAATTTTGCTCTTTTGTGTTCAGAAAGCTTTGTAATATCTACGCCATCAATAATAATCTTGCCTTGGTCAACACCCCACACACCTGCGATTGCATTCAATGTTGTCGATTTTCCGGCTCCGTTACCACCGATGATTGTAACAAAATCTCCCGGATTCAGATTGAGATTTACTCCATTTAATGCGATCTTTTCATTAATCGTTCCTGCATTAAATGTTTTATGTATATTCTGGATTTCTAACATATAACTCATTATGCAGTCCTCCGTTTCTTGAAATATTTTTCTTTCATATAAGGAACTGCCAGGAAACATGCAACCACGACTGCTGAGAACAGTTTCATATAATCTGATGGCATCTTCAGCCATAATACAAATGCAATTACGATGTAGTAAATGATTGCTCCGATAAATACCGCTCCTAATGTAAGTGCAAATGCAATTTTCTTTCCTGCACAGAATTTCCCGAAAATAACTTCGCTGATGATAACTGCTGCAAGTCCGATTACGATTGCTCCACGACCCATATTTACATCGCTGCGCCCTGATACTGTGCATAAATTCCACCACAGAGACCTACAAGTCCATTGGAAATCATAAGTGCAAGAACTTTATTAAATGATGTGTTGATTCCCTGTGCGCTTGCCATCTGTGGATTACATCCTGTAGCACGGATAGCGGCTCCAAGCTCTGTTCCGAAAAACCAGTAAATAATTGCAATCAGTACAATTGCTGCCAGAATCAGTTTAATAAAGAAAAATCCGCTTCCCTCTCCTGTAACATATCGAAGAGATGCAACCAGTTTGTATTGAAGCACATTGATTGCCTGATTTGATTTTCCCATAATCCCAAGATTTACAGAATATAATCCGATCTGTGTCAAAATACTTGCCAGAATTCCCGGAATGCCAAATACTGTATGTAAAATTCCAGTTACAAATCCTGCTGCCATTCCTGCTAAAAATGCAAATATAAGTGCAAGTGCCGGGTCCATGCCCCCGCGGATCAGCATAACTGCTACTGCTCCGCCAGTTGCAAGTGAACCATCCACCGTAAGATCTGCAAAATCTAAAATACGAAATGTAATATATACCCCAAGTGCCATAATTCCCCAAATGATTCCCTGAGCAACGTTACCCGGAAGGGCACGTACCAGAGTCATCGGATTTAGGCTTGCCAGATAAATCTCCATAATTAAATCCTCTATTCTTCTATTGCTTCATATTCATCTGGAACTGTAATTCCAAGTTCTTCACAAATTGTCGGATTGTACATCTTTGTTACGTTTGGTGCTGTCTCAATCTCCATTGTTGTAATGTCGGCACCATTTACCAAAATATCATATGCCATCTCACCGGCTTTGTATCCGATATCATAGTAGCTGATAGATAATGTTGCAATACCGCATCCTGAACAGATTCCCTGCTCACCTGCAATTACAGGAATTTTTGCTGGAAGACAAATGTTGTTGATAATCTCAGTGTTTGCTGCCATTGTATTATCTGTAGGAATATAAAGTGCATCACACTCAGCTACTGCTGATGTCACAACTGACTGAATCTCATTTGAATCTGCCGCTGTATATTCTTTACATGTAATTCCATCCTTCTTCAGTGCTTCTGCAAATAAGTTTGCCTGATATGCTGAATTAGGCTCTGCTGAACAATATAAAATACCAACTGTCTTTGCATCCGGTACTAATTCTGTAAGCATCTCTTCCTGCTTATCGATCGGAGCTAAATCACTTGTACCTGAAATGTTCATTCCTGTTGCTCCTGTCCAATCAGAAATATCCAGAGCCGTTGCATAATCTGTGATTGATGTTCCAAGAATCGGAATATCACTTGTTGCGGCTGCTGAACACTGGAGTGCTGTAGTTGCATTTGCCATGATCAAATCCACATTATCAGCGACAAAATTATTTGCAATTGTTGCACAGTTTGCCTGCTCGCCCTGTCCATTTTGTAAATCAAATGTTACGTTGTCTTTTCCAAATTTTTCTTCACAGGCATCCTCAAATCCCTTTGTAGCCTGGTCAAGAGCCTCATGCTCTAACTGCTGGCAAATACCGATCTTGTATACTTTTCCAGAATCTGATGCGCCATCTGCACTCTTTGAATCTGATGAAGAGCTGCCTCCACATGCTGCCAATGATAATGTCATTGTTGCGGCTAACATAACCGCTGCTATTTTTTTTGCTTTCATAATACCCATTCCTCCTATATTGTTTTGTAACTGTTGCTTTAAAGCACTACGCTTTAAATCGTTACGCTTTAACGTGATAAAATGTAAGTCATGTTAATTATTATAGTCTTGTTTTACATAATAGTCAAGAGGGAATTGGGATCCATTTGGGGACGGGGTTTTCCGGCTTTTTCTGGGGGGAACCATTTGGGGACGGGGTTTTCCGGCTCCCCTAAATGGTTCTTGCACTCTCTTCCCTATTCGTGTTACACTATAACAAAGCATATTTCTTATGAATCTAAGGTGCGTATCACCATCTATTTTCTAATTACATTTCAAAAGTCTATGCTTTTATATCAATCACACATAAAAGCAGGAGACCGAATGAAATATTAGATTTAGATTGTCTCCTGTAAAAAGGAGGAAAATTAAATATGGCAAAACACAAGAAGGCACAAAGAAACCACAAGTACTCGTTGCATTCTCGACAAAGGAAAGTGAACCGTAAGTACAAAGATACTATCTTTCGTATGTTGTTCAAAGACAGAAACAACCTGCTTTCACTTTACAATGCAATGAACAAAAAAAATTACACCGATGCATCTGCATTGCAGGTAGTAACTTTGGAAAACGCAATCTATCTGGGAATGAAAAACGATCTGGCTTTTATTATGGATATGAATTTATATCTGTATGAACACCAGTCGACCTATAATCCCAACATGCCATTGAGAGATTTATCCTATATTTCAAACGAATATCAAAAGATGGTAGTTCAACAATCCTTATATTCATCTACGATTCAAAAGATACCTGCTCCAAAATTTATAGTTTTTTATAACGGTACAAAAGAGATTAATGATTTAACTGAATTCCGATTATCTTCTGCTTACGAATGTCCAACAGAAGATCCTGATTTGGAATTACGCGTAACTGTATTAAATGTAAATGATGGCCATAATAAAGCCCTGATGGAGCAATGTCAAACACTCAAGGAATATGCTCAGTATGTAGCACGAGTGCGTAAATATGTCTCTTCTAACGAATTATCATTGGAAGAGGCTGTAGAGAAAGCAGTAACAGAATGCATAAACGAAAATATTTTACGCGATTTTTTATCATCTAACCGAGCTGAGGTAATCAATATGAGTATTTTTGAATATGACAAAGAATTGGAAGAGAAAAAACTTCGCAGGGCTGAATTTCAGGCCGGAATGGAGGCTGGTATTGAGCAGGGGATTGAGCAGGGGATTGCAAAAGGGCAACAAGACTTACTAATGCAAAAAATCAAAGCAAAACTTGCAAAAGGGAAATCGCTTGAATTAATTGCTGATGAATTAGAAGAAGATATTTCCGTCATTGAAAAGCTGCTGAACCAGGAGACCATTTAGGGACGGGTTTTTCCGGCTTTTTTTCTGTAGATGGATAAAAAAATTGGGAAAGTGAAATTTTTCACCTTCCCAATTTTTTATTTGCCAAATCCAAGAGCCAGAAACCCCCGTCCCGAATTGGCTCTCATTGCTGCTTTTCTTTAATTTTTCGAATTGCTTCTCGTATAGCTTCTTCTTCCTCTTCCTTCGCTATCTTTTTAGCCATATGGACAGTTCCAACCAAATTGCTAATTAGAATAAGTGCAAGTGGAATTAATATGATTGGAATGAATATCAGTGGGTTCGCAACCAGACGCGAAATTTTTCCTATAACTATTGAAGAAGCAACTACCTTCCCTATCAGATATTCACTTTCGACATTATATGCATCTGTCACATTGTTATTGTCACCTTTGGTAACGAATACTCGTCCTTGCTCTTCTTCCAGGATTTCCACCACACGATGTGTGTTTACCGCTCCATCGAGTACGGGATCCTGCGAATAAAATGAAATTACATCATTTACCTTTATTGTTTCAGGATCAACTTTTTTTACAACAATCAACGTGTCAACATCATACGTTGGTTTCATGCTTCCTGTAGTTACCCGTAGTGCCGTATAGCCAAACACCGAAGGAGCTTCTCCTGATTTTGTGAAAATTACTGTACACAACACAAAAACTGCTGCAATAATAATCAATACTGAAAAAACATTAATAATGCCAAAAACTATCTTTTTTATCATTTATCTTCTCCGTCATTTTTTGTATTCTTACGCTCCTTACGTTCCTGAAGTGCTTGAACGATATAATGTGACAGACTGTTAGCTTCTGCTTTATCTTCCGCTTTTTCTTTTGCTTTCTGTGCTGCTTTCACCTGTTTTTCAGTCACTTTCTTAATTGACTCGATTTCTTTTTGTGTTGCTTTCTTAGCTGCCTTCATTTCTTCCTTAACTGCTTTTACTTCTTCCTTAGCCGCCTTTACTTCTTTTCGAGCATTTTCCTTAACTTCCGCAATTTTCTCTGCCGCCTCACGCTGCTCTTCCGCAATTTCCTCGACTGCTTTTCTCTGCGCTGCCGCAACTTCCTCTGCTGCTTTTTCCTGCGCTTCTGCAATCTTCTCTTCTGCAATTTTCTGAGCTTTTGCGAGCTGGTTCTGAGCTTCTTCCTTTATTGCAGACACGCTTGCATCTGACTCTCTCTGAATTGCCGCAATTTTCTCCGCCGCCTCACGCTGCGCTTCTGCAACTTCTTCTGCTGCTTTTCTCTGCGCTTCCGCAACCTCTTCTGCCGCCTTTTTCCGCTCTGCCGCAACTTCCTCGGCCGCCTCATGCTGCATCGTCTCAACCATCATTCTGGCTTCTGTCTGTGCCTGCTCTACAGCCTCTTGTGCCTCGGCCCGTGCCTGTTTTTCATCCGCAAGCTGCTTTTCATAAGCCGCCATTTCTTCTGAATGCTGTTGCTCTAATTCTGCCTGCTGTTCTTCTAATTGCGCTCTGATCTGATCTAAATATTCCAATTGCTGATTCAATGACTCCATCTGAAATTGAAGTTCTGAAACAGAATTTTCCAATTCTTCTCTCTTCGCAGTCTCTTCTTTTAATTTTTCCTCTGCATCGAGCTGTGCCTGGGTCACTTCTTCTACAAATACTCTGCGTATCTCTACATCCGGAATATTGCGATCTTCTACAATTTCTTCTTTGATTTCTTTTACAAACTTTGGTTTTACAGGCTCACGTTTCTTTGTCTCAATCTCACTCATCTTGCGCGGATCAGATACAAGAAGACTCTTGAACACTGTATAATTTGTAATCATATTGATATACATCTGTAACAAATATTCTTCATCGAACTGTAATATAGAATCCTGCTCTTCAATGGTATATCCGACTTCATCATAGCCTTCGATGAACTGCCATAATTTATAACAAGTACGATAATCCGGGTCTTTCATCATCAAGTTTGTTCGCTGGATCGGACTATGTACTCTGGAACAGCCATTCATGATATCGCAAAATGAACTGGTGCGTAAAACTCTGGACATTCTGCGCACACGGTCGATACGCTTGAATATGTCCATATTGTCATTGTCATTTTCCACAAGACTCTGACGATTTTTTATCGTCATCTCAACTTTATAAGAAATCTCTTCATATGCATCGTCAACCTTGCTTTCCATGCTCATTACATTGCAAGTCTCATCTCCTGTCGACCAGAAGATTACATCTGTTCGTTTGTCTACAAACGCAAACAAACGCTGAATTAGATGATACACGAAACGATTCTCATATAAGTCATAGCTTTCTTCTGTTGTTACATTTAAAATCTTTGTCGGCATAATGTCACCGGCTTCATTTGTCGTAATATACTGTGTATTCTGGCTTAAATGCCGAACACTGTCTGCCGTAATTTTCTTTGCAAGTGCAACCGGCACAACTTCCTCTGAAGTTGTAATAAAACGACGTGGCTTGTCCACAATATTGAAAATGGCTTCGATTCCTTCTTCTACTACTGTAAGCCAGCGCTCATCTACAACCTTATGCAATATTCGGTTTTTCTGTTCCAGAGTATTGTCCCCGGCCTGTATCATTTCAAACAGGTATTGGAAATATTTATCCTCCTCGAGAGCATACCCTACGCCTTCTGTGTATTTCGAATATAATTCATTAATCGTATCCGCCATTTTCATCCATTTCCTTACTCTTCAATATAATTAATACAAGTTCTGAATGCGTCTTAAGTATTCTTTACTATCCGGCATTCCGTCTTCACCAAATGTCTTATCTATATAACTGATCAAACCTGTGATCTCATCTCTTACAAAGCTAACATTCATACTTTCAAATTTCTTGAGCACTTTTCGTGCGATAATATAATCCATACCGCCCAATTCTGTACCACCACACGCAACATAAACCGGAATAAAGTCATATAACTGCTTCATAATACGGTTTCCAAAGGCAAGCTTGAATCTTGTGATCAGATAACTATCCAGCTTCTGCATCTTCTCCATCAGTTCCTCACTGATTGGATAGTCCTCTTTTGCTTTCTGGAACATATATTCCAGATGTTCTGCAGTAACATCACACGACGGATACATCTCACATTCAAATTCATCGGCTCTTTCATTCAACTCAATCGGCATTGCACGGTCATATACTTTATCCGTGATTGTAAATGTCGAATCATCATTATTCGCAGTACCGATAAACCACGTAGAGTCTGCCACATGAATTTTACCGTTATCCATTTTATAAGGGTCACCCTTCCAGGCTGTCGGTACAAGATCCAGAATCCATTCATCCTTGCTCGGCATTTCCAGAACAGATAACATTTCTGCAAAATAATACTCAATACGTGCAAGGTTCATCTCATCTAACACGATCAATGTCGGAGTCTGATTGTAGTTTGCTTCATACAAAGCCCTCAAAAACTCTGTCTCGTTAAATTTCTTTGAAAATTCATTAAAATAACCCAACAATTCGGAACGGTCACGAAATGACGGCTGCACGGAAATAATGGTTGCCGGGTTATCCATATAACGGCTAAATGAATATGGAAGACTTGTTTTACCGGTACCGGAAATACCTTCCAAAATCAACAGCTTACTTGCTGCCATGCCAGCCACAAATCTTCTGACAATCTCTGGTGTATAATAAAGCCCCATCTGGCTTGCCGCAAACATACGATACCCTTCTGTAAATTCCTGAAGCGAAATCTCGTTGTCATACTGTGGTGGCTGAAAATCCTTATATTTTACATCCACAAGCGAAAGCTTCGGGAAACGATGTGCTACATTTGTATCTTCCTTTCCCTCTATCACTGCACGCACAAGAGGTGCCTTGTTGGGATCCGTATTTTCTACCATTGCCTCCATCGCCCTTCCGGATGGAATTTCATTTCCGGTAACATTCTCCAGACTCGGAATCGTATCCTCCGTCAATGCAGAGGCACCCATATATGGAATACGCTCCACACCACCCATCGCATTTACCTTCAATGCCAGAATGTTATTCTTCTCTTCCATCAAATCTAACACCTGTTTGTTCAGTCTTCCAATCTCCCGATACAATGTTGCATTGTCTGTACTGTCTGCTTTTAACTGGTGATGCAAAATCATACGGCGAATCAGAAGTATGATGATCACTACCGGAATCGCCAGTAATAAAAGCATCAAAAGTACGGATAAAATCTTAGCGAGAATATTCAATGTTGGAAAATAGGTTTTAAATATCAGGAAATATTGAACCCATCCTGTTATAAACAATCTGATAAATGCTGCAACCCAGGTTACAAGGTTGTATACAACCTGGGACAACACTTCATACGCAAACTTTAAAAATTCACTCACGGTTCTTTATTCCTCCCCGTTCTTATCTTCATCCTGCTTCGCTTTCTCAAGCTCTTTTTCTGCTTTTGCGCGAATCGCTTCTGCTTCTTCTCTCAGTCTCTTCGCCTCTTCAAGCGCTGCCTGTGCCTCATCTTTATCCTTCGCAGCCTGCTCAACATCTGCTTTATTTAATCCTGCTTTTGCAAGTTCTTCCGCATTCTCTACCGCAATCGCTTTTTTCAGACGAATACTGATCATAATCAGGTTATATACCTGATAAATAAAGAACAGAAGCATCGGTAACACGATTACGATTAAGAATCCCATACTGCTTGAAAGGAAATTCATAACTTTACCAAGGTTAGAAATGTGTCCGACATATTTACCAACAATATCTCCATCGGAAATCACATGCTGGTCGGCAACACCGTTGTTGTTATCACCAATCGTGGTGTAGCTTCTGACACCGTTGACCTCGTCAATCTTCTGGATACGGTGAGTGTTGAGTGCATACTGATTATCAATAATTGTGTGAAATGTGATGATATCTCCTTCTTTTAACTTTGAAGTATCACATTTTTTTATGAAAATCAAATCGCCTTTGCAAAATGTTGGTTTCATAGAATCCGACTCAACAGTCATCGGTGTATATCCAAGAATTCTTGATACACTCTGGTCATCCTTTGTCGCCATTGTTGTAAATGCATACAGTGCAGCGAGCAAAATGATTGCCCATAGAATCACACTGATCACAATTGTGCCTATTCGTTTTAGTGTCTTCATACTTATTTCTCCCTTGTGTTTATAGTTTCTGTAGTTTCACCCGTAAATCGCATCCGAATTGCGTAGTCTGCGGATTTCAGACTGTCTGTACATGCCGGGTCTGTACCTTCCATCCATATATGGACAAGAACCGGCTTATCGGTATTCTTCTTTAATGAAAACATTGCGTTATTACTGTTAATTCTTGTGCTTCCCATAGAAGGAAGTCCAAACGTAGTCGCTGCAGCGGAAGTGGAAAACGTATCTCCCATACCCTGATCATAAATCCAGGTCTGTCCATCCGCTGTAAAAGAAATCCTCATTGCTTCCGGAAGTTCTGCATTACTTGAACTGATATTCGTCCCATCCCCTGCGCCATCACTGCTATCTGCACTGTTCAGATGGACGATCATATCTTTTTCTGCCATAAAATGTAACGTAAATGTCAAATATGCACCCTTCGTATCCGGTACTTCCGTTCCATTCTCATATGTAAATATATTCTGATCTGCTGTCGTGACCGGCTCCAGCGGAGTCGTCTGCATATCAAACCCTTTCTCACTTTGCATCCTCTGTGCGATTGATTCAAATGAAAGCTTCTTTACATATTGTTCAAAATAATCATGTGCATCCAGATCCATCCTCAGATCCACATCTGACTCAATATCCAGACTCATCGACTTAACCTTTGTCTTATCTGCAATGGAAAACCAGGCAACTGTCGCTGCTGTAATTGCTGCAAGAGCCAAGAGCACAAGCAAAATGGATGTGTATAACCGGTTTCTGACTGCCTGGTTTTCTTCTTTTTTTGTCCTACTCATCAATTGCCCTCCTTCTGGTAAAGTACACCATAGAATGCAAGATGAAGATTTGCTTCATTAAACTGAACACTCTCCGAACAATCCGGATCACAGCCTTCCAGATAAAAATAAATGTCTACTGCATAGATTTTTCCAAATTCCATACTAAGTAGCGCGCTCTTTGGTAGAGTCATCTGATTGTTTGTAAAACTGATCGTATAATCACTGACCAATACTGATGGGTCAGTCGTAGCAAACACGCCATTTTCATTATAACCCAGAACCTGGTTCTTGCCTAGTAATTTTCCATTTACTTCTGTATTATACACTTGAGCATTTTCCGGATTCTCTGACTCACTTAGTCGTAAAATGATCGGATTCGAAGTGTCTCCGCCAAAAATCAAGCCAAGTCTGGATGCATTTAACAAATATCCATCTGCCGCATCTCCCAAAAGCCCGTCACTTTGGTCCAGATACAGATTCATCCTGCTGCCATCCGGCCAGCCCTCTCCTTCTGCCCGCAAATACACCCGGCCATGATAATAATTTGCCTCATCGTCCACCTTTTTAAAAGCAGAAGCCTTACCATCTTTGGTAAATGGTGCATATACAAAGCTGTTCAAATCAGCCGTGGACACAGGTAACAGAAATTCTGAATTCGTCTGATTTACCTGCGTGATTTGTGCTGTCTCTACACTCTTAAAACTACTTCCACCACTGCTGCTGATCTGTAGCTCCAACGTCTCATCCCCGGTTCTGGCTGTAGCAGTATTCGTCTGCACAGCACGATTCGCCGTAAACCATGCAAGTGTCGCAAATGTAAATGCCAATACTGCAAATAATGTAGTTACTGCCCAAAACCAGGTTCGGAAAGTTTTTTTCATCCTGCCTCACCTTCTTTTTCTCATCCTCTTTTTCTATCCATGCTTGTCGGTTCTTCCGGCAAGATTATTCCACTTCCACACCTGCAAATGCAAGCTGGATATCCGATGTTTTGCTCTGCACCTCATTGATGCACTGTTCATCGCATCCTTCCAGATAAAGCCAGTACTCCACCGATGCCACTTCATCCTTCTCAAGCCTTATCAGTCTGGTCGTCCCCGCCTTAAAATCATTGTCACTGTTTCCTGCATTTGCCATATAATCAGAAAGAGCTGTCGACGGATCACTTACATACTCCGGCAATCCACTTCCATTTACCGCAGATACGACTTGTGCGCTGCCCGGAATCGTCTTTTGCGACTGTGCATTTCCTGTAGCTCCCAATTCATCTAACTTAAAAATGTATGTCTTCGTACCCTCTTTTGCTGTAATCTTCACACCAAATCTCATTGCTGCAAGTGCCTGCGCATCTGTTCCAAGCTTTAACTGCTCTTTATTAAAATATACATCACATGGTGCATTCAGGCATTGTAAATAAACTGTTCCGTGTAATGTCTGTGCATCCACAACGTCATCCGCATTGCGATAAAATACCGCAATTCCCTCTTTATCCTGCGCGGTTGCTTTATAAAAATGAGATAAATCTGCTGTCGATACCGGTTTTAGCGAATCCGGGTTTCCTGCGTATGCCAATTCACAAGTCTTATCAAATGGGCCGGCAGCATTTTTTGAAATCAAAAGAGATGTCGTCCCTTCGCTGATTGTTCCTCCCATCGGAGTGACATAAGTCGATGCCCTTCCAGACAATGAGAACCAGGCGTATGTTGTACCCGTTGCCACAAGAACCAAAAGAAGCAAACCTGCGATTGCCATTCTAAATGAATGTCTCAGTTGTCTGACATCCTGCTTTTCCTCTAAATTTTCTTCTTTTTTCTGCTCTTTTGCCACAAGTCCCCACCTGCCTTTTCATTTTATTTTCTGTTATCTGACAATTCCGGCAAATGATAATGCCAGATTCTGTAACGTCGTACCAGACAGATTACCCGTACAGTCCTCGTCACATCCCTCAAGCCAGATATACACTTCCACTTCCACAGAACGACCTGCCTTTCCTTCGTCGTCACCGGACACTGTACAGATTTTTTTCGAGTTCTGCTTCAATGTCACCTCACCGGTGCTTTTATTATAATTGCAATACGCATCAGACGTATATAGTTTCGGCAGAACTGTCGATCCATCCCTTTTGGAGCTATCCAGCACATACCCCTCTTCTCCATCATCCGTATTATACTGTGCCTGCGGATTCTTCTTATCACTGATTTCGAAAATGTATTCCGAATCCGGCGGCTGGTCTTCTCCCGGATGATGCACGACCAATCCAACTCGGATTGCCGAAGAAATCGGATTTTCTTCGTCACTGTCCTCAAATCCAATATCCGACAAATAAATATCGGTTGTACCACCTGTCGTTCGAAGGAAAAGCTTTGTATGGTAATAATCACTTGTCTGTCCGCCTGTAAAAGTATCCGTAACAAGCGGTGCCTGACCTTCTCCTCCATTTTTAAATAACGTAACCTTCTGAAATCCCCCGCTGATCCGATTCGTTGATACCGGTACCAGCTGCCCTGGGAACTTTGCAAGTACAGTAGCCGAACTATAATCCCCATCATATGTATTACTAATCTGCAGGTTCACCCCCGTACCTGCTGCCATCTTAACATTCGTCGTGTGACGGTTTGTATTATAAATATACCAGGCATACGTCGCTGCAAGCGAAGCAAAAAGCAATAGAAAAATAGCTATCATAGAAGAAGTAAGCCTGTTTTTTAATTGTTTTGCACTATGTTCTGAATTCTGTGCCATTCTATCTCTGTCATTCGAGTGTTTCTTTCCATGTAACACCTGCGGCGGACCTCCCTCCTGCTTTTGATCGATAAAAAAGTACAAAAAATCATTTTATATTTTATCACAGGGAATGAACGTTTTCAAGGGTGACCAATGGGGACGCAGGGTTGTTTCATGAACTATCCATGGGCAGATCTAACTTATTGCATCCTTGCTATCACATCTCTCATATTGTTTCTGATTCATTGGTCATGTAAAAAAGCGCAAATTA
>QUJA01000060.1 GCA_003480425.1 Firmicutes bacterium AM31-12AC
CGGAGTTAATGGCTCTTTTTTTATTTAAAAAAGAGTACCATTAACTCCGTCCCTACTGGTTCCCCCCATTGGTTTCCACCTGCTTTAGCGCTGTACGCGTCCTGCCCCGTCACTATCCATCAGTGCAAGAACTTCATTTTCTGAGATAAAGTTTAAATCGCCAGGAATAGTGTGTTTGATTGCTGCGGCAGCAAGTCCGAATTCCAGAGCTTTTTCAGCACCCATATCGGATAGAATTCCATGAAGTACTCCAGAGGCAAAGGAATCTCCGCCGCCAACACGGTCGACAATATGAAGATTGTAATTGCTTCCCTGATAAAGTCCTGAACTGGTACATATAGCACCGGACCAACCATTATCAGAAGCGCTTATGCTGTTTCTGAGTGTTGTGATCAGGTGAGTAAATCCATAATGTTTCATTACGTTTGTCATGTGTTCCTCATCGACACAAATGCTGTAATCACCATTAATAAAGTCAGTATCACCTTCTGTATAACCAAGACATTTTGCAGCATCTCTTGCATTTCCAAAGCAAATATCTACATAAGGCATCATATCAGAAAGCATTTTCTGTTTTCCTTCTACATCTTCTGTCCAGAGTTTTGCACGATAGTTCAGATCAAAAGATACTGTAACACCATGTTCTTTTGCTTTCTTTAAAGCTGTCATAGTAAGTTCGGCAGCAGTATCGCTAAGAACAGGAGTTATACCGGATACATGAAACAAGTCAACTCCTTCGAAAATAGTGTCGAAATCGAATTCTTCTGCGAGTGCCTGAGTAATAGCCGAATCCGCACGGTCATAAACAACGCTGGAAGGGCGGACAGAAGCACCATTTTCCAGAAAATAAATTCCGAGACGTTTACCGCCCCTTACAATGTGGCGGCAGTCAACACCAAGCTTTTTCATTGTTGCAACTGCGGCATCACCGATTGCGTTAGCAGGAATCTTAGATACGAATGCAGCATCATTTCCAAATTGTGCTAAAGAAGCAGCAACATTGGCTTCAGCACCGCCGTAATTGATTTCAAAATCAGAAGCCTGTGCAAAACGCTGATATCCCGGAGGGGAAAGTCTCAGCATAATTTCTCCTAAAGTAACGACCTTAGCCATTATTTCACCTCCCGGGCAGAATGAACAAGTTCAACGGCCTCTTTTGTAAGAGCTGTAATTTCATCAAATTTTCCTTCAGAAACAAGACTTCCTTTTACCATCCAGCTTCCGCCGCAAGCGATGATTTTATTATACTGAAGATAAGGTGTGATGTTTTGTGGGTTTATTCCGCCGGTTGGCATGAATCTTAACATAGTATATGGTGCTGCGACAGCTTTGATCATAGCCAGTCCGCCGGATGGTTCAGCAGGGAAAAATTTAACTACTTCTAATCCAAGTTCAATAGCCTGTTCCATTTCGCTAGGAGTAACAACTCCAGGTGTAACAGGAATATTTTTCTCCAGACAATATTTTACAACTTTTGGATTCAGTCCTGGGCTAACGATGAATTTAGCACCTGCAGAAACGGCACGGTCTACCTGTTCGGTTGTGAGAACAGTACCGGCTCCGATAACCATGTCAGGATATTCAGATGTCATGATGCGGATAGATTCTTCAGCAGCATCTGTGCGGAAAGTTACTTCCGCACAGGCAAGACCACCATCACAAAGTGCTTTTGCAAGAGGTGCTGCATCTTTTGCATCATCAAGTACAACAACAGGTACGATACCAAACTGTTCTAATTTTTCTAATGTTGAATTCATAATATATCTCCTTGATTTCATATACGATGATGAGTTATTTCTAAAAAAATATTACAGAAGAGATTTCATAACCTCGTAAGTACCTTTTTCACGAATCTGTGTCAGATAATTGCAAACTGCAGCTTCAAATCCTTCCAGTGCTGTAAGATCTTCGCCCCAGAAATCTGTATTTGTGCAAACTGCGTGAACGAGATCTTCTACGGAATCATCTTTGTGTGCAAGATAGAATTCCAGTACATTTTTGTCATCTTTTATTGTGTAATCATTTCCTTTTCTGCTTGCTACAAGACCATCTTCTGTCAATGTATGACCATTGAAGAAAGCAATGTAAAATGCAAAGGAAGCAGTAATGCAAGCAGGAAGAGAACCCTGGCGTTTGATGTACTCTTTTAATGATGGCATTACACGAGCTTTCCATTTAGATGTAGAGTTTAATGAAATTGCAAGTAAAGCGTGATCGATAAATGGGTTTTTGAAACGTTCTGTTACAGCTGATGCAAAATTAAGTAATTCTTCTTTTGGAAGATCCAGTGTAGGGATGATTTCATCATAAATTGTTTTGTTCATGAATCCGCAGATTACGTCATCATGCATACAATCTCTTACAATGTCCTGTCCTGCAAGGTAAGCACCGAGAACAAAGGAAGTGTGAGCTCCGTTAAGAATACGGACTTTACGCTGTTTGTAAGGTTTATGGTTATCTGTGATCAAGATAGGAAGTTCTGCTTTATCTACAGGGAACTCATCTTTGATAGACTGAGGACCTTCAATTACCCAGAATCCGAAAATCTCACCTGTATCAATTAAGTTGTCTTTGTATCCGAGTTCTTCGCAGATTGCATCTGCTTCATTTCTAGGATAACCTGTAACGATACGGTCAACTAATGTAGAACAAAAAGTATTTTCTTTTTTGATCCATGCAATAAAATCTTCACCGAGATTCCACTGCTCAGCATACTTCAGTACGCATTTTTCAAGCTCTTTTCCATTGTCATCAATCAGCTCACATGAAAGAATGATGAATCCTTTTCCTTCTTCCTGACCAAATTTCTGGAAACGACGATATAAGAACTGAGTCAGTTTTCCAGGATAAGAATTGGCAGGAGTATCTGTAAACTGGCAGGAAGAATCGTATGCGATTCCAGCCTCTGTTGTATTGCATGTGATAAATCTTAAATCAGGATTAGAAGCACATTCAAGAACAGCTTCGAAATCACTATATGGGTTCAGGCATCGGCTTACACAAGAAATGACACGTTTTTTATTTACTTTCTGTCCGTCCTGAAATCCTCTGAGGAACAGTGTATAAAGACCTTCCTGCTCGTTGATCATATCAGTAAGACCAGATGCGATTGGCTGGCAGAGGACAACCTTAGAGTTAAATCCAGCTTTTTCATTCATAATGTCGATGAAATAGTCAACAAATGCACGAAGGAAATTTCCTTCACCAAACTGGAGTACACGTTCAGGAGCATCTTCGAGAAGATATCCTGAATAATTTTGTTCTTTTAATGTTTCATAAGAAAGTTTTTTCATGATTATTATATCCTTTCAATAAAGAGTGTTAAAAATGGTATTATTATTTGTCTAGAGTGTTACACCTTGTTTAAAGATTGCCATATCATGGAATCCCGCTTCTTCAGATTTTGACTTCTTACCGGATGCAATATCAATGACAAAATCAAGTAACTGGTCTGCAAGTTCATCAGCCGGTGTATCATCAACGAGGACACCACAGTTAAAATCAATCCAGTTCTTCTTTTTCTGAGCAAGAAGATTATTAGAGGAAATCTTTACGGTTGGTACCGGACAGGCAAATGGTGTTCCGCGTCCTGTTGTGAAAAGGACGATGTGTGCTCCGGAGGCAGCCAGGGCAGTCGCGGCAACAAGATCATTTCCAGGGGCACTTAAAAGGTTTAACCCTTTTGTACATACGGGTTCTCCATAAGCAAGCACACCTTTAACGGCAGCAGTACCGGATTTCTGTGTGCATCCGAGAGATTTATCTTCCAGCGTAGAAATTCCGCCTTTTTTATTTCCCGGGGATGGATTTTCATAAATGGTTTGTCCGTGACGTTTGAAATATTCTTTAAAATCATTGATGAGAGTTACTGTCTTATCGAAGAGTGCTTCGTCTTCACAACGATTCATAAGCAATGTCTCAGCACCAAACATCTCTGGAACTTCAGTGAGGATTGTAGAGCCTCCCATTGCGATCAGTCTGTCAGAGAATCCACCGACAGTTGGGTTGGCTGTGATGCCGGAAAGTCCATCGGAACCTCCACATTTCATACCAATCACAAGCTCGCTGCAGCTGATAGGTTCTCTTTTGAATTGATTTGCATAAGCGGCAAGTTCACGTACAACTTCGATTCCGTCTGCAATTTCATCTTCACATTCCTGAGCAACAAGGAAACGGACACGCTTAGGATCGTATTCTCCGATATGTTTCTTTAATTCGTCAATGTTGCTGTTTTCACATCCAAGTCCGAGAACAAGAACGCCTCCTGCGTTTGGATGGTTGACAAGATCAGCCAGAATCTGGCGAGTGTGATCCTGATCATCGCCCATCTGGGAACATCCATAAGGATGAGTAAAGGCAATGACTCCTTCTACATTTTCAGTTACAAATGTCTGAGAGCCTTTTTCAATTGCCTGAGCTACGTTGTTTACGCATCCGACAGTCGGAATGATCCAGACCTCATTGCGGACTCCGGCACGTCCGTCATTTCTTCTGTATCCATTGAAGAAACGGGATTCTTTTTCAGCAAGTGGAGCTGTTTCTTTGTTATATGTATAAGTAAGAAGGTCTCCGAGTCCTGTTTTCATGTTATGAGTATGGATCCAGGAACCTTTCGTAATGTCAGTTTTAGCAACTCCGATGGAATTTCCATATTTAATGATTGAGTCCCCTTCGGTGATGTTTGTTAAAGCAAATTTGTGTCCCTGAGGGATGTCTTCTGTTAATACTACTGTCTGATTGTCGATTTGAATTTCTGTTCCTTCTTTTAAAGGAGACAGTGCAACTGCGACGGTATCAGCAGGATGGATTTTAATAAATGGTTTCAAAGGTTAATTAATCCTCCTTCCAATATTTTAGAACTGTTAAATGCAATTACTCACAAATATGTAAGAGCTTACATATAAAGTATAACGAAATAGGAAAAAGGTCAATATCAAAATGGAAAAAACAAGTGGATTTGTGAAAATGCAACAAAAATAAAATGAAAAAATTGTGGAAAAATAAAAGTGAAACTGTTTGCATTTTAATACAATGCACGTTATACTGGCATTGTGAATGTAAGGGCTTACACAAATCGAAAACATGAAAATTTAATGAATGAAGGAAAGAAAAGATGAGAAGAAGGATTAAGAGAATTATCAGTACTGTTCTCTGTGCAGGTCTTGTTGCCGGTCTGACAGGAGGCTGCAGTGGAACAGGAAGTATCAATGGTGGGAAGAAAATCATTCGAGTTGCTCTATCTCAGTCAGAGACACATCCTGAGTATACAGGAATGGAGAAATTTAAAGAAGTGATAGAAGAAAAGCTTGGAGATAAATATGAGGTTCAGATTTATCCAAATGAACTTCTTGGCGGTCAGACAAAAGCAATTGAATTGACACAGACAGGTGCAATCGACTTTGTAGTAGTAGGTACACCAAACTTAGAGATTTTTGCAGATGTATATGAAGTATTCAGTATGCCATATCTGTTTACATCAGAAGAGGCTTACTTTGCAGCAATGAACGATACAGATTATATGGAAAAAGTATATGAGTCTACGGATGAAACAGGACTTCGTGTTATGACATGGTTTAATGTAGGATCAAGAAACTTCTATGCAAAGAAACCTATCAATACACCAGATGATTTGAAAGGATTAAAGATGCGTGTTCAGCAGAGTCCGGCCAGTGTAAAGATGGCAAATGCATTTGGTGCGGCAGCATCTCCTATGAGTTTTGGAGAGGTTTATACAGCAATCCAGCAGGGTGTTATTGACGGAGCGGAAAACAATGAGCTGGCACTGACAGAAAACAAGCATGGCGAAGTTGCGAAGTATTATTCTTATACAATGCATCAGATCATCCCTGATGTCTTGATCGCAAACTTAAAATTCCTTAACGGACTGAGCGATGAGGAGAAAGAAATTTTCTATGATGCAGCACATCAGGCAACAGAGACAGAGATGGAAGCCTGGGATGTTCAGGTAGAAAAAGCGAAAAAGATCGCACAGGATGATATGGGTGTTGAATTTATTTATCCAGATATCAATCTGTTTAAAGAAAAGGTAAGTAATGTACAGCAGGAGATGCTGGAAGCTAACCCAAATATCCAGGATCTGTATGACCATATTCAGACATACAATGAAAAGTATGCAAACACATCCGATACAAAGGAGGCAAAGTAAGATGGAAGTATTACATAAAATCAGAAAAGGTATTGATACAGTCTTGAGCGCTGCCTGTGTAATTCTGTTTGCAATGATGGTAATTGTTGGAACGTATCAGATTGTAACCCGATTTGTATTCAACAGTCCAAGTACGGTATCAGAAGAACTTCTTACTTATACATTTGCATGGATGGCTATGCTTGCATCAGCTTATGTATTTGGTAAAAGAGATCATATGAAAATGGGCTTTCTGGTAGATAAGCTTTCAGAAGGAAAGAAAAAAATTCTTGATATTGTGATCGAAGTATTGATTATTTTCTTTGCAGCAGCGGTATTGATCTATGGTGGATTCACAATCATGGATCTGACAATGACACAGAAGACAGCATCTCTTGGTGTATCTATGGGCGTAATTTACGCAGTAATGCCACTTAGCGGTATTCTGGTTACAATTTACGGAATACTTAATATTGCAGATATGTGTACAGGAAATTATGTGCAGAAGACAGAGGAGTAAAGGGGGAAAATAAAGATGAATATAGCAGTAGTATCAGGGTTAATTATTTTAATCCTTCTTGTAATCATGCTGATTGCAGGAGTACCTATCGCGGTTGCGCTTGGAGTATCTTCTGTATGTGCGATTCTTCCTGTTATGAATATAGATGTAGCCGTTTTACTGGATCTCAGAGAATTTTTTCTGGAATATCTGTGTTTAGTTTGCTGGCTATTCCATTTTTCATTCTTGCAGGAAATATTATGAATAAAGGTGGTATCGCAGTCCGCCTGATCAACCTTGCAAAACTTATTACAGGTCGTGCACCTGGAGCACTGGCTCAGACAAATGTTCTTGCCAACATGCTTTTTGGTTCTATTTCCGGTTCAGGTACAGCAGCAGCGTCTGCCATGGGCTCTATTATCGGACCAATCGAGAAAGAAGAGGGATATGATCCGAACTTCTCAGCAGCGGTTAATATTGCAACAGCACCAACAGGACTTTTGATTCCTCCAAGTAATGTTATGATTACATTTTCACTTGTAAGTGGAGGAACTTCTGTAGCAGCACTTTTTATGGCCGGATATATTCCTGGAATCCTCTGGGGTCTGGCATGTATGCTTGTAATTTATTTTATTGCGAAGAAGAGAGGATACCGCGCTAAGACAAAATTTACAGCAAAAGAAGCAGGAAAAGTGGTCCTTCAGGCAATACCATGTCTGCTCCTTATTGTTATCGTTATCGGTGGAATTATCTTTGGTGTGTTTACAGCAACAGAAGGATCTGTAGTGGCTGTTGTATATAGCCTGATTCTTTCATTGTTTGTATATAAATCAATCAAAATCAAAGATCTTCCAAAGATTTTCAAGGACAGTGCAGAGATGACAGGAATTATCATTTTCCTGATCGGAGTATCAAGTATTATGTCATGGGTTATGGCATTTACAAATATTCCGGCAATCGTATCAGCAGGACTTCTTGCAATCAGTAGCAATAAATACGTCATTTTCCTTTTGATCAATGTTATTCTTCTTGTAGTTGGAACATTTATGGATATGACACCAGCCTGCCTGATTTTTACACCAATTTTTCTTCCGGTATGTACAGCACTTGGAATGAACACAATCCACTTTGGAATCATGATGATCTTCAACCTGTGTATCGGAACAATCACACCGCCTGTTGGAACAACACTATTTGTCGGTGTTAAAGTCGGAGGTGTTAAGATTGAGACAGTATTTAAGCAGTTGCTTATATATTTTGCAGCCATTTTCACTGTATTAATGCTAGTGACATATATTCCGGCACTCAGCCTGACACTTCCAAAATTGCTTGGATATATCTAAGAGATTTCTCAGACTTGATAGGTTTTTTGAGAAAATCAAAGAGCGTGCAATTGTTTGTGTGTGCGCTCTTTGGCATGTAGTAAAAAATAAAGTTAAAATTAAGAAATAGGAGAGAACGAACATGAAAGCATTTATGGATAAAGACTTTTTATTATCTTCAGAAACATCACAGAAACTTTTTCACGAGTATGCAGAGAATATGCCAATCGTAGACTATCACTGCCATATTAACCCACAGGAAATAGCAGAAGATAGAAAGTTTGAAAATATTACACAGGTATGGCTTGGCGGAGATCATTACAAATGGCGTCAGATGCGCTCAAATGGAGTAGATGAATATTACATTACAGGCGGTGCAAGCGACCGTGAAAAATTCCAGAAATGGGCAGAGACTCTTGAAAAGGCAATCGGAAATCCTCTGTATCATTGGAGTCATTTAGAGTTGCAGAGATATTTCGGATATACAGGACATTTGTGTGGAGAAACAGCAGAAGAAGTCTGGAATCTGTGTAATGCAAAATTACAGGAAGATGGAATGTCTGTAAGAAATCTGATCCGTCAGTCAAATGTAAAATTAATCTGTACTACAGATGATCCGGTAGATTCGCTGGAATGGCATAAAAAATTAGCAGAGGATGATACTTTTGAAGTTCAGGTACTTCCAGCATGGCGTCCGGATAAAGCTATGAATCTGGAAAAACCAGAATATGCAGATTATATGAAAACTCTTTCGGAAGTAAGCGGAATTGAAGTAAAAGATTTTGCAACTATGAAGGAAGCTATTTTGAACAGAATGGATTTCTTTGCTTCTATGGGCTGCTCTGTATCAGACCATGCGTTGGAGTATGTAATGTATGCACCTGCTACAGAAGAGGAAGTTGATGCGATTTTCAAAAAAGCATTGGCAGGTGAAAGCATCACAAGAGAAGAAGAAATGAAATTTAAGATGGCATTTATGCAGTTTGTTGCAAGAGCTTATCATAAGAGAAATTGGGTAATGCAGATTCATTATGGATGTAAACGTGATAATAATGCGTTAATGTATGCAAAACTCGGACCGGACACAGGATTTGATTGTATCAACAATTATGCTCCAAGTGCACAGACAGCGGATTTCCTGAATTCTTTGATTGCAACAGATGAACTTCCAAAGACAATCTTGTATTCGTTGAATCCTTGTGACAATGAAGCAATTGGAACAATTCTTGGATGTTTCCAAGGAACAGAGGCAGCAGGAAAGATCCAGCAGGGAAGTGCATGGTGGTTTAACGATCACAAGACTGGTATGATCGCTCAGATGACATCTCTTGCAAACTTAGGACTTCTGTCTAACTTTGTAGGAATGCTTACAGATTCAAGAAGTTTCTTGTCTTACACAAGACATGAGTATTTCAGAAGAATTCTCTGCGAACTGATTGGAGGATGGGTTGAGAACGGAGAATATCCGGCAGATTATAAAGTGCTTGAGCAGATTGTAAAAGGAATTTCTTATAATAATGCAGTCAAATATTTCGGATTTGATATTTCTGAATAATTAAATTATAATAAATTTAGGTGTGGTGTCTATTTTGAAAGATAAAACTGTTGCGACGTTTACATATGAGGATACCATTTACGGATGACAGAAAATAGAAAGAGAGGACACGGCAATTAATATATATGATATAGCAAAACTTTCAGGTGTATCCATTGCGACCGTATCCAGAGTGGTAAATGGAAGTCCGAGAGTCAGCGAAAAAACAAAACAAAAAGTATTGGCTGTAATGAAGGAAAATGATTACACGCCGAATGTCTTCGCGAGAGGACTTGGACTTGATTCAATGAAAACAGTAGGAATTATTTGTCCGAATATTGCAGATAGTTATATGGCGAAAGCGGTTGCGTATCTTGAGAGTAGTTACATAGTTATGGATATGACTGTATTTTAGGATGCAGCGGTTTTGGTCAGGAAGAAAAACAAAATTATGTGAATATGCTTTTGTCAAAAAGAATTGATACTCTGGTACTTGTCGGTTCTACTTATGCAGGAAATGGAAAAGATGAGTATGATACGGATTATATCCGGGAAGCAGCAAAAAAAACTCCTGTTTTTATGATTAATGGGCGTGTCAGAGGAGACAATATATATTGTGCATGTGCAGATGATTATCAGGCAACTTATGAGGTGACAAAATCCATGATCCGCAGAGGAAGAGAGAGAATCCTCTTTATGTATGATTCGGATTCCTTCAGTGGACGTCAGAAAATGAAAGGGTATGAGGCTGCACTCGCAGACGCAGGATATCCAATCAGAGGCGAGCTGAAATTCCGCACGAAGAATGATATCGAATATACGAAGAATCTTCTTTTGGAATACAGTAGAACGCTGGAGTTTGACGGAGTACTTGCAACAGAGGATGCGATGGCTATCGGAGCAGTGAAGTATGCCAAAGTAAAAGCTATTTCCGTTCCAGAAGAATTGTCGATCAGCGGATATAATGATTCTATTATGGCAATCAGCAGCGAACCAGAGCTGACTTCCGTGGACAGTAAACTTAACGTACTTTGCAAGACAACCGTAGATCATATGATCAGCCTTCTGGAGAAGCAGGAAGAGATTGAGAAAAATGTAGTTGTGCCGTGCGAGATCGTGAAGCGGTGCACAACAGATTTTTAGAAAAAAGAAGAATGGAGGGTGTCAGAAGTATGGGAGGTTATCTGAATCCAGGAAGTGATCTTTTTGAGATGGCTTTGAGATCACAGATCTTTGTTGATAAAAGCGGACTGATAGAGAAAACAAATCGCTGTGTACGAACATTACAGAGATATATTTGCGTGAGCAGACCAAGAAGATTCGGAAAATCCATGGGTGTTGATATGCTTGCAGCTTATTATGATAGAAGTGTAGATACAAAGGAATTGTTTCAAGAATTAAAAATCAGCAGCACGAAAGAATATGAAAAACATTTGAATCAATATGATGTT
Organism: Firmicutes bacterium AM31-12AC; assembly: GCA_003480425.1. Lineage (GTDB taxonomy): Bacteria > Bacillota > Clostridia > Lachnospirales > Lachnospiraceae > Schaedlerella > Schaedlerella hominis. The sequence continues at coordinate 10,952 of QUJA01000060.1, forward strand.
TTGAAAATCAATATGCAGGAATTCCTTAGTGCAACCGAAAATATAGATCAGATGCTTCGCATGCTAAATGATTATCTCCTTTTTGACCTGAAAGAACAGTATGAACAGGTACGATTTCGTGACGAAAACAATCTGGTTCAGGTAATGAAAGATGTTTATAGTTATACAAAACATCCATTTGTAATATTAATTGATGAGTGGGACTGCCTGTTTCGAGAATATCAGCAAGATCAGGAAGCACAGAAAAAATATCTGGATTTTTTAAGGTTTTGGTTGAAAGATAAAGAGTATGTGGCATTGGCTTATATGACAGGAATTCTTCCAATCAAAAAATATGGTTCTCATTCCGCACTCAATATGTTCACAGAATATTCCATGACAGATCCAGGTGAACTGGCAGAGTACTTTGGTTTTACAGAAACAGAAGTTGAAATTTTATGTAAAAGATATGAAATGAGTTTTGAAGAAGCAAGTGCGTGGTACAATGGGTATCATTTGATTTCACATGAAGAGGGAGTACGAAGAGTTCATTCTATGTATAGTCCGAAATCTGTAGTAGAAGCAATGCAAAAGCGAAAATTCGGAACATATTGGAATCAGACAGAGACGTACGAAGCACTCAAAGTATATATTCAGATGAACATGGATGGGTTGAAAGATACCATTATTGAAATGCTTGCAGGAGAAAGCGCACGCATCAATACAGGAACATTTAGCAATGATATGACAACATTTGCAACAAAAGATGATGTATTAACCTTGTTGGTACACTTGGGATATCTGACCTATGATAATGAGAAAGAAACAGTTGAAATTCCAAATAGAGAAGTGTCTCAGGAATATGTAAATGCAATCAGTACCATGGATTGGACAGAAGTAATCGGTCAATAAATGCTTCTAGAAAATTGTTAGAAGCATTATGGAATATGGATAGTGAAAAGGTTGCAAATGGAATTGAACAGGCTCATAAAGAGATTTCAATATTGGAGTACAATGATGAGAATTCATTAAGTTGTGCAGTTAATCTGGCATTTTACTTTGCAAGAGAATATTATACTATTATTAGAGAAATGCCAGGTGGTAGAGGATTTGCAGATATTTGTATGATACCAAGAAAAATTCATCTCGATAAACCAGCTGTTGTGATTGAATTGAAGTGGGATAAAAGTGCAGAAGGTGCGATACAGCAGATTAAAAATAAAGAATATATAGATGCGCTAAAGGATTATCAAGGTGATTTGCTCTTAGCAGGTATTAATTACGATAAAAAGACGAAAAAACATAGCTGCATTATCGAAAGATGGAATCTGTAGGACCATTGGGGACGGAGTTTCCGGCTTTTTTATGTTTCGCTGGTGAATTTTTACAAATCACAGCGATTTTTTATTTTTTTTAACTTTGCTTAGCAGAATTTTGTTTCTATTTAGGAAGAGAGGATTTTTTATGTTACAT
>QUJA01000061.1 GCA_003480425.1 Firmicutes bacterium AM31-12AC
CTTTTGCGAGCAAAAGAGCCAGTTATCCCCGTCCCTGTGGTTCTCTCCCCTGTGGTTCTCTCCCTGTGGTTCCCTAGTTGACAAATATGGTACACTATTTTCAGACTATAAAAGGAGATTTTCAAATTACATGAACCGCACAATCACTTACCATATATCTAAATCCGATTCCGGGCTTCGCATCGAACAGTTTTTACGCCGCCAAGGTTACTCTCGCCAGAATCTTACGGAGTTAAAGAAGATGCACGAAAGCATTCTTGTAAACGGAGTCTGGCTTCATCTAAATGAACACCTTCATACGGATGACACGCTTACTATCCGCATTCAGGAAAATGAATGTTCCGAGAAGATTCCACCGACAGAACTTCCGCTAAATATCATTTACGAAGATGAAGATATTCTTGTCATCAACAAACCTGCCGGCATGCCAATCCATCCATCACAAAATAATTATTACAACTCTCTTGCAAATGCATTGGCCTGGTATTACGAACAGCAAGGAAAACCATTTATCTTCCGTTGTACCAACCGCCTGGACCGTGACACTTCCGGTCTGACAATCATCGCAAAACATATGGTCAGTTCCAGCATCCTCTCTCAAATGGTAAGAGAACATACGATTTCGAGAGAATATCGTGCCATCGTCCGTGGTTCGGTAACACCACCTTGTGGTACGATTGATGCTCCGCTTTCCCGAAAGCCAGGCTCAATCATTGAACGTACCGTCGATTTTGAACATGGTGAACGGGCCGTGACACATTATCAGGTATTAGAAGAGAAAAACGGGCACAGCCTTGTCTCCCTTCATCTGGAAACGGGCCGTACCCATCAGATTCGTATTCATATGAAATATCTCGGTTTTCCGCTGATTGGAGATTATCTCTACAACCCGGATATGGAATTTATGAGTCGACAGGCACTGCATTCCTATCGTATGCAGTTTACTCATCCGATTACTGGGGAGCATATGGACTTTATTGCGCCACTACCTGAGGATATGCAGGTATTGGGGTTTGACCACTAGGGACGGGGATGAATGAACCACTTTGGGACGGGGATGAATGGCTCTTTTGCGAGCAAAAGAGCCATTCATCCCCGTCCCTAGTGGTTCATTCCGTCCCCGTCCCTAGTGGTTCCGTCACTGTTTGGCACTCCCTCTTTCATTTGTCTTATATTTATGATAATGTTGTTTATGAACGTTATGCAAAGAATATCAAAATTTATCAAAAAAAAATCGAAATAACGAAATTTAAACGAAAAGAGAAATACGAAAATGTCACAAAAACAAAACAAATTAACTCAAACTGGTATTGTAGCACTTCTTGCCTGTGTATGCTGTATCCTGTGGGGAAGTGCAATCCCCGTGATTAAAACAGGGTATCACATCTTGCAAGTCGATTCTTCAGACACTGCAAGCCAGATTGTCTTTGCCGGAATCCGCTTTACACTAGCTGGTATTCTGGTATTAATTTTTGCATCAATCAAGGAAAAGAAAGTGATGCTTCCTGATAGGAAACTTCTCAAATATGCCATTCCCGTGTGTCTTGCTCAGACAGTCGGACAATACTTCTTTTTCTATATTGGTGTTGCACACACATCCGGAGTAAAGGGTGGAATCATCACCGGTCTTGGAAATTTTATCGCAATTTTATTGTCTTGTCTGATATTTCGAAATGAACGTATGACAGGCAGAAAACTTGTAGGATGTGTTCTCGGATTTGCCGGAGTAGTGGTAATTAATCTGATGGGAAATTCCCTGGATATGGGATTTAAACTAATTGGAGAGGGATTTATCCTGATTGCACAATTATCTTATGGAATGTCTACTGTGTTGATCAATCTTTTTTCTAAAAAAGTATCACCTGTAGTATTAAGCGGAACCCAATTCACAATGGGTGGAATTGTTCTTGCTTTAATCGGAATTGGAATGGGCGGACACCTGGGAAATATGACTGCCGCAGGTCTGACAATAATATTTTATCTTGCAATGGTTTCAGCTGTGGCATACACACTCTGGTCAATACTTCTTGCATGGAATGATGTTTCTAAAGTTGCGATTTTTGGATTTGTAAATCCTCTTTGCAGTGTAATTTTATCAGCGCTGATACTCGGAGAGGTAAAACAGGCATTCAATATTGGAAGTCTGATGGCATTAATTTTAGTATGCGCCGGAATTTATATCGTAAATGCCAATAGGCCAAACAGGGATAGGTAGTGCCACTTAGGGACGGGGATGAATGGCTCTTTTGCTCGCAAAAGAGCCATTCATCCCCGTCCCTGTGGTTCATTTCAACGCTCTCATTGAATTTAAAATTGCAATGACTGATACTCCAACATCTGCAAATACAGCTTCCCACATATTTGCCATACCAAGCGCACCCAGGATCAATACCAATGCCTTGACTGCAAGTGCAAATACAATGTTCTGCTTTACAATCCTAAGTGTTTTTCTTGCAATTTTTACAACCGATGCGATTTTTCTCACATCATCATCCATCAATACAACATCTGCCGCTTCGATTGCTGCATCCGAGCCCATGCTTCCCATGGCAATACCGATATCTGCTCTGGAAAGTACCGGCGCATCATTGATTCCATCTCCGACAAATGCTAATTTTTCTTTGTTTTCTTGACTTGCTAACAAAGTTTCGACTTGTGATACTTTGTCTCCTGGAAGCAGCTCTGCATGAACTTCATCCAAAGAAAGTTCCTCTGCAACTGCCTGTGCTGCTGCCTGACGGTCACCTGTCAACATAACACATTTCTTTACGCCAACCTGTTTCATATCATGAATTGCCTCTTTGGCACCTTCTTTAATCGTGTCGGAAATTACAATCGCTCCTGCAAATGTTCCTGCTTTTGCAACATATACGATTGTTCCTGCACTCTCACATGGCACATATTCAACCTGATGTGCTTTCATCAGTTTCTCGTTACCAATCAGCACTTCCTGACCGTCAATCTTAACATTTACACCGTGTCCGGCTTCTTCTTCCGCATCTGACACACGATTCATATCAATATTTTGTGCATATGCTTCTTTGATAGAATTTGCAATCGGATGTGTAGAATACCCTTCTCCCAATGCCGCAAGCTCCAACAATTCCGCTTCTGTACAATTGGCTGATTTCAACTCTGATACTTTGAATTCGCCTTTTGTCAATGTACCTGTTTTGTCAAATACAATCGTTGTCATCTCCGCAACGGCTTCTAAGTAGTTACTTCCTTTTACAAGTACACCAATTTTAGATGCTGCTCCGATTCCACCGAAAAATCCAAGTGGTACAGAAATAACAAGTGCACATGGGCATGAGATAACAAGGAAAATGCATGCCCTCTGAATCCAGTCTCCCCAACCTCCGCCGAGAATTAATGGTGGCAGAACCGCCAGAATAACTGCACCGATCGTTACAACCGGTGTATAATATTTTGCGAATCTCGTAATAAAATTTTCTGTTTTCGATTTCTTACTGCTTGCATTTTCAACAAGCTCTAAAATTTTTGCAACTGTAGAATCATCAAATTCTTTTGTCGTGCGAACTTTCAACGTACCGCTTCCATTGACACAACCACTGATAATCTCATCCCCGGCAACTGCCCTTCTAGGAACAGACTCTCCTGTCAATGCCGCAGTATCAATCATGGATTCACCTTCTACAACAATACCATCCAGTGGAATACGTTCACCCGGCTTTATCACGATCACGGTTCCGATTTCCACATCATCCGGGTCTACCTGAACAAGATTCCCATCTTCTTCCACATTTGCATATTCTGGGCAAATATCCATCATGGCTGAAATAGACTGGCGCGATTTACCAACCGCATATCCCTGAAATAATTCACCTACCTGATAGAACAGCATAACTGCTACTGCTTCTGAATATTCCTGCACTCCGAAAGCACCGAAAGTTGCAATCATCATTAAAAAGTTCTCATCAAATATCTGTCCATTTTTGATATTTCGGGCTGCCTTCCATACAATATCATATCCAATAACCAGATAAGGAATTAAATAAATGATAAATAATACAATCGTATTAAATTTTTCCAACATTCCTAAATGCTCTGTGACCATCAATATTGAAAATAAAATAAATGTTATGATGATTCGGTATAACATCTTTTTTTGTTTCTTTGTCATAATTCCTCCTAAAATCTGATTTTTCTTTTATTAATTCACAACTATGCTGGATTTTATAACATAGAATCTGAATAATTACAGTAACACTTTACAATCCGGCTCAACTTTTGCACAAATAGCAACTGCTTCTTTTACAATCTCATCAAATCTTGCATCATCTGCATCGATTGTCATCTTTTGCATCATAAAGCTTACACTTGCATCATTCACACCATCGATTTTTTTGATAGCTTCCTCCATTTTAGCTGCACAGTTTGCACAATCCAGATCCTGTAATTTGAATTTTTTCTTCATAATAATTGACTTCCTTTCTTTTATTCTTCTATATGTTCTCTCCCCTGTGCAATGATCGTTCTTACATGACCATCCGCCAGTGAGTAAAACACTTGCTTACCATCTCTTCTGCTCGTTACTAATTTTGACTGTTTCAAAATTCGAAGCTGATGTGAAATTGCTGACTGCGTCATATTCAATGCTTCTGCCAGGTCACACACACACACTTCTGCTTCAAATAGCACAAATAAAATTCTGATTCTTGTTGAATCTCCAAAGACCTTAAACAACTCTGCCAGATCATATAGCTCATCTTCATCCGGCATCTGCTCATGAACAAGCTTTAATAATTCTTCATGAGTCTGGTATTCTTCACAACATTCTACATCGTGTATCGCCATTTGTGTGTCCTCCTTCTTTTAACATATGAGCATCTGTTCATATGTTCATAATAGCGCTGTGTTTTGCAAATGTCAAGTGGAAGTTGCTATTTACGTATTTAATTCTCGACAGCCTCCAAGAAAGAAAAGACTATGCACTCCTGCTCAACTTCGTCGGGCAAGCCCGACTCCAATTCGCTGGATTGCATAGTCTTTTCTTTCTTGGAGATGTACCGTGATTAAAATAGATGGAGGGATGAGTAGATTCATTTTTCTGGTATCTGATGTATCTATATTCTCGGTTTATTCGCTGTTGCAGATGCTCTTTTTTAGACCAATGTATCTGCAAGACTTTAATATTCACTATTGCAGATGCTATTTTGGGGACCAACGTATCTGCAACTTACTTTTCTTTGAACTTGCAGATGCTTTTCAGCCTGTCTACTATATTAAATTGCATCTACATCTTGCCTTTTCTTGGATTTGAGGATACTGCCTTCGCAAATTTTGCATCTACATCCCACATTTTCGATAACATGAGGATGCTTCTCATTGAAATTGTGCATCCTCAACTTGCTCTTTCTATAACTTGCAGATACATCCCGCAGAAATTACGCATCTTCAATTCCATCAAATCCATTATCGCAGATACCCCCATCAAAATGATATATCCGCAACGCTCGTCCAGTAAAGTTCTACTATTTAATTCATCAAGCATTCGATAACGTACTTTAAGAAAACATTGGATATGAATTTCTGCGAATACAAAGGAAGCGATTGGAAATACTAAAAGGCCAGAATTTTACGTTAAAGCTTAGAAACTTGCTGTTTGAGGGCGTAGCCCGAGTTGCTGGTTTCTAAGCTCTGTTTTTAGTAATAATTCTGACCTTTATGTATTTCCCTCCGACTTAAATCTGAACAGAAATGTATCCAATTTATTTTCGCGTAGTACCTTATCGTTAATTAATGAACTAAATAGCCCCTACGCCGAAATCGCATTTCCCGTATACAACTGGTAATACTTCCCTTTCTCTTCAATCAACTGATCATGTGTACCTCTTTCAATAATTCTACCTTGTTCGAGAACCATGATACAATCAGAGTTACGGACTGTTGACAGACGATGTGCAATAACAAATGTTGTACGTCCATGCATCAATCTGTCCATACTTTCCTGAATGATACGCTCTGTACGTGTATCAATTGAGCTTGTCGCCTCATCCAAAATCAATACCGGCGGATCTGCCACAGCTGCTCTGGCGATTGCTAACAGCTGTCTTTGTCCCTGGCTTAAGTTTGCTCCATCGCCGGTGATCATTGTATCGTATCCGTCCGGAAGTCTGCGGATGAATCCATCTGCATTTGCAAGTTTTGCTGCTGCAATGATTTCTTCATCTGTGGCATCCAGTTTTCCAAAACGAATATTTTCTTTTACTGTTCCTGTAAATAAATGTGTATCCTGCAATACAATTCCAAGCGAATGACGCAGGTCTGCTTTTTTTATCTTGTTGATGTTGATTCCATCGTATCGGATTTTGCCATCCTGAATATCATAGAAACGGTTAATCAGGTTTGTAATGGTTGTTTTTCCTGCCCCTGTAGAACCAACGAACGCAATCTTCTGCCCCGGCTCCGCATATAATTTCACATCGTGAAGCACAATCTTATCATCATTGTATCCGAAATCTACTCCGTCAAAGACAACATTTCCCTGAAGTTCAATATAATCTACGGAACCATCTGCCTGATGAATATGCTTCCAAGCCCAGCGTCCTGTACGTTTTTCACTCTCTACAAGCTTTCCATTTTCCTCTTTTGCATTTACTAATGTGACGTAACCATCATCTACTTCCACTTTCTCATCCAGCAATGTAAAGATACGTTCCGCACCGGCAAGTGCCATTACAATCGCATTCATCTGCTGGCTGACCTGGTTGATCGGCATGCTAAAGCTCTTATTAAATGTCAGGAAACTTGCAAGTCCTCCCAACGTAAATCCGCCGACACTATTTAATGCAAGTGCTCCTCCGACGATTGCACAGATTACGTAACTGATATTTCCGATTTGTGCATTCATAGGTCCAAGGAAGTTGGCAAATGTATTTGCACGGTCTGCACTTACAAACAAAGCTTCATTTAATTCTTTAAATTCTTTTTTGCTTTCTTCTTCGTGGCAGAATACTTTTACAACCTTCTGACCATTCATCATCTCTTCAATATATCCATTTACTTTACCAAGATTTCTCTGCTGTTCCAGGAAATATTTTCCACTCTGTCCGGCAGATTTCTTTGTTCCCCAAATCATGATTGCAACCATAATAAGTGTCACGATCGTCAACGGAATATTTAAAATCAACATACTGATAAATACACTGATGATTGTAAATCCACTATTGATAATCTGCGGGATACTCTGACTGACCATCTGGCGCAACGTATCAATATCATTTGTATAGATTGACATAATATCGCCATGTGCATGCGTGTCAAAATATTTGATAGGAAGCTTTTCCATATGCTCAAACATTTCATTTCGCATATTCATCATCATACCCTGAGTAACATTTATCATAATACGATTGTATGCATATGTTGCTACAATTCCAATACCATAAAATACTGCAACTCTTGAAATTGCATGTGCGAGTGGCGAAAAATTCGGTGTATCGCTGGATAAAAGAAATGGTGTTATATATTTATCGATTAAATCTCTTGTAAACATCGTTCCTTGTACATTTGCAATAACACCTACAAAAATGAGAATGAATACTGCAATACAATGAAATTTATAATCCCGAAAAATGTAATTCATCAATCGCATGAGTAATTTCCCCGGATTTTTAACTTTATTCTGTGGTTTTCCCATTGGTCTTGGCATTATGCTTCACCTCCATTTTCGTCAAAATCTCCGCCGCCTTGTGTCTGTGATTCATATACCTCGCGATAAATCTCATTTGTCTTGAGTAGTTCTTCATGCGTACCAAATCCATTAATCTGGCCTTCATCCATAACAATGATACGATCTGCATCCTGTACACTGGAGATACGCTGTGCAATGATAAGCTTTGTTGTATCCGGAATTTCCTCTCTAAATGCACGACGTATCTTTGCATCTGTCGCTGTATCGACAGCACTCGTACTGTCATCCAAAATTAATATCTTCGGTTTTTTCAGCAATGCTCTTGCAATACAAAGTCTCTGTTTCTGACCACCGGATACGTTATTTCCACCTTGCTCAATATGTGTATTGTATTTCTGTGGGAAACGCTCGATAAATTCATCGGCACATGCCAATTTACATGCCTGAATACATTCCTCATCCGAAGCCTCTTTATTTCCCCAACGAAGGTTATCTAAAATACTTCCGGTAAATAATACATTATTCTGAAGCACAACCGAAACCTGATTTCTCAGTACTTCCAAATCGTATTCTTTTACATTTTTTCCGCCAACCAGAATCTCTCCGTCCGACACGTCGTACAGACGACTGATCAAATTAACAAGGCTCGTTTTTGCACTACCGGTTCCTCCGATGATTCCGATTGTTTCACCTGAATGAATATCCAGATTAATATTTTTCAAAACTTTTTCTACACTGTCTTTTTTGTAAGAAAAATCTACATTTTTAAATTCAATGCTTCCATCCGAAACTTCGTAAATCGGATTTTCCGGATTGTGGATATCTGTTGTTTCATTTAACACTTCTGCGATACGGCGCATGCTGGCCATACTCATTGAAATCATAACGAACACCATAGACAGCATCATTAAACTCATCAAAATATTCATACAATATGCAAGAAGACTCATCAATTCTCCTGTCGTCAGAGAATCAACTACTATCATTTTTGCTCCAAACCAACTAATCAGAATGATACAGGTATATACCGTAAACATCATGATTGGAGCATTCCACACAACGTTCTTTTCTGCCTTTACAAAAATGTCATAAATATTTTTGCTCGCACGTTGAAATTTGCTTGTCTCCTGCTCTTCTCTTACATATGCTTTTACAACACGAATCGCAGATACATTTTCCTGAACAGATTCATTCAATGCATCGTATTTCGGAAATGCCTGCTGGAAATAAGCTGTTGCATGGCGGATAATGAAAAATAAAATGATTCCCAGAATTATAACTGCGACAAGATAAATACTTGCCAGTCTTGCATTGATTGCAAATGCCATGACCATGGCGCAGATCATACTCGCCGGTGCCCTCATCATCATACGCAGAACCATCTGATATGCATTTTGTACGTTTGTCACATCTGTTGTCAGACGCGTAACCAATCCCGCTGTGCTGAAATGATCGATATTTGCAAATGAAAATGTCTGAATATGATCAAACATTGTATTTCTCAAATTCTTTGCAAATCCGGTAGAAGCTTTCGCGCCATAACGTCCTCCTGCCATTCCCGCAACCAGACCTAATGCTGCCGCAACGATCATAATTCCACCAACCTTATAAATATGGTTGATGTCTCCGGTATTAACACCTTTATCAATGATCGACGCCATTAAAAATGGAATCAATGTTTCAAACAATACTTCCAGAATCATAAAAATTGGTGTCGCGATCGATGCTGCCTTATACTCTTTTACTTCTTTTAATAAAGTACGAATCATAGATTCTCTCCTTTCATTTTTTCAATATTACAATAAACCTTATTGATTACATTCATAAATGCCTGGATTTCTTCTTCTGAAATTCCTTCTTCAAGATCTGCATCCATCTTTTGGAAAATCTCTCCAAGTTTTTCATGACTTAACTTTCCCTTTTCTGTCAACATAACTTTCTTTAATCTGGCATCAGTTTCTACCGAAGCACGGTACACCTGCCCTTTCTTTTCCAAAGCCTGAATGATATTTGTCACTCCCGAACGACATATTCCAAAATACTTCTCTATATCTTTCTGATAAATATCCTGCTCCTGATGCTCGTACAGATAACGCAATATCCATCCATGCATCAGTGTAGCCTCATCCAGCCCTTCGTCCTTTACACGCGTCTCTAACAATTTTGATATTGTCCTGTCCATTTTGTGTATTTGATGATTAACATGGATTTGTTCTTCACACAAATGTCTCTCCACCTTTCGTTCAAGTTTTAATCAATTTATTTGTTCAAAAAAGAACTGTTCGTTTTTAAATTGTTCATTATTGAACTGTTTATCCATAAACAAGTTTATCACAATTATTTTTGTATTGTCAAGAGGAAGCCAAATAGGGACGGCGTTTTCCCCTCTTGACATTTATACTACTTCGCACTAATATACTTAGGAACCGAACTATTTTGTAAGGAGGTACTTATTTTGGAAACAGGCAAAATAATTAATCAAATTTCAAACCGTCTGCGCCGGCGTTCCCATGCAATTCAAGAATCTGTCGGAATCAGTGGCGCACAGGGAAATATTCTGGACTATATTATAGTCGAATCTTCAAATCACTCTGTATATCAAAAAGAAATTGAATTAGAATTTGGACTTCGTCCTTCTACCGCAACGGAGCTTTTAAAGGCTCTTGAGAAAAAAGAACTTATTTGCAGAATTCCAGAAAAAACGGATGGTCGATATAAAAAAATCGTATTTACAGAAAAAGCACAACGTATCAAAGATACACTACGAGATGAAATCACAGAATCCGAAGCCCTTTTGTTGCATGGACTCTCACCTAAAGAACAAGCTGAATTTCTTCGCATTGCTGATATCATGTTAAAAAATCTTGATTCCGCTAATCTATAAAATCTATCTTCTTTATATCGTTCTTCAGACTAATATCGAGGATATGAAATACATTGATGGAAAATCATAACTTATAAGAATAATACTAGAAAGGATATCATATTATGAACGAAACTACATCACAAGATGAATTAATGAACTCCATGAAGGTTTCCAAAGCTGTTGCACAAATGGCAATTCCAAGTGTCATCAGCAGTCTCGTAACCGTTGTATACAACATGGCTGATACATTTTTTGTTGGACAGACCGGAGACCCGCTTCAGGTTGCGGCCGTCAGCCTCACCAACCCGATTTTCATTCTTTTCATGGCATTTGCCAACATGTTCGGCATGGGTGGAAGTGCTGTTGCTTCTATTGCAATGGGCGAGCAAAATGAAAAACGTGTAAAAAATGCATCTGCATTTGTTACATACGCATCTTTATTTGTCGGTGTTATATTTACACTAATTTTATTTTTGTTTATGAACCCTATATTATCCGTGTTCGGTGCAAATGTACAGACTTATGATTTGGCAAGAGGATATATGTTCCATATTGCCTATGGTGCACCATTTATCATTTGGTCCGCCGCTGCCAGTTTTGTTGTAAGAGCCGAAGGTGCTAGTAAGGAAGCTATGATTGGAAGTATGATCGGTACTTTTGCTAACATTATCCTCGACCCTGTATTTATCAGTGTATTTGGAATGGGCGCTGCCGGAGCTGCAATTGCAACAACGCTTGGAAATATACTTGCAAGTTTATATTATCTCTGGTATTTTTTGAAGAAAAGTCTACGCTTTTCTATTCATCCAAAATATTTTCAATGCAAAAACCATTTATTGACTCAAGTATGTGCTACCGGGCTCCCAACTGCCATCTTTTCTGCACTGATGAGCATCTCTACCATTGTCCTGAATCAAATTCTGGTCGCATACGGCAATGCACCTGTCGCAGCAATCGGAATTGTATTCAAAGCGAATATGTTTATCTCATTTTTGCAAATGGGATTGGCAAATGGTGTACAGCCTTTACTTGGATATAACTATGGTTCTGGAAATCATGTGCGTTTCGTATCAATCGAGCGTTTTACCAAGAAATGTTGTCTGATTTTAGGCGTACTCTCAACAATACTTTTCTTCGTTCTTCGCGAGCCAATCATCCGTCTCTTTATTTCCGATGCAGATGTGGTTCACTATGGTGTTCTAATGCTTGTTGCTTATATGTTGTCCGGTCCGGTCATCGGTCTGTTGTTCGTAAATATGAACTGTATGCAATCAACTGGAAATGCACTTCCTGCGACTATACTTTCCATCCTTCGTCAGGGATTGCTTTTGATTCCGCTATTGTATCTGCTCAATGCATTATTCGGACTGAATGGTGTTATTTACGGACAGGCACTGACAGATTATATTGCAGTTATTTTTTCGATTGCGATTTGGGTGGTGGAGAAAAAGAAGTTTGCTATTTAGTTCATTAAGTGGCAATACGTTCCTTACAAAAAATTGATATAAGAATTCTTGCTCAGATTCCATGAGCGGGAGACACATAAGAGCGTAAATTTTTGCTA
>QUJA01000062.1 GCA_003480425.1 Firmicutes bacterium AM31-12AC
TGGCTTTTTTGGCAAGCCAAAAAGCCACTAAACTCCGTCCCCAACCGGCACCTTTATTTGGTCTTAAACACGCCGATTCTTATTCCACTTATATACTACTATTATAGCAGTGCACTCAAAATCAATACAATCAACGAAATAAAGGACTGATCGTCTCCTGATTTTGGGACACTTGCTGTATTTTTCACTGGTGTCTCATCTTCCGCCTTATGTTGGATTGTAAAACTTAATGTCGGCGATTTATTCCCATCTTTTCTTTTAATTGCAGTCTTAACTAAAAAATCTTCTGAGCCATTCTGCATTACATAATTCTCTATGGTATAAACCTGCCCATCATAATCCTTATCATCTTTCTCAACAACCTGTTTCAGCTGATATCGATAAGTAGCTGCCTCCTCATAAGAAAAAACCAATTCCTTACTTTCATTACCATTAAGACTAAATTTCAACCTGTCTCCATTGCTTCCTTCCGGCATTGGATTGCCAGAATCTAAACTTGTCAACTCATATTGAAACTCATCTGTAGTCCCGTTTGTTTTCCCTTTTACAGTCTGTTCCACCGTCAGAGCAGCTTCTTTATTTTTCCCCGCTGCATATACCTGATTTGGAATGACCACACATACCATCATCACAAAAGCAAGGCATACCAGCTTTATTCTCTGTTTATATCTTTCACTTTTCACATACATACCTCTGTCAGTTTTCCAGTTTTCTACTGTTATTTTTTGTTTTCTTTCTCTTTCCGCTCCTCTCCACTGCCATCAGTAACAAAATACTGAACAACAGCAGAATCAGAACACCTAATCGCTTCATACTAGTTTTCCAGAAAATCCCCCAGTCGATTCGGTCAATCTGACTGTTCCTTTTCAAAGTTTTCTTATACGTATCTTTATACGTTTGTTTTGAAAGCTTTCCTATCAGAATATGCCTTCCGTTCGTGATATTTTCCGTACACGTAGACATCACTACCAGCCGGTCCTCTGTGGAAAGACTAATCTGACGATACCACAAAGCAGTATCTTCTATCTCTTGCAAATACTGTTCTTTCCGGGAAACTTCCTGCACTGGTGTTACATAAAGACCTGTATTATAAGCATCCAACTCCAAGAATGCAAATAACTCCAGACCATAATCTTTTCCATTGGTAAAAACATTACCATACAAATGACTGTCCGCAAAAGACGGATCCAGATACCGGTCAAAATCCCCGAACATCGCTCCGCCATCCATATGGTGACCATAAATAATGGTATTAAAATCTGAAAAATCCTTCTGATTCATATAATCCATGAAGATTGAGCCAGACAAGCTATATTCTCCACGCGGATTTCTCATTAAATATGTGCTGTTATCCTCCGACTGTACTACCGGATAATCCACATGTGTTCCATAAATCGTAATCCAGCCACATACATCACTGTTCTGCGCCTTCAATTCGTCAAAATCCCCATAGTCTTCTTCCGTTGGACGATAGATTTCATAATGTTCCGGCATGGCATTTTCTTCCAACATGTAGCTGTCTCCAATGCCATAGGTTCCATAACAAAAAAGAACAACTAAAATAATCATCAAAATCCAATTCAATAACTCGTTACAAATATCCAGTATACGAAACGCCTTGTCAGTTTCTGCGTTCTGTCTCTTCATTTTGATGTTATTTCCGTCCTTTCCTTCTTCGTCTGCAAATCCACTGATCTGCGAAACAGATTAATATCAATAGGAGCAGTAATAAGAACAACGCAGCCTTCCATCCAGGCATAAAATCTCTCCATCCGCCTCGTCGGTCTACCGCTTCATGCCCGGCATGATCTTGATCTTTGGCACTGTATGTATCTTTGTATGTCTGGTCTGTAATTCTTGCTACAAGAATATCTCTTCCGTTAGTTGACTCTGATGAGCAAGTAGATAATAGAAGAATTCTATCATCTGCTTCTAACGTAATGTCATTCATATAAACTGCATGATTTCGAATCACTTCCATATAAGGGATACTGTCATTTCTTGTTACATTTATATTAAAAACAGAACTGTCATAAGCATCCGCTTCTATTAATGCAATGATTTCCAATCCAAAATTACGATTCTGAACAAATAGATTACCATATGGGTGTGCTTCGTAAAAGGCTTGTTCTTTAAATTCCTTGATACTTCCGAACATGACATTTGGAACCATATTATGTCCATAGAGAATAGTATTAAAATCCTGAAAATCCGGATTATTTTCGGAATCCATAAAAATTGCACCGGTCAGGGAATATTCACCTTCTGCATTCTTGTTAACATATTCCCAATTATCTTTTCCCTGTACAACCGGATAATCAATCGGGGTATCATACACTGTGATCCAGGCAATCACATCCGAATTCATCGACTGTAATTCCTGGAATCCCAGCGTATCTTCTTGAGGTTTATAAATCGCATATTGTTCTGACGTTGCTTCCTCTGCCAGATTCTGCGAATCCCATAATGCATAGCATCCATATACCAGACCCAGAAGCAAAAGCAGAAGTAAACCATAATCCAGTATTCCATTCATCCCTCTTATTACTCTGCAAATACCTCTGTGTCTGCACATGCTAAATCATTCCTCTGTCTATATTCATTACCCTTATCTTCTGTTCATTCTCTTCTTGCTATTCATTGCTACGATACCTGCAAATGCAACAACTGCGATAGCAATCATGATAATGAATGGGAAGTTATTTACGATGATACCTGTTACTGCGATATCTTTGTAAGTGTTTGTGTAATCAACCTTGTTTTCCTGCTGTCCAAGAGTTTTGTTTTCAACCTTAAGATTCTTACCTACTGCTGCTGTTAATGTACTAGAATCTGCTTTTCCATTGAACATTGTCTTTGCTATTGCTGTCCAGTTTGCTACACCTTGCTGATCAACTGTTACTTTAGATCCAGCATAGCAGCTCTTAATCATCATGCTCTTAGTATCTGGCAATGTAAATGTTACCTCTGCTCCATAAGTTCCAGTTTCTTGTTTTCCATTTACATAATAAACATATGTATTATCAGTTGTAGCAATTCCTGATGGCTTTGTTACTGTCATAGTATAGTCGAAGCTTCCAGTTTGAGTTCCTTTGCTCTCAGTATTATTCGTTACTTTGAATGCGTAAGAGGCTGGCTTATTCGGATCTGGTACATCCGGATCTGTTGGATCTACGCTACCGGCTTTTGCAACATATTCATTCACGAATTTAAGACCACTAAAGTTACTTTCTATACCACCTGTTGTTGTTCCTGGATTACCATTTACTTTTGTACCGTCAGTATTATCTGCTCCAGCATCAGTCTTAGTATTAATAATTGAAAGACCTTTAATGTATAATTTACCATTTGTATCCTGTGCTACGAAAATATTAAGTTTGTATTCAGCCTTTGACGCTGTAAATACATCATTAGTTTTTGCCTTTTTTACAGTACTAGTTGACTTTACTGTATATACATATTCACCAGTTGTCATGTTTGTACTAGAATCCATTGCTGTTTTGAAACTTGCAAGAAAGTTATTGCTCTGTTTTCTTAACACTTTGATGTCTTTAGCAGTAGTATCTTTAATCAAATCTTCTCCTGCATTGAATTTAACATTTGCAACTGAAATAGCCGGCATATCGTTCGTACTCATTCCTGAAGGTGCAGCAGTTTTAGTAAAGGTAAAGCTGACATCATTCTCAGGAGTCACTACATCATTTCCCATCTTGTACTCTACAGTAATTGCTGCACTTGGAGTATCTGTTGGTTTCCATGTAGCAGGACCATTATTATCTGCTGCGTTTACATTTGCTACATTTCCGAGACACATTGTTCCGACTAATACTGCGGATGCAAAGAGTCTGCTCATTTTTTGTAAGGATTTTTTCTTCATCTTTCTTTCTCCTTTTCCTTAGTATATCTTTTTATTTAACACCCTCCGCCATTATGCGGAGAAATATTAACAAGTTCTTGCGGCTTATCAAAAGCCTCTTCTTCGTACTATCGTCATAACTTTTCCCTTCGTGTCTTTCACATCTACTGCTCCGTACACTCGACTGTCTGACGCATTCTCACGGCTGTCTCCCAGGACGAAAATCTGCCCTTCCTGTAGTTTGATTGGGAAATCCACTCCCGTATCATACCGCTGTGTCTTTTCGTAAATCTGATGTTCTTGTTGCGGTGCTCCGTTAATTGTAAGACCGTCCTCTGTAATATCCACTACATCTCCTGCAGTTGCAATCACTCTCCGGACCTGTTCTTTTCCTTGATAGTTCAAAACAACCAGGTCCGAAGCTACATAACTCTTCCTTAACCGATAATAAAAGACCAAATCACCATCTTTCACTGCCGGAAGCATGGCATTGTCTGCATAACGGAACACTCCGAAGATAAATGTGAAGATAACCACAATTGCAGTTGCAATTGCTACAATCTTCAACAGAAGGTACAAAATCTCACGGAAAATCCCTCCTGCCACTGATTCCTCAGAAATTACTTTTTCCTCTGCAGTGTCCATCTAGGATCTCCTCCTCCCTCTCACTCGTAAGATAGAAACTCCTGTGATTAGCAGAACTCCCATCAGACCTACAAGTAACAGACTGTTATCTGTATTTCCTCCATCAACGCCTGTAACTACGATATTCTTCGTATTGGTAAAAACAAAATTGGTACTGATCTCATCTACATCTACATTCGCTACACTTGAAATAACTTTTGCATCTTTTTGAATCTCGCAATTTGTTCCGTTGCTGTCTTGAATGATGCTCTTAATCGTATATTGGTTATCCCCAGGTATCAGTTCTAAACTCTGTCCTGCTTTCAGCTTAAATGTAATCTCCTGATTCGCATCTACTGTCAGCGATGTAATATTTGGTGCATTTACTGCCGGTGATACATAACTTCCTTTACACGGAATCACTTTTCCTTTTGGATAACTTGTCTTAACCTTATAAGTAAATTCTTGATTATTCCAGATACCATCTCCCTTTATCATCTGTTTAATTATTACACCTGGTTTCTCATAATCTGCATTTAAGATTACCGATTTTGTCATCTTTGCTGTTTTCAGATCTACTTTTTTCTTGTTCGGATCTGTGCTATCTGACCACTGCGTAAATTTCTGGCTTGTATTATCATTATGGAAGCCTGGATTAGATGGAATCTGACTTGGCGAAAGTTTCTGTCCCTTTGCAACCAATTCTCTCTTTAGTCTTATGTTATTTTCAAAACTTGCTTTCTTGTACTGTGCATTTCCTGATGCATCAAATCCAACCAGTACATACTGCTGTGCTGTCGTATTACCATAATAGTCCTGAGCATATACATAGAGCATCTCTCCATTATTCATTGACTCCACAGCCGTATAAGTTCCATCTTCTTTTGTAGGAGTTTTGTAAGTATCTGAAAATTTTCCAGTTTTGTTGTTACGTACAAGTGAAACCTCCGTTCCCTTATATTTTGTTGCATTTGCAACATATGTAAAGTTCTCCTGCGACTCGTTTGTCAAATCGGACGTACCATTGCTGCATCAATCATTTCATCCTTGACTTGAATCTTTGAAATTGTAAACTCCGTGTCATTATCTTTATCTTTTGATTTCGTGATAGTTCCTGTATTCTCTATTCTAGGACCCTTAGTATCTAGCAGATATTTTGTCCACTTTCCTGTAAGATCGCGCACATAAATGAAATAATTCTTATTCTGGTCGAACTTATAAGTATTAAGCATCTTAAATGTCCATACCGGTTTTTCTGAAGTTGCCGTCACTGTTTTACCTTCAATATCTGTAACACTTCCTCTGGTAAGTTTCCTGCAACTGCACAAACTTTCCAATCTCTCAGATTCCGATGCATTATAACGGAATTTGAATCCTCTGTCTGCCTTTGGTGCATCATAGGTGCTGAGATATACCTGTGCATATGTACATCCTGGGAATTCTGCTCTCTCCGATGTTGAGAATGAACTTCCCTGTGTGTCAATTCCATCTCCATAAAGATCTCTGATATAACTGTCAGTTTTCTTCCATAGTTATCTCCCTGGTCTTTTGTCCATTCACCTTCCATCTTTTGCTGATAGATTACCGGCTGACTGGAATCATTGCTATTAACAAATGCAAGTGAGCGATTCGTTGCATTCACACTGATTTCCCCTGTGTAATTTTGGTTATATTGTTTATTCTCCTCTGTTGTGTACACTGTCCAGTAAGGGGATTCCTTGTTCTGACTTACAGATACGTAATCATAATAACCTGGCAGCTGAATCGTAACACTCTGTCCATGGGAAAGCTCAATTGTAAATTCTCCATTATAATCTCCCGTTTTCGTTCCATTAGCCGGTGCCGTAACCCCTGATATTCCTGCTATCGTTCCACCTGTATATGGAAAGTCCTGCCCATTATATCGATTACCTGGATCTGGTTGCGCATAAATGGTATAAGTAAATTTTTTGTTCTTATCTGCAACACTTCCTGTAACCTGGTTACTAATTGTTAAGGTCGGATACGTCCACTGCGGATAATAAGTAGTTGCACCACTTACCGTCACACTTGTTAGAAAAACTTGAGCTTTTCCACTGTTCGTAGAATTATACCAGTAGCGGAATGTCTGATTTCCAAGTACCGGACTTGATGGCACCTGTGCACTCTTCAAAGTACTTCCCACCAGTCCCAGTGTAGATGAAGTGGTAGACCCATCTCTGAACTTTCCAGTTGATGTAGCTCCACCGCTCTGTGCATCAAAAACAATTGGTACATAAGTAAATCTTGAGATATTTCCATAGCCATCCTTTACAAACACATATAATTTTTCCGTTACTGAAACAGATACATTACTGAGTGTACACGTCCCAGTACTTGTATTGAGACTTGCCGTACTATAACTAACTCCGGATTCCCATGGATTCTTTCCTGTTTTGTTATATCGTACTGTAGCATCTAGCTTCTTATCGTTATAACTATACTGTGTTGCATTCGCTTTGTAACTTACATCTGCAATATCTGATGTTCCATATGTTGCAGTTTGTATTGGATCTGTAAATTTTAGCCCCGTAAATGTATAACTGTAAGTTCCATCTGATACTTTCGTTGATGTAATATTTGTGTAAGTACTTGTCGGACCTTTCGTATCCAGAAGGAATTTACTCCAGTTTCCGGCAATATCTCTTGCGTAGATATAGTAATTTGTGTTTGTCTGATAAGTACGTGACTCTAATTTCAAATTCAATACTGGTGATTCTGTTGTAGCTGTCCTTGGCGTTCCATTGATATCTCTAAACGCCCCATTGCGCATCCAACTATAAGAATATACATTTGCTGGCTTCAACTGAAGATCTGTACTGGAATTATATGTATATCCATAAACTCCATCCTTTAACTGAACATCCTGCGTACTTAAATACACCTGAAAACCAGTTGGATACGCACCATCCGATGCATCATTAATGCTAATGCCACTCGTGTCAATTCCGTCACGATATAAATCCCTCAGATAAATCTCCAGTTGTCCACTCTGACTTCCATTCGAATTGAGAGACATATTCGTTGTCTTCGCCTGATATACCAGCGGCGCATATGTATCTGCACGAAGTACGATCTGGTTACTGTTTCTAGAACCTATTGCCAAATAATATTGTTTGTCTGCAATCCAGTTATACTGCTCCAGCTTCGCATCATTCGAATAATCGAACTGAATCAACGGATATTCCACCGCTCCCTTATGTGTTGGAGCAAACGTTGTTGATATGCGAAGCTCACGATTTGTTGGTACTCGCAACGTATTCTTAATAATTAATGGTCTTCCACTTGGAGAAGTCTCACCTTTATAGTCATATGTAACCGATACTTCTGTATTTGTACCATCTGTCGTAAGACTGTCAATTGTTCGAGGTATCCTTTCGGAAGGCAAATAATCTAACATCAGTTTTCCTGAATTCTTGAGTGAGATATCCGGCCTTTTTCCACCGTTTCCAAATCCACCTGTCACTGAATTGGACGCATCTCCAAGATGAAGTTCTCCTCCATCAATCTCTATCTGGTCAAAGTAGTCCAAATTTACACTTGTAGCATCTTTTGGTCTCACTTTCGCAATTACATACAGTCTAGACGATCCATCTGGTGCATTGAATGCTCCTTTGCAATCCCCTAATAAAACAACTTCATGATTTGAAGAATCCTTATTAAGGTAAACCTTTGCTGTATGCCCACTTGAAACAGTTGGGCTAGTGAACATCAGCTGTGTGTTCTCTGCTACCAGAATATAATCTTCCTTAACTTTTACGGTTTTATAAGTCGGATCAACTTTTGCAGCACAATCCTTCAAAAAAATGTACAGATTTTTAACACTATAGTATGCCGGATCAATTATTATAGTATCAGTGTGGCCTGTACAGGACTCCACATTAATCGTTGTATTTCCTAATCCATCTTGTTGCTTTGAAGCATAGATTTTATTTACATTCACGCAATTTTTTAATGTGAGCGTAGAGCCTGATGTTCCCTGCGTACTGTTTCCTCCTGCGTTTATTGTTACATCACCTGCGAATGTACAGTTTTCAAATGTCAGATTGTGCCCATTTCCATGCATCACATACGGATACTTATGAGTTAAGAGGAAATCTGAGCGAAATTGTGCATTTTTCCATGTCAGTGACTTAAATTGTGGATAAACAGTACCCCACAGGTTCACTCCTGTATTTGGAGAACCCTGCACATTTGATCCCGACAATCCAGAATCTACTATCATTGTCACGTTCTTATTTGTAAATCCTGTTGGATCATTAAATGCAGTAACATCATCATTAACCAGAATATATCCCCTTGCAAACCATATCGTATAATAGGTTCCTGTCTGCCCTCGTAGATATTTTAGCACCGCTGCAAATGAATCTGCCGAATATAATGCAGTTCCTGTATTGGAACTTCCACTATATAGATAGATTGTATTTTGTCCATTTGTTGTATACAGCTTAATCAAGTTATTCGTTGAATCTTGTGCCATTGTACAAGATACATTCGCATGTGTTTTTAATGTCCCTATCGCACTTACTGACAGATAAAAATAGCTCCTTATACGAATCATGGAAAATGCATTACTTGCGGTTGTATTTGCCGGTCTTGCCATCAGTTCAACAGTAGCTTTATAAGAATCTGAAATTCTATCCAGATAATCCACATCTACAACATTTGTACTATTTCCCCCCATGGCATTGTATATCTGAAATGTGTTATAATTATCTTCTAATACAATTCTTCCAAAACGCTGGCGATTCCATGCTTCATAGCAATCTCCACCAGAACAAATGGTTGAACTTTTTGTTGCTACATATCCAATACAAGTCGGCAAGTCCGGTTTATAGTCCTTTGGAACATAGCGATCTCCACCTTTGGCATCCTGCTTTTTCTGTTCTGTCCAATAATGATAGAAACTGGAATCATACTGCATATGTCCGAAATTGTTCACACCCCCATCACATGTAACAGAATTATTCAACCTCAGATATCCCCAGCCAAATACGTTAGCAACCTGCGTGTTATTGACTTCAATATAACCTTTCGATGTGGTTGCTTGATCATATCCAGCATGTTCATATGCTCCTACAAATCTCAGACTTTCCTTAATATCATTGAATATATACGATATAGATCCTGCTGTGCAGCCCTCCTTCGCTGTAAACCAGGTTCCACAGTCCGCCGAATAACTTCCAGATGCTCTTAGATAGAGGTCTCCACTTACAGTTCCATACAATCCCCAGAAAGATCCACCTACGGTATGGACTTCATCCGGTTTCAACATTGGATCTACTACAGTTGTATCGAATTTACGAATTGCGGTATCTTTCAGTGTTGCATCGACATTTCCTGTATGAGTATAGGTGGTATTCTTATATGGCCCACTTGATGCATATACATTTCCATAGATTGTACAATTTGTCATTGTTAGATTAATATCTCCTGTTGACTTATCCTGTCCGCCTCCAAAGATCTGCTTTACAGGAGCATCCTTTGTCATCTCTACATCTTTAAATTCCAAGTTATAGGATACACTGGTGCTATTAGGAGTATATCTTCCACCATAAATTGCAGTTACTGCTCCGCCTATAAATTTTACATCATCAAAAGTGGTGTCATTCTGGTTTCCATAAACTGTTGATTCGCTCCAGTTCAGATTAACGTGTGTAAAATAAGCATTGAATCCATTAAAATAGATTCTTTGATTTTGGGAAGTAAATGTTGTCCAACTGCTATAAGAAGTCCCTGTGCTATAATTGGTTGCTCCTGTGAATACAATTGTTGGTTTATTCGTTGTTCTATTCCCTAGTGCTCCACTCGTACTGTAATCTCTTCCCATCGCACCTAAATCATCTGAGCTTGCCGTGTAATTATCTAGGAATGTAATTTTAAAGCTGTTGGATGTTGTATCAGTATTGATTGCAGTCAGCGCATCTTTCAAGGTTCCATACGCATGTCTTACAGTACCTGCTGAAGGCGTCTGGTTGGTTCCTCCCTGCACCAGAACTGACCACTTTCCATTCGTTCCTGCAGCACCTACACGCTGTACTACTGTCATATCCTGTGTCAGGGCAATCAAGCTTGCTATCGACATATTCGCCTGTGTACTCAACAATGAAATTCCATCATCGGCTGCTGTCATCTGTACTTCGCTAATCTTATCGGCTGGAATGACATCTCCCATCTTAATCTCAGTCCCATCTGGATAGGACAACATAATACCTGCCGTCTTTGCTACTTGCCAGCCAATCAGCGGATTTGTGTTCTCCGCATCTGCATCCTCTTCCAACTGTACATCATCTGAAAGTGAAACCTCCGGTGCCTGAAGCCCTTCTCCTGTCACAGCCATCTGTGTGTAGCTGTCATATTCTTCTTCCGATACAGCAGATGCTGTCAGCTCCTGCGTATTACTTTCTATCCCTTTCTCTTTCTGCTGTTCAATCAGCTTTTGTGTTGTCTCATCCCCAAGTGCCTGTTCAATTACTGCACTTTTTGCTTCTTCCTGTGCTTCTCCTTCGGTATAGCTGTCCGGTGCATCTACCTGTAAATTCTGTGATTTCGGAAGATAATAGTTGACTGTTACGGGTACAACAGCATCTGCGATATTTACCGTCTCTTCCGCAGCCTCACCTGTTGTCTCTACTTCTGGTGACTGTTCTGCGTCGGCTGCATCTTCTGTTTGTTGTTCTCCCGACTGTATCGGTTCCGATGATTCGACGGTTGTATCTTCCGATACCTTATCTTCTGTCTGTTGTTCTTCCGATTGTATCGGTTCCGACGGTTCGGAGATTGCATCTTCCGACATTGGCAGTACTGTCTCTGCTCCATCCACCACAGTTTTCTCTTCTGTATTACTTTCCTGACTGTAATTCGTATCTGCGGCGAATACAGCCGGCATGATTTGGGAATGAATGAGCACAATTGCTAACAAAAATGCTAAAATTCTTCGTAAGATAACACTCCTTCTTTTCTTCTGTCCTTTCTTCATAAACTCTGTCCCTCACTTCTTCTCATGTTTCTTTAATATTCTGAATTCAAATAAAAAAAACCAAATTTCACAAACAACTGTCTCTTCAATGATGTTCATAAAATCCGGTTTTGCCTACTGAAAGTAACAATCCTACTTATATTAATTTATTAATTTGTTTTTCCATGTTATAATTTCTTGTCAATTTTTTATAACAACATCATACCCCCCCCCCGTATTTTTTGTCAATACCTTATAAATAAGTTTTTTCACAACCCCTCATGTGGAAAAAATAAGCCAAACAGGGACGGAGT
>QUJA01000063.1 GCA_003480425.1 Firmicutes bacterium AM31-12AC
CGGGGTTAATGGCTCTTTTTGGCTTGCCCAAAAGAGCTATTAACCCCGTCCCCACTGGCATCAACCCCCCGTCCCCAACCCCCCTCTTGTCTACATTTCCAACAGATGTTATACTAATGAAAATATACGAATGTAAGGCAGGTCGTTTATGAAATTGTTATTAACCGGAAATATTGGATATATTACGGCGGAATTTATAGAGGAGGCGTTCCCGGAGTGTCAGATTCTTCTGCTTGGGGAAACGAAATTAAAGTCAAATCGCAGGAAGGGATTATCGGTGCATCCGATGCCGAGACAGGAAAGTGAGTTTAGGGATATTTTCAAAACGTATGATTTTGAAGGTGTTATATATTTTTCTAACTATCTTAGCTTCCATGGACCAAGGAAGGTGAGATGGAGACTTTGCGCCATTTATTACATTATTATAAGGGAAATTCGAATTCCCGATTCTTATATGTTACCAATTCTGAGAGTTCATATGATATAACGACAGGGAAGACTTTGCTGGTTCGTTCGGCAGAGGAGTTTTGCAGACAGTATGGTGAACTGCACGGGCTTTCTGTTAAGATTCTTCGTACTCCATATCTTTATTCAGGAATTTATGAAAATGATTACTTTTTCAAGCTCTTTTCAAAGGCGTTTGAGAAAAAGGAGATTGTGTTTGAAGAAGCCCCGGCACAGGAAGCACATTTTCTTGCATTGTCAGATTTATCCAATCTGTTATATAAGATTTTTGACAACTGGAATGATCAGGAGGGAGCACTTCAGGTCCCGCAGGTGTTTCATTTTACTTTCGAGCAGCTTGGACAGAAGCTAAATGAATTGTTACCAGCAGTACATATTAAATATCTGGCGAATGCTGCGATTCAGAATGTGGCGGCGAACGACCGTGTTTTGCGAAATGAGTACGGATGGTTTCCAAAGATTTCTCTGTTGGAGGATTTGCCGGAGGTATATGAAGCTTACTGTGAGGAAACAAATCATAAGGCACGGAAAATAGATGTATTGCGGGACTTTTTAAATCAACATAAAACACTTTTGAAAGTAGCGGAGCTTTTAATTACATTTTTGCTTTTTGAATTATTGAACCGGGCGGCAGGAAATCAGGTCCAATTTAAAATGATTGACTTGCGTCTTGTTTATATTGTTTTATTCGGAAGTTTGTATGGGATTAATTACGGAATTGCGGCGGCGGGGCTGGAAACCTTGTCGCTTTTGGCTGCATATGTAAAAGAGAATGTCAGCTGGACAACGCTTTTTTATGAACCCTCGAACTGGATTCCGTTTATTTTTTATTTTGCGGTCGGTGCAATCTGCGGATATATCAGAATGAAGAACAGTGATAATATCAAATTTATGAAGGATGAAAATAAACTGGTTCTGGATAAATTTTTATTTATGCGTGAAATGTATCAGGAGGCACTTCGTGACAAACGCCAGTACAAGAAACAGATTCTTGGAAGCCGGGACAGCTTTGGTAAGATTTTTGATATCACAAGAAAGCTGGATGTTATCATGCCACAGGAATTGTTTCTTGAAACGATGCATGTGATGGAAGATGTCCTTGAAAATAATACGTTTGCTTTCTATTCTGTCGGAAAGAATCAGTATTTTGGACGTTTGGAGATTGCATCGAGCGGAATGAATGATGTATTCCCAAAATCTGTCAGGTTAAGTGATTATCCGGAGATAATGGAAAAGATAAAAGCCGGAGAAGTATGGGCAAACCGCGATTTGATAAATGGATATCCAATGTATATAAACGGAATTCGAAGAGAAGGACAGCTTGTGATGCTGATTGTTGTGAAGGAAGCAGATGGGGAACAGCTTTCTCTCTATTATCTGAATTTATTTAAAATTCTGTGTGGTCTGGTTGAGACTTCTCTTTTACGGGCACTGGATTATCAGGAGGCAATTGAGAATAAAAAATATGTTGCGGGTACACGTATATTGAAGCCGGAATATTTTAAAGAACGTTTGGATTCGTTCCACTCTATGAGAGAGGAAAGACGAGGGTCATATGTTCTTCTCAAATTGGAGTATCCGAATATGTCACTTGCACAGGCAGATGAAGTCCTGCAGAATTCAGTACGTGAAAATGATGTCTGGGGCATTTCGGAAAATGAAGAGCTGTTCATTATCCTTTCACAGACAGAACAAACGGCATTGCCAATTGTATTGGAAAGACTGGAAAACGACGGATTTATCTGTCATGAAATGGACGCCCCGGCTGGTGGAAAATAAGAGATTTACAGGAGAAACACGATGATTCGGACAGTGTTTGGCATACTTTTAATCCTATTACATATAATTTGTTGCATATTGGTCTGGTTTGGGATAAAAACACATGCATTGAAAGTAAAAAAATATCTGATGGCACTTGTGATATTTGTTCCTTTCTGGGGGATACTCTGTGTGCTTATTTTACATTTTCAGGTTTTGACGAAAACAGACAATGTGGTTGAAGCCGGAGTGGAGAAGCTGCGTGTAAATGAGGAAATTTATAAAAATAATATCCGTGCAGCATCTGATACGGATAAGAAAGTCGTTCCGCTGGAAGAGGCACTTTTGATCAATGAGCCTGAGCTTCGGCGGGAATTGATCATGGATGTGTTAAATGACAATCCGGAGGAATATATGGATCTTTTGAAGCAGGCCCGCATGAATGAAGATGTAGAAGTAGTACATTATGCAATTACAGCGATGGTTGAGCTTTCGAAAGAGTATGATTTCCGTATGCAGAAACTGGAAAAATTATATGCGGCGTCTCCGAATGATCCGGAGATATTAAAGCAGTACTGTGATTTTATGGAAGAATATTTGAATCAGGGGATTCTGGAAGCACAGATGGAGAAAATGCAGCGCGAGCGTTATATCCGTATGTTAAGACAGAAACTGTCGTTAAAGCCGGAGCTTCATACGTGTATTTGCCTGTTTAAGAATCTGATGATAAATGGAGATTATGTTCAGGCGGAAGAAATTCTGAATATGATAGATGAAAAATGCACCGCAGGGAGGAGTTCTGGCTTTTGAAGATACAATATCTGGCAGAGCAGAAAAGAGGAAGCGAACTGCATGAGAGTTTAAGACAGATGAAGGAAGAACACATTTATCTGTCATCGAAGAGTAAGGAGGCATTGGCTTTTTGGCTAGATTGATACATTCACTAAAAACATTTCCATTTAAAAGTATGCTTGTGATCTTAAGTGTTTTTATGATGATCGCAGTTGTCCTTTTTGCAGAGCGGAGTGGAATTCACTATACAGAAAAAAACAGACAGATTAATTATCTGGATAAGAATGAGGTTGTTACAGAAAAAACAGCTGTAAAAACATTGAAGAAAACGTGCCTGGTGCTTCGAAACAGTGGGGATGTATCAAGCAATCAGGCATGGGAAGAATTTCAGCAGATATTTAATGATATGAAAATCGGAACCGATGTGGTTGATGTGCAGACGGCTTCTGGTATTCCTGATTATCATAAGTATGAAACGGTTGTTGTTTTGCTAGGTGATATCAGTCCGCTAAAAGAGAATCTGGTGAATTTGTGCGAATGGGTTTCAGATGGTGGAAATGTTCTTTTTGCTATGACACTTCAGAAGACGGCATATACATCGATGATAGAGCAGAAAATCGGAATTATTTCTTCCGGATATGATGATTCTGTTGTGGACAGTATTTATTTTGATTCTGACTTTATGCTTGGTGGTGGAGAGTCTTATGCAATTACGGATGCTTTTGAGTCAGCATGGTCGGTTCAGGTAAGCGAGAAGGCAAAGGTCTATGCGAGAATAAAAGATAAAAATGGACAACCATTAATATGGGAAAACAGTTATGGCAAAGGTAAATTTGTAGTAGATAATTTTGGTTTATATGAGAAGGCAGTACGAGGATTCTATGCGGCGTCATACAGTCTGCTTACGGATGTGGGCGTTTATCCTGTGATCAATGGTTCCGTGTTTTATCTGGATGATTTTCCGTCACCGGTTCCAAGTGGAGATGGAACCTATGTAAAACGTGATTACGATATGAGTATTAAAGATTTTTATGCAAATGTATGGTGGCCGGATATGCTGGAAATTGCTTCAGATTATAATATTCATTATACCGGAGTAATCATCGAGAACTATGAGGATGAGACGAATGGAAAGATAAAGAAACAGACAGATACTTCTCGTTTCCAGTATTTTGGAAACATGCTTCTTCATCAGGGAGGAGAACTGGGATATCATGGATACAATCATCAGCCGCTGAGTCTTTCAAATACGGATTATGGTGATGTACTTCCATATAATACATGGAAAAGTGAAGATGCTATGAAGAATGCGGTGAATGAGCTGCTCCGATTTGGAAACGAGATGTTTCCGGGGGTTACAATGTCAGTTTATGTGCCTCCTTCCAACGTGTTATCGGAAGAAGGAAGAAAGATGCTTGCAAAGGATTTTCCGGAGATTAAAACGATTGCAAGTAATTATTTTCAAGGCGATTTTGCCTATGTGCAGGAATTTGAGGTTGCAGAGGATGGAATTGTGGAACAGCCACGTATTACTTCCGGTGCGATTGTAGATGATTATATGAAGATGGCGGCGTTGTCTGAGCTGAATATGCATTTTGTGAATACACATTTCCTACACCCGGATGACCTTCTGGATGAGGACCGCGGTGCAAAGCTTGGCTGGGAGAAGCTGAAAGCAAATCTGAACAATTATATGGAATGGCTGGATGAGTCAGTACCATCTTTGAGAAAGATGACGGGAAGTGAGCTGTCCGGGGCAATCCAGCGTTACGGAGCAGTGACATTTACAAAGGAAGTAACAGAAGAAGAAATTCGGCTGACGCTTGAGAATTTTTATGATAAAGCATATTTTATGGTGCGTATCAATGAGGGTACGCCGGGTAATGTTTCAGGAGGAGCGCTTACGCATCTTACAGGAAATCTTTATCTGCTTGAGGCTGACGAAGCGACAGTAACGATTGAGCGGCAATTAGAAAAGGAGTAAAAGGTGAGGATTTGTCTCATATTAGAGGGATGCTATCCCTATATATTTGGCGGTGTATCTACGTGGATGCATCAGTATATAAATGAAATGAAGGAGCATGAGTTTGTTCTGTGGGTAATCGGTGCGAACGCAAAGGATAAGGGAAAATTTGTCTATGAGCTTCCGCCAAATGTTACGGAAGTTCATGAGGTTTTTTTGGATGATGCCCTGCGTGTAAAAGAGTCGGGAAAAATGCATCACGTATTTACTGAAGAAGAGGTGGAAAGCCTCAAAGAGCTGATGTTATGTAAACGTCCGGATTGGGAAATTTTGTTCCGTCTTTATCATGAGCAGAAAATCAATCCGATGTCATTTCTAAAAAGTGAAGAATTTTTAAATATATTGACGAAGTGCTGTCTGACAGAGTATCCTTATACCCCGTTTGCGGATGCATTTCACACGATGCGTTCCATGCTGCTTCCGGTATTGTATCTGATGGGCAGCGAAGTGCCAAAAGCAGATGTCTACCATGCAATTTGTACAGGATATGGCGGTCTGCTTGCGTGTCTGGGCGGTTATGTTTATAAGAAGAGAGTGCTTTTGACGGAGCATGGGATTTATACAAGGGAACGTGAGGAAGAAATCATACGTGCGAAATGGGTACAGCCGGCGTTTAAGAAACAGTGGATTGCATTTTTCTATATGTTGTCGGATATTATTTACAAGCGGGCTTTTCTGGTTTCGTGTCTGTTTACGAATGCTATGCATACGCAGGTGCAGATGGGCTGCGATAAGGATAAGTGCCGTGTGATTGAAAATGGAATTAATTATGATAGACTTTCCTCTATTCCGCTGAAAGAGGATGATGGCTGGGTTGATATCGGGGCAATCGTTAGAATGGCACCGATCAAAGACATTAAGACGATGATCTATGCGTTTTATGAGTTGTCTACAAGAAGGGAAAATGTGCGGCTACATATTATGGGCGGCGTTGATGACGAGGAGTATGCTAAGGAATGTTATGATTTGGTTGAGCAGCTTCATTTGGAAAATGTGCTTTTTACCGGGCGTGTGGATATTGTTTCTTATATGGAAAAACTGGATTTTACGATTTTGACAAGTATATCGGAGGGACAGCCATTATCTGTATTGGAATCGTTTGCGGCAAGACGTCCTTGTGTTACGACAGATGTAGGATGCTGCCGGGAGCTTTTGACGGGAAATGAGGAAGACTCTTTTGGAATTGCAGGGTATTGTGTGCCTCCTATGTACAGGGAAGGGCTTGCACAGGCTATGGATCGGATGTGTGAGTCAAGGTCGCGCAGACTTCGTATGGGCGAAAATGCACAGAGGCGTGTAGAGGCATATTATCGGAAGGAAGGGATGGTTGAAAAATACCGGAAACTCTATCAGGAGGTGGAAGAGGCAGATGGCCGGAATCGGATTTGAGTTAAAAAAATTATTTCAGAAACGTGGACTTGCAGCAACTGTAAGGGCATACGGATATGCCGGAGTAATCTGTACCGGACCGATGCTTCTTGGTATTGTGCTGTTGGTCGGAGTTTCCTTTCTGTGTGATCAGACCGGTGCGACAAGACATAATAGAGAATTATTAATCTGTATGATTACTTATACACTTTTGGCGTCGCTGACTGTAACTAGTTTCTTTTCCATGGTAGTGACGAGATATATTGCGGATATGCTTTATGAAGAACGGCATGAAGCAATTCTGTCTTCCTTTTGGGGCTCGACGGGGATATTGCTTGTTGTCGGCGGGATTATGTATGGGATTTTTCTTATGTTTTCTGGGATAAATCTGATAGATCAGTTTTTGTGCCTGGAATTTTTCGGAGAGTTGATCGTCACATGGAATGCGATGAGTTACCTGACGGCAATCAAGGATTATAAAGGAATCTTAATATCGTTTGTGACAGCAGTTTTCGTATCACTCATTGTTGGTTTTTTACTTATCATAACAGGGATTCCTCATGTAGAGGGGATGATGATAGCAGTAACAATCGGATATGGAATTATGCTTCTGTGGGATGTGACATTGTTGTACCGGTATTTTCCACAGAGTGAAATGAGTGCATTTTCATTTCTGCGTTGGGTAGATGAATTTCTGCCGCTTGCATTTACCGGATTATTTACAAATATTGGCTTGTTTACACATTTGGTGATTATGTGGTTTAGCCCGATCCATGTACATGTGCAGGGATTGTTTTATGGAGCGCCATACCATGATGTCCCGGCGATGATCGCATATTTGACAATTCTCATTACAACAGTGAATTTTGTTGTATCGGTGGAAGTTAATTTTTATCCGAAATACCGAAATTATTATAGTCTGTTTAATGACAAAGGCGAAATTAAGGATATTTTGCAGGCCGGACAGGAGATGAGAAAGGTATTAAATATGGAGTTGAAATATACGGCATTAAAGCAGCTCCTTACAACGGCACTTGTCATCTCATTAGGGCAGCCGCTTCTGGAGCTTCTTCCGCTTGGATTCAATGACCTTATGGAAGGGTATTTCAGAACACTTTGTGTCGGATATGGACTTTATGCAGTTGCAAATACGATGATGCTGATACTTTTGTATTTTACGGATTATAAAGGTGCTTTGTTTGCGACAGGAATGTTTGCGGCATGTACATGCACATTTACCTGTGTATCATTATTCTTTCCACAAGTATATTATGGTTTTGGATTTCTTCTGGGAAGTGCAGTGTTCTTTTTGATCAGTGCCCTTCGGCTTGGATATTTTATTAAAAAACTTCCGTACTATATTTTGAGTGTGCAACCGGTTGTTGCGGAAGATAAAACCGGATTTTTCACACGAATGGGACATTTCCTTGAAGAGAAAGTAGAAAGGGGAGATAACATTGAAGTTTTATAAATCAATTGCGATAAGCTGTGCTGTGCTTTTTGCAGTGTCGTCTTGTCTTACAGGATGTACATTTTCCGGACAAGATAAGGCTGCATCGGGTGAAAAGAAGCAGACGGAAGAGTCTGTGAAAAAAGAAGAAGTGCAGGATATTAATGAAGTGCATTTGAGGGATAAGGACAGTCTTTATGCAAATGATGACGAGACAAGCGTTGTGACGATGTACCTTACGGTTTCTAAGGGGAATTCTTCGGAAGGTACAAACCATACGTGGGAGGAGATAAACACGTATTCGGCGTATGATTATGACAAAATGGGAATTGAGCGTTATCAGAGTGCAGCACTTCTTCAGGTTGGGGATGAGTCCGGTCCAAAAAACGGAGAAGTAGGGTACGGAGAAGATGTCCCGAATGCTACCGTGCAGATAAGGGGGCAGACTTCAAGCCGCAATGCACAGAAGAATTATAAGATTGAGTTGAAGAAGAATAAAGGTACCTGGCGGGGACAGCGCACGATCAATCTGAATAAACATCAGACGGAGGGCATGCGTTTCCGCAATAAGCTTTCGTATGACCTTTTGAAGGAAATCCCGCAGTTGATGTCTTTGCGTACACAGTTTGTGCATTTGTATGTCAGAGATCTTACAAAGGGAGATAATGCGGAATTTCAGGATTATGGATTGTATACGCAGGTAGAACAGCTCAATAAAACAGGAATGAAGAATCATGGAATGGATTCAAATGGACAGTTGTATAAGATTAATTCGTTTGAGTTTTACCGGCATGAAGATGTGATAAAGAAAGCCGATGATCCGACTTATGATCAGAAAGCATTTGAAAAAATGCTTGAGATTAAAGGAGATTCGGACCATACAAAACTGATTAATATGTTGACAGCACTCAATGACAATTCACAGCCGATTGACAGCATTTTGAAGAAATATTTTGACAGGGAAAATCTGACATATTGGATGGCGTATCAGATATTGACCGGAAATGTAGATACGCAGAATCGTAACACATATCTGTATAGTCCTCAGAATTCGAATACCTGGTATCTGATTCCATGGGATAATGATAGTTCTTTTATGCGGACAGAATATGCAATTCAAAATCGCTTGGATCAGGGAAGTTGGGAATGTGGAGTCAGTAATTACTGGGGAAATGTTCTTTTCCAGAGATGTCTGCAGTCAGATGATTTTCGTGAGGAATTGGATGCGGCAGTTTTGGATGTAAAGTCATATCTGAGTGAGGAGCGGATAAGCAGTATGATACAAGCATATCGTAGAGTTACTCAGATGTATTTGAAAAAAATGCCGGATCAGATGTATGCACCGTTGACGGATGAGAAGTATGAAATGGTTGCATCGGCAATTCCGTCGGAGGTAGAGAAAAATTATGAAATGTATAAGGAAAGTCTGAAAAAGCCGATGCCATTTTATATCGGAGTACCGACTATTGAGGGAAACACTTTGAAGTTTAACTGGGATGCATCTTATGATTTTAATGCAGAAGATATTACATACACTGTTGAACTGGCGAAGGATTATCAGTTTAAAGAAGTTGTTTATCGTCAGGAAAATCTGCTGATTCCGGAAGCACAGACTACAGTGCCGGCAGACGGACAATATTTCTTACGTGTCCGTGCGACCAATGCATCCGGAAAGACGCAGGATGCATTTGATTATTACGTGACGGATGATGGAAAAAATTATGGTATGAAATGCTTCTACATTACGGGCGGAACAAATATTGAGGAAGATATATATGTGGAATAAAAAGTCAAAGGAACGTTTTCGTAATGAGTGGAAATATCTAATCAGTACCAGTGAGAAAGAATTACTGGAAATGAGGATGCGTCATATATTAAAAAAAGATCCGCATGCCGGAGAAAATGGTTATACAATTCGAAGCCTGTATTTTGAGGATTATTTCAACAGTGCGTATGAGGAGAAAGAAGCAGGTATTCTGATGCGTAAAAAATACAGAATACGTATTTATAATTATAGTGACCGTTCTATCAAATTAGAGCGAAAAAAGAAGTTTGGAAGCTATATTTACAAAGAAAGTGCACCGCTTACAAAGGAAGAATTTTATAAAATTTTAAATGGCGAGTATGAATTTTTATTGACTAGCAAATATCCTCTGTGCAGAGAATTTTATGTAGAATGTATCAGCAATTTTATGCGTCCAAGAACAATCGTTGATTACGAAAGAGTTCCATG
The DNA here is from genome assembly GCA_003480425.1 of Firmicutes bacterium AM31-12AC. Lineage (GTDB taxonomy): Bacteria > Bacillota > Clostridia > Lachnospirales > Lachnospiraceae > Schaedlerella > Schaedlerella hominis. The sequence continues at coordinate 10,090 of QUJA01000063.1, forward strand.
GATAATGGATGAAGGAACAGTCAGGATTACATTTGACAGTGATGTAAGAGCGGCAGTTGGAGGATATGATATCTTTGATAGCACCCTTCCAACCTTACCGGTGCTTGAACAGGGTAAGACAGTCATGGAAGTGAAATTTACAGAAATGCTTCCGCAGATAGTGAGGAATTTGCTTTTGCCAAATGCACAGGAATTTACGGCAGTGTCAAAGTATGTACTTTGTTATGAAAAATCACGATATTTACACGGGTTTGAATATTGGAATGAAACACAAGAGAGGAAAATATTATGAGTGTACAAGATATGATTAAAAAGTCAGTGTTAGAATCTGGCGTATTTGATAGTTTTAATGTACCGCAGATGACAATTTCATTGGTTGTAGCATTGCTTCTCGGTGCAGTTATCTATATGATTTACAGTAAATTTTATGTCGGAGTGATCTTTTCAAGAAGCTTTGCTGTTACACTGGCAATCAGCACGAATATCGTTATTTCCCTCGGTATGGTCGGTGCGTTGTCTATTGTCCGTTTCCGTACAGCGGTAAAAGATCCGATGGATCTGCTCTATCTTTTCTGGGCGATTACGACAGGTATCACAACCGGTGCAGGAATGTATTTACTTGCACTGATTGCAGCTGTTGTTATGATTATAATGATTTATCTGTTTTATCATAAACAGCAGAAAGGAAAAATCTATATTATTGTGATCCATTATCTTGGGGATGATGCAGGAGATGAAATTATCCGCAGTTTCGGAAAGATGAAATATTTCATCAAGTCTAAAACGATGCGTGGAGAAAAAACAGAATTGGCAGTAGAAGTATTCTGCCGCCAGAATGATCTCGACTTTACAGAAAAGATTCGAAATATTGAAAATGTGCAGGATGTTACATTGATTCAATATAACGGAGAATATCACGGGTAGTGCCGGGTTGGGTGGCCAGTTGGGGACGGGGTTGAGGCCATTGGGGACGGGGTAGTG
>QUJA01000064.1 GCA_003480425.1 Firmicutes bacterium AM31-12AC
GGTTTTCCGGCTTTTTTGCTTTGCAAAAAAAGCCGGAAAACCCCGTCCCCAATTGGCTCTTTATATGTTATAATATAGAAAGACAAGGGTGTCAGGTTTCGTGGGAGTCTGATACCTATTTTGTTATAATGAGAAAAGAGGAGGGATTGCATATGCAGTCAAACATTATTGTAACCAGCGTTGTTGTTGTATACCTTCTGGTAATGTTGTTGATTGGTTATTTATCATCCAAGAAAATTGAATCCAACACAGACTTTGTTGTTGCCGGAAGACGTTTAGGACCATTTCTTATGGCCGGTACTCTCGCCGCAACAGAAATCGGAGGCGGAAGCTCTCTCGGTGTTGTTCAGCAGGGTATGGAAAGCCATGGCTTGAGTGCCGCATGGTACATCATCACGATGGGATTTGCCTTTGTTATTTTGACATTCCTGGCACCAAAATTCCGTGCTGCCATGGTTAAAACTGTTCCTGAGTATTTCCGTCGCCGTTATGGAAAGCCATCTGGAATCATTACTTCATTAATTATGTTTGTACCATTGATCGGACTGACAGCCGGACAGTTTATTGCTTCTTCTGTTATCTTATCTACAATGCTGAACATGAACTACAAGACAGCTGTTCTGATCGTAGGTATTGTTGTAACAATTTATGCCATTATGGGTGGTCTCTGGAGCGTAACTCTTACAGACTTCGTTCAGGTATTTCTGATTGTAGTTGGTATGATCATCGCATTGCCATTCGGCATGAATCTTGCCGGTGGCTGGAATAACGTTGTATCAAATGTTCCGGCTGAAACATTTGATATCTTTAAAGGATATAATGTAATGGACGTTATCAGCTTAACAATTATGTACGTTGCTACATTTACTGTTGGGCAGGAAGCTGTATCCAGATACTATGCCGCAAGAGATGGTAAAGCTGCAAGACAGGGTTCTATCCTTGCAGCAATCGTAAACTTTATTTACGCATTTGTTCCTACTCTTATGGGAATCATCGTTCTTGCTTTGATTAACATGGGTAAATTTAATGCTGCTGACTTCCAGGATGTCGGTGCTCGTTACGCACTTCCTGTATTAGCTATGGAAGCTATGCCAGCTCTTATCTGCGGTTTATTATTTGCAGGTATCATCTCTGCTACAATGTCAAGTGCTGACTCAGACCTTCTTGGTGCCGGTGCTATTTTTGCAAATGATATTTACAAAATTGTAATCAAACCTGAGGCTTCCGACAAAGAGGTTATGATTGTTACTCGTGTTACAATGGCAGCTGTTGGTGTTGCTGCTACATTGATCGCACTCTTTAATACATCAAGCATCGTATCTATCTTGATGTTTGCATTTACTCTACGTGCCGCTGGTGCTTTCTTCCCATATGTTCTCGGACATTATTGGAAGGGTGCTTCTCCGGCCGGTACTATCGCATCATTAATTGCAGGTACAATCGTAGTTGTTTACCTTGAGCATATTTCTGGTGGAAACTTGTTCGGTCTTCACTTCAACCAGCCAATCGTACCTGGCTTAGTTGCTGCATTGATCGCATTTTTAATTTTCTCACTGGTTATGCCACCAAAAGAAAAAACAACAGAACTTCCTGCAGAAGAATAATTATTAAATACATATTGGAGCCCCACGATCCATTCAAGTCGATTTTTCTTTAAACAAAAAAACATGGTGAGTTATCCACGATCAGTTGGATTCTCTCCATGTTTTTTCACATTTTATTTTGTTATCCACACATATCACTGTGAATATTTTTATTCCATCTCACAAAATATTTCTTCCAAATCTTTCACTGTGTCAACAATATACGTTGCCCCTGCTTCTTCCAGTTCTTCTCTTGAACCAAAACCATATAAAACACCCATACTGTCAACACCCATCTTCTTTGCACCATTCACATCATACTTACGGTCTCCAACCATGAGCACCTGCGATTTATCTGTGATATTGCATTCTTCAAATGCATGCTCGATTACTGCCGCCTTGGAACCATTGCGTTCATCCATCCCTGCTCCTGCCACATAATCAAAATATTGTGTAAGATGAAAATAGTCCATTATTCTTCTTGCAAATAGTTCCGGTTTTGAAGTTGCAACAAGTACCTTTTTTCCTTTTTTCTTCAATACCTTCAGCACATCTTCAAAGCCTTCATAAACCTTGTTTTCAAAGATTCCTTTATCTTTATAATACACTCTGTACTGAGCTACCGCTTTTATTGCTTCATCCTCCGAAAATCCATACATTTCCTGCAGAGGTTCTACCAACGGAGGACCGATAAACTGACACAGTTTATCCATATCATTTTCCTCAATTCCATACTGCTTCAACATATATTTTACAGAATTGGTAATACCCTCTGACGAATCTGTTATCGTTCCATCCAGATCAAATAATATTACTTCATATGATTTCATCTATTCCACCTTTTTTTCTTTATTTTTTGCCAAATATTCAACCGCAGATAATGCTGCCACATTTCCCTGACCTGCCGCCTTAATATACTGATATGGCATTCCTGTTATATCTCCACACGCATAGCATCCGGAAATACTTGTTTCCATTTTCAAATTTACTTTCACATGTACCCCATCCAGTTCTACTCCGCCAAGCAGCTGCTCCGGTGAAATGCTTTCACGTAAAACAAAAATCCCGTCTACAATCCATTCTCCTTTATTTGTCTGCAAGCCCTCTACTAAATCTGTACCAAATATTTTCTTCGGCACTTCCCTGACAATTTCAATATTTTCAGAAAGCTGCGGTTCGTTCTTATACATTGGGAAATAATACACCTTATCCACAACTTCTGCAAGAAATTCTGCCTCCGCTTCTTCTCTCTTACTATAGCCGATTACTGCAACCTTTTTTCCTCTGTACAGCATTGCATCACACGTAGCACAATAACTCACGCCACGCCCCAGAAATTCTTTTTCTCCTTCCAACATCTTGCCTGTCACAACACCTGTCGCCAGAATGACTGTATCTGCTTCATAGATTTCACCCGATGCCTGGATTCCAAAATAAGAACCCATGTTATAGATTGCATTTACTCTTGCATCAGTAACGGAAATATTCATTGCTTCTAAATGCTTTTGATAAGCTTTAACAAGCCCTTCTCCACTTATTTCCGGTAAGCCCAAATAATTCTGTATCAAATGTGCTTTCTGTACTTTTTCGCTCAGATTTGCCGGTCCCAACAGCAACACTTTTTTATTACGGACTGTGGCTGTAATTGCAGCAGATAATCCTGCCGGTCCGGTTCCGATAATTGCAATATCATATCTTTCCATTTTCTTATCTCCTCTCGTATAATTTTTTTATTTATCATTCCGATCAAATCATCTTGCAGTATTTTTTCATTATAACGAAAATGATGATGCCATACAAGGGAGATAGCATCATCATTTTTATATTCTCTTTTCAGTTGTTACTATTCTATTATCTTTTTATTCCTCACTCGCTTTTCCAAAATTCACAGCAAGTACAATCATATTGATTCCCTGCATTAAAACAGAAAATGCAATCATATATCCAACTGAGAACATCGTCAATATTGGATGTGTAAAAGCAATAATACTTACAATGATTGATAATACACCACAGATAATCGCCAGAATTCCTTTTCCCTTAGAATCTTTAAACTTCTTCACTCCGGCTACAATCTGGAAGATACCATAAATCAGTACACTTCCGCCAACCAGATAGGTTGCCATGATATCTGTCAGGAATCTCTGTACGCCACTAAACAATAAAACAATACCGCCAAGTCCTTCCAGAACTCCAAGAATACATGCTCCAATATCTTTCTTCTCTTTCGACAAGGAAAGTATCACAAGTTCAATACCATTTACTAAGAGAAGCATTCCAAGAATCCATCCGATTGCTAAAAATGTCCTCATAGGTCGAACTACTGCATAAAAACCTAACAGCACTGTCAGTACTCCTGTGATTAATGTGATAATTTTAATTGTTTTATTCTCCTTCATTTTTGCTGCCCCTTTCGCTTCTGCATTTCTTTTGTTTTTTCTATGATAACACAATTTTTTATTTACTTGTTACCTTTTTTATAATATCACTCACGCAGTTAATCAGCAATCTTTTTTACTCAAATATGTATCTTTATTTAATATTTTTCGATAAATCGCGGTGAAATTTGATTAAAATGCATTTTATTTGTGTCAATCATTGCATTTTAATTGTTCCTATTGTGTTTTCAAAACAACTATAGTAATATAGAATTATCACAATAAAGGAAGGTCTCATATGCGTTATAATGTTCCACTATATTTCGAACGAAAGAATATCAAAATTTCAGATATTCTTTACCTTACCAGACAGAATCCTCACACAATCATTACGCTTTCCTCGGGAGAAAGCATTACGACTACAATCCCGATAAAAGAACTTATGCTCTACTTGCCGGAAGAGGATTTTCTGAATATCTCAAAGGGCGTTGTTCTTCGAAAAAATCAAATTGTTCATATATCCGACGAAGGACTTTATACAATGACGGATGGTGCTGTCTTTCAAGGGAGAAAACGTAATCTGAGTCAGCACAAACAAATCCGTAAGGAACTTGGTTTAAATGCACAGAACTATTCGGAGGTTTCAGAAAACAGCTCACTTCATTTATTTGATAACTGTAGCTTTCTCAATGATATGCCACTTGCTTTTTGTATTATTGAGCTTGTATTTGATGCGAATGGACATGGTGTAGACTTTGTATTTCGTTACTGCAATGATGAAATGGCTGTTGTTGAAGGTGTTCCCGTTTCAGAAATGTTGAATCGTTCTTTTTATGAAGTCTTTGAAAACGGGGATAAAAAATGGCTTGTTACTTATGCTGATGTAGCATTAAACGGCAATAAACATATCCTACATGATTATAGTCCGGAAATCGACAAGACTCTGACCATCTACTGTTTTCAACCTGCTCCTGGATATTGTGCATGTGTCTTGATTCCATCTTAATTTTCTGCTATTTGGCGGATACGCCACACCGACGAAATGCGTAGCATTTTGGAGGTTGGCTCTGAACAGTTACATTATTTTTCTGTAATCAAAGAGGCTGTGATTTCAAAATGTGTTCTTAACATCCTGAAATCACAGCCTTTTCTATTTCGCTCTATTTTCCTTCCAAAATGGATACGCCCTTACTGCCCGCGGCTGCCGCCACGAATATCCAGACGAACCATTTCACCGGATAACACAAAAACAAAAGCATCGTAACTGCCAATGGTTTTTTCATCGTTCCACCGAGCAATGCTGCCGTAACAATTGCTGTCGCAAACACCATATGACTCTCGACATTTCCACAGAGCAGCATTGCAATACCATATCCCATGCATACTCCTGCAAAAATGATTGGGAAGAAATGTCCTCCTTTTAATCCTGACTGTATACAAAGATTTGTAAGCAGAATTTTCAAAAATGCAACTCCGATCAATGCAAGCGGGAGATAATTCATATACTCTTCCATAAGTATGCCCATCTGTTCTTCACCCGAAAACATCACTGCCGGAATCAACGTACCGCATACACCAAGAATTAAACCTGCTAATGTTTCCCTTAAGACTGCAGGTATTTTTTTCGTTGCTGTTTGCATAAGCTGATGTGTCTTTTCATAAAATACTGCCAAAATACAACCGCAAATGATATATATAATCATCAATAGATAGTCGATTCTTCCAACTTCAACCACTGAAAAAGCCGGGAAACCAGAAAGGCCCGCTCCAAACAGTGCTGATAAACCGGCATAAACTCCTGTTGCCGCTGCCAGTGCGATACCATAAATAAATACTTTCGAAGTACCTGACATTTCTAATATTGCTTCCTCCGACTCGCTCTCTTCTACCTCGAAAATTCCGAACAGCGGTGCATGGAATAATACACTCAAAGACGCTGCAACTCCGACCTGAGAATACTCCTTTGCATGCTGCTTCGCAAACTTCAGATTGTCTCCCGCCCAATAGCACAGACCGACGATAATCCCTGTAAGCCCGGCTTCCGGACCGATACTACTTCCTATCAAAAGTGGAAGCAATGCTGCGATTATCATAACCAGCATATTTTTATATTCATAATGCTTTTCTTTTTTCACCTTACCCATTACGGTTTCCATTTCTTCCGGGTAGTCCCCGTATTTTTTACGGAAAAGCCCGATAATTGCCGCTCCTATCGTACACACAACAATCGTATAAAACGGAATTGAAAACCTGCCCGGAATCCATTCCCATATCACTTCCGTTCCAACTGCCAGAACTTTTAAAAGTGCCCACACCAGTCCGCCGGCAAATGCGCCGATAATTGCACAAAACAACCAAAGCTCTAATTGATTTCTCACCTTTGTATTCTTCATAATTCTTCTCCCATTCTTATGCTTTATCTTCCAGCCTTTCCATAGAAAGCCACTGAACCCCGTCCCCAAAGGTCTAAAAAAGCCACTTAACCCCGTCCCCAAAGGTCTTTTTCATCAGCCATACACAGCCAAAAGAAAGGGCAATGATTGTCAATGTCAGCCCCGGAACTACAATCCATGCTGATGCATCTGCCGCCTCCATATACTTTTTATAATTATCCAAAAATAGAATATGTATCAGATAAATGCCAAACGAACAACCCGAAAATGTATCCATGATTTTTTTTGCCTTTGGTCTGGGAGAAAATTCGCTTTTCTTTAACCGAATAATATACATAAAGAACATTGCGGCTGCCAATACAAGTATTGGGTTTCCATACTCCATAAATCGTTCACAATGAACACCTTGTTTTATTGTCCCAATCCATGTTAATCCTATGTTTATCAGCATGCATACAACAAATGTTATCGCCGGTATTCGTTGATCTCGAATTACATGTTTTCTATATTTATAAATATAATATCCGATAAACACGTAATACATGTAAACTCGATCCCCGATCAATGGCAGATCATAATATGCTTCTTGATTCCCCAAAGAAGATAGATAATTAAAAATGACTGCTAAGGTGATCACACCAAGAAATGCCTGTTCCAATCTCAAATTCATGTGCTTACACATTACCTGAAAAAACGGAAGAACCATATAAATCGGAATCATTGCATATAAATACCAAAGATGTGCTTCCGCCGGTTCGAATAATATCTTGCGTATATCATACGGTGTCTTCATATAAAAATCATTCCAGATAATATAAATCAGACTCCACACGACAAGCACAATTATAAAGCGCCATAATCGTTTTAAATGTTTTCTCAGAGGTTCTTCTCTCCCTAAAAGGAGTGCACCTGTAATCATAAAAAAACACGGAACGCTTACTCTTGCCAGAACATCTAAAATCATAGAAAATATATATTCTCCCTGACTAATCTCGCCATATGCACGACAGTAATAGTTTGTCACATGGATCACTATAACGGAGACAAACGAAATGATCCGGATCAGCTCCAGATTATAATTTTTTTCCATTAAGAAATTCCACCTTTTCCTTATATTACTTACATTTTTTCATGATATCACAGGTATATTTAAACAGCAATATTGTTTTCTATTGTTATTTTCACTAAATTTATATTATACTTTAATCGACTCAATCTATACTTACTTTTATTTTTCGGAGGATTTTAATTATGAAAAGATTAAAATTATTATGGATAATTTTAAAACGAACGAAAGCTACACAAATAATCCTTGGCTTCGTTCTCTTCCTTTTTGCCAATGCTGCGGTTATCCAGTTGGTTGAACCAAATATTAACCGCTACGGAGATGCCCTCTGGTATTGCTATGCTGTAATCTCCACTGCCGGATTTGGCGATTTCGTTACCGTTACATTCATCGGAAAAATATGTTCCGTATTACTTACAATTTATGCTATTTTTGTAATTGCCATTGTCACCGGAGTGGTTGTCAATTTCTATACACAGATGGTAGAGATGCAAAGAAAAGAAACGCTCATTATGTTTATGGATAAACTAGAAAGACTTCCCGAACTCTCAAAAGAAGAGCTGGAAAGTATTTCTAGAAAAGTACGGGAATTCCGTTAGCAGAAGACTCTTATTCGTCTTCTGCTTCTATTTGTCTTCATTTCTAACTTGTGGGATCAAAGAAGCTGCAAGCTTTCCTCTTTCTCTGTTTTTCAAATATAAAATACCAATAACAGAGAAAACAACCGCCCCAATAAAGTTCACGATCAAGTCTTTCATTGTATCTATAAGACCAATATCAAGATAGCCTCCAAGATTCCACTGCTCCCCATTGATCACTACAGATTGAACATCTACGTGAATCGGAACATTTGCACCTGTAGGATTTAATTTAACAGAATTAATTGCTGTAACAATCCAGTCTTTCTGCATATCTAAACCGAAAAACTGATCCATGCTAAATTCAAAGAACTCCCACAACACTCCGACTGTCATAGAAAAGCAAAATGCAAAAAATGCGACGAAATATGGTGACATCTTAATTGAAAATTTCTCGCTTCGGTTGAAGAGATCGATTAACGCAAATCCTATCGCTGCCATTAAAAATCCATTCGTAGTATGTAAAATGCTATCCCAAATCGGAATTTTTACATAAAAAGCGTTAATTTCTCCCAAAATCTCTGCTGAAAATATAAAGATTAAAATAACTGTTTCCAATCCTACCGGTATTGTAACGCTCAATTTCTTATCCAGAAATTGCGGAACCATGAATAATATCAGCGTTAAAATTCCCAGGAACATGTTGTGATAATTCCCAAGGAAAAATTGTCGTATAACCGAAAATACTACTATCAGCGTAAGTACCATCTGTATTTTTGTTCTATTTTTTCTTGCTTTCATGTTTGTACTCATCTCATTTTCCTCCTCTTTTAACATTCCTGATCGATATCAGCACGATCTATCATAACATTTAAAATTTCCGTGTCTGTGGCACGCATACCAACTCGCCCGATATATCCCATACTCTTAATCGTCTCCTCGATATCATCTTTAATAATACCTTCTCCTGGAAGAAAGCTTTTGTTCCGGATACTAAGCTGAAAAGCCATGAGTGCGGCATCGACGGAAGATGCTATCTTCGCGGCACAGGATGGCTTTGCCCCATCACAAACGATTCCTCCAATATTTCCAAGTGTATTGATAATAGTCAATGAAATCTGTTGGTATGTACCGCCATACATATATGTGATACCTGCTCCCGCACCACATGCTGCACTGACTGCACCACAGTATGCTGAAAGACTTCCTATATAGTATTTCTGATGAATTGCAATCAGATTGCTGACAACTAAGGAACGACAAAGCTTCTCGTGAGATACTTCCCACTCATCCGCATATACGATAACCGGAAGAGACACCGTTATTCCTTGATTACCGCTTCCAGAATTAATCACAACCGGCATAGAACAGCCACCCATACGTGCATCACTTCCGGCTGCTGCTCTGGCACAAGCTCTCGTAATAACACTTTTTCCCCATACATGCATCAACGTTTTTCCAATCTGTGCACCATAGTTATTGTCAAGACCTTCCTGTGCTATTGCAGAATTTAATTTAATCTGACGATCAATGATTGGCTGAATATCTTCCATATGAACCTGGTCTGCAAAATCTAAAATATCCTTAACTGTAAGCTTCGATTTATCTACACTCGTCTCACTTTCTGATAAATAAGGATTATCCAGGAGCACCTTTCCATCCTTTTCAATTCTGGTAATATTGGTATGCTGATGCTCAATTGTTACGGACGCATAATGCTCTCCCTTTATCACCTTAGCTGTAATATACAGATTGTCAACACCTTCAACCAATGAGCATGTACAGATGTTCTGGTTGATCAACTCACGGGTTCTGGAAATATCTTCCTCCGTAACCTCACTCAAAACCTCAAGTGTTTTATCTGCATTTCCACCTACAATACCAAGCACTGCCGCAACCTCAATTCCTTTCATCCCATCGGAATTCGGAACCGTAACACCTTTTACATTTTTAATAATATTTCCACTTAGTTTCATCTCCACAGAATCCGGAAATTCTCCAAGAACCTGATGTGCTTTTGCTGCTGTATAAGCAATTGCTATCGGCTCCGTACATCCCAGCGCAGGCACAAGTTCCTGTTTAAGAATGTTTAAATAATTTTCATATAGTATCGAGTCCATTTTAATATCTTGTTCCTTTTTCTACATTTTTACTTTTATATTTTTTCACTGTTTTTCTATCTCATTATTTTGTGTTCTATCTTCTTTTCTCACTTTTCTTTTCTTTAAAATCTT
>QUJA01000065.1 GCA_003480425.1 Firmicutes bacterium AM31-12AC
CCCAAATGGTCCACGTCCCCAAATGGTCTCCCCATCCTCAATTGTCTCCAATTGTCACTTTCAAATGCACTAAACTCCTGTGTGAAGCAGTTTATTTGCATTCTCAACTCTCTCGACTGATGGTGGATCAATTCCTTTTAATTTGTACTCATAGCCAAGTTCATCCCATTTATACGCACCTAAAGTATGATATGGAAGAACTTCTACTTTCTGAACATTATCCAATGTTTGAATAAATTCATCCAGTTTGATCAAATATTCATCATAATCGCTTCTTTCCGGTACAAGAACATGACGAATCCAAACAGGTTTTTTGATGTCTGATAAGTAACGGGCCAAATCTAAAATATTTTTATTTGTACATCCTGTTAAAATCTTATGCTGCTCATCATCAATATGTTTGATATCAAGCATCACCAGATCTGTATACTTCATTAATTCATTAAATTTGCTGAAAAATGGTTCTTCTCTTGTAAATGGATTTCCGCTTGTATCAAGTGTTGTGTGGATTCCATTTGCTTTTGCCTTACGGAATAATTCTGTCAGAAAATCAATCTGCAATAATGGTTCTCCACCACTTACTGTGATCCCGCCATCATTTTTCCAGTAAGAACGATATTTCATTGCTTTTTCTAACAGTTCATCTGTTGTGTAAAGAGTTCCTTTCTTCATATCCCATGTATCCGGATTATGACAAAACTGGCATCTCATTGCACATCCTGTCAGGAAAATAATATACCGCACCCCCGGGCCATCTACTGATCCAAAGCTTTCCAGCGAATGAACATAACCTTTTAATGCTTCTGCCATTTTATTTTCTCCTTATTATTGATAATACCTTTTCGAATATTTGTTACAAAGAGGAGCAGTCCCTTTCGAAACTGCCCCTCTTTACTTTCAACAAAGTTTAATTCTTATTACATTGATTTGTGGCAAGTTCTGGAAATAACGTCCATCTGCTGCTCACGAGTCAAGTCGATGAATTTAACAGCGTATCCAGATACACGAATTGTAAAGTTAGCATATTCTGGTTTCTCTGGATGCTCCATAGCATCGATCAGTTTCTCTGTACCGAATACGTTTACGTTCAAGTGGTGTGCTCCCTGATCGAAGTATCCATCAAGAACGTTTACAAGGTTATTTGTACGCTCTTCATCTGTATGTCCAAGTGCACTTGGGCTGATTGTCTGAGTATTTGAAATACCATCTAATGCATCTTCGTATGGAAGTTTTGCAACAGAGTTCAGTGAAGCCAAGAGACCATTCTGCTCTGCACCGTAAGATGGGTTAGCACCTGGTGAAAGTGGCTCGCCTGCTTTTCTTCCGTCTGGAAGAGATCCTGTAGCCTTACCATATACAACGTTTGATGTAATTGTAAGGATAGATGTTGTAGGCTCTGAATTTCTGTATGTATGGCATTTTTTCAGTTTGTGCATAAATGTCTTAAGAAGCCATACTGCGATTTCATCAGCACGATCATCATCGTTACCATATCTTGGGAAGTCTCCCTCTGTCTCGAAGTCAACTACGATTCCGTCTTCATCACGAATTGTTTTAACTTTTGCATATTTGATAGCGCTCAAAGAGTCTACTACGTGAGAGAATCCAGCGATACCTGTTGCAAATGTACGTCTTACATCTGTGTCGATAAGAGCCATCTCTGCTGCTTCATAGTAATATTTATCATGCATGTAGTGAATCATGTTCAATGTATCTACATACAGTTTTGACAGCCATTCCATCATAGCGTCATATCTTTCCATTACCTCATCAATATCAAGATATTCTGAAGTGATTGGTCTGTAAGCTGGTCCAACCTGCTGTCTTGTCTTCACATCAACACCACCATTGATAGCGTATAACAGACACTTAGCAAGGTTTGCACGTGCTCCAAAGAACTGAATCTCTTTACCTGTCTGAGTAGCAGATACACAGCAGCAAATGCTGTAGTCATCGCCCCATACCGGACGCATAACATCATCGTTCTCATACTGGATAGAACTTGTTGTTACAGAAATAAATGATGCATATTTCTTGAAGTTCTCTGGCAGTCTTGAAGAATAAAGTACTGTCAGGTTAGGCTCTGGTGAAGGTCCCATGTTCTCTAATGTATGTAAGAAACGGTAGTCGTTCTTTGTTACCATAGAACGTCCGTCCTGTCCAAGTCCACCAACCTCAAGTGTAGCCCATACTGGGTCTCCTGAGAAGAGTTCTGTGTAAGATGGAATACGAGCAAACTTAACCATTCTGAATTTCATAACCATGTGGTCAATCAATTCCTGAGCTTCTTCTTCTGTCAGAGTTCCGTTCTCAAGATCTCTTTCAATATAAATATCAAGGAATGTAGAAATACGTCCAACACTCATTGCAGCACCGTTCTGTGTCTTGATTGCTGCAAGATATCCGAAGTACAGCCACTGAGCAGCTTCTCTTGCATCTTTAGCTGGTGCAGAAATGTCATATCCGTATGCTGCAGCCATCTCTTTCATTTCTTTCAGAGCGTTGATCTGATCTGTGATCTCTTCACGAAGACGGAAATCTGTTCCTTTCATTCCGTGTCTCTCGCCTCTTACGAAATCAGACTGTTTTTCCTTAATAAGGTAATCAATACCATATAAAGCTACACGACGGTAGTCACCAACGATACGTCCACGTCCGTATGTATCTGGAAGTCCTGTAATGATTTTGTTGTGACGAGCTTTTTTCATCTCTGGTGTGTAGATATCAAATACTCCCTGATTGTGAGTTTTGTGATATTTTGTAAAGATCTCATGCAGTTTTGCACTTGGCTCATAACCATGTGTTGTACAAGCCTGCTCTGCCATCTTAATTCCACCATAAGGCATAAATGCTCTCTTCAGAGGTTTGTCTGTCTGAAGACCAACAATTTTCTCCAGCTCTTTCATGCTGTCATCGATATAAGCTGCACCATAAGCAGTAAGTCCTGAAACAACTTCTGTTTCCATATCAAGGACTCCACCTTTTGCACGCTCTTCTGCCTGAAGTTCCTGTAATCTTCCCCACAACTTATCTGTTGCTTCTGTAGGTCCAACTAAGAAAGATTCATCTCCATCATATGGTTTGTAGTTGTTCTGAACGAAATCACGAACATCTACTCCGTCTTTCCAAAGTTTACCTTTGAATCCTGTCCACTGTTCAAACTGTGCCTGTGACATTGTATACTTCCTCCTTGCTATTTTATAGCTATTCCTTTTTTCAACAGTCGCAGTATAACATCACGTTAAAAAAAAGACAACCTCAAATCTCTTATTTCTTCTTATGTTCCTTATTTAGTACAATTATTGCATTTTTCGGCATACAATCCGCTATATAATGTTACTTTTTCCCTGATTTTTTGTTTGATTTCGTCGCATTTTCTAACTATTTTTCAGCACTGTTTTTATTGCATATTCCACAATTTCATTTTAAAATATTTATAAAATTTTATGTAAAAAATGAGAGGACAAACCTATGAACATTCGCAAATCGACCATGGATGATTTAGACATTCTGTTACACCTTTATGAAAATGCACGTACATTCATGAGCAGTCACGGCAATCCAGTGCAATGGGGCACGACTTATCCAGAAAAAGAGCTCATTATTTCAGATATTAAATCCGGTCACAGCTATGTCTGTGAAGATCACACCAAAATCATCGCTACATTTTTTTACCACAAAGCAGATGATCCTGACTATAACGAGATTTATGAAGGTGACTGGTTGAATTCGATGCCTTATGGCGTGGTCCACCGTATTACTTCAGATGGAACCATCCATGGAACTGCTTCTTTTTGTCTTGAATGGGCATTAAAGCAATGCGGTAATCTCAAAATTGATACACACCGTGATAATTCTGTCATGCAACATTTACTTAAGAAAAATGGTTTCTCTTATTGTGGTCTGGTTCATCTGCAAGATGGCACAGAACGTCTGGCTTACCAAAAGACTCTCTAAGCCCCCGGGTTATACAACAAAAGATACAACCGTTGTTTTTTTCAACAACAGCTGTATCTTTTTTATTTCTTTTTTATATTAAAAATGTTTTCTTATTTCTGTTTTTCCTGCTCTTGGATTCCCCAGAAAATCTTTTCCGCCGTAATTGGCAATTCACGGATTCGAACGCCTACCGCATGATCTACCGCATTTGCAATTGCTGGAGATGGTGTATTGATTACAATCTCACCGATAGATTTGGCACCAAACGGACCTGTTGGTTCATAGCTGCTCTCAAATTCTACTCGAATCGTTCCAACATCCAATCGTGATGGAATCTTATACTGCATAAAGGAATTGCTATAGTTCTTTCCTTTCGCACTATATACAATGTCTTCATACATTGCCATACCGATTCCCTGTGCGATTCCACCTTCTGTCTGGACTCTGGCAAGATTTGGATTGACAACAGTTCCACAGTCTACAACTGCTGCATAATCAATCAATTCGATTGCTCCTGTTTCTTTATCAATCTCTACTTCTGCCATTCCAACCATAAACGGCGGTGGTGATACCGGTGATGTAAATGCTTCGCTTGCACTAAGTGCATCATCATTAAAGCACATTACTTTATTTCCAATATCTTTTCTAGAAATAGATTCTCCTGTTTTCAGATTCAAGACTTTTTCGCCGTCAAATTCTACCTCTTCTACCGGACAGCCGAGATATTTTGCACCCTTCTCACTGATTTTCTTGCGCAAAGTCTCACAAGTTTTCATCACTGCCATACCTGTCACATAAGTTGTACTAGATGCGTAAGAACCACAATCATATGGTGAAATATCTGTGTCAACTCCATGTACAACAATCTCATCCATACTACAGTCCAGACAATCTGCTGCCATCTGCGAAAGAATTGTATCACATCCTGTTCCCATATCTGTAGCACCAATCATCAATGTATAGAATCCGTCGTCATTCACTTTAATTGTAACTGAAGCAGTATCACAGCTGGAAATACCGGACCCCTGCATCGACATTGCAACACCAAGTCCTCTGACTTTACCATTGCCCATATCTTTACGCATACCTTTTTCATCCCAGCCGATCATCTCTTTTGCACGAGCCAGACAACGGTCAAGAGCACAACTGTTTGCTGTCTCTCCATAATATGCCGGCATAACCTGTCCTTCTCTGACAAGGTTCATCTCACGCAATTTCACTGCATCCATATCCAACTGTTTTGCCAATTCATCCACAGCTGATTCCAATGCAAATATACCCTGAGTTGCACCATATCCTCGATATGCTCCCGCAGACATATAGTTTGTGTATACAACATCATATGTAAAACGGAAAGCCTCTGCTTTTCCATATAAAGGAATCGACTTATGTCCGGACAGTCCAACTGTTGTCGGACCATGCTCACCATAAGCTCCCGTATTTGACAATGTGTACATATCAATCGCTTTGATTATTCCGTCTTCATCAGCTCCGACTCTTACATGGATCTCCATCTCATGTCGAGGTGAAGATGCAATCAAAGATTCTTCTCTTGTAAAAATCATCTTTGACGGTTTTCCAGTCATCCATGTTACAAATGCCGGATACATCTCTCCTACCGCTGTCTGTTTTGCTCCAAATCCACCTCCGATTCGAGGTTTGATAATACGTACCTTAGATTTTGGGATATCTAATGCGTTCGCCAAAATACGACGTACATGGAAAGGTACCTGCGTAGATCCTACTACGTTCAAACGTCCATATGCGTCCATATAGCAATATGTACGGAATGTTTCCATCATAGCCTGCTGATTTGCTTTTGTGTGATAAGTCTGGTCGACAACATATTTACAAGAAGCAAGAACTGCATCCACATCTCCGCCAGAGCACTCATCATGTGCGCAAAGATTTCTCTTATTATCTGCTCCAACCGGTGCCAGACTTCTCCAATTATCTTCCGGATGTACTAAAATCTCATTATCCTTTGCTGTTCTGAAATCCAATACCGGCTCCAACACATCATACTGTACTTTCACAAGCTTCATTGCTTTCAAAACTGCCTCTTCTGTCTTACCCGCAACAATTGCTACCGGGTCTCCGACAAAACGAACTCTCTGATCCAGAATCAGTCTGTCATACGGACTTGGCTCCGGATAAGTCTGTCCTGCCAATGTAAAACGTTTATCCGGGCAATCTTCATAAGTAAACACTGCTTCAATTCCCGGCACTAACATTGCTTTTGATTTATCTATACTCTTAATTAATGCATGTGCATAAGGGCTTCGAACAACCTTTACGATCAAACAATCTGATGGAGCCAGGTCATTTACATAAACGCCTTTTCCAGTTACCAATGCCTTAGCATCCACCTTTGGCACTGCCTGATTTACATATTTCATTATGCCTGCTCCTCCTTCTTACTCTGCATATATTTCTGAATAGCACGAAGCTGTCCCATATAACCGGTACATCTGCACAGATTTCCCGCAAGATACTGTTTAATCTCATCAACAGACGGATCTTCTAACTCCCTGAACATTGCAAGAACATTCATAACAAATCCCGGAGAACAGAAACCACACTGCTCTGCTCCTTCTGCTGCAAGAAAACGCCCAAACTCTTCTGCTTCCTTCTGAACACCTTCCAGTGTTGTCACCTCATGTCCGTCAATTCCCGCTGCCAGGATTGAACATGACAGACGAGATTTTCCATCTACCCATACAGTACACAATCCACAGTTTGTTGTCTCACAGCCACATTTTACGCTGACACATCCAAGCTGTCTTAATACATTTAACAAAACACTGTCCTCTGATACCTCTGTCTGAACAGGTTTGCCATTTAGTCGAAATTTAATTTCCATTATTTATTGTTCCTCCGCTAAAATTGCCCGAATCGAGCGTCGAATCAATACCTCTGCCAAATGTCTTCGGTATTCGGCACTGCCTCTCATATTCGATCCATATGTAAACATATCTGCTGCTTTTTTTGCATATGCATCAATCTCTTCTTCTGTAGCATCGTCTCTAATATCCCAGTCCAGCTCCAAAAGTGCTGCTTTTCCAGGTCTTGCCCCTACAGATATCCACCACAGTTTTTCTCCCTTAAACACACCTGTTACAATACCGCATGTCAATACCGGGAAATCTGTTTTTGTCTGGCGGATTGATTCATAATGGATCTTTCTGTTACTCTTACGAACAATTACAGATATCAAAAGATCCTTGTCCATCTTACGATTCACAAACTCCGACAAACGAACAGTTCCCCCATTATATAATTCCACAAAAGTATCCATTGCCAGCAAGACAGTTAATACGTCTGAAAATCCATATCGTCCAAAAATACTACCGCCTACTGTTGCCTGATTACGGAACTGAACCCCTACAATTGGGCTCAATGCTTTTGCTATATTTCCCTTTGAATATTCATTTAATCCCTGATGAGTTTCTAACTGACGCAATGTACACATTGCTCCAATCTTAAATACATGATCCGTCTCTTCAATTTTATTCAACTCTAGTTCAGACAAATCAATTACTGTTTTTACTCTCGCATTTCCAAGGCGCATCCACATCATACCGCCCATAACACGACTGTTACGTGCCTGATTCAACTCGTAAGCCTCATCCAGAGTTTTTGCTTTTACATAATTTTGTATCGTAAGCAAACCATTATCTCCTTTCGTCTCCTACAACAAAATAAGGTGCAAATGCATTCTGTCATTCACACCTTTAAGTACGATTCATTTTATCATGTTTTATTTTATTTGTCAAAATATGACATTGTAGATTTTTTACCTCTTTTATAATTTATTCTAATTTATATTTATTAATTTTATTTATATATTCTCATTACTCTTCATTACTTCTTTATTTACCAAAGAATTGCTTATCATTTTTCTCGCAGCTCTGTCGTATGCCAGTTGATACAGCATTTCCCGGGAATTAAATCTGTGTAAAATCGTTATTTTTAACTCTGTTTTAAAATTTAAAAAATTTTCTAATTTTCTTGTTGACAAACCACATCTTACTTGCTATACTAAGCAAGTGCTCAAGTGAGCCAAACAGAATATAGGGGATTGGTCAAATGGTATGATAGGGGTCTCCAAAACCTTTGGTGGGAGTTCGATTCTCTCATCCCCTGTACTAAAAAGTCTTAGAAACTGCGTAAAATCGCTGTTTTAAGGCTTTTTTCTTTTTTCCAAAAAGCAAAGGTAATCAAAAAGGTAATCAACCATATGTTCTAAACATCTGAAGAAGGAGGAAATCTTGCACAAATGCGTCTCATATGGTACCAAAAAGACATACTTTGCTAAAAAATTGATTATTTCAAATGATATTTTAAAGATACAAATAAAAAGAAATGCCTTAGCAGATTAATTCATATTCACATAAACATGAAGAATACTGTTAGGACATTTCTTTTTTATCCAGATATTAACACCACGGATTGAAAATGTAATCTTCTCCTGAACGCATCTAAAATAGGTTTATCCATTGTTTCATCATATTTGAAAAGCATATAATTAATAATGTCTGTGTAATTAGTGTTCTTACTTGAGGTATACTTTAATACTGCCATTGATTTCCCCCTCCAATTTCATTAGGTCTTCACGAATGTCGTTCTCTTTTCAAAATAGTATTCCCCTTTCCGACATGACTGCTCTGCAGATATAAAGGAAAGCTGCGTCTACGAAAGTAGTAAGCCATTTAAAAAATCTGTTGATTGATACAAGTTCGAGGGAATGGGGATCGAAATCCCCATCAAGATTGCCAGGTAGCCTGATTTCCAAAAGGAAATTAGAATTACTCAAGGGCGCATCTTGCCCTTGTTTAATAAAAGATTCGTTATGCTTTGCAGTAAATCAATATTTTAAGTTTTCTCCAATTTGGGGAATAACCTGTGCCTAAGTGTCTAAAGTATGATATCATGTGAGTAACAAATTAGATGTCGCAAGAAAGGAATTATGAAATTTATGCAAACAGAGAAAAAACAGCTTTTGATCTATGTGATTATAGCATACGGAATCACATATGTAATGGGGCTTCTGATGTGGTATGGCTATGGAAAAGGTCTTGATCTCAGCGCTTTTCCAACGGCGCAGATGCTGTATCCAGCAACAGGTGTGATGATGGCTTATTTAATTACCAAAAAGGGAGATAAAAATCTTCCAACGGCTTTTTACATATTCTTTGTAACACTCACGGCGGTGCTGGTTGTCTGCACGGCGGCTTCTGTTCTGGCTCCCCAAAATAGAGATCTGATGAGCATGCCATATTCTCAGTGGGCACCGATCATGGAGTACGTTATGATGGGTGGCAGCGTTATTTTTTGGATTCTTCTTCTGCAATCCGGTAAAGAAAAGCGCAGAGCCTATGGACTGAACAGCGAACATTGGAATATATCTGTTCGTATGATCCTATTGTTTATTGGATTATATCTTCTCAGATTTGTGATTGTCAGTGCTCTGAGCGGCCAGCTTTCTGAATTTGGCAAAATAATGGCAAATCCTACTACTTGGATCATATTTTTTACTGTTTTGGTAAACTTTTTCCTGTCAGTAGTGGCATTCTTTGGAGAAGAATACGGATGGAGATATTATCTTCAGCCTCTTCTTCAGAAGAAATTTGGTCTAAAAAGTGGCGTAATCCTTTTGGGCTGTGTGTGGGCTGTATGGCATCTGCCAATAGACTTCTTCTATTACACTACGCCGGATATGGGGCTGGCGGCTCTGGCAAGCCAGTTTGTTACCTGTA
>QUJA01000066.1 GCA_003480425.1 Firmicutes bacterium AM31-12AC
GGGTTTTCCGGCTTTTTTTGCAAAGCAAAAAAGCGAACCCGTCCCCAATTGGCTCTTGTTAATGAGAACGTTTCTCAATTAACATATTTGTAATTGACATTCTATTAAAGAATAAAATATAGTATAAAAAGTTAGATGAAAGTAACGAAAGGGAGACATATGAAACTAAAAGCGGTAATGGCATGCGTTTGCCTTAGCGTATCACTGTTATTAGGAGGTTGTAATAACATAAAGCAGGATACGACAACAGAGACAAAAAACACACAGACGGAAGAAAAAGCAGAATCCAATGAGGAAGCGTCAAAAGATATATTTGCAATGGATACTTATATGACAGTGACTGCATATGGTGCCAAGGCGCAGGAAGCGGTTGACGAGGCAGAAGCGGAAATCCAGAGATTGGATGAACTGCTTTCGACAGGAAATGAAGAGAGTGAGATTGCACAATTAAATCAAAATAAAAGTGCGATATTGTCTGAAGATGCAGGGTATTTGGTAGAACGTGCATTAGAACTAAACAAGGAGACAGACGGAGCATTTGACATTGCAATTTATCCGGTCATGGAAGCATGGGGATTCCCAACACAGAATTATCAGGTGCCGACAGCGGACACATTAGAATCTCTTTTAAAACTTGTCGATGCATCACAGATTATATACGACGAAGATAGCAGAAAGATTTCATTTGGCCAGGAAGGAATGAAAATTGATCTTGGAGGAATTGCAAAAGGGTATACTTCATCAAGAATCATGGAGATTTACAAGGAAAATAATATTTCCAGCGGATTAGTCAATCTTGGAGGAAATGTGCAGGCACTTGGGACAAAAACAGATGGCAGTAAATGGCGCGTCGCAGTGCAAAGCCCGGATGACACAGAAGATTATCTTGGAATCCTGAGTGTGCAGGATAAAGCGGTTATCACGTCGGGGGGATATGAGCGATATTTTGAACAGGATGGTAAGACGTATCATCATATTATTGATCCGAAAACCGGATATCCTGCGGAAAATGGATTGACGTCTGTCACGATTGTAAGTGAAGACGGAACATTGGCAGATGGATTGTCTACTTCTCTTTTTATTATGGGAAAAGAGAAAGCGATAGAATTCTGGAAAGCACATAGTGATGAGTTTGACATAATCATGCTGACAGATGAAGGAAAACTTTATGTGACGGAAGGAATTCAGGATGATTTTTCGACAGAAATGGAGATGGAAATCATCAAGAAATAAAAGCGAAAGAAGAGGAAAATGTTATGGATATGAACGATAAAGGAAAGAAAATAAAATCGTTTGCCCCGATTCTTTCTGTCGCATTGGTTACGGCCTGTGTAGTCGGTTCTTTAAGCGGATATAAGGAACCGGTCTAAAAGACGGAAAGGGTGGAAGATAAAGTATCAAAAACAACTTCATCGGAAAAGGTGGAAAAGAAAAGTACAGCAAAAGGCTCTTTTGATCTTGCGGATGGTGTTTATAAAGGGACCGGTACCGGATATGCCGGAGATATTACTGTGTCCGTTCAGATTAAGGATAAGCAGATTGTGGCGATTGATATCTTAAGTTCATCCGATGACGCAGCATTTTTCAATCGTGCGAAGGCAGTGATTGACCGAATTATAGAAGGACAGACATTGAATGTGGATACAGTATCGGGAGCGACCTATAGTTCAAATGGAATTATCAGTGCTGTGAAAATGCGCTGACAGGGGAAAAGGACAGCGGTGAGACAGGCCAGTCGCAATCGGGTGGAACAGCCGCAGCTGGAAGTTCAACTTCAGTGGCTCAGGTAGAAGACGCGTCCGGCTACAAAGATGGAACTTATTATGGAACCGGTACAGGATTTGGAGGAACCCTGAAGGTACAGGTAGATATCAGTGGTGGTAAGATTGCTGCAATTCAAATATTGGAAAATAATGATGGAAGTGAATACATTTCCAAGGCATCTTCTATCATCAATGCAATTATTTCCAATCAGAGTACGAATGTGGACACCGTATCTGGAGCAACCTACAGTTCAGTCGGAATCATTCAAGCGGTGCGAGACGCACTCAGTCAGGCGGTGGTCAGCAGTGCAGACAGCAGTAGTCAGAGCAGCAACACAAGTCAGTCAGATAAGAATGATTCCACAACAGATACAATTACCGGAACCGTTCCGTACAAAGAAGGAATCTATTATGGAACAGCAGAGGGCTACAGCGGAGATGTCAGTGTTGCAGTTGTTATTCAGGAACATACACTAAAGGCAATTTTGGTTACGGATAATTCGGATGATGAGGCATTTTTCA
This sequence comes from Firmicutes bacterium AM31-12AC, assembly GCA_003480425.1. Taxonomy (GTDB): domain Bacteria; phylum Bacillota; class Clostridia; order Lachnospirales; family Lachnospiraceae; genus Schaedlerella; species Schaedlerella hominis. The sequence continues at coordinate 2,286 of QUJA01000066.1, forward strand.
ATCGTGCAATGGATGTTGTGAAAAATGTTATGAAAAAACAGAGTACCGATGTGGATACTGTCTCAGGGGCAACTTACAGTTCCAAAGGCTTGCTAAACGCAATCAAGAATGCATTGAAGCAGGCAGAGAAAGCAACCAACGGAGAATCACTGGATGAGAAAGTCGATACAGCAAAACTTACAGAAGCAATTGAAAATGTAAATAAACTGGAAGAGTCAGAATACACAGAAGCAACCTGGGCAGTTCTTAAAGTAAGATTGCAGGAAGCAAAAGAGGCAATGGAAGCGAAAGAACAAGCGGCTGTTAATAAGGCATTAGATAACTTGAATCAGGCGGTGACATTGCTGGAGAAAAAGGATTCCGGAGATAATGAAGATAAAGATGACAGAGTCTACATTGATGGAACTTATACGGTGACAGTGCCATGTGAACCGGATGAAGATGAAGATTTTGAGACATATAACTTAACGATGAATGTGACGATTCGTGATGATAAAATCGTAGCAATCACGGATATTTATGGTGATGGCTCATCTACAAATGATAGTTATATCAAGAAAGCAACCAATGGTACATCATCAAAAGAAGGTGTCATTTCTCAGATTGTGAACAAGGGATTGCCGGAAGAAATTGATGCGGTATCGCGAGCAACTTGTTCTTCGAATGCAATCGTAGCAGGCTGTGAGAAAGCACTGGAAGAGGCGAAACGGCCGGAAAAGACGGAGGCTGAATAACGATGAGGGAGTTTTGGATTAGAGTCGTGAGTCTGATTATGGTTGTAGGCATTCTGGTCGGATATAATTCGGTTCTGGATGCAAGAGAAAAAAATGAAGAGATTGCAAAACTGAAGGCACAGGTGACGGAGACGCAGTCAGCAGAAAGTAACGACAGCAATTACAAAGATGGTACTTATCAGGGAGAGGCAGAAGGCTTCGGCGGAACGGTTGCTGTTGAGGTGAAGGTAGAAAAAGGAAAAATCACAGCAATCGAGATTGTAAGTGCTCAAAAAGAGGATGGTGCTTATCTGTCTATGGCAAAAGACATCATTCCGAAAATCATCGAGTCACAGAGTACAGATGTAGATACTATCAGCGGAGCAACATTTAGCTCGACAGGAATTAAAAATGCTTCACAAGAAGCTTTAGAAAAGGCGGTGAAGTAAGATGAAAAAAATAGAACTACATTCTGTGTCAAAAAAACAATTAAAACAGATACATACATGGTTACGGGCTGCGATTCAACTTCTGTATTTTATTTTCATTCCTTCTGTATATACAGCAGCATTTGCCGGAGTGAAATACATATTTACACAGATTGGAGCAGGAGGGCGGATTGAGCTCACATCTTTTGTGACAGTACTTATTCTGATTTGCTTATACACGATATTATTTGGCAGATTTTTCTGCGGATTTGCCTGTGCATTTGGGACATTGGGAGATGCAGTACATGCTTTGTACCGATACATTTTCAAGAAAATCAAAAAGAAACCGCTTCTGATTTCAGATGAATGGGCGAATTGGTTGGACAAATTAAAATATGTTGTACTGACTGCGATTGTCTTAATGTGCTTTGCAGGTGTATATGGTAAAGCAAAAGGGACAAGCCCCTGGGATGTGTTTTCCATGATAAGAGCAGGTAATTTTAAATTGGGTGGTTATATCGTTGGCTTACTTATTTTAATTCTGATACTTGTAGGTATGTGTCTGGAAGAGAGATTTTTCTGTAGAAATTTATGCCCGATGGGGGCGGTATTTTCATTGCTTCCGGTACTTCCGTTCTTCGCATTACATCGTGACCGCGAGAACTGTATCAAAGGATGCAGTGCCTGCACAAAAAAATGCCCCTCTGGAATTGGACTTCCAAAGGATGGTTCACCGAGAGTGGAAGGGGATTGTTTCCAGTGTCAGAAATGTATAGATACATGTCCGAAAGGAAACATCCATACTGGAATTCGAAGCCTGAAAGGAAATGAAATCTGGTTTACACTTTTTAGAGGAATCTTGTTAGCAGCAATCTTAATCTGGGCAGGAGTATAAGGATGAAGAAAAATGATGTCGTACTTGGTGGAGGAATTCTCGCCATTGCACTTGTTTTGTTTCTGGTCATGCATTTGACCAGAAATGAAGCGGGTAATCAGATACAGATAACAGTTGATGGAGTGGTATATGGTACGTATTCTCTTGAAAAAAATCAAGTGATTGAAGTAAAAGAAGATGACTTTTATAACCGTATTCGAATTCAAGATGGTGTGGCGTATATGGAAGAGGCAAATTGTCCGGATGGATATTGTGAAGAGCAGGGAAAAATCAATGGTTGTACACAGACGATAGTCTGCCTTCCACATAAATTAGTTGTGGAAGTATTGGATGTAAATGGATTGGAAGATGATAATGCAGTGGAAGATGTGCCTGATACCATATCGAAATAAACAGAGGAGTGAAGGGAATGAATCGTAATAAGAAGATTGCGAATATGGCAATGCTTGTTGCAGTTGCAATGATATTTAGCTATGTGGAAAGCCTGATTCCAATCAATTTTGGAGTGCCAGGGATGAAGCTTGGGATTGCCAATCTGGTTACTGTGACCGGAATATATTTTCTGACACTTCCGGAAGTATTGTTGGTAGTAGTTATGCGAGTACTTCTGATTGGCTTTATGTTTGGAAATGGAATGTCAATCATATACAGTCTTGCAGGCGGAATATTAAGTGTTCTAGTTATGACGCTTTTGAAAAAGGCAAAAGGGTTTTCCGAAGTGGGAGTCAGCGTCGCAGGAGGAATCTCGCACAATATCGGTCAATTGATTGTTGCTTCTATTGTGGTAGAGAACATGAAATTAGTATATTATCTTCCAGTACTTCTGACAGCAGGAACAATAACCGGATTCTTGATTGGAATATTAAGTAAAAAACTGCTTCCGGTTGTGAAAAAAGAGGCAGTAAAATCGATGGAAACTATATAATTTTTTTTGATTATAGGTTAGTAGAAGCTAACTTAATAATAAATTTTATCAATAAAATCTTTTTAAAAGGAGGAACCTAATGAAAAAGAAAAACATAACAACAAAAGCAATGACAATGGCTGTGGCAATGTCGATGGTAGCAGGACTTTGCCCGTCTACTGTATTTGCGGCAACAGGAAGTGAAGTTGCGAAAGATGGGGTGTATACAAGTACAAAGCATGTTGTGAATAACCCTGAAGATGAGAATGCCTGGACAGAATATGATGTTCAAGTTAAGTTGACAGTAGAAAATGGAAAGTTTTCTGATATTGTAGTAGAACCACTTGAAAGATACGATGCAAAAGAGAGCGCCAGCTATTTTGCAAAAGCATATGATAAGTCAAAAGGAATAAAAACAAAGCTAGTAGGTCAGGCAGCAACAGAAGAGACGATTAATAGTTGGGATACAGTAAGCCAGGCAACATGTACTTCAAAGGCTGTTAAAGAAGCTGCACTCGAAGCAATCCGTTCAGCAGGAACAGCCACAGCAGTAGATACAACAGCATTGGAGCAGGCAATTGTAGCAGCAAAAGCATTGAATGAATCAGACTATACAGCAGATAGTTGGAAGGCAATGCAGACTGCATTGACAGCAGCAGAAAGCGCACAGGCAGCAAAGGAAAGCCAGGAAGCGGTGGATAAAGCAAAAGACACATTGAATACAGCAGTAAATGCGTTGGTGAAGGCAGATACAAAGGAAGAGTATTCATATGTTTATGTAGGAATGACATGGGCAGAGTACTGGGCAAATGAAGGTGTATTGAATGCAGGAAGCACAGCATCATCTGATGTGTTAGATTCCCATAATGAATATGACAAGGGAGCTTTTGATGCTGTAACAAGAGCAACGACAAATCATGGCCTTCACAGAGGTAGTTTCCAGTGTAGTGCAGTGATTGAGACAAACGATGGACAGACATACAATCTTGCATATTGGAAAGATAAAACCATATTTGTAACAACAGACGGACAGGAAGTTGCAATTGGTGATATTAAGTCAAACATCAAAGATTATAAAGTAACAGGACTGAAGTATGTACCGGTAAAAGTAAAGACAGCAGACCTTTCAGCATTAAAAGAGAAATATGCGGTAGTAGAGAATGGTGGAACACTTAGAGGTGGATACGGAGAAGGAAACTTAAGTTCCTATGAAGTGACAGCAAATGTAACAGATAATACAAATGGCTTAAAAGAAGCGGCAAAGAACGATGACGGAAGTTTTGTATTCTCAGCAAGAAAGAATGATGGAACAGAATCCGGACTGAAAGATGTCAGCTTAAAGAAAGCGGATGTAACACCATTTGTAAGAAAAACAACAGATGGAAAGAAAAATACAGGAGCATTCGGAGATTTCCTGAGAGTAGATTTGGATGGAAACTACGGAGATCTGGGAGCAAATATGCAGGCAGTAGAGTGGACATACTATGGTTCAGACAGTAGCCGAACAAATGCAGTTGCAACATATGGAACAAAATTTGCATCAGATAACTGGATGCACAAATCAATGGGAATCCAGCTTGCATTAACAGAATCAGAGAGATGCCAGTTACCAGAAGGAACAGATGGAACAGGATATTGGAAATTGACAGTATATGCACTTGGATATGAAGATTACACATATGAATTTGAAGTAGGAGCAGATAATCTTGCATTAGAAGAAAAAGAAGCAAGTGCAGAAGATCTTGCAGCATTACAGGCAAAAGTAACAGAGGCAGAAGGACTTACAGAGTCAGATTACACAGCAGATAGCTGGAGCAATCTGCAGACAGAACTTCAGGAATCAAAAGACCTGCTTGCAAAAGAAAAACCATTGGAGGCAGAAGTAAAAGAGCAGACAACACATTTGACAGAAGCAATCAATAATCTGGTGAAGGCAGAGACAAAAGAAACATATGTCCTTATGAATATTCCGTATGCAGCATTCTATAAAGCAGAGACAACAAACAATGAAGTAGAAGTGGATGCATTTACTTCAGCTACATTGAATAAAACACGCACAACGGGACTTTCAGGCGGTTCTTATCATGCAAATGAAGATGGTTCTAAAATTGATGGTATTACATATGCAGTAAAAGTGGATTCTTCTGTAGATCTTACAAAATATAAAGAAGTCAAAGATACAGATAAGGTAGAAATTACAGTAACAAATCGTGGAAAAACATCTACAACAACACTGGAAGGAAAAGATACGTTATTCCAGAATGAAACATATGCTTATTATCCATTAACAGAGACTCCTGCAAACTACAAAGAAGTTTCACTTGATGAAAATGGAAATCTTGTATTCAGTGAGGTAAAAGGACAGGGAGCAAAAGCTCTGACAGGAGTTACAGCAGAATTATTAACACGGTCTTCTTATGGTGATTATCAGCTTAATCTCGATGGACTTCCGAAAGATGAAATCACATCTTCCAATGTAAATGCGGTTGTTGTAAAAACAACTGATGGAACAGCATATGGTATGCGTCATCTTGAAAATATCTGGAGAGGAAATGAGCTGGCTTGGAGTACAGGATATACAGATTCAGTACATGGGTGCCCAACATCTTCCGCGCATTACGCATCTATGATGGGCAAGACAATTGACAGTATTGAATATTACACAACAAATGGTCTGTATACAATTGATATCGAAGATCTGTATGTTCCTGTAAAATTTGCAAAAACTGAAGATGCTGTTAAGGTTGCAGATTCAGATATTTCTGCAGGTAAGACAACAATTGAATTGAATCTTCAGGACGACTTTGATCCAGAGTATAGTGTGGATGGTTTAGACGTGACAGTAGAAGGAAATGTATTGACATATAAGGCAGCCACAGAAACAAGAGCGGCAGGTTCAATAGAGCCAGGTAAATATACGCTCACAGTAAAAGATAAAAATGGCAAATATGCAGATATTGTTACATCCTTCCTGCTGACAACAACAAATATGCCAGCTGCTTATGATTCAGAGAATAAGAAACTTGTACAGGCAGAAGGATTTGATGCTGATGCATTAAATTCATATATCGGGAAAATCACTTCTGTAAATGTAAATGGTACAGATTATGCAGCAACCGGAAGAGGTAAAGTTGAGATTATTGGAAGTGACGGAACATTAAAGACAGATGCAGCGCCATTTAAAGATGCGGTAGCGGGAACAGAATTCCAGATTACAGTAACTTCAACGGGATATACAATCCCTCTTACATTTACTTATAAGGTTGCAGGAGAAACTCCGGCACCGGTTGTAGTTGATACTTCTGCACTGGAAGCAGCAATCGCAGAAGCGAACGGATTAAAAGAATCTGACTATACAGCAGAAAGCTGGGCAACATATCAGGCAGCCCTTGTCAATGCAAGAAGCGTAGCAGAAGCAAAAGAAAGTCAGGAAGCAGTAGATCAGGCAAAAGCAACATTGGATGCAGCAAAGGCAGCTCTTGTAAAAGCAGAACAGCCGGTAAGCGTTGATACTTCTTCGCTTGAAAAAGCAATCTATGATGCAGAAACATTGAAAGAAGCAGATTACACAGCAGATAGCTGGAAAGCAATGCAGACAGCACTTACAAAAGCAAAGAGTGCTTTGCAGGCAAAAGAAAGCCAGACAGCAGTGGATGAAGCAAGCAATACTTTGAACAGTGCAATCAAAGGACTGGTTAAGAAATCAAGTCAGACAACACAGACAACAAATAAGACGAATAGCACAACCAATAAAATAGGCAACACAACAAAGACAAGTGGAACAAATGCTGCTAAAACAGGAGATGTGACAAGCGTGCTTGGTTGGTTAGGTCTTGCAGTATCTTCACTTGGTGCAGGTGTCGGTGGAGTGACATGGAAGAGAAGAAAACGCAAATAAGTTTTTAGCCAGGTGCTAGACAGGACTTAAATCAGTTGTCGGTTTCAAGACCGGCGAAAAATAGTTCATATGCATCATCTTCGCAAGTGAGAACAGGAGAATTTTCTCCACCGCCATTGGTGCTTCGTTTCATTGTGGCGTAAAATTCATCTCCGGCTTGAATGATATCCATAGGATAGATATCATAGCCTCTTGCTGACAAATCAGGCAGAATTCCCCCAATGGGTCTTCTGCCTTTTTTGATGCAAGAAACCGTTTTTTTAATTCCGGGGTATGTATTGCTTTCTTCTGAAGCTCATCTAATTGTTCAATCGTGTTCATGTGCAGGTCCTCCTTGATAGGTTTTTATCTCAGTCGAGAAGACTCCCACCTCTTCAGGTGGTGAGTAATAGCAAATTTGTCTCAGTGGGAGTCCAATCTCCGACTGAGATAACGCTCCGCGAGGATGCGCAGTGATTCTGATAGGAATATGTC
>QUJA01000067.1 GCA_003480425.1 Firmicutes bacterium AM31-12AC
TTGAGTTCAAATTCATTTGCTTTTAGCAAAAATTTACGCTCTTATGTGTCTCCCGCTCATGGAATCTGAGCAAGAATTCTTATATCAATTTTTTGTAAGGAACGTATTGCCACCTAATGAACTAAATAGCAACTCAAAGGAGGAAGGTACTTGAATGAAACCGTAAAATCCCCTCTTGCAATTCATTCCTACTCTATGTTAAAGTAGGAAAAAGCATGTTTCTATACGAAATCTAAGGTACGTCGTACCATCTATATTCTAATAACATTTCAGAAATCTATGCTTTAATACCAAACATTATGAAAAAAGCAGAAGAGGACTGGGAGTGATTGAAGATAGAGGAAGTTCCTTCTGCAAAAGGAGGAAAAATGAATACTGAGTTGAAAAATGCTGTATTAGCGACTGACCTTAAAGCACAGTATGATGCCTGTGCCAAAAAGCTGCTTGGATACAAAGATATACTGGCACGAATTTTGATAGAGGCAGTAGAAGAATTTCGGGGCATGTCACCGGAAGAAGTGAAGCCATTGATTGAAGATGATATACATATTGGGAAGATCCCTATTGACCCGGGGCTTACTAACAAAGTTGTTGGAGTGGATGAAAACGGAAAAGAAATCATAGGAATGAATACGGTAAATGAAGAGATGAATGCAGGCTACATTTTGTTTGATATTATTTTTTACGTGCACTTGAAAGAGGGACGCTCGAAGATTATCATAAATGTAGAGGCACAGAGAAAAGAACCAACAGAATATGACATTCTTAACAGGGCCATTTTTTACGTTAGCAGAGAAATCTCATCCCAGAAAAACAGGGAGTTTGTGAATAGCAATTATAACGATATTAAGAAAGTTATTCCATTTGGATATGCATGAACATGTCAGAGAACAGTATGAATCACATTCATTTGCAAAATGATACGATTATAGGAAATCAAAACTGGAAAGGAAGAGAAGACTTGGTAAATATCGTTATGATAGGGTTGACAAAAGAAGTATCTCCCAGAGAAGAGAAACATGAACTGCACCGGCTTCTAGGAGCACTATTGTCAGAAACACTAAGAGAAGAGGAAAAATTGAATATACTCAAAAACGAATATCATATACCAATGGAAAAATCAATAGAGGAGGATGTGAAAGTAATGTGTAATTTAAGTGAAGGAATAGAAGAACGTGGAATAATGAAAGGAAGAGCAGAAGGCAAAGCAGAAGGAAGAACAGAGCACCTCAAACAACAAGTCCAAAAGAAACTTGCCAAAGGTAAGAGCATTGAAGTAATTGCAGATGAGCTGGAAGAGAGTGTATCTGCAATTGAAAATGTGCTTGAAGAATTAAGAAAGAATGCATAGTCAGTATTTATCTCAGGAGGGTGTCATGTCATTACAATTCATTTTTGGAAATTCAGGTGCAGGAAAATCGCATCATTTATATAAAGAAGTTGTCGCAGAATCCTTGGCTCATCCAGACACCAATTATATTGTATTGGTGCCGGAGCAGTTTACGATGCAGACGCAAAAGAATCTGTGTATGGCACATCCGAACAAAGGAATCATGAATATTGATGTGCTAAGTTTTATTCGTCTATCACACCGTATATTTGAAGAGACAGGCAGAGAAACAAAACATGTTTTAGATGATGAAGGAAAGAATTTAATCCTGCGGAAGATTGCCGGACAGTATGAGTCGGAGTTGAAGGTATTGCGAGGTAATTTAAAAAAACAGGGATATATCAGTGAAGTGAAATCTGTGATTTCTGAGTTTACGCAATATGGCATCGGATTTGATGAACTGGATGAAATGATTGATTCGCTTGGTGAGGAAAGCTATCTTTCTTATAAATTGCGGGACATTCGTACAGTATACGGAGGCTTTGAAAATTATCTTGCAGACAAATATATTACAAAAGAAGAATTGTTAGATGTGTTGAGTGATGCGGTTCCGGAATCGAAAATATTGAAGGATAGTGTTGTCGTACTCGACGGATATACCGGATTTACCCCAGTTCAGAACAGGCTTTTAGGGGAGCTTCTGAAGGTATGTAAAAAAGTTATGATAACCGTAGAAATGGATCAAAGGGAGAATCCATTTGTTTATAAACACCCATATCAACTATTTGCACTTAGCAAGCAAATGGTTACTTCGCTTATTGAGATTGCAGGAGAAAATCGTATTTTGGTGGATGAACCGGTATATTTATACGAAAAAACACCTTACCGTTTTCGGAATAATCCGGCGATGGCTTTTTTGGAAAATGAGTTGTTCCGCTACAAATGTGGTCATTATACCGAAGAACAGAATGCAATATTATTACATGTAACTCGAAATCCAAAAGAAGAGGCGAATTTTGTTGCGGCGCAAATACATCGGCTTGCGAGAGAAGAAGGAATCCGTTATCGGGAAATGGGCGTGATTGTCAGTGAGATGGGAACATATGCAAATCATTTAGAGAAAGCATGTGAAGAGTACCGGATTCCGATTTTTATGGACCACAAGAAGAGCATTTTGTTAAATGCATTTGTAGAATATTTACGAAGTCTGCTGGCAATGGAAGAAGAAAATTTTTCATACGAAAGTGTTTTTCGTTTTTTGCGGACAGGTATGTCAGGATTTACGAGGGAAGAAGTGGATCGCATGGAAAATTATGTGATTGCACTGGGATTGCGTGGATATAGTAAGTGGTCAGATAAGTGGGTGAGGACTACTTATGAAATGAAAAGAAAAGATGCAGCAGAACAAAAAGAGCTGGCTGTAAGCGCACAGGCATTGGATTCGTTGAATCAATTGAGAGAACGGTTTGTAAAGAAAATAGAAACACTTACAAAGGTATTAAAAAAGCGAAAAAAGACAGTTAAGGAAATAACAATTGCAGTACATGAATTCTTGCTTCAAGAAAAGATGCAGGAAAATGTGCAGGAGATGGAAAATTATTTTCAAGAGCAGGGAGAACTTGCACTGGCAAAAGAATATTCGCAGGTATATCGCATTGTAATGGAGCTGTTTGATAAGTTTGTTGAACTTCTCGGAGACGAAGAGATTTCGTTAAAAGAATACAATGAGTTATTAGATGCTGGTTTGGAGGAGGCAAAGGTCGGGGTTATTCCGCCAAGTCTGGATCAGGTTGTGATCGGTGATATGGAGCGTACTCGTCTGAATCATTTGAAAGTGTTATTTTTTGTCGGGGCAAATGATGTTTTTCTTCCGGGAAATCTTGGAAAGGGCGGTTTGTTATCTGACAGGGACCGAGAACAGTTTGCAGAACAAAAATTCTCATTATCACCGGGAGCAAAAGAAAAAACATACACGCAGAAATTTTATTTGTATATGAATCTGACAAAACCATCGGAGAAGCTCTATCTTTCTTATTCAAAAACATCTGCCGACGGAAAAGGATTGAGACCGGCATATTTGATACAGGATTTGAAGAGGATGTATCCGAATCTGGAAGTGATTGAGGAAGAGAAAAAATCATTATCAGAAAAAGAAATGACATGGATGCAGGGAGCTGAATATCTGGTAGATGGACTGGCCAAGCGACAATACGGATTGAGTGACGAGTGGAAAGAATTGTATTCGTGGTATTTTGAACAAGAAAAGAATCAAGAGAACCCACTTGTATTGCAAAGAATATTAGACGCAGTATTTTACAAGAAAGAAAAAGAGCAATTAAAAAAAGAGACTGCAAAGGATTTATATGGAAACACAGAGCGTGTCAGCGTAACTAGACTGGAGCGGTTTTCTTCGTGTGCATATGCACATTTTCTGACATATGGACTTCGCCTTTCAGAGCGGGAACGCTATCAGTTTGAGGCTATGGATCTGGGAAATATAGCACACCAGTCTATGGAAAGATTTGCAAGAAAAGCAGATGATATACAGGTAGAATGGACGGCTATGTCGGAAGAAGTAAAGGAGCGGTTTATTCAGGAAAGTGTGGAAGAAAGTATTCTTGAATACGGAAATACAGTATTGTACAGCACTGCAAGAAATGAGTATACGATCACAAGGATTAAGAAGTTAATCCAGCGTTCTGTATGGGCATTGACAAAGCAAATGGCAGAGAGTGATTTCCGTCCGAGTCTGTATGAATTTAATTTTGGAAGCGGAAAGATTGACAGAATTGATACATGTGAAGATGAAAATGGAGTATATGTAAAGGTTACGGACTATAAGACCGGTATGAAAGCATTTGACATTACAGCATTTTATCATGGATTGCAGATACAGCTTCCGGTTTATCTAAATGCGGCGCTGGATGTGGAGCAGAAGAGACATAAAGGAAAAGAGATTATTCCTGCCGGAATTTTCTATTATCGTATGCAAGATCCAATCGTAGATAAAGAAGAGGACGATGAAGTGCTTGAGGGTAAGATTTTAAAAGAGCTTCGTCTGGATGGTTTGGTAAATGCGGATGAAATCGTTGTGGAACATTTGCAGCATAATCTGGAAGGAACGTCGAATTATATTCCGGTTTCAAAAACGAAAAGTGGAGCATTGAGTAAAACCTCGAAAGCTCTGTATCCAGATGAATTTTTGGAATTTCTTGATTATACAAAAAAATTAGAAGCGAAACTAAAAGGCAAAATAGCAGATGGCGAGGTGCAGGCAGAACCATATGAAATGGGTGGGGCGACCGGATGTGATTATTGTGCTTATCGTGCAATCTGCGGATTTGATACAAGAATCGAAGGCTATGAATATCGCAGACTTGAGAAATATTCCAAAGAGGATGTGTTGGAAAAGATTCATATTGCTGCACAGGAGGAAAGATAAATGGGTGTGAAATGGACAGAAGAACAGCAGAAAGTCATAAATCTGCGTAACCGGAATATTCTTGTATCTGCTGCAGCAGGGTCTGGAAAAACGGCAGTTTTGGTAGAGCGTATTATACAAATGCTGACAGACGAGAAGCATCCTATAGATGTGGACCGTCTGTTGATCGTGACATTTACAGAGGCGGCGGCCGCTGAAATGAAAGAGCGTGTACGAAATGCAATCGAAAAGTCATTAGAAGAAAATCCGGAGAATGCACATTTACAAAGACAGGCAACATTGATCCACAGCGCCTCAATTACAACGATCCACAGCTTTTGCCTATCTGTTATAAGAGAACATTTTCATGTGATAAATCTTGATCCGGGATTTCGTATTGCAGAAGAAGGCGAGTTGAAGCTTCTTTCGCAGGACGTATTAGGAGAAGTTCTGGAATCGTGCTATGAAGAGGCGGATGAGACATTTTTAAAACTGGTAGAAAAGCTTGGAAGCGGACGGAATGATAAACGCTTAGAGACACTTATTTTACAGTTGTATGAGTATTCAAGGAGTTATCCACAACCGGAAAAATGGCTTTGGCAATGTGTTGATAACTATGCCGTAAATGAACAGGATGGGGCATATTTTATCTTTGAGATTGCGGCAAAACAGACAAAATACTATGTAGAAGATATGCTTGGTATCCTGGATGAGGCATTGACAATTTGTGAAGAAGCAGATGGTCCATATATGTATGCAGAAATGCTGGAAATGGATATAGAAATGTTGTCAAATCTCAATAGAGAGCAAAATGAATATGAACAGTTATATCAAGAGCTGACATCTATAAAGTGGAAAGCGTTGTCCAGAAAGAAGGATGAAAGCGTTTCGGAGGAAAAGAAAGAAAAAGTAAAACAGCTTCGTGATGAAGTCAAAAAGCAGGTGAAAGATCTAATCGCAGCTTATTATTATGAAAAGCCGGAAGAAATGCTCAAAGACATGGAGGCATCCCACGATACGATGCAGGCATTTGTCGCGTTGGTCCAAATGTTTGCGGATGCATTTGCGGAGAAAAAAAGAACACGAAATCTTATTGATTTCAATGATATGGAGCAGTTTGCCTTGCAGATTCTGACAGAAGAAAAAGAAGGAAAACTGGTTCCGTCAATCGTCGCACAGGAATATCAGGAACAGTTTGAAGAAGTTATGATTGATGAATATCAGGACAGTAACCTAATTCAGGAAGCAATTTTAACAAGCGTATCTACGATAAGCAAAGGCAAATACAACGTGTTTATGGTTGGGGATGTCAAACAGAGTATATATCGTTTCCGTTTATCGCGTCCGGAATTATTTATGGAAAAATATGAGAATTACAGTCTGGAAGATGGAGAAAAGCAGCGTATTGATCTGCATAAGAATTTCCGAAGCCGTGCAGAAGTGCTTGATAGTACAAATTATATTTTCGAGCGGATTATGAGAAGAGAGCTTGGAGGAGTAGAGTACGACGAGAATGCGGCACTTTATCTAGGGGCAGATTACGAGACTTTGGTGCGTGAAGATGGCAGCTTGGAAAATGAAGCTGAATTATTGCTTTTAGACACATCCGATGCAGAAATCCCTGATAATCTGGAAGAGGGAACAGAATTTCTTGATGGAACAGGAAAACAATTAGAAGCGCAGATGGTTGCAAAGCGGATTAAAGAACTGGTCGGAAAAGCAAGGGTGAAGGATAAGGAAACAGGCGAATATAGACCGGCCCAATATCGGGATATTGTAATCTTATCAAGAAGTGCAAAAGGGTGGTCGGATGTATTTTCAACGATATTGAATGAAGAAGGAATTCCGGCATATGCAGGTAGCCGGGAAGGCTATTTTGAAACATATGAAGTAAGCGTTTTACTAGATTACCTGCAGCTTTTAGATAACCAGAGACAGGATGTTCCGTTGGCAGCAGTATTGACCTCCCCATTTGTCGGATTATCTGCACAAGAGCTTGCCGAAATCCGAAACTCAAAAGAAAACAGTACATTTTACGAGGCGGCAGAACAAAGCGAAAGACTGCAGGAATTTTACCGACAGCTGGAACATTTCCGCAAATTAATCCCATACACATCCATTCACGAATTGTTGTGGAAAATTTTAGAAGAAACAGGGTACGGTGTGTATATCTCGGCAATGCCTGGCGGTGCGCAGAGAAAGGCAAACCTCGAAATGCTAATTGAAAAAGCATGTTCATTCGAAGGAACAAGTTATAAAGGTTTGTTTAACTTTGTGCGATATATCGAGCAGCTGAAAAAATATGATGTAGATTACGGGGAAGCGAATATTATAGATGAACAGGCAGATACCGTGCGGATCATGACAATCCATAAAAGCAAAGGTTTGGAATTTCCAATTGTATTTGTTGTAGGAATGGGCAAACGTTTCAACATGCAGGACGTAAACGGAAGTATGATCATTCATCCGGAGCTTGGTGTAGGAATCGATCAGATTGACTTGGATAGACGTACAAAAATTCCGACATTTTTAAAGAAAATGATCCAGCAGCAGACAAAATTGGAAACCTTAGGAGAAGAACTTCGAGTACTTTATGTTGCGCTGACCAGAGCAAAAGAAAAATTGATTATGACAGGGCAGCTAAAAGATGCTCGAAATCTTGTGCTCCAATATGAAAATGCTGCGATTGAAAATGCATCGAAAGGCGGTATGACGTTTTCAAAATTAGCATCCGCACATAAATATTTAGACTGGGTACTTCCGGTGGCTGCACAGCCAGATGCACCGATTTCGATTAAAGTGTGGGATTACTGGGATGCTGCGGTACTCGACAAAAGAGAAGAACAAGCCGAGCAGGTAGCAAAGGATATATTAGAGCATTGGAATCTGGAAAATGTATATGACAATGAATTAAAAGAACATTTGAATGAGCAGTTTTTATATCGTTATCCATATCAGCAAATGCAAAAATGGAAAATGAAATTTACCGTATCCGAACTGAAAAAACGCACATATCTAAGTGAAGATGGCAGCGGAGAAAATGGTGAGGAAATGATAGAAGAAGCACTGATAGTTCCTCTTTTGCCTAAATTTTTACAAGAAGAGGAAGAGGTAAAGGGTGCTTCGCGAGGAAGTGTATATCACAAAGTATTAGAATTGCTTGATTTTACACAAGAATACAATACTACATCCCTAAAAGAAGCAATCAGGCAGATGGAACAAGATAAAATTATTACAAAAGAGATGACAAAGTGCATCCGAATAAAAGATATACAGAACTTCTTGAATAGTAATATCGGAAAAAGAATGCAGAAAGCTGCAAAAAGCAAGCTGCTAAAAACAGAACAGCCATTTGTACTTGGAGTAGATGCAGGAGAGATTTATCGAGAAGAAATAAAGGATGCCTGCCAGACGGCGATGGAAGATATGTGCCAGAAAGAAGTAGAGGATGTTTGTCAATCAGATATGAAGAATGAAATGATATTGGTACAGGGAATCATTGATGTTTATTTCGAAGAAGATGGAGAAATTGTACTGCTGGATTATAAAACCGACAAGGTTCGAAATGGTGCAGAATTGAAAGAGAGATATCATGCACAGTTGGATTATTATGCAAAGGCACTCGAGCAGCTGCTTGGGAAGAAAGTGAAGGAGAAAGTGATTTATTCGTTCTGTCTGGGGGAGAAAGTTGCTATTTAGTTCACTGGGTGGCTATACGTTCCTTACAAAAAAATTGATATAAGAATTCTTGCTCAGATTCCATGAGCGGGAGACACATAAGAGCGTAAATTTTTGCTAAAAGCAAATGAATTTGAACTCAAACTTGCTGCTACGCA
>QUJA01000068.1 GCA_003480425.1 Firmicutes bacterium AM31-12AC
AGTTTTCTGGCTTTTTTGCTCGCAAAAAAGCAGAAAACTCCGTCCCTATTTGGTACTAAATATTTACACATACCTCAATTTCATCGTCCGTCCACAACCGAAGGACCGCAGGTTCTTTCGAATTTGAATCTTTCCATCTAACCACAGCTAATGCACTTCCTTCAAAAGTTGTTACTGTATCTGAAAAATAATCTTCTTCGCTTGAAGGATTGGCTGTACCAAATCCCTCTAGCACACCATTTCCCGTAACCTTAGCATGAATTATTCTCCTCTGTGTTTCTTGTGGATTACAAATACCATGTTCATCTTCTAACCACACTTTTACGTATGCTACATCCCGTTCATTCTCGGTAACACGACAAGCCTTTAGCCTTTTTACCGAATCAGCAGTGACAAGTTCATACTTCCCTATCTCTTTCCCTGACTCATATGCTATTGCCTTTAAAGTTCCTGACTCATATGTCACTTCATATGTTGCTGTGTAATGAAATTTTTTTCCAGCTGGCTTTCTACCAAGAGATTTACCATTTAAAAACAATTCTACTTCATCTCCTGATGAATATACATCAACACTGATCTTTTCTCCTTCATACCCTTTCCAAGTCCAGCTACTGATATTATCTTTAAACATCCATGCAGTTTTGCTCGCTGTCTGTCCCCTATGCTCCATACGTTCTACCGCAATGTATGGCTGATTTGTCAATCCATATACAATCTCCCTGAAATAACTGATTGGTCTGCGATTTCCAATTAAATCTATATCTCCGATATACCCCAGTCTTTCCGGATAGATACTTGTAAAATTCTCTTTTCCATCATAATGGAAAATCCCTACTCCGCTTCGCCGATATAGTCATAACCTGTCCATGTAAAATCGCCAATAACATGTGGATATTTTGTAACTTTCTCCCACAGATTTTCAATATCCGCTGGATATGTTTCTGTCCCAAGCACCGTTTTCCCCGGATGCAGCTCATGCTCAAGTTCATATCTTCCACTCAAATAATTAAGTCCGGTGATATCACAGCTCTGAGCACATTCTTCCAGGGCTTCTGTAACAAGCGGATGCTTTGCAAAAAACTCGCCCTTTTCTCCAGACATAAGACTCATGAAACTATTGAGAGCATTACTTCCCCCACCACTTCCATTGCCTTGTGTGTCCATTCCAAACTTCTCAATAACTTCCTTCATAATAACCTTGAGTCGTTTTCCAGCACAATTCAATCCATTTAAAGCATTTGTAGTGAATCTTGTGGCATCTAGTTCATGAAATCTATTGCACAAAGAACGATTAATCCATGATCCCTGTTTTGTTCCTGCTTCCTGTATTTCATTTCCTACAGAATAGATAACTACCGATGGATGATTATAATCCTTGTCTACCATGTGGTGAATCCATTTTGATGCTTCCTCTTTGAAAATATCCGAAAAATCATAGGTGTTTTTACCTCGATTCCACATATCGGTCAACTCATCCATCACAAGCATTCCTAAATGATCGCAAGCATCGAGCATTGCTCTGCTCATAGGATGATGCGAACTTCTTATCGCATTGAACCCTGCCTCTTTTAGTCTTTTACACCGGTACCATTCCGCTTCTGGGAATGTCTCTGCTCCTATCACCCCATTATCATGATGAATGCAGGTTCCTCTTAAATTCACTGTTTCCCCATTGATCTGAAACCCATTTACCGGATCAAGTGCAAGCGTCCTAATGCCGAAATCCACTGTATATTCATCACACATTTCGTCGTCTATATATGTTTTGGCACAGCACTGATATAAATTTGGATGATCTGTACTCCATTTTTTCGGACATTTCACAGGAAGCTGTACTCTTACGGTTTCTGTTCTTTCAGAATAAAATACAATATTCTGTTTTTCTGTTACAACTGTTTTTCCCTCAAATATCAGTTCAAATTGACATTTTGCTTCCATGCCGCATTCTTTCGTATTCTTTAATTTGGCACAAACTTCCACAACTGCTACATCATCATTTACAGATAACGTAGTTATTTTCATCTCATCATGTGGAATATAGACACCTTTCCCTGTCCATAAATTCACATCACGATAAATTCCAGAACCCGTATACCATCTGCTATTTGGCTGATTACTGTTATCTACATCAATTTTTATCAAATTTTCCTGTCCATAACAAATCCATGGCTTTAAGTCTACAGAAAAACCCATATATCCATTTCTGTTTACAGATGCAAGAGCCCCATTTATCCAGACTCTTGCTGTTCCGTAAATTCCTTCAAACTCTAACACCACATCCTGGTTTTTCCATTCTTCTGGTGCTAAAAATGATTTTTCATAAGTATAAACTCCCCCAGGATAAAAGCCGCTCTGGGCACCTGCCGGACACTCTTTATCCCTTTTTTCCCGAATCATAGCATCATATGGGAGTGTAACAATTATTTTATTGTCATCACCATAAAAAGCCTTTAATCTATCATCCTGACCTACTTTTTCAAATGTCCAGCAATCATTAAATTTCTGACACTGCATACTTTGTTCCTCTTTCTATTTTAATTATTCGCTTCTCTTTTCATATCGATTCTCTTATTTTCTTTTTCTACTGTCATAAGTCCTAAAAGAACAGTGATTACAACTCCAAGGATTACAGGAATTGTAATATACATGCTAAATATCATATTAATTGCCCCACTCGTCTGAGTTGCTGCTGTTCCAACATAGCCGGAAGCATTTAACAGCCAGCCCACTGCTGCTGTTCCGATACCACCACCTACTTTTACTCCAAGTGATGAGCAGCTAAACATCATACCATCAATATGTACACCTTTTGTACGATATGTGTATCCACTGATTTCTGCAATCAATGCATTTAATGTACCTGACATTGTTCCTGCAAAAGTTCCTTTTAAGAACATAAACAGAAGCATCATTGGCAAATTCTTCTGCATTGCAAAGAAGATTAAGAAAATACCTAAAATATCACTAATGACATATCCCCAGAAGTTAACTTTCTGCATACTTCCGGTCTTCTTTACTAATATAGGTGTAAAAATCAATGCAATAATAACTGGGAACATCTTCATCATTGAGAATAAACCAAGTAATGAGCCATCACCAAGTACTTGTTTCATAAAGTAAACAGCTGAACCCGTTGTCAGGTTACTCATAAAATAATATACAATATAAATGGCTACTATTAAAATATAATATTTATTGCTAAAAAGAAGTTTTAAAGATTCTCCAAAACTAATCTTATCATCTTGTGTCTTTGACTCTGCTTCAACTACAATATTTTCATCCTCTGGTAATTCTTTTACACAAAGACAACTAATGGTATTTACTACAAGACCGATAGTTCCACAGATAATCGCAACCATTCTCCATCCGGCAGCTCCACCACCAAATGCCTCTACTCCATTTGTTACTGCAAATCCCATTACAATATTTGTTGCAACAGCAAACATAAAACGAATAGACCCAAGCTGAACACGTTCATTCTTATTTCTAGTGATGAGTGCTGATAATGCTGAATATGCAATTCCATTTGCTGTATAGAATATAGCATTCAATGCTGTATAAAAAGCAAAGAAATAGGCATATTGTGCTGTTGTTCCAAGCCCACCCGGAATAGAGAACAGCAATACCAGGCATAATGATACACCGATTTGAGCGTATAACATCCACGGTCTTGCTTTTCCTAGTTTCGATTTCGTACGGTCGATTAAATTACCAAATATAACATCTGAAATTCCATCTAAGAATTTAGACACTAACATCAATGTTCCAATGATTCCTGTATTTAATCCCATTGTATCTGACAAATACAAAAGCACAAAACTGGATACTAATCCATAACTTGTGTTTGAAGCTAAATCGCCTGCTCCATAGGCTATTTTCTGATACCATTTCAAGTATTTCTTTTCTGTTTCATGCATTACTTTGTAACCTCCTTATTCCTCGGCACAATTATTTTTTATTTCATAAACGCTTATGTTTTTTATAATATTACTTTAATAAATTATGTCTTATAATACTACAACATATATGATAGAATATATTTAAATTCTTATCATATTCGTGAATGAAATGGAGGACTTGTTGAAATGGCTTCATCCTATACAGTTAATAATATTATCGAACAGGATAATTTAAATAGTGGTATTAACTCCTATATCAAGATACTGACACCTATTCAGTTCACTCTCGAAACATGCTGTCAGTCAGATGATAATGCTTATCTCAATTTCTTGATGACATCACCACGTGAAAATACTTTTTATCATTTTCAAACAAAAAAAGAAATACACCAATTTAATATCCGAGCTCCACATATCCACGACTTCTATGAATTATTAATTGTTTTAGACGGAGAAATCCACCAGCAGATAGAACAATCTGATCTTGTGTTTCATAGTGGGAATTGTTGCTTAATGAACCATAATATCGTCCATAAGGAGGTCTTTTCTTCAGACGCAACACTCTTATTTATAGGTATGTCAAAAGAACTTGTAAAACAACTGTCTGATGATGAACAAAAAGTATATTTTCCAGATATCGAAAAACCAGGGATAAATCCTATATTAAAGTTTCTTACAGACAATCTAGATAATCCTGACACAAAAGAATATTTAGATTTTCTTCCCGCACTTAATAATAAAGACTGGTACCACACTCTTCACGCAATTACCGACAATATTTTACGTGCAATTATGTTTCCAAAACTTGGTTCCACTTATATTATAAAGGGTATGCTTTTAGAATTGTTTGACTATCTGGCAGATTCTACACATTTTCACTTTACACCGGTTCACGTAGAAGCTGACAATGATTTTATATTATTTTCTCATATTTGCCATTTATTAGAAGATACAGATGGAAGAATCTCTCGTTCCGAATTGGAACAGATATTAAACTATAGTGGCAATTATCTGAACACGATTGTAAAAAAATATACCCACAAATGTCTGTTTGATTATGGTCAAACTTTCTGTATGAAAAAAGCTGCTACATTACTAAAAGAAACATCTTTCTCTATTTCAGAAATTATGGAAGAATTGCATTTTACTAATACAACTCATTTTTATAAATGCTTCAAAGAACACTATCATATGACTCCAAATCAATTTAGGGTTGCTAACAGAACCAAATAGGGACGTGGGAGGCCGGTTGGGGACGGAGTTTAATGGCTCTTTTGGGCAAGCCCCAAAGAGACCATTAACTCCGTCCCCAACCGGCCTCCCAAAGAGCCATTAACCCCGTCCCCAACCGGCCTCATTATGCTTTCATCCGTCCCACAAAATCCTCAATCGACTCATTCTGTCTTCCGTCCAGCCAGAATAATCCAACCGGTACTGCATCCAAAAACTCAAGTGGAATCATTTCTACCGAATCTTCTCTGCTCAACACATGTTGTTCATTTACCAATGCCGAACCGATTCCTGTCTGTACCATCGGTACGATCGAATCTACATTTTCCTCCATCACACCATTCCAAAAGTGAGACATTCTTTCCGCTACTGCTCCCAATTGACTCTTTGGAAATGAACTCGTCTTTGGAATCATAACAGGTCTTAATTTTGAAAATGGTTCTAATGATTCTCGCGTAAGTATTTCCGGAATCTGCGGTGCATAATCTCTATTCACCGCAAGACATAATGCCTCTTTGCGAATTTCCACACACGCGCATCCTTGAAATGCGGTTGGGACCCATTTTATGGAAACAGCTACGTCTATATCCTGATTTCGCACTGCCCCCTCTAATGTTTCAAAGTCATATTCCTGTATTGTTACATAGTAATTTTCATCGCGCATGCTTCTGAGTACATCGATCAATTTCGCACCCAATATTTGATTTCGCAATACCCCTAATTTCAATTTTCGTTTTTTTCCGATTCCCAATAAATGTACAGAAAAAAATAGTGCATCCAGTTCTTCTAATTTCCCCGGAAGTTCCTCATATAATTGCATTCCTGCTGCCGTCAGCGTCAATGTATTATGCTCTCTTATAAAGAGTTTTGCCCCAATCTCCTCTTCAAGATTTGCAATCTGTCTGCTGACTGCCGGCTGGCTGATCATTAGCTCCGCTGCCGATGCCGTAAAACTTAATGTTCGCGCAACAGAACAAAATGTTTTCAATTGAAAAGAATTCATCTCTTCTGCACCTTCTTTCCACTTATCCAAAGTCTCCTTATTGCTATCTTTATTTTACAAATTCAGAATTTTCACGTCAAGCAATCAATAACAAAATCGAATTAGATTCTTTTGTTTTCCATGCATTTTTGTTATAGGCATATACATTCTTTACGTTTGAATATACGATTACCAAATGGTACGCTTTTATTAGCAAAAGTCACATAAAGTGTTCGTATTATATGGTCGAAATTCAAACTTACTATATATTCGAACGCCTATAGAAAGGAGTTTTATACATATGTCAAATACATCTGACTACAAACATTTATTAAGCCCAATCACAATCCGCGGAAAAGTCTATCGTAATCGTATGCTTGCCGCACCGACCGGTTATTTCAGTTTTGCGAAAAAAATCGGTGACCCTTATTATGCCATGTTGGAAGAACGCGCCGCCGGCGGTTTTGCCTCTGTCTGTTCCGGTGAAATCACTGTAAACAGTACAGATGCCGCACGTGGTTTTGAAGATGTTGATATTCCGGATGAATCCGGCGAATTTTTCCCACTTGCCCACAAGGCTGCCGCTCTTATCCAAAAACACGGGGCAATTGCTATGATGGAATTTTCTCACCTTGGTTCCATCGGTGATCCACATCCTAAGAATGCACATCCCTGGGGTCCTGTCAGCTTCACAAAAAAAGATGGGACAGAAGTCATTGGATATACAAAAGAAATGATGAAAAAAACAATTCATGATTTTGCCGACTGTGCACGTTATGCTAAAGATGCCGGTTTTGACGGAATATTGATCCACGGCGGACATGGCTGGTTGTTTAGCCAGTTCCTTTCCCCTCTGGAAAATACTCGTACGGATGAATATGGCGGATCACTGGAAAATCGCATGCGCTTCCCACTAGAAGTACTTCGTGCAGTCCGGGAATCTGTTGGTGATGATTTCATTATCGAACTTCGTGTATCCGGTTCTGACCGCTGGCCAGGTGGAACAACCGCAGATGATATAGCAGAATTTTCTACATATCTCTCAGGGCTTGTCGATATTCTCCATGTATCTTCCGGTCATTACTATCGTTCCTATCGAACATTGGAATTTTCGAGCTTGTATACACGACACAACTGCAATGTAGATTCTGCTGAGATTATTCGTAAGAAATGTCCACGTGATGTAAAAATGGGTGTGATTGGCGGAATCAATTCTCCTGAAGATGCCGAACAACTAATTGCAAATGATATCGTAGACTTTATTATCGTTGGACGTCAGGCTTTTGCAGACCCGGACTTCATGAATAAGGTTGCCTCCGGTCATGCAGAAGACATCAATCGTTGCCTTCGTTGTATGCGCTGCTATTCCGGTTCTCATGAACACGAAAAAGAACTGGCTTACCTTGAAAAATATCATATTACAAAAGAAATGGAAGAAGCACGTGATGCCGAAAAAGCTTCTTGTCATAACTATCATGTTTATTGTACAGTCAATCCAAAGACATGGGGTATGGGATTCTGTGCACGACCTGAATTCCCTGTATTTGAAAGTAAAAAGAAGGTTCTTGTTGTCGGTGGTGGTATCGGAGGTCTTTCCGCTGCAAGATATGCCTGTGATAAAGGACATGATGTAACACTTGTTGAAAAAACAGATCGTTTAGGCGGAATCCTGTATTTCCTTGATCATGATAAAGCCAAATATGATCTCCGACATTTCCGTGATTTAATGATTAAACGTGTAGAAGAACGTCCAATCCGGATTCTTCTTAACACAAACGTAGATGAGGCATTTATCAAGAATTCTGATGCTGATGTCATTATGCTTGCAATCGGAAGCGAACCAAACCTGCCTCCAATTCCAGGAATCGAAAAGACACTGCCTGCTCAGGATGCTTATGGAAAAGGAAGCGAACTTGGTAAAAATGTTGTTGTTCTCGGTGGTGGAATGGTCGGCGCTGAAACTGCCATTGAACTCGCCGAAGGAAGGCTGTAACGTTACAATCGTTGAAATGACAGAACGATTAATTCTTGAAGCAAGAAACATGGCGTTCACCTGCGTCATGGATAAACTCGATGAATTAGGTGTAGAATCTTATGTAAACACAAAATGTCTGTCAGTAACAGATAACGGAGTGGAAGTCCAGGATGCGAATCAGAACACATTTACACTTCCAGCAGATGGAGTTGTCTGTGCGCTTGGATTGAAGAGTCTTAGAAATGAAGTTGAAGCACTTAAAAGTGCTGCTAAAGAAAGGACTAAAGTTGTTGAAATCGGTGACTGTCATGTGATTGATCGTGTGGGTGATGCCAATCTGGACGGATATATTGAAGGAAATATGCTCTCGTAATCGGACTTGCTTTCGATAAGGTGCCGGTTGGGGACGGGGTTGAGGCCATTGGGGA
>QUJA01000069.1 GCA_003480425.1 Firmicutes bacterium AM31-12AC
CAGCAAAGCTGACATATTCCTATCAGAATCACTGCGCATCCTCGCGGAGCGTTTATCTCAGTCGGAGATTGGACTCCCACTGAGACAAATTTGCTATTACTCACCACCTGAAGAGGTGGGAGTCTTCTCGACTGAGATAAATTTTCCCATTCTTTAATATACAAAAAATGTATATCAGTCATAGTAAATATGTATTTTACGTTTTTATGCATCTTATTATATACTGAACAAGGTTAAAGTCAAACAAAAATCTGATTATACGAATCTTTTTTGCAAACAATGTCATTTTAACCAATTTTATACAGACTATGAGGAATTGATTATGATTAAACAAAATATCAAATTCGTAACTACAGGACAATTTGTCACTTTTTATAACACATGCAGAAATTTATCTGCTAATATCACAGTCAAAGACATTGAGAATCATCGTATGAATATTAACGGAAAAGAACTTTCCGAACTAATGGTCATTCGTCTGGGTCTTCCGGTTACTCTCGTCATTCATGGTGATGATGAACAGAAGGCTGACAGACTTCTTCAAAATATCGCGTATCATAGTAGTGTGTACTTTTAGTACAAAAATACGAGGGGCACCCAAAACTCCCATGGGATGTCCCTCGTATTTTATTTTTTCTATTATCTTTTCTATTATTTTCTCGACAAAAAGTGTTTTATAAATACATAGAGTACAATCACAAATGCCAGCAGATAACCAATAGCTCCAATCGCAGGTATTCCCCACAGCTTCGGCTGCATATTAGTCGTGCAAATAATACTCGAGCTAATTAAAAGAGCCATTACCCACAGCCCCATTACGATATTTCTTACAAGTCTTCTCAGCAGCTCTGATAAATCTTTTGACACATGTAAATCCAGATTTACTCTTGTCTGCCCTTTCATAAAGCCTTGTATCGCATCTGCCGTCACTGATGGCAAATCTATTGTTTTATGAAGTGCACGATACAAATGTTTTCCACTGCTTTTTAACTCTTTTTTCCAGTCAAAATTACGCCAGAAATCACCTTTTATACGGGCTGCTGCAATTTCTACCATATTGATCTCCGGACAAATGTCTGCCATAACGCCTTCCATCTGCGTCAATCCTCTAGCCAGCATTGTAAGTCCATGTGGCATGGAAATCCGATTGGTTTTCATAACCTCCATCAAATCCTGCATTGTCTCTGCCACATCAATATTACCCATATCCAATTTTCCATACTTTATCATCAAAGTACTGATATCTTCATATAATTTACTCTGATCCGGTTTTCCACGAAATTCACCCAACGCAAGTACCGCATCCTGTATCATTCCGATATCATTAATCGCAATTCCCTGAATTGCATCTCCGATCAATTCTCTGTCTCGTTCAGACAATCTTCCCATCATCCCCATATCGATCCAGACAATTTTCCCATCGGATACGCATACATTTCCCGGATGTGGATCAGCATGAAAAAATCCATCTTCCATAACCTGCTTAATGTAGTTATCTATTAATTTTGTTCCTATTTCATGCAGATCATATCCATTTTCCTGAAGCGATATTTTATCATCAATTGGATATCCATCAATATATTCCATAACAAGAACATGATGTGTCGTATGCTCTTTGTATAAAATCGGTGTACGCACAAAGGCGATATCTTTATTTCTCCGGGCAAATTCCTCCATATTGGCTGCTTCTGTCAGAAAGTTCATTTCTTCTTGCGTGACTACCCACAGCTCATCTAAAACCATGCTGAAATCTACAGTCTCTTTAATGCTGATCGGCGGCACCAGTTTCACTGCTTTATGAAGCAGTCCGATATCTCTTGCCATCGTGTCATAGATTCCCTTGCGCTGTACCTTTATAACAACCTTCTCTCCAGATTTGAGCGTTGCGCGATGCACTTGTGCAATTGAAGCTGAACCAAGCGTCGTTTTCTCTATATCTGAAAATACTTCCTTCCACGGACATCCATAGGATTCTTCTATTACTTCTTCCACTTCTGAAAATGACATCGGCGGCACATCCGAACGCAGTTTCATTAACTCGTCACAATATCTCTTTGGAAGGACATCCGAATGCAGCGACATGATTTGTCCTATCTTAATAAAAGTAGGTCCCAGATCTTCCAGAATCAACCGCAGCTTCACCGGGGTCATGCCCTTTGTGATCTCATGCTTACGCAGTACTGCTGTAATTTCCTTCAATCTGGAACCTGATTTTGCGTTACTCATTAACCTCTGGTTCTTCAACTTCTTTAGCTTCTGCTTCCACTACATCTTCCGGCTCTACAACCTCTTCTTCCGGTGCTTCCGCTTCCACCTTTTCTATCTGCTCTTTCAACTGTGCAAGCTGCTCTGCTGTCATCTTACTGAGCAATTCATTTAATTCTTCAGGTGTTGATGTCTTTACTGAAACATTCACTTTATCTTTTACTGTCTGTTTAATATTGTGTTTGAGTTCTTCATTCAGAGCCTTTCCCTGCTCCACTGTCAACTCGCCTTTTTTTACCAGGTCATCCAGAATATCTTTTGATTTTTCTGCTGTAACAGCCACTGTTCCGATTCCTGCCAATAAGATTTTCTTTAATCCGTCTGTCAATTTTTCCATAGTCTTCTTCTCCTTTCGTGTACCCTTCGTGTCAATCCGTGTAGTGATTGCCATGAAAGTGAATCATACCAGTTATTTTTCATACTTTTGTTATACACTTTTTCTAAAAAAAAGTAAATATAATAGTCTGAAAAAAGAGCGAGAAGTCACTCGTAAAAGTATTCTCTCGCTCTTTTTAGTATCTACTTTG
Organism: Firmicutes bacterium AM31-12AC; assembly: GCA_003480425.1. Lineage (GTDB taxonomy): Bacteria > Bacillota > Clostridia > Lachnospirales > Lachnospiraceae > Schaedlerella > Schaedlerella hominis. Next base: position 2,793 of record QUJA01000069.1, read on the forward strand.
CCAATTATTCGTATGTTCTTATAATCCAAATCCTTCCATTTTCGCCGGATTTTCTTTCTGCTGAATTGGAACAATTGCATTCTCTGGTTCTACCGGATCTCCTACTGTATATCCTTCTGGCATCTCCTCATCCGAGCAGGTCTCTGTCCAGGCCATATCCATCACATCATCTACAGTCAAATCTTTGTCTTTAATAATGCCAAGGCGAATATAGTCTTCTGCAATTTCTCGAAGTGCATTTTCTGTAAATGCATCAGAAAGTCCAAAATGTAAATTATCCCAGAATACCTGCTGATTTTCTTTTTCACCTGTCATCTTATCTGTATCATACATTTTCTGAATTGCTTCTTCAGAATGTAATCTATTATATTCACCTGCACGTTTGATGGCCATTGTAACATATTTGGCATGAACTGGATTTTCTTTAATAAAATCATTATTCATAGCAGTTACACAGCAAGCCTCATCCTGAAATTCCGGACTATAACCAATTGAACAGATCATTTTCAAATCATCTTTAAAATTTGCTAACACAAAATAATCAGAAAAAATACTTGCATCTACTTCTCCATTTTTCATAGCTTCTATTGTTGCTGCATTATCCGCAATATCTAAAAATTCTACTTCACTTGTAGGGTCAATACCATATTCATCTAACAAACGATAGCTGATATTCTGATCTGAATTACCAATACCATCATGAATTGCAATTGTTTTTCCTTTTAAATCTTGAACGGAATTAATATCACTGTCCTCCGGCACATAAATAGATTTACATCCTACATGTGCACCACACACAAATGACATATTCACACCATTGGTTATCGGAACAAGCATTGTTGCAATATGGTCTGTTCCCCATAAGCACTGTCCTGTACCAACTGTATTTACTACAGATTCACCCTCCATATATTTCGCATTGATACCATATTCTTCATAGTATCCTTGTACTTCGGCCATATATTTTGCGGATACACAAGCTCCACCATTAAACAAATAATTCAATTCCTGACCAAAAACAGGTTCTTTCTGCATTGCTTCCCAATCTTCTTCTGAAACAGCTTCCGGACGTTCTACTTTATCCGTGCTTGCTTCCTGTTTGGAATCTCCTCCTTTTGAAGTGCTGTCTCCACTTCCTCCACATGCTGTCATTGACAATGCCATTACTGAAACCATGGCTGTTGCAATCACTCGTTTTACATTTTTCAATTTCATTTCTTTTTCTCCTTGCTATTGTAAATATATTCCAATCACCAACTCCTGCATTGATGACAATGGACCACTTAGTCTTTTACGAATTCCCTCCAAAATGTAATCTGTCAAGAATCTGATTTCTATATTCGATAAAAGCTGCAGATGAACGTTTTCTTGGATATTCCTGCTCAATCTGGATATCTTCTACAATCCTTCCCGGATTCGCATCCATTACAAGCACCCTTGTTCCCATATATACAGCTTCATCTACATCATGTGTAACCATAATTGCTAATTGTTTATTTTGGTACCACATTTTTAGTATCTCATCCTGCATATTCATACGCGTAAACGCATCCAATGCTCCCAAAGGTTCATCTAAAAGTAAAATATCCGGTTCGTTGATCAACGAACGAACCAGTGCCACACGTTGTGCCATTCCGCCGGATAACTGATCTGGATAATCATCCTTAAATTCTTCCAGACCGATTACCTTCAGCATCTGTTTCACCTTATCCTCATTTCCTTTTAGTTTACCTTGCATCTTCAAACTAAATGCAATATTTTTTTCGACCGTAAGCCATGGAAACAACGTTGGTTTCTGAAAAACCATTCCTCTTTCTGGAGAAGGTTTCTCAACGGCGGTTCCATTAACCAAAACCTGCCCGGTTGTTGGTACAATTAATCCTGCAATCAATCTTAGAATCGTTGATTTTCCGCAACCAGACGGACCGACCAGACTGACAAATTCTCCCCCATACAGTGTTAGATCAATTGCATTTAGAGCATGTGTAACTTCATCATTTTCTACTTTTGCAAAACTTTTGGAGACATTCTCCAGTTTCAAAATAACTTGTTTATCTGCCATTTATTTTACTACTCCATTCTGCCATCTCAACAGGCGGCGTTTTATCAAATCTAGTACCTTTGTGACCAACGTAAAAATAATACAGATTACAAACAATGCTGCAAACATTTTATCATACGCAGCCCATGATTTTGCCCAGTTCATATACCAGCCAAGCCCCGCCTTGACTCCCATCATCTCTGCAACAGTAATTGCAACACAAGCAGAACTCATAGCTTGTGTACACCCTTGCAAAATAGATGGCATTGCATATGGGATTGCAACTCTGAACACAAGTTGCCTTTCCGTTGCCCCCAATGTTCTGGCAGCCTCAAAATAACTTTTATCCACATTTGAAATTCCTGTCATAGATGCAACTGTTACCGCAAACCATGCTCCTAATGCAATGATAAATACAGCTCCTTTAAATAAAGATGCAGCAACTATCATAACAATCGGAATCCATGTAGGTGTTGGAATCGGCCCAAGAAATTTAATAATCGGATTCACCCAATAACGCACCTTTTCAAAATAACCACATGCAATTCCTGTAACGAGTCCTGCTATAACACCAATAAAATATCCAAGAAGCAACAAGCGCAACGTATGAAGTGTACATTCTATCAAATAAGAGCGGTCCTCCCAGGCAATGTTTAAAATAGAATTCATACAAGGAATAAATGGTTGTGTTAAAATTCCCGTTTTCAATGTCAGATAATCGTATCCTGACAGCAACAAAAATAATGCTGAAAACAGAGGTGCACGATATCTCAATTTTTCATAAAAAGGAACACTCCCTCTTGATTTCTTTCCCACAGCAATAAGGAAATAAATGATATACGCTGCAATAAACAAAATCAAGGCTCCGAGATAGGTATTCGGATTTTTATTCCTACTGCCATCTGGAACAAATTTATATTCAAATATTGCCACCATTCCGCATACAATAGGCAACAGTATAACAATCCAGTCAAGTAACTTCTGTAATTTTGTTTTTTCCTTTGCCTCCAACTCCTTCAACTGCTGACGGCTCAATCCTCTCATTTTACTTGTATCTTCTTTCGACATTTTTTCCCTTTCTGCTATCATATTGTCTTGTTTTCGTATATCTTTCAAAAAGTAAACGAAATGCTGACAATCTAATTACTAAATTTTTTAAGCGTCTCTAAATCTTTTTCATATTTTTATATTATCATCTTCTTTTTTTCTTCACCAATCGCTATTTATGATAAATTCTTTCTATTTATAGAAATTTTCTATAAGTAAATTTATTTGTCCTTTACATAGATAAAGGAGCATCTTTCGATGCTCCTCAAAAAAGAATGTGCTTTGCACATTCTGACACCTGCGGCGATCGCTTGCGGCATCTGTTTTGTACGCCGCAGTGTGCATCCTGCCGGAAGATTTTTATTACATAGGAAATAAAATCTCCTATGTAATAAAAAACTATATCCATGCTATCACTTTCGGCAGAAAAATAATGCATCCTATCACTGCTGAAAAAATAGCCAGAATAAATACAGCTCCTGCTGCCGTATCTTTTGCGATCTTTGCCAGTGGTTTTCTCTCCTCAGTCACAAGATCCACAACCGCTTCCACTGCTGTATTCACCAACTCCAATGCCATAATAAGACCACAAATCAACAGACAGATACACCATTCTGTCATAGAAATGTGAAAGAAAAATCCAGCGATCACAACCAAAACTGTCATTACTGCATGCATCTTCATATTCTGTTCCTGCTTCAACCCAGTTACAATTCCTGCGAACGCATATTGAAATCCACCATACAACTTATGATTTTGCTTTTTCTTTTGTTCCATAAGAATTCCCCCTGAACCTTGTTTGGTATAGTCCTATCTTTTACTGTATTCCAGATAGGTCTTTTACAATCTCACCTGCAATGATCAAACCTGCTACCGATGGCACAAAAGCCGTACTTCCCGGAATTGCACGTCGCTCTGTACACTTGTGTTCAGCTCCCGGAGGACATATGCAGTTTGTACGACAACTACTTGCCATATCATCTTTCGGCTTAATTGGAAGTTCATCTGAATAAACAACTTTTAACTTCTTTACACCACGCTTTTTCAACTCGCGACGCATAACCTTTGCCAACGGGCATCCGCTTGTCTTATAAATATCTGTTACCTTAAAACGACTGGCATCTAATTTATTTCCCGCACCCATACTGCTGATAATCGGTGTTCCGACTTCTTTTGCTTTCATAATCAACTCGATTTTAGCTGTCACTGTATCTACCGCATCTACAATATAATCATAGTCTTCAAAATGAAATTCGTCTGCATTCTCCGGCAAGAAGAAACACTTATGAACTTCCACTTTCGCATCCGGATTAATATCCAAAATACGTTCTTTCATCACATCTACTTTATATTTTCCGACGGTCTTTCTTGTCGCGATAATCTGTCTGTTTAAATTTGTCAAACAAACCTTGTCATCGTCAATCAGATCAAAAGAACCCACCCCGGAACGAACCAATGCTTCACACACATAGCCGCCGACCCCGCCGATTCCAAACACTGCCACCCGTGCTCCTGCAAGACGCTCCATTGCTTCTTTTCCTAATAATAATTCTGTCCTTGAAAATTGATTTAACATTGCTTCTATCCTCATTTTCTTTATAAACTGTATTCTCTGTTTATCATATCGTTTTAGTAGGCAATTGTCAACCAAGGGCTAATGCAAACAAATCCACTTGCTGTTTCGTTCATTAAGTTGGATAAGCGTCCCTGAGAAAAATATTGGATATGAATTTCTATTCAGACTCCGTCAGCGGGAAATATATAAAGGTCAGAATTATTACTAAAAACAGAGCTTAGAAACCAGCAACTCGGGCTGTGCCCTCAAACAGCAAGTTTCTAAGCTCTAACGTAAAATTCTGGCCTTTTAGTATTTCCAATCGCTTCCTTTGTATTCACAGAAATTCATATCCAATATTTTTCTCAGTACGTTATCGCAAATCTAATGAATTAAAAAGCAGCGCTTTACTGGACAGGCGCTGGCACCTCATGTATCTACACATCTCGCTTATTGAGTGTTGTAGATATCTTTGTGGCAACCGTTGTATCTGCAAGGCTTGATATTCGCTGTTGCAGATGCTATTTTTTAGACCGAGGTAATCTGCAATTTGCTTTTCTTTGAGCTTGCAGATGCTTTTCAGCCTGCCTGTCATGTACAATTGCATCTACATCTTGTCTTTTCTGGGATTTAAAGATACTTCCTTCGCAAATCTTGCATCTACATCCCACGTTTTCGATAACGTGAAGATGCTCCCCATCAAAATTTTGCATCTTCAATCCCCTAAAATCCACTATCGCAGATATCGTCGCTCAACACCCTTTGTTGCTATTCACTTCACAACTTAAGCCGATACATTACTTACAAAAAAATTGATATAAGAAATTCGAGCGAATATGGAGTGAGCGTTGGAGACACTTAGAGCGTAAATTTTTGTGTTAATGAATTTGAACGAACATGT
>QUJA01000007.1 GCA_003480425.1 Firmicutes bacterium AM31-12AC
GCGAGCAAAAAAGCCACTAAACCCCGTCCCCAAATGGTCCACGTCCCCAAATGTTACTTCCACAAACGTTACTCTCCGTTGTATAATAATGTAACGACAATAAGTATAAGAGAGGAAAGAGAAATGAATAAAAAAGAAGTACTGGAAATTAGAAAACAATTTACACCCGCAAACTGTGCGATTACGCGTATTTGCGGATGCTATGTAGACCATGAAAAGACAAAACGTTTAGAATCGAAAGAAGCATTTCTTTCTTTGCCGGAAGAAGAAGCATTTAAGTATTTTGATATTTTTAAGAAAACATTATCAGGGAGTCTGGGGAAGAACCTGTTGAATATGGAATTTCCTTTGGAACAGGAGATGCCGGGAGGAACGCAGGAATTTTTATTGAAATTAAAAAACAGTAAATTAGAAGATGATATGCTTTTGGAAGAGTTTTACGATAAAATAATCGAGAACTATGAGTATGAAGAAAACTATTATATTATTTTGATCCATGCAATGTATGATATTCCGGGAAAAGGAACAGATGAATTAGAAATGTATGATGCATCGGATGAGGTATTTGAATATCTTATATGCAGTATCTGTCCAGTGTCATTATCAAAAGCCGGATTGTGTTATAATGCCGAGGATAACAGGATTGAAGACCGTATACGTGACTGGATTGTAGATAAGCCTGATAAAGGATTTTTGTTCCCTGCATTTACAGATCGAAGTACAGATATCCATGGGGTATTGTATTATACAAAGAAATCGCAGGACCTTCAGCCGGAGTTGATCAATCAGGTGCTGGGAGCGAAGATGCCGATGTCGGCGGACTCACAGAAAGAGACATTCCAGATGATTATTGAGGATACGCTCGGCGAAGATGGTGATTATGAAACGGTAAGAAATATTCATGAAACTTTGAATGAAATTATTGAAGAACATAAAGATGAGCCGGAACCAGTATCCTTAGATAAAACAGATGTGAAGAAAATCTTTGAGAATAGTGGCGTATCAGCAGAACAGATGGAGGTATTTGAACAGACATTTGAAGCTGCAGCGGGCGAAAAATCAACACTTATCGCAGAAAATATTGCAGAGACAAGAAAATTCAATATTGAGACACCTGACGTGGTTATAAAAGTAAACCCGGACAGAGCTGATTTGATTGAAACAAGGATAATTGATGGAAGACAATGCATTGTGATTCCTGTTGATGACCATATAGAATTGAATGGGATTAATGTCCGTACAATAAAACGCCCGCAGGCAGATGAATAAAAGGAGATGAGTTAAATGAAACAGGATACACTAGAAGGCAGAGCGAAAACCAAAAACGGTGTAAAGCGATTATGTTTTTCTGGGTTTTGTATTTTGCTGGAAGTTCTTTTTGTTATAGTTATGCTCACCAAATTGAATAGATACGCAGAATTTGTCAATTTGCTGACAAGGATTCTGGCGGGCGGTTTGGTTTTGGGACTTTATGCATCCAACAAAACTTCGTCTATGAAAATGCCATGGATAATTTTGATACTTATATTTCCGATAATGGGAGTTGGTTTGTACTTGATGATTGGATTAAACGGTGGAACTCGTAGAATGAGAATACGATACAAAGAAATTGATGATACTATTTTGCCGTTACTTCCGGAAAATCAAGAAATTTTAGGAAGGCTAAACGAGAAAAATCCAAAAGCCGGCAATATTGCTTACTATATAAAGAAAAATGCAAATTATCCGGTATATCAGAATACGGATGTAACATATTACAGTGAAGCGGTAAAAGGACTGGAAGCCCAGCTTGAAGAATTGTCAAAAGCAGAAAGTTTTATTTTTATGGAATACCATGCGATTGAGGATGCACAAGCGTGGTATATGATTCAAAAGGTTTTGGAAGAACGAGTACAAGCAGGAGTAGAAGTTCGCATTTTTTATGATGACATGGGGTCGATTGGATTCATTAATACAGATTTTATAAAGAAGCTTGAGAATGTAGGGATTCAGTGCCGCGTATTCAATCCATTTATGCCGGGTCTGAATGTATTTCTAAATAATCGAGATCATCGTAAAATTACGGTTATAGATGGGAAAATCGGATTTACCGGTGGCTATAATCTTGCAAATGAGTACTTCAATTTTACACATCCATACGGACAGTGGAAGGATACGGGGATTCGTTTAGAGGGAGACGCAGTCCGGTCATTGACGATAACATTTTTAGAAATGTGGAATGCAGTCAATGATAAAGATAAAAATGATACGAATTTTGAAAAATATTTATTACCATATGAGTATCATGCAGAACAAAGTGGGTTTATCCAGCCTTATGCGGACAGTCCGATGGATGATGAGCAGGTGGGCGAAGAAGTTTACATCAGCATGATAAATAAAGCAGAAAAATATTGTTGGTTTATGACGCCGTATCTGATTATTACAGATGAGATGATGCATGCAATGTGTCTGGCTGCGAAACGTGGGGTTGATGTAAGGATAATTACACCGGGAATTCCGGATAAGAAATTAATTTATAGTGTTACACGTTCATTTTATCACGGGCTGGTAAAAGATGGAGTGCGTATTTTTGAATGGACTCCCGGATTTTGCCATGCAAAAATGAGTGTAGCAGATGATTGTATGGCTACGTGTGGAACAATAAATCTGGATTATAGAAGCCTTTATCATCATTTTGAAAATGGATGCTTTATGGCAGATTGTAGCGCGGTTACTTTAATTAGAGAAGATTTAGAGGCAACCATGAAAGAATGCTGTGAAGTGACAGAAAAATATAGTTCAGGGAATAGTGCTTATTTGCGTCTGGGCCAATTGTTTATGAGATTATTTGCAGGATTATTATAGAAATGAAAACAGATTTAAAAAGAGAAAAACAAGAGTTACGGAAACAGATAAAAAAGAAAATTTCAGAACTTTCAATAGCATATTGTAAGTCAGCAGATGAGAAGATTCGCAAACATGCATTAACGCTTTCTGAATATGAGAATGCAAAGGTAGTCTTTTGTTATGTGGGAACGAAAGATGAAATCAATACAACGCCGATGTTACAGGAAATATTAAAATCAGGCAGGAGGCTTGGTGTTCCAAAGTGTATTTCAAAAGGTGTTATGAAAGTTTATGCGATTACAAGCCTGGATGATTTGGAAGAAGGTGCTTATGACATTATGGAGCCAAAAGGTTACTGCAAAGAGATACCGCCACAGAAGATTGATTTGGCATTTGTACCATGTGTCACATGTACTAAAAAAGGTGACAGGCTCGGATATGGTGGGGGATTTTATGACAGATATCTTAGTCAGACAGATGCGCGTAGAGTAATCTTATGCAGAGAAAATACTTCTGTCGGAGATACCGACAGAAGGGCATGACTTGAGGATGGATGTTGTAGTGTCTGAGAAAGAAATTGTTCGATATCAAACGGAAAATTAGAGAAAAATATTAAAAAACTGTGAAAATATAACAGGATTTCTTGACAAATATAATCAATGCTCCTAAAATAACCGTTAGACATCTAACTAATTACTGATGAAGAAAAGAGGGGTGATATAAGTGAATGATGAAAAAGAAATGTCAATCATCAATATTATGAATCAGATTATGCATATGGAGATGAACTGTGCCAGTCAGTCATTAAAACAATATGAATTAAAACCATGGCAGGCAGCGATGTTTTTCTCATTACATCAAAATAGTGGTATGTCACAAAGGGAATTAGCTAAAAAGATGAAACTGACACCACCGACGATCACATCGGGAATTAAGAAGATGGAAAAGCAGGGCTTGATCGAGCGCCGGCCTGACGAACAGGATCAACGAATTATGAGATTATATTTGACAGAAAAGTCAGAGAATTGTCTTGAACAGGTTTGGGGTGTAATTAATAAGATGGAAGAGATGTTAGTTTCGGGGTTTAGCATAGAAGAAAAAATCCTGCTTAGAAGATTTTTACTCCAAATGCTGGATAATTTAAAACAGCATACGGAACGTACAACCGACCAGAAAAACAATTAAAACAGAAGGAAGAAAGGATTTGTACTATGGGTAAATTATTCAAATATCTGAAAACGTACTGGAAGATGGCATTTGTTATATTGCTTGTACTTTTGGTTCAGGTATATTGCGACTTATCTCTGCCAAGTTATACGTCAGATATCGTAAATGTTGGAATTCAGCAGGCAGGTGTCGATGACAAGATACCGGAAGCAATTTCAGAAGAAGAGATGGAGAAAGTATTGTTGTTTGTACAGGCAGATGACAGGCAGACAGTGCTGGATGCATATGAAAAAGATGAGAATACTTATAATCAAACAGCATATGTATTGAAGAAAAACATTCAGGATAACGAAGAGAAAACAGAAGAATTAGAAGAGATTTTATCTGTTCCGATGATGATGACAGCCGGATTTGAACAAGGAAGTGATACAACAGCTAAGATTGAAGAGCAGTTGCGTGCAAACATTCCGGCCGAGATGCTTCCAAAAGATGCAACAGTATTTGATATTTTGAAAATGCTGCCACAAGAGCAACTTTCACAGATGACTGATAAGATGAAAGACCAGATGGATGATATGCCGGATACAATCATAGAACAGGCCGGAATCAGCTATATCAAAACGGCATATGAAGATCTTGGTATGGATATGAATCAGATACAATTCCACTATTTGTTTGTAACAGGAGGAAAGATGCTTGCACTTGCATTACTCGGAATGTTGGCAAGTGTTCTGGTCGGACTGCTGGCATCACGCGTGGGTGCATCAACAGGACGCGACCTTCGTGGCAAAGTGTTTAGAAAAGTTGTTGGATTTTCCAATAATGAATTTGATCAGTTTTCAACAGCTTCATTGATCACAAGAAGTACCAATGATATTCAGCAGATACAGATGTTGATCGTTATGCTTCTTCGTATTGTATTATATGCTCCGCTTATCGCAATCGGCGGCATTTATAAAGTATTCCAAACAAATGTATCTATGTCATGGATCATTGCATTGGCGGCGATTTTAATCGTACTGGTAGTTTCTGTATTGTTTATTGTTGCAATGCCAAAATTTAAGATCATGCAGCAATTGGTTGATAAACTGAATCTTGTAACACGTGAAATCTTAACTGGTTTATCAGTTATCCGTGCATTTAGTACAGAAAAACATGAAGAAGAAAGATTCGATAAAGCGAATAGAGATTTGACAAAAACCAATCTTTTTGTAAACCGTGCTATGACATTTATGATGCCGGTTATGATGGTAGTTATGAATGCGATTTCTGTATTAATCGTATGGACGGGAGCGCATGGCATAAATGACGGCCAGATGCAGGTCGGTGATATGATGGCATTTATTCAGTATACAATGCAGATTATCATGGGATTTTTAATGCTGTGTATGATTTCTGTTATGTTACCTAGAGCAGCTGTTGCAGCAGAGCGTGTAGATGAAGTGTTGACAAGCAAGACGATCATCAAAGATCCAGAGCAACCGAAAAATTTGCCAAAGAAAACAGAAGGCGTTTTGAAATTCAATCATGTATCTTTTAAATATCCTGGTGCAGATAAAGATGTTCTTGAAGATATTGACTTTACGGCACATCCGGGACAGACAACGGCCATTATCGGAAGTACCGGAAGCGGAAAATCTACATTAGTGAATTTGATTCCTCGTTTCTATGATGTGACAGAAGGTTCTATTACATTGGATGGTATTGATATCCGAGAAATAACACAGCAGGAGCTGAGAAGTAAACTGGGGTATGTTCCACAGAAAGGTGTTCTGTTCTCAGGAACGATTGGTTCGAATATTATGTTTGGCAATCCGGACGGAAATGAACAGGATATGGAAGAGGCAGCCAAGATTGCACAGGCAACAGAATTTATCGATACAAAATCCAAAAAATATGACAGTACAATTTCACAGGGCGGTGGAAATGTATCAGGAGGACAAAAGCAGCGTCTATCTATAGCACGTGCGATTGCAAAACATCCAAAACTCTTTATTTTTGATGACAGTTTTTCAGCACTGGATTATAAGACAGATGTAGCACTTCGTAAGGCATTGAAGGAAAAAACATCAGACAGTACTGTGTTAATCGTAGCACAGCGTATTAGTACAATTTTGCATGCGGAACAGATTATTGTTCTGGACGATGGAAAGATTGCCGGAGTCGGTACTCATCAGGAGTTGCTGAAAAATTGTGAGGTATATCAGCAGATTGCAGCTTCTCAGTTATCAGAAGCAGAATTAAAGGCGGGATTAGAAGAAAATGGGAAAGGAGGAGAACAGTAATGAGTGAAAATCGAGGACCAAGACGTGGGCCGATGGGTCATGGACGTATGGGTGGAGAAAAGGCAAAAGATTTCAAAGGTACCATGGGAAAATTAATTAAATACATGAGTGCATTTAAGATTCAGATGCTGTTCGTTGTAATCTTTGCCATTGGAGGAACTGTCTTTAATATCATCGGACCGAAAATACTTGGTAAAGCAACAACAGAGATTTTTAATGGACTGGTAAGCAAAGTTTCCGGCGGAAGCGGAATGGATTTTGAAAAGATTGCAACTATTTTGCTGACAGCATTGGCGTTGTATGTAACAAGTGCATTGTGCTCATTGGTACAGGGTTTCTTGATGACGGGAGTTTCACAAAAAACAACATACCGATTGAGAAAAGAAATTTCACAGAAAATCAATCGTATGCCAATGAATTACTTTGATACGAGAACACATGGTGAAGTGCTTTCAAGGGTTACGAATGATGTGGACACTCTGGGACAGAGTTTGAATCAGAGTGCAACACAGATCATAACTTCGACAACAACGATCATCGGTGTACTTGTGATGATGTTGTCAATCAGTCCTCTTATGACACTGGTTGCACTCTTAATCCTTCCTGTTTCACTTGGCATGATTTCATTTGTAATGAAACATTCACAGAAATATTTCAAAGGACAGCAGGAATATTTGGGAAATGTAAATGGTCAGGTGGAGGAAGTTTATTCTGGGCATAATATCGTGAAAGCCTTTAATAAGGAAAAAGATGTGATCGAAGAGTTTGAGAAGACGAATGATAAATTATATGATTCAGCATGGAAATCACAGTTCTTTTCCGGAATGATGATGCCGATCATGCAGTTTGTGGGAAATTTAGGATATGTAGGGGTAGTTATACTCGGAGGCGTTTTAGCTGCTAAGAAGACGATTGAAGTTGGAGATATACAGTCATTTATCCAGTATGTAAGAAACTTTACTCAGCCAATCCAGCAGCTTGCACAGGTTGCAAATATGCTACAGTCCACAGCAGCAGCTTCAGAACGTGTCTTTGAATTTCTTGAAGAAGAGGAAGAAGATCAGACAGTTCCAAATCCGGTATCAGTAGAAGGGCTAGAAGGAAATGTTACATTTGAGCATGTGCATTTTGGATACAATGAGGATAAGATTATTATCAATGATTTTTCTGTTGATGTAAAAGAAGGACAGAAAATTGCGATTGTTGGACCGACTGGTGCAGGAAAAACAACAATGATCAAGCTTTTGATGCGTTTCTATGACGTGAATGGCGGGGCAATTTTGATTGATGGACACAATGTTAAGGATTTTAACAGAAGTGAATTAAGACAGATGTTTGGAATGGTACTTCAGGATACATGGTTGTTCCATGGAAGTATAAAGGATAACATTAAATATGGAAAGCTGGATGCGACAGATGAAGAAGTGATTGAAGCTGCAAAGGCGGCAAGAGTACATCGATTTGTACAGACATTGCCGGGTGGATACGATATGGAATTAAACGAAGAAGCAAGTAATGTGTCACAGGGACAGAAACAGCTTCTTACAATTGCGAGAGCAATTCTTGCAGATCCTAAAATATTAATCCTGGATGAGGCTACAAGTTCTGTAGATACAAGAACAGAAATTCAAATCCAAAAAGCGATGGATACGCTTATGAAGGGAAGAACAAGTTTTGTGATCGCACATAGACTTTCTACTATACGTGACGCAGATGTGATCCTGGTTATGAAAGATGGAGATATTGTAGAACAGGGAAATCACGAAGAGCTGCTTGCAAAAAATGGATTCTATGCAGATTTGTATAACTCACAGTTTGAAAATACAACAGAACAAGCATCATAAATCGAATGAAAAGATGGAAAGAGACCTTAAGTGACGGGTCTCTTTCTTCTATGTTATATTGTTATCATAGGGTGAAAGAATAACGATATAATTGTTTTTTAAATAGAAATGTGAAAAAAGGGTTTCACAAAAGGGTGTTTCCATATTATAATGCAAGGTAATGATGTATTTACAAAAGGAGAAATCATAGTATGGAATCGGGGTTAACGCATTTTGATGAAAATGGCAAGGCACTGATGGTGGATGTGACAGATAAAGGCGAGACTGTTCGTGAGGCAACTGCCGCAGGAAAAATCATGGTCAGCAGAAAAGTATATGAAGCAATTGCAGCAGGAACAGTTGGAAAAGGAGATGTCCTGGGAGTGGCGACAACAGCCGGGATTATGGGAGCTAAGAGAACAGCTGAGCTGATTCCGATGTGTCATATTCTTCCAATCACGAATTGCAGAGTGACGTTTGATATGGATGAAGAAAGTTGTACAATCTACTGCTATTGTACAGTGAAAGTGACAGGAAAGACAGGCGTAGAGATGGAAGCACTGACAGGGGTCAGTGTTGCACTTTTGACCGTGTATGATATGTGTAAGGCATTGGATAAATCGATGGAGATCGGTGAGATTTATCTTTGTAGAAAGACGGGCGGTAAGAGTGGCGAAGTGCGAAATGAGAAAGTACCATATATACAGCATGAAAATAAGACAACTAAGAATGATCCGTTAAAAGATTTGGATTATCAGTTGGGTAATCCGAATAGAAAACGGACGGTAACAGGACGCGGAACACTGGATGATTTGGATTTATTATAAGATGCAAAAAGAAAGGAAGATTGAACATGAAGTGGAAAAGTTTTCGCTTAAAGACAACTACACAGGCAGAAGATATCGTGAGCAGTATGCTGGCAGATTTGGGGGTTGAAGGAGTTCAGATTGAAGATAAGATTCCTTTGACAGCGGCAGATAAGGAGCAGATGTTTGTGGATATTTTGCCGGAAACAGAGGCTGATGACGGAATTGCATATTTAAGCTTTTATTTAGAAGAAGATGCGGATACAGAAAGTATTTTGAAAAATGTCCGTCAGGAACTGGAAGAAATGTCAGAATTTATGGATCTTGGAGAATGTTCTATTGAAGAATCCGAGACAGAGGATGTGGATTGGGTAAATAATTGGAAACAATATTTCCATCAGTTTTATGTAGATGATATTTTAATCATTCCGTCATGGGAAGATGTAAAACCGGAAGATGAGGATAAGATGGTGATCCATATTGATCCGGGAACAGCATTTGGAACAGGAATGCATGAGACAACACAGTTATGCATTCGCCAGATCCGTAAACATGTGACTTCGGATACAGAAATTCTTGATGTTGGATGCGGAAGTGGAATCCTTGGAATGCTGGCACTTAAATTTGGAGCGAAACATTCCGTAGGAACAGACCTTGATCCTTGTGCAATCGATGCAACATATGAAAATATGGAAGTGAATGGTATTTCAAAGGACCAGTATGAAGTTATGATCGGAAATATTATTGATGATAAAGCGGTACAGGATAAGGTTGGATATGAATGCTATGATATCGTTGTGGCAAATATTCTTGCAGATGTGTTAGTCGCTCTTACACCGGTGATTGTAAATCAGCTGAAAAAGGGTGGTATATATATCACAAGCGGAATCATCGATGATAAAGAAGAGACTGTTGTTGAAGCTGTGAAAAAAGCAGGACTGGAAGTGCTGGAAGTGACATATCAGGGTGAGTGGGTGTCTGTAACAGCGCGAAAGAACTAATTAAAAGGAGAGACAAAAATGCATCATTTTTTTGTTGAACCAACGCAAATCTGTGGAGATACGATTGCAATAGAGGGTTCGGATCTGAACCATATGAAAAATGTGTTGAGGATTAAACCAGGAGAATCGGTTGAAATCAGTGACGGAAGTTCAAACGGATATATATGTGAAGTGGACGAGTATGAGCAGGACTCGGCAAGACTACATATCTGTGATAAGATTCAGGATGATGTAGAACTTCCGTCCAGAATTTATCTGTTTCAAGGACTGCCAAAAGCTGATAAGATGGAATTGATCATACAGAAAGCTGTGGAGCTTGGTGTTTATGAGGTGGTTCCGGTTGTGACAAAGCGTGCAGTAGTAAAACTGGATGAGAAAAAAGCTGCCAAGAAGGTTGCGCGCTGGAATGCAATCGCAGAAGGAGCGGCAAAACAGTCCGGAAGAAACAGAATTCCAGAAGTTCACGACGTTATGACATTTGCAGAGGCATTAGAATTTGCAAAAGCTAGATGTCCGTCTGATTCCTTATGAGAAAGCAGAAGGAATGGGGACGATGAAATCAGCTGTAGATCAGATTAAGCCGGGTGAAAGTATTGGGGTTTTTATCGGACCGGAAGGCGGATTTGAAGAGGCGGAGATTGAACAGGCGATGGAACAGGAGATTATACCGGTTTCGTTGGGAAAAAGAATATTGAGGACAGAGACGGCAGGGTTGACAATTTTATCAATTCTGATGTATCACTTAGAATGTGAGATTCATAATTTATAGTAAGAAACGTTCAGAGCAACAGTGAAAAATCTGAACAAGACAGAGAAGGAAAGGTAACATGGAAGTTTATTTAGATAATTCGGCGACAACAAGAGCATATCCGGAAGTTGGAAATATTG
Source organism: Firmicutes bacterium AM31-12AC (assembly GCA_003480425.1). GTDB lineage: Bacteria > Bacillota > Clostridia > Lachnospirales > Lachnospiraceae > Schaedlerella > Schaedlerella hominis. The sequence goes on from QUJA01000007.1 coordinate 10,797, forward strand.
TATATAAAGTAATGTGTCAGGATTATGGTAATCCGTCTTCGATGCATCGTAAAGGCGTAGAGGCGGAGCATTATGTGAAAGATGCAAAAGAAATTTTAGCAAAGCTATTAAAAGTAAATGCGAAGGAAATCTTTTTTACATCAGGAGGTACAGAAAGCGATAACCTGGCTTTGATCGGAGCAGCACGGGCAAATCGACGCAGGGGGAATCATTTGATCACATCTTCAATCGAACATCCAGCTATTTTAAATACAATGCATTATCTGGAAGAAGAGGAAGGATTTCGGGTGACATATTTACCGGTAGATGAGAATGGACGTGTTCGTTTAGAAGCATTAAAAGAGGCACTGTGCCAAGATACGATTTTAGTATCCATCATGTATGTTAATAACGAGGTGGGTTCTGTCCAACCGATTGAAGAAGCTGTAAAAATCGTAAAAAACTTCAATCCAAGAATTCTCTTCCATTCTGATGCAGTGCAGGGATTTGGAAAGTACCATATTTATCCGAAACGAGTTGGGATTGATATGCTTTCAGCAAGTGGACATAAAATCCATGGACCAAAAGGAACAGGATTTTTATATATAAATGAGAAAGTAAAGATTAAGCCGATTATTTTCGGAGGAGAGCAGCAGAAGAATATTCGTTCCGGTACAGAAAATGTTCCGGGAATTGCAGGACTTGGACTTGCGGCAAAGATGATATATCAAGATCTGAACATGAAAGTTTCACTGATGAGGGAACTGAAAGCTCATTTTATAGAAGGAATATCGAAAATAGAACACGCAACGGTGCATGGTCTGACTGATGAAAATAGTGCACCTCATATTATAAGCGTTGGCATTGCAGGGGTTAGAAGTGAAGTGTTGCTGCATACTTTGGAAGATAAAGGTATATACGTGTCTTCAGGTTCTGCGTGTGCATCAAATCATCCTGCGATCAGTGGAGTATTAAGAGGAATTGGAACTTCACAGGAGTACCTGGATTCGACATTGCGTTTCAGTATGTCAGAATTTACAACAAAAGAAGAAATTGACTATACGTTGGAAACACTATATAATTGTGTACCGATGTTAAGGAGATATACAAGACACTAAAAAGGAGAAAGATATGAAATTTCATTCATTTTTGATCAAATACGGTGAGATTGGAATTAAAGGAAAAAACCGTTATATATTTGAGGACGCATTGGTTCGTCAGATTCGATTTGCATTGAAAGATGTAGATGGAGAATTTTATGTTCACAAATCTTATGGAAGAGTATATGTGGATTGTGATGGAGAGTATGATTATGAAGAGACTGTAGAAAGTCTTGCAAGAGTATTTGGAATTGTTGGAATTTGTCCGGTTGTCCGTCTGGAGGATAAAGGCTTTGAAGAACTGAAAAAAGAAGTGGTTGCTTATATGGATGAGATGTATCCGGATAAGAATAAGACTTTTAAAGTAGAGGCGAGAAGAAGTAAAAAGAGCTATCCTCTTCAGTCTATGCAGATTAACTGTCAGTTAGGTGAAGTGATTTTAGATGCATTTCCTGAGATGAAGGTAGATGTACATCATCCGGATATTATGTTGAATGTAGAAGTCCGTGAAGAGATTTATCTTTATTCAGAGATTATTCCGGGACCGGGTGGAATGCCGGTTGGGACAAACGGAAGTGCGATGTTACTTCTGTCAGGCGGAATTGACAGCCCGGTTGCGGGATATATGATCGCAAAACGAGGAGTTTCCTTGGAAGCAACATATTTTCATGCGCCACCGTATACAAGCGAACGTGCAAAAGAAAAGGTTGTAGATCTTGCACGTCTTGTATCAAAATATTCAGGACCGATCAAATTGAATGTTGTAAACTTCACAGATATTCAGTTGTATATTTATGAGAAGTGTCCACACGAAGAACTCACGATCATTATGCGTCGTTATATGATGAAGATTGCAGAACATTTTGCAAAACAGGACGGTTGTCTTGGCATGATCACAGGAGAGAGTATTGGACAGGTTGCAAGTCAGACAATGCAGAGTCTGAATGTGACAAATGCGGTTTGCACATTGCCGGTTTATCGTCCGCTGATTGGCTTTGATAAACGTGATATCGTAGAAATTTCAGAAAAAATCAACACATATGAGACTTCAATACTGCCATTCGAAGATTGCTGTACAATTTTCGTGGCAAAACATCCGGTTACAAAACCAATTTTGGAGAAGATTGAAAAATCAGAATTGAATCTGGCAGAAGGTATTGATGAATTAGTACAGAAAGCAATTGATACAGTAGAAGTGATTAAAGTAAAATAATCGTTGCTGGTCACAGGTACTGTGAACAGTAACAAATAATCAAAACAAAAAGGCTGTCGTAAAAGACAGCCTTACTACTTGACAAATGTAAGTCGATTACTTATTTGATGATGTATGGCTCAAGAGCAGCAAGGATATCATCCAATTCGCCATCGGCATGAATGTTCAGGTCGATTGGTTTTGAAAGATCCAGGCTGAAGATACCCATAATAGATTTAGCATCAATTACATATCTTCCAGATACAAGATCAAAGTCGTTATCGTATTTTGTGATTTCATTTACGAAAGACTTTACTTTGTCAATTGAGTTTAAAGAAATCTGTACAGTTTTCATGTTATAATCCCTCCTTGATATACGAAAAAGTACGAGGTTTTCCCTCTTAGCTTATTCTACGAGATAGGAATATAAAAGTCAAGAAACTGATAGAAAAAAGAACGATAGAAGGAGAAAAATTAATGAAAAAAGTAGCGTTGCATAATTTGGGATGCAAGGTGAATGCGTATGAGACAGAAGCCATGCAGGAAATGCTGGAAAAAGAGGGGTATGAAATTGTTCCGTTTAAAGAAGGCGCAGACATTTATATTATTAATACATGTACAGTGACGAATATTGCAGACAGAAAATCCAGACAGATGTTGCATCGTGCGAGAAAAATGAATCCGGATGCAATTGTAGTTGCGGCCGGATGTTATGTGCAGGCACAGGAAAATGAGCATCATGAATTAGATTCCTGTATTGATATTGTAATTGGAAATAATAAAAAACAAGATTTGATTCAGATTTTAGATGAATATGAATCAAAATGTAAAACAGAGGAAGTAATTGATATTAATCATACAAATGAATATGAAAACTTAAATCTGTCTCGCACCGGAGAACATACAAGAGCTTACATCAAAGTACAGGATGGATGCAATCAGTTCTGTTCATATTGTATTATTCCGTTTGCAAGAGGCCGTGTGCGCAGTCGTTCTCTGGAAGATGTAGTACAGGAAGTAACAACATTATCTGGAAATGGTTATAAGGAAGTTGTTCTTACAGGAATTCATCTGAGTTCTTATGGAGTTGATTTTGAAGAACAGGAAGCGAGAAAGAAAACAGATTTACTGACATTGATTCTGGCAGTTCATGAAATTCCGGGTATTGAACGTATTCGTCTGGGATCTCTGGAACCAAGGATCATCACAGAAGAATTTGCTAAAACAATAGCAGGACTTCCGAAGATGTGTCCACATTTCCATTTATCTTTACAGAGCGGGTGTGATGCAACTTTGAAACGTATGAATCGCCGCTATACAACGGGTGAGTATTATGAAAAGTGTGAGCTTTTGCGAAAATATTTTGACCACCCGGCGTTGACAACGGATGTAATTGTAGGATTTCCGGGAGAGACAGAAGAAGAGTTTGAAGAATCAAAAGCATTTGTCGACAAAGTAAACTTCTATGAAACACATATTTTTAAATATTCTAAACGAGAAGGAACAAGGGCAGCTGTGATGGAAAATCAGGTGCCGGAACAGATAAAGGCAGAAAGAAGTGCACAATTGATTGAGCTGGGAGCAAAAAAACAGGAAGCATACGAGAAAGAAATGGTTGGAAAAGATGTAGAAATCCTTGTGGAAGAACCAGCACAGATCAACGGAAAAGAAGTACAAGTCGGGCACACAAAAGAATATATAAAAGTTGCATTGGAATCAGATGAAAATTTACAGAATCAGATTGTCAAGGTGCGAATAGATGACCATTCTCAAATTATCCATTGAATTTTAAACGGGATTATATTAGAATGATAAGTAGGGAATCTGGCAACTTTGTTTTGCCGGAGGATGTTTTGTGGCTGTCTGGGACAGATGCGAGATGTAAATTTATTATGGGTTATAAAAATAATGACCGGTAATGAAAACAATACAATGTTAGACATAAAAAGAGAAAGGTGGAAAAAAACATGAGTGATTTGAGTAATACACAATTCTTTCAGGTTGAACCAGGTCCGCAGATTTCTGCAAAAGATATCTTAGAGATCGTTTTCAAAGCGTTGAAAGAAAAAGGATATAATCCGGTAAACCAGATTGTTGGATATATTATGTCCGGAGATCCAACTTATATTACAAGTTACAATGGAGCAAGAAGTCTTGTGATGAAAGTGGAGAGAGATGAACTGGTAGAAGAGTTATTGAAGTCGTATATTCAGAATAATTCATGGGAATAATTAAATTATGAGAATTATGGGATTGGATTATGGCACGAAGACAGTTGGGGTTGCAATTAGTGACGCACTTGGTCTGACGGCTCAGGGTATAGAGACAATAGAACGAAAAGAAGAAAACAAGCTGCGTCGCACATGTGCACGCATCGAAGAACTGATTCGTGAATATGAAGTAGAAAAGATCGTGCTCGGCTTTCCAAAACATATGAACAATGATGTGGGAGAGAGAGCAGAGAAGTCACTGGAATTTAAAGCAATGTTAGAACGAAGAACCGGACTTGAAGTAATCATGTGGGATGAACGCCTGACGACGGTTGCTGCGGAGCGTACATTGATTGAAAGTAAAGTAAGACGAGAGGATCGGAAAAAGTATATTGATAAGATTGCAGCAGTATTTATATTACAGGGATATCTGGATTCGCTGCAGATTTCAAAATAAAGGGGAGACCTATGGAGAAGATTACATTTACATTTGAAGATACAAACGAAACAGTTGACTTTTTCGTTTTGGAGCAAACAAAGTTAAATGGTGCTACATACTTACTCGTAGCTGATAATGAAAGCGATGATGCAGAATGTCTGATTTTGAAAGAGACAGAGTCAGGAAATGAACAGGACAATCTGTATGATATCGTAGAAGATGATAATGAATTGACAGCAGTTTCGAAGGTGTTTGAAGAACTGTTGGAAGATGTTGACATTACATTGTAAATATCCGATAAAGGATAGTTGCGATAGATTTACTACACAGGAATTGGAGTAGACGATGGAACAGGAAAAGGTGGAGAAACTACTTCGGGCAAAGTTAAAAGAACGGGGCTTGAAGATTACACAGCAGCGTCTGCTTGTATTGTCCACGCTTGCAAAAAGCAGCGGTAATCACATGGCAGCAGAAGAGCTGTATGCACAGATACAACAGCAGTATCCGGAGATTGGATTGGCTACTGTATATCGTACATTACAACTTTTATATGAGATGCAGTTGATAGACCGCATTAATCTGGATGATGGTTGTGTGCGTTATGAGATCGGGCATTTGTTCGAAGGTGAGATGAAACACAGTCATCATCATTTAATATGTAGGAAATGCGGGAAAGTATTTCCGTTTGATGGTGATTTGTTAGATGGATTGGAAACGCATATTCAGGAAAAAACAGGATTTCATATTGTGGATCATGAGTTGAAATTTTATGGTGTGTGTAAACAATGCATAGAGCAAGAATAAAACTCCGGTTTTTGTCAGTACAAAAAATAGATGGAGGTGTGAAATTTTTGAAAAAGCAAAATACAGGAAAATTGCGTATCATTCCTTTAGGTGGTCTGGAACAGATTGGAATGAATATAACAGCCTTTGAATATGAAGACAGTATTATTGTTGTGGATTGCGGTCTCGCATTCCCGGAAGATGACATGCTTGGTATTGATCTGGTTATTCCGGATATCACATATTTGAAGGATAACATTAGCAAGGTGAAGGGATTTGTGATCACTCATGGACATGAAGATCATATTGGTGCCTTGCCTTATGTGCTCAAAGAAATTAATATTCCGATTTATACAACTAAATTAACAATGGGAATTATTGAAAATAAATTGAAAGAACACAATTTGCTTCGTTCTACAAGAAGAAAAGTTGTGCGTCATGGTCAGTCTATCAATTTAGGAAAATTCAGAATTGAATTTATTAAAACAAACCATAGTATACAGGATGCATCCGCTTTGGCAATTTATTCACCGGCAGGAATTGTGGTACACACAGGAGACTTTAAAGTAGATTATACACCGGTATTTGGAGATGCGATCGATTTACAGAGATTTGGAGAAATCGGTAAAAAAGGCGTACTTGCATTAATGTCAGATAGTACCAATGCAGAGCGCAAAGGATTTACTCAATCTGAAAAAACAGTAGGTATTACATTTGATCACATTTTTGCAGAGCATCAGAATACACGAATTATTATTGCAACATTTGCATCGAATGTGGATCGTGTGCAGCAGATTATCAACTCTGCATATAAATATGGAAGAAAAGTAGTTGTAGAAGGTCGAAGTATGGTGAATATTATTTCGACAGCTTCAGAACTTGGCTATCTGAATGTACCGGAGCATACATTGATTGAGATTGATGAGATGAAGAATTATCCACCGGAGAAGATGGTGCTGATTACAACAGGAAGTCAGGGAGAATCGATGGCTGCTTTGTCTCGTATGGCAGCAGATGTGCATCGCAAGGTTACAATTCAGCCGAATGATACAATTATATTTAGCTCGAATCCAATCCCGGGAAATGAAAAATCAGTTTCACGTGTGATCAACGAATTATCTTCAAAGGGAGCAAACGTAATATTTCAGGATGCTCATGTATCCGGGCATGCTTGTCAGGAAGAATTGAAATTAATCTATTCTCTTGTAAAACCGAAATATGCGATTCCGGTTCATGGAGAGTATCGTCATTTGAAAGCAAACTCTGAAATTGCAATGTCTCTTGGGATTCCAAAGGAGAATGTATTTATTATTCAATCAGGAGATGTCTTGGAGCTTTGCGATGAAAGCGCAAAAGTGGTAGATAAGGTTCACACAGGAGCAATTCTGGTAGATGGTCTTGGTGTTGGAGACGTTGGTAATATTGTGCTTCGAGACAGACAGCATCTGGCTGAGGATGGAATTATTATTGTTGTTTTAACTTTAGAGAAGGGAAGCAACCGTCTTCTGGCAGGACCGGATATTGTTTCTCGTGGATTTGTATATGTACGAGAATCAGAAGGTTTGATGGAAGAAGCAAGAAGAGCGGTAAGTGACAGCCTGGATAAATGCCTGAGCAATCGTCATGCAGATTGGAATAAGATCAAATTAACAATCAGGGATACAATGAATGACTTTATTTGGAAGAAAACAAAGAGAAGACCAATGATTATCCCAATTATTATGGATGTGGATGTGTAAGATATGATAGTAGATGAACGTATCGTTACATTCATCAATTCCATGGAGACAGAGAATAGTAAAATATTAGAAGCGATTGAAAGCGAGGCATTGAGTACTTATGTACCGATTATTCGCAAAGAGATGCAGAGCTTTCTGAAAGTACTTCTGACGATTCAAAAACCTATGCGCATTCTGGAAGTCGGAACTGCCGTAGGTTTCTCTGCGTTATTGATGAGTGAGTATGCACCTGCCGGGTGTGAAATTACAACGATTGAAAATTATGAAAAAAGAATTCCAATTGCGAGGAATAACTTTAAAAGAGCAGGAAAAGAATCTCAGATCACTCTGTTAGAGGGAGACGCAATGGAGGTGCTTCCGACGTTGGATGAACCATATGATTTTATATTTATGGATGCAGCAAAAGGACAGTATATTCATTATATGCCGGAAGTGATGCGTTTGCTAAAAACAGGAGGAACGCTGGTTTCGGATAATGTGATGCAGGATGGAAGTATTATAGAGTCAAGGTTTGCAGTAGAGCGACGTGACAGAACAATCCATTCAAGAATGAGAGAATATCTCTATGAGTTAAAGCATCACGAAGAGTTGCTGACATCAATTATTCCATTAGGGGATGGAGTTGCTGTCAGTGTGAAATTAGATAAAAAAGATACAAAAGTTGGAGAATAAAAATAGCAGAATTGAAAGGAAAAGAATATGTCAAGACATCCTGAGTTATTGATTCCGGCAAGTAGTCTGGAGGTATTAAAAACAGCAGTAATATTTGGAGCAGATGCAGTATATATCGGTGGAGAAGCATTTGGTTTACGTGCAAAAGCAAAGAATTTTTCAATGGAAGATATGAAAGAAGGAATTGAATTTGCACATGCACATGATGTGAAGGTTTATGTTACAGCAAATATTTTGGCACACAATGATGATTTGGAGGGGGTCAGAGAGTATTTTGAAGAATTAAAAGAAATCAAACCGGACGCATTGATCATCGCAGACCCAGGTGTGTTTGAAATTGCAAAAGAAGTATGTCCTGAGATTGAGCGTCATGTGAGTACACAAGCCAATAATACAAACTACGCAACTTATAATTTCTGGTATAAACAAGGGGCAAGCCGTGTTGTGTCAGCAAGAGAATTATCAATGAAAGAATTGAAAGAATTGCGCGCAAATATTCCGGAAGATTTGGAGATTGAAACATTTGTACATGGAGCAATGTGTATTTCTTATTCAGGAAGATGCCTGCTTAGCAACTATTTTACTGGAAGAGATGCGAATCAAGGTGCATGTACACATCCATGCCGCTGGAAATATGCGGTTGTCGAAGAAACAAGACCGGGAGAGTATATGCCGGTATATGAAAATGAGCGTGGGACATATATTTTCAATTCAAAAGATCTTTGCATGATTGAATACATTCCAGAACTTATTGACGCAGGAATTGATAGTTTAAAGATTGAAGGAAGAATGAAGACAGCTTTATATGTTGCAACAGTGGCACGTACTTATAGAAAGGCTTTGGATGACTATCAGAAGGACCCAGAGATTTATCGTAAAAATATGCCGTGGTATCTGGATCAGATATCAAATTGTACATACCGCCAGTTTACCACAGGCTTCTTCTTTGGAAAACCAGATGAAAACTCACAGATTTATGATAGTAATACTTATGTGAAAGAATACACATATCTTGGTATTATCGGAGAAGAAAAAGATGGTCTGTATCGCATTGAACAGCGTAATAAATTTTCAGTAGGCGAGACAATAGAAATTATGAAGCCGGATGGAAGAAATATTGAGGTGGCAGTTGGAAAGATTGTAAATGAAGACGGAGAGGAGCAAGAGAGTGCTCCGCACCCAAAACAAGTTTTGTATATTGATCTTGCAGGGCAGGCCGATAAATACGATATCATTAGACGAAAAGAGTAAATAAAGTAAGACAGAGAATAGCAGCTTGAAATTTATCTATGATTTTAAACTGCTATTTTTGTTGTGATTTATACGAAAAAAAGATCCAATGGGCTTTTTTAGGTGTGATTTTTGAGAGAAACAGAGAAAAAAGTGAGAAATAGAGCTGGAATTGAGTGAAAAACATAGTTCTTATTGACTAACCTGCCAAAAAAATGTATAATTAAAACAATTGTCGACAGTTTAATGTGCTAAAGTGATGTAGAATTAGTCGGCATCTTTACGTATGAAATGGAGAGGAAAGGTGTAAAAAATGGCAAAGTACACAGTACGAAGAGTCTTTATGGCAATTGTGACGTTATTAGTAGTTGCAAGTGTTACGTTTTTTTTGATGAACGCAATCCCGGGAAATCCGTGGTTATCTGAAAAAACACCTTCGCCGGCAACAATTGAGGCGTTAAATGCAAAATATGGACTTGACCAGCCCCTGATTGTTCAGTTGGGCAAATATTTAGGAAATCTTGTTCAGGGAGATTTCGGAACATCAATTAAGATGCAGAAAAACCGTGCGGTTTTAGACATTATTAAAGAAATGTTTCCACTTTCAGCAAAAATTGGTAGTTTTGCTTTATTGTGGGCAATAGCAGTAGGACTTCCTTTGGGATGTCTTGCGGCATATAAGCGAGGTACTTGGGTGGATAGTTTCTTACGTGTTGTATGTACGATCGGTATTTCTATGCCAGGATTCGTAGTAGCAACAATGTTACTTCACACATTTTGTGGAGGAATTCCTGGAATGAAGTACTTCCCGGCTTTGTTTGATGGTACTCCAAAGAGTTATGTTTTACCATGTCTGGCACTTGGTTTTTATCCAATGTGTTATCTGTCACGTCAGACAAGAACTGCAATGCTGGATTCTATTAATCAGGAATACATTAAAACAGCTCGTGCCAAGGGACTGAAAAACAGCAAGATTATTTTCAAACACGCATTAAGAAATGCATTGATCCCGGTTATCACTTACTTGGGACCACAGATTGCATTCACATTATGTGGTGGTATGGTTGTAGAACAGGTATTCTCAATACCGGGTCTGGGACGTTATTTTATCCAGGCTATCCAGAACCGTGATTATCCATTGATCATGGGAACAACAATTTTCTTGGCGACATTTATTATTATTATGAACCTTGTGGTAGACCTGTGTTATAAATTGGTAGACCCACGAATCAATTTGGCGAAGGGAGGAAACTAAATATGTCTGGAAAGAGAAGATATCAAAGACCAGGCTCTCTTCAACCGAATATTGAAGATATTTTAGAGTGGAGCGAATTGCCGGAAGACGCATTCGAAGATGCAAGTGCTCAGGAGAAAGAGGAATTCATTAAAGTCCGTAAGAGCGTTTCTTATTGGGCAGATGCGTGGCGTAGATTACGTAAGAACAAAGTTGCAATGATAGCATTTGCAATTATTATCATATTAGTTATTTTTGCATTTGTAGGACCAAATCTGGTTCCTTACACATACAAACAGCAGACTCGTGGAGCAGAGGCATTACATCCATGGCATTATACATTAGAAGATAAGGAAAAGATTGATGCATACATGGAAGAGCATAATGAAGAGGCGAATATGACTCCGGATGAAGCTATTGAGGCGGCCAGAGCAAAGGCTGAAAAAGAGGGGAAAACTTTAAGCCGTGTAGAGGAAGCAAAAATCCGTGCAAAAGCAAGCGTAAAACAGAAGAGTGCAAGTGATGAGAAAATCACAGAAGACGATGCTGCAAAAGCACTTGGAATCAAACACAAAGCATTTGGATATTCTACACAAGAGTTGCAGAAAAAAGCAGATGGCGAGAAGGTATTCCCACATGTATTTGGTACAGACGATCAGGGTCGTGATATTATGGTCCGAGTTATGGTGGGAACAAGAGTTTCTATTATCGTAGGTGTCTGCGCAGCACTTATTGTATTGATCATTGGTGCATTGTATGGTTCTATCTCAGGATATTGCGGAGGCGTTGTGGATACTGTAATGCAGCGTATCGTAGAGATTATATATTCTATTCCAGAGATGCTGATCATTCTGTTACTCTCAGCAACGTTGAAACCGGCGTTAGAGAGCTTCCAGAACTCAGGAAACGGACCACTTCAGAATTTAGTTACAATTTTAGGACCTAACCTGATTTCTATGTTTATTGCGTTTGGTCTATTGTACTGGGTAACAATGAGCCGTATTATCCGTGGACAGATTCTTCAGTTAAAACAGCAGGAATATGTAACAGCAGCCCGTGCACTTGGAGAAAAAGGTACACGTATTATTACAAAACATCTGCTTCCAAACTGTATTGGACAGATTATCACAACAACATTCTTGCAGATTCCATCTGCAATCTTCCTGGAGTCATTCCTTTCATTCGTCGGTGTAGGTGTATCTGCACCACTGACAAGTCTTGGTTCTATGTGTTCAGAGGCGTTGAGCGGACTTAGCACATATCCATACAGACTGTTCATTCCGGCGGCCATCTTAAGTGTAATGATTCTGGCACTGAACTTGTTTGGTGATGGTCTTCGTGATGCATTGGATCCAAAATTGAAGAAATAAGAAAGAAAGGGAGGAGAAAAATGAAGCAGGAAAATAAAGAACATAAACTGTTAGAAGTCAGAGATCTCCAAGTCTCTTTCTTTACTCCGGCAGGAGAAGTAAAAGCAGTAAACGGTATTTCCTATGATGTAAATTATAATGAAGTTATGGGTATCGTTGGTGAGTCAGGTTCTGGTAAGAGTGTGGAAGCGTATTCTGTTATCGGATTACTTCAGAATCCGGGAAAAGTAGTAGGAGGATCTATTACTTTCGAAGGACAGGATATGCTTTCTAAAACACCAAAAGAGATGGTGGAATTCAGAGGAAAAGAAGTTGCTATGATTTTCCAGAATCCTATGACTTGCCTCAATCCGGTATATACAATCGGAAATCAGCTTGTAGAGGCGTTGAAAGCACACGACAAGAGTGTAAGTAAAGCAGATGCTGAAAAGCGTGCAATGGAGATGCTGGAGCAGGTTGGTATCAATAACGTTGAAAAACGTATGAAACAGTATCCACATGAGTTATCAGGAGGTATGCGACAGAGAGTAATGATCGCGATGGGACTTATTTGTCATCCAAAACTTCTGATCGCTGATGAGCCTACAACAGCTTTGGATGTAACGATCCAGGCACAGATTCTGGAGTTGATGAAGAAGCTCCAGGAGAAGAATCAGATGGGTATCATTTTTATCACACATAACTTAGGTGTTGTAGCAGAAATTTGTGATAAAGTATCCGTTATGTATGCAGGTAAGATGGTAGAGCAGGGACCGGTAGATGATATTTTCTATAATCCGGGACATCCATACACAATGGGACTGCTTCGTTCTATGCCTCGTGTAGATGCAGAAAAATATGAGCGTCTGATTCCTATCGAGGGAACACCGGTCGATATGTTGAATCCACCGGAAGGATGTCCATTTGCACCACGATGCGAACATGCAAAGAAAATTTGTCTGCAGAAGATGCCACCATATGTACAGATGGGAGACGAACATCGTGCAGCATGCTGGCTTCGTGTACAGGATTGCTTAAATGAGGCAAAGAAAGACCATGCATGGATCAATGATGAGAATAATGAAAAAACGGAGGTAGACAGCCATGAGTGAGAAAAATGATGTGCTCGTTCAGGTTGAACACCTGAAAAAATATTTCCCGGTTAAGGGATTAAAAGGGCCTGGAGTTCAGGCAGTAGAAGATATTTCAATCTTTATTAACCGCGGTGAGACACTTGGATTAGTAGGAGAGTCCGGATGTGGAAAAACAACATTGGGACGTACAATTCTCCAGCTTCACGAGCCTACTGCAGGAAAGATTGTTTACGATGGAGAAACAATTTTTGAGAGACAGAACCCATGGAAGAGAGATGAGAATGGAATTATGCATCCGGTCAAAGTACCAAGAGCAAAACAGGCAAAAATGCTTCCATACAGACGCAAGATGCAGATTATTTTCCAGGATCCTTCAGCCAGCCTTGACCCACGTATGACGGTAGGAGAGATTGTAGGAGAGGCTTTGGATATCCATAAACTCTGTGCATCTAAAAAAGACCGTACAGATCGTATTAAAGAATTACTCGGACGTGTAGGATTAAATACAGAGCATGCGAACCGTTATCCACATGAGTTCTCTGGTGGACAGCAGCAGCGTGTCGGTATTGCACGTGCATTGGCAGTAAACCCAGAATTTATCGTATGTGATGAGCCGATTTCAGCATTGGATGTGTCAATTCAGTCACAGGTTGTTAATATGTTGGAAGATATGCAGCAGGAGATGGGACTTACTTATCTGTTTATCGCGCATGATTTATCAGTTGTTCGCCATATTTCACATCGTATCGGTGTTATGTATCTTGGAACTATGGTAGAGTTGGCAGAAAGTTTTGAGCTGAACCGTCATCCACTGCATCCATATTCTCAGACATTGCTCTCCGCAGTGCCTGTTCCGGATCCGGAAGTGAGCAGACGAAGAAATCGTATCGTTCTTGAGGGAGATATCCCTTCTCCGATGAATCCGCCAAGCGGATGCCGTTTCCATACAAGATGTCCATATGCAATGGATAAATGTAAGGAATGTGTACCGGAATTCAAGGAATATGAAAAAGGCCATTGGGTGGCATGCCACCTGCTTGAGAAGTAAAACTTCTCTTGGACATGGATAACACAGGGAAACCTGTTTATCAATAAAAAAAAGAAGGAGAGAACTATGAAAAAGAAAATTTTATCTGTTATTTTAGCTGCGGCACTTACTTGTTCTATGGTTGTAGGTTGTGGTTCAAGCAAAGAAACAGCAAAAGATGACAAAGCAGCTACATCTAGTAGTGATGGATTCAATGTAACAGTAAACTTCGCATCTGAACCAATGACTATGGATCCGGCTTTAAACTCCACTGTTGATGGTGGTGTTATGGCAAACCACTTGTTCGAAGGTTTAATGAAATGGCAGGATACTGGAGAAGAGGCTGATGGATCTGACGGAACAGTAGATAACGCAGAACTTACTTATGGTCAGGCAGAGAGCTATGATAAAGTTGAGAATGAAGACGGAACAGTTACTTATACATTCCACCTTCGTGACGGTATCAAATGGTCAGACGGAAAAGATGTTACAGCAGGAGATTTTGAATACGCTTGGAAACGTCTTGTTGACCCAGCTACAGCAGCTGACTACAGCTACATGCTTGACAGCGTTGTAAATGCAAATGAAATCATTGCAGGAGAGAAAGATGCTTCTGAACTTGCTGCAAAAGCAGTTGATGATAAGACATTTGAAGTTACTATTACTACAGATGTTCCATATTTCGAAGAAATCTGTGCATTCCCAGCTACAATGCCAGTACGTCAGGATATCATTGAAGAAAAAGGTGATCAGTGGACATTTGATCCATCAACATATATCTCAAATGGTCCTTACAAACTGACAGAGTGGACACATAACTCACAGATCGTTATGGCTAAAAACGAGAACTACTATGATTATGAAAATCTTGGACCAGATACAATTACATTCAAATTAATGGATGATTCAAACGCTATGCTTTCTGGTTTCAAATCAGGAGAACTTGATTTCATCCAGGACGCTCCACAGGCAGAGCTTCCAGGATTGATTGCTTCTGGCGATATGAAAATCTTAAACTACCTTGGAACATATTATGTATGCTTCCAGACACAGAAAGCTCCATTTGACAATCCTAAAGTTCGTGAAGCATTCACACTTGCTGTTGATCGTACTTACATTGTTAATAAAGTAACTCAGTCTGGACAGGTTGAAGCTGGCGGTTATGTACCATCTGGTATCTCTGACGCTGATGGCGGAGACTTCCGTGAAGAAGGTGGAGATTACTATAAACCAACAGATGCAGATTACGAAGCGAACTGTGAGAAAGCAAGACAGCTTCTTGCAGAAGCAGGATATCCTAACGGAGAAGGATTCCCAGTTGTAGAATATCTGTACAACACAAGTGATGCTCATAAAGCTGTTGCTGAAGCACTTCAGAATATGTGGGAGCAGGAACTTGGCGTAACTGTTACTCTGAACAACCAGGAGTGGGCTGCATTCCTTCAGACACGTAAAAATGGAGATTACTCTATTGCACGTAACGGATGGATTTCTGACTACAACGATCCAATTTCATTCCTTGATATGTGGATGACAGGTGGTGGAAACAATGATGCTCAGTACGCTAATCCAGAGTATGATAATATCATCAAAGAGGCTAAAGCTACTTCAGATGCTGCAGAGCGTATGAAACTGTTACATCAGGCAGAAGATATTCTTGTTGGTCAGGATTATGTAGTAGATCCACTTTACTTCTATACACAGAAATACATGCTTGCTGATGGAATTGAAGGCACATACTATTGCCCACTTGGATATTTCTTCTTCGGATATACTCATCAGGCAAACTAAATGTTATAATAAAAAGGAATTCTGCTTGCAGGATTCCTTTTTTTAGAATAAGGAGAGACAACATGAAAGCATATGAGAGATTATTAAAGTATGCCAGAATCTGGACAACAAGTGATGAGGAAAGTACGACATCACCGACAACGTCACGTCAGTTTGATCTGGCTAAGCAATTAGTAGAAGAAATGAAAGAAATAGGAATTGAAGATGCCTATATGGATGAGTTTGGATATGTATATGGACATATTCCGGCAACTCCTGGATACGAGGATTGTACTGCGATTGGATTTATTGCACATATGGACACAGCTCCGGATTATAGTGGCGAAAATGTAAATCCACAGATTATTGAAAATTATGATGGAAATGACGTATCTTTAGGAACATCTGGGAAAGTATTGTCTGTTGCTGAATTTCCATCCTTAAAGACTTTAGCAGGAAGAACATTGATCACGACAGATGGAACGACCCTTTTAGGTGCAGATGATAAGGCAGGTATCGCTGAAATCATGACAGTTGCAGAAGAACTGATAAAAGAGAACATCCCGCACGGGAAAGTATCCATCAGCTTTACAACAGATGAAGAAGTCGGAAGCGGTGCAAAACATATGAATCTGGAAGTGTTTGGGGCATCATTTGCTTATACAGTAGATGGCGGTCCGGAAGGAGAGATTCAGTTTGAAAATTTCAATGCGGCATCAGCTGATTTTTATGTGCATGGGGTAAATGTGCATCCTGGAGAAGCAAAAGGAATCATGAAGAATTCACAAAAGATTGCAATGGAAATTCAGGGAATGCTGCCAGTCGATGAAGCACCTGAATACACCGAAGGCTATGAAGGCTTTTTCCATCTGATGGAAATGACTGGTACTGTAGAAGAAACTAAAATGAGTTATCTTATCCGTGATTTTGATTCAGAGAGTTATGAAAATCGTAAGGAATTGCTTCGAAATATTACAGAAACTGTAAATAAAAAATATGGAGAAGGAACAGTAGAACTGAAGCTGAAAGATTCTTATCGTAATATGCGTGAAAAAATAGAACCATGTATGGAATTGATTGAGTATGCTAAAAAAGCATGTGAGATGGCTGAAGTAAAAGCTGATATTGCACCAATCCGAGGTGGTACAGATGGTGCACGTCTCAGCTTTGTAGGTCTTCCATGTCCAAATCTTGGAACAGGCGGATATGGTTTCCATGGTGCTTTTGAACACATTACAGCAGAAGGTATGGATAAAGCAGCTGCAATTATTAAAAATATTATTTTACAGTTTGCGAAGTAAAGAAAGAAGAACGTAATTTTTGTATGGCGCTTTTTTCAATTCTTGAAACATAAGATCTTGAAATACCAAGTTGTCGTGCGACTTCACGCTGAGTATATTCTTCTCCGTTGTAAAGTCCATAGCGCATTTTTAATACAAGACGTTCACGAGGAGTTAGAAGAGATTCTAACTCCTCATATAATTTTTGTATATTTTGTTTTAGGACAATGCGATCAGAAGCATCGTCCTCATTCGTTTCAATGATATCATATAATTGAATTTCATTTCCTTCTTTATCAATCCCGAGCGGCTCATAAAGAGAAACCTCTTTATTTGTTTTCTTTTTTGAACGCAGATACATCAGAATTTCATTATCAATACATTTTGAAGCATATGCTGCAAGTCGGTTCCCTTTTTCGCTATTGAATGTCATAACAGATTTGATCAATCCGATTGTACCGATTGAAATTAAATCTTCTATATCGTCATCCGAAGATTGATATTTTTTTATGACATGTGCAACGAGCCGAGGTTGTGTTCAATTAAAATATGTTTTGCCTGCAGGTCTCCCTCAGTGTATTTTTGAAAATAATACTTTTCTTCCGAAGAAGTGAGCGGGGCAGGGAAAGATTTCAAAAGTATACCTCACAGAACATATTCTGTTTCTGTATATATTTCAGACAGAAACAATTTAATATAGTTTATGATGAAATGAAGAAATTGGTGCTTTTCCAAATATCGACTCTTGTGTATAATAAAAATAAGACAAACTGGATTACATTTTACAGGTGACTGTGAAGTAGCGATAAAAAAGTAGTAATTAGGAGGAAAGACGATGAATAGTGTTGGTGCAGTGATTGTTGCATCTGGATATGGCGGTCATGGGAAAAAACAAAATCCGATGGAAGAGATAGATGATTTGAATGTCGCGGTACAGATTGTGGTGACATTTCAGCGTGCAGGAATCAAAGATATAGTGGTTGTCTGTAAAGAAGAAAAAGAAAATCTGAAAAAAGAATTGAGAGGGTTCGGTGTTAGTTTTTTAAATGATACGGGTGACAATGAAGGAGAGATGTTTTCCGGTGTGAAAAAGGGACTTTCATATCTGGAGACAAGATGTGAGAGAATATTTGTATGCCCGGTAGAAATTGCATTATTTACAAAGGATACTGTGGAACAATTGATGAAGAATCCGGCTAAACTGGTAATTCCTTCGGTGAATTATCATGCCGGTCATCCAATACTTATATCTGCTTCATTGGTTACGTCAATTCTTGGATACCAAGGAGAAAAAGGATTGCGTGGAGCAATTCAGAGCCTTTCCGTAGAACCTGTCTATGAAGTTGTCGAAGATGAAGGAATTTTAGTACGTGCAGACAGTGTAAAAAACAGTGATGAGATTGTCAGACAATATGGGGAAACTCGTATGAGGGCAACGGTAAAGGTAAGACTTACAAATCGCAAACCTTTCTTTGGACCAGGAATGGTAACACTTCTTAGAGAAATCGAAAGTCTGGGTTCAGTAAGAGAAGCATCAGAAAAAACAGGAATTTCATATAGTAAAGCCTGGTCAATGATCCGAGATGCAGAAAAAGAGTCCGGACAAACACTCGTAGAGAGACAACCCGGAGGAAAGTTTGGTGGAGCTGCCAATGTATCAAAGGCCGGGAAAGAGATGTTAGAGAAATACGAACAATTAGAGCAGGCAGTAGAGAGTTATACAACAAAAAAATATCAGGAAATTTTTCAAAATTAGAATTGACAATCCGTCAGATTCAAGTTAAGATACAAAGAAAGAATAAAGCTTGTAATGTAACATAGCATTTATTCTTTCTTTTTTAAACATGCATGTTATAAATATCCGCTGAAGAATTCTTTGTCAGCGAACATCAAAAAGACCATTTTCGGTCGAAGAATCCAATTTAGTAAAGTAAATAAAGAAGGGAAGTGCGTACATGGGATTTAGTACAGTACTGTCTGCAGCTGTATTTGGGCTTAAAGTAGAGCTCGTAAATGTAGAAGCAGATGTAAGTAATGGGCTCCCAATGTTTCATATGGTGGGCTATTTGTCGTCAGAAGTAAAAGAAGCGACAGACAGAGTACGAACGGCAATTCACAATTCAGGAATGGAATTTCCGGCAAAAAAAACAATTATAAACCTTGCTCCGGCAACGATTAAAAAGCGAGGTGCAGCGTTTGACCTGCCGATTGCGGTGGCAATTTTGACAGCATTGGGACAGCTTGAGCAAGCATCAGTAGAAAACATCATGATGCTGGGAGAATTAAGTCTGGATGGAAATGTGAAATCTGTCACAGGTGTTCTTCCGATTGTACTAGAAGCGAAAAAAAGGGGAATCAAAACTTGTGTTTTACCAAAAGCAAATGCCTTAGAAGGTGCATTAGTTGAAGGAATGAAAGTAATCGGAGTGGAAAATCTGGAAGAAACGGTCTTGTTTTTAACAGGGGAAGCGAAAATTAATGCGACGCTATGTTCGTCAAAAGATAGAGGTGAAAATCTTGAACCACCATTAGATTATAGTGATGTTTATGGACAGGCTGCTGTGAAAAGAGCAACGGAAATTGCCGTGGCAGGAAATCATAATTTATTGTTGATCGGACCTCCGGGCAGTGCAAAATCTATGATTGCAAAGAGAATTCCAACAATATTTCCGGAAATGACAAGAGAAGAGAGTATAGAAATTACAAAAATATATAGTGTGTTGGGAATGTTGGAAGAAACAGACCCTCTTATTTGTACAAGACCATTTCGAAGCGTACATCATACAGCAACAAAAACATCCTTGGTTGGAGGCGGAAGAATTCCAAGACCGGGTGAAATCAGTCTGGCACATAGCGGCGTTCTATTTTTAGATGAATTACCGGAGTTTTCAAGAGAGGTACTGGAAGTGCTGAGACAACCATTAGAAGAGCATCAGATTCGGATTGCAAGAGCACAGGGAACATATCAGTTTCCGGCTAATTTTATGCTGGTCGGAGCGTTAAATCCCTGTCCTTGCGGATGCTATCCCGATTTGAACAAATGTCGGTGTACAGAAAGAGAAATACAGCAATATATCGGAAAATTAAGTCAGCCATTTCTTGACCGGATGGATATATGTGTGGAGGCACCGAGAGTGGAATATCAGGTTTTGAAAGAAAAAAGAAGAGAAGAAAAATCTGAAGAGATACGAAAACGTGTTTCAAAAGCAAGAAAAATACAGCAAATACGATACCAATCAACAGGAATTTTAACGAATGCAGAATTGGAAGGGAAACAGCTAGAGAAATATTGCAGACTTGGAAAAAAAGAAGAACAAATGATGCGACAGGCATTTTCAAGGCTCGGTTTAACTGCACGAACATATTATAAAATATTGAAGGTAGGACGTACAATTGCAGATTTAGATGAGTCAGAAAATATTGAGTTGAGACATTTGCAGGAGGCCATAGGATATCGGGCTATGGATAAAAAATATTGGGGGAAATAGAAATGATACAAAATGAGAAAAAATATGAATATTGGCTGGCTTCTATTCAAAATTTGTCAGATAATAAAAAACATAAATTGAGAGAGCATATGAATTCTGCCAAGCGTGCTTATTATATAGAAGAAACAGAATTAAACACACTAAATTTTTTGTCGGAAAAGGAAAAAAATGTGATAAAACAGGCACAAAAGGAGTTGAATCCGGATTATGTGCAAGAAGAGTTGGAGAAAAAAGGAGTTTCTGTTGTTTTACGGTTTGAAGAAAAATATCCACGACAATTGCAGTCGATACCAGACAGACCATATGCGATATTTTATAAAGGAAGTTTGCCAACAACAGAAAAATATAGTGTGGGAATTGTAGGGGCGAGACAGTGTACGCCATATGGAGAAAAATATGCTTTTGAATTTGCACAGCAGCTTGCACAACATCGGGTGCAGATTATCAGCGGTCTTGCGAAAGGAATTGATGGAATTAGTCAGAGAGGAGCATTGATGGGAGGCGGACAAACATTTGCAGTCCTTGGCAATGGTGTGGACATTTGTTATCCAAGAGAAAATATCGGTCTGTATCATGATATTATCGAACAAGGTGGTGGAATTTTATCAGAATTTCCACTTGGAGCGCCACCTTTGGGATTCCAATTTCCAAAACGGAACAGAATTATCAGCGGTCTTTCAAATGTGTTATTAGTTATAGAAGCAAGAGAAAAAAGCGGCTCATTGATTACTGCTGATATGGCACTGGAGCAAGGGCGAGATGTCTATGCATTGCCCGGACCAATCAACAGTGCTTTGAGTTCGGGATGTAACCGGCTTATATGGCAAGGTGCAGGTATATTGTTATCACCGGAACAATTACTGGAAGAACTTGGGATTATAAATGTAGCAGAAAGTGTCGAATTTAAAGAAAAAGAACAAGAAAAGAAAAAAGTGCTTGAAACAAAGGAAAATTTGGTGTATAGTTCAGTTGGTCTTTATCCTAAAAGTGCGAATCAAATTATGGAGGAAACAGGACTACAGGTTTCTATCGTTTTTCAAATTTTGAGTGCATTACAGATACAAGGCTTAATTCGGGAAATATCAAAAAATTATTATATAAAAGTATGAGAAAGCTAGATGAATGGCAGAAATTCTGCCTATAATGGAGGAAAATGTTTTTATGGCACATTATCTTGTTATTGTGGAGTCACCTGCAAAAGTAAAAACAATCAAGAAATTTTTAGGAAGCAATTACACAGTGGCAGCTTCAAATGGACATGTAAGGGATCTCCCAAAGAGTCAGCTCGGTATCGATGTGGAGAATGATTATGAACCGAAATATATTACGATCAGAGGAAAAGGAGATATTCTTGCAAATTTGAGAAAGGAAGCAAAAAAGGCTGATAAAGTGTTTCTTGCAACTGACCCGGACCGTGAGGGAGAAGCTATTTCCTGGCATCTTGCAGCGGCGTTAAAATTGGACGACAAGAAGATGCGTCGTATTACATTTAATGAGATCACAAAAAATGCAGTCAAAGCATCATTAAAAGCTCCAAGAGAGATTGATATGGATCTTGTAGATGCACAGCAGGCACGTCGTGCATTGGACCGTATGGTTGGATACAAGATCAGTCCACTGCTTTGGGCAAAAGTGAAGAGAGGCTTGAGCGCAGGTCGAGTACAGTCTGTTGCACTGCGTATTATTGCAGATCGTGAAGATGAGATTAATGCATTTATTCCGGAAGAATATTGGACATTGGATACAATTTTAAAAGTAAAAGGTGAAAAACGTCCATTGACTGCAAAATTTTATGGAACGGTTGACAAAAAAATAACGATTCATTCAGAGGAAGAGATGAATCAGATTTTGAAAGAGCTGGAGAATGCAGAATATAAAGTGACAGATATAAAGACAGGGGAGCGTTCAAGAAAAGCACCTCTGCCATTTACAACAAGTACATTGCAGCAGGAAGCATCAAAGGTGTTAAATTTTGCAACACAGAAGACAATGCGTATTGCACAGCAGTTGTATGAAGGAATTGATGTCAAAGGGAATGGAACAGTCGGTGTCATTACCTATCTGCGTACAGATTCAACACGAATTTCAGAGGAAGCAGATGCAGCAGCAAGAAGTTATATTTCAGAGACTTATGGCAGTGAGTTTGTAACGGAAGGCAGTACAGAGAAAAAGACAGGTAAGAAGATTCAAGATGCGCATGAAGCAATCCGACCTTCTGATATTACAAGAACACCAGCATCATTGAAAGACTCTTTGACAAGAGATCAGTTTAGATTATATCAGTTGATTTGGAAACGTTTTACTGCAAGTAGAATGAAACCAGCAGTGTTTGAAACAACTTCTGTAAAAATCGGTGCGGCAAAGTATGTATTTACAGTATCTACATCAAGATGTGTGTTTGAAGGATTCCGCACAGTTTATACAGAGGCTGATGAAGAAAAGGAAGTAAGTAATGTTCTTGTGAACGGATTGAGTACAGAATCTGTTCTTACAAAGAAAGAGGATGAAACAAAACAACATTTCACACAGCCACCGGCACATTATACAGAAGCCTCTCTTGTAAAGGTATTGGAGGAGCAGGGAATTGGACGACCAAGTACGTATGCACCGACAATTTCAACGATCATTGCAAGACGATATGTTACAAAAGAGGGCAGAAACCTGTATATGACAGAAATCGGAGAGGTTGTAAATAATATCATGAAGCAGTCCTTCCCAAGTATTGTGGATGTGAGCTTTACAGCAAATATGGAAGGGCTTCTGGATATGGTAGAAGAAGGAAAGGTCGCATGGAAAGAAGTAATCCGTAATTTCTATCCGGATTTGGATGAAGCAGTTCAAATTGCAGAAAAGGAACTGGAGAGTGTTAAGATTGAAGATGAAGTTACAGATGTGATATGCGAAGAGTGTGGACGTAATATGGTTGTAAAATATGGACCACATGGAAAGTTCCTCGCATGTCCCGGATTCCCGGAATGTAGAAATACAAAACCATATCTTGAGAAGATTGGAGTTCCGTGTCCTGTTTGCGGCAAGGAAGTTGTAATTAGAAAAACGAAAAAAGGAAGACGTTACTACGGATGTGAGAATAATCCGGAATGTGAATTTATGTCTTGGCAGAAACCATCGAAAAAGAAGTGTCCGAAATGTGGAGGATACATGGTTGAAAAGGGAAATAAGCTGGTTTGTGCCGATGAAAAATGCGGATACGTAGAGACGATTGAAAAAGAGAACGCATAATAAAAAATTTATTGAAATATTCGAAAGAAATATGAGCACTTTGATTGAAAAGTTAGGAATTGTATGATAATATACCCTTATATGGTGATTTAATATGAGTTGTACATACAATTCGGACATGGAGGAAAATGATGAGTGTACAGTTATTAGATAAAACAAGAAAAATCAATAAATTATTGCATAACAATAATTCGAGCAAGGTTGTATTCAATGATATTTGCGCTGTCATGACAGAAATTCTTGATTCGAATGTACTGGTTGTAAGTAAAAAAGGAAAAGTTTTAGGTACAAGTAAATCAGTCAATGTAAAAGAAATCAAAGAATTATTGGAAGAACGTGTGGGCGCTCATATCGATAAGATGCTGAATGAACGTTTGCTTAGCATTTTATCTACAAAAGAGAACGTCAATCTTGAGACTCTTGGATTTTCAGGGGATGTTGTGAAAGGCTATCAGGCAATTATCACACCAATCGACATTGCAGGAGAGCGTCTTGGAACGTTATTTATCTACAAGCAAAATGAAGGATATGAGATTGACGACATTATTTTGAGTGAGTACGGAACAGCGGTAGTCGGACTTGAGATGCTTCGTTCTGTTAATGAGGAAAGCGCAGAAGAGACAAGAAAAGAGCATATTGTTCAGTCTGCGATCAGTACATTATCTTTCTCAGAGCTTGAGGCAATTGTTCACATTTTTGATGAATTGAATGGAACAGAAGGAATCCTTGTGGCAAGTAAGATTGCAGATCGCGTCGGAATCACAAGATCAGTAATCGTAAATGCATTGCGCAAATTTGAAAGTGCAGGAGTTATTGAATCGCGTTCTTCAGGAATGAAAGGTACTTATATCAAAGTGTTGAATGATTATGTATTCACAGAATTAGAGAAGATTAAAAAAGAAAGAATGTAATTTGAAAGTTCAACCAGAAAGGGTATCAGTATTCTGATGCCCTTTCGTTTTCAGAAAAAAGATCCATTTATAATTTTTAAAGGTGTAGAATAATATAAAGGAGGACCGAAAATGTACGAAGGAAATGCAGTTGCGCTGCAAATGATAAAAACAATTTCGGCGGATGGAGTATTTGATGATGCAACACATCGTTGTCAGGTGTTCCGCTACGATATGGAAGAAGATTATATTTATTTGAAATTGAGAGAGAACGATCTTAAAGCAATTTCACTTGATGCAAAATATCAGTGTTATATTTCAACCAGAACAGAACTGCTATCCTGCAGTGGAGTAGTAAAAGAACGTTATCAGTCAGAAAACGGTAATATACTGGTATTTCGGATTGAAAACGGGTTTTATGTTTTAGACAGAAAGAACAAATAAATATAGATAAAAAATTTATAAACTCTGTTGACAAATAGTTAGCAGAGTGTTATTTTATATTCATGGGTTAGCACTCGAGAGAAATGAGTGCTAATAAATAGCTTTTTAAGGAGGAATTACAATGAAATTAGTACCATTAGGTGATAAAATTGTATTGAAGCAGTTAGAAGCAGAGGAAACAACAAAGTCTGGTATTGTATTACCTGGACAGGCAAAAGAAAAACCACAGGAAGCAGAAGTAATTGCAGTCGGACCTGGCGGTAATATAGATGGAAAAGAAGTAACAATGCAGGTGAAAGTCGGAGATAAAGTTATTTACTCTAAATATGCAGGAACAGACGTAGAGCTGGAAGGCGAGAAATATATCGTTGTAAAACAGAGCGATATCTTAGCAATCGTTGAGGCATAATATAGAAGAATAAAAAGGCGGAGAACAGTATCCGCTTTTTAAAATGAGAAGCAGAATTTGCAAGATAGAATTGGAGGAGTTATATCATGGCAAAAGAAATTAAATATGGTGCAGAAGCCAGAGCGGCATTAGAAGCAGGTGTGAACAAACTTGCTGATACAGTAAGAGTAACAATCGGACCAAAAGGAAGAAACGTAGTATTGGATAAATCTTTTGGAGCACCACTGATTACGAATGATGGTGTTACAATTGCAAAAGAAATTGAACTTGAAGATGGATTTGAGAACATGGGAGCACAGCTTATCAGAGAAGTTGCTGCGAGAACAAATGATGTGGCAGGAGATGGTACAACAACAGCAACAGTTCTCGCACAGGCAATGGTTAATGCAGGAATGAAGAACCTGGCAGCAGGTGCTAACCCAATCGTACTTCGTAAAGGTATGAAAAAAGCAACAGACAAAGCTGTAGAAGCAATTGCAGATATGAGCAGCAAAGTAACAAGCAAAGAGCAGATTGCAAGAGTTGCAGCGGTATCTTCAGGAGATGAGTCTGTCGGACAGATGGTAGCAGATGCAATGGAAAAAGTTTCTAACGATGGAGTTATTACAATCGAAGAATCTAAAACAATGCAGACAGAGCTTGACCTTGTGGAAGGTATGCAGTTCGACCGTGGCTATATTTCAGCTTACATGGCAACAGATATGGAGAAGATGGAAGCAGTTCTGGATGATCCATATATTTTAATTACAGACAAGAAGATTTCTAATATTCAGGATATCCTTCCTGTTTTGGAACAGATTGTTCAGTCAGGAGCAAGACTTTTGATTATTGCTGAAGATATCGAAGGAGAAGCACTTACAACATTGATCGTAAATAAATTGCGTGGAACATTTAATGTAGTAGCTGTAAAAGCACCGGGATATGGTGACAGAAGAAAAGAAATGCTTCAGGATATCGCTATTTTGACAGGTGGTCAGGTGATTTCAGAAGAACTCGGTATGGATCTTAAAGAGGCTACAATGGATCAGCTTGGACGTGCAAAATCTGTAAAAGTTCAGAAAGAGAATACAGTTATCGTAGATGGCTGTGGAGATAAAGAAGCTATCAAGGGAAGAGTTGAACAGATTAAGAAAGCAATCGATGAGACAACATCAGATTTCGATCGCGAAAAATTACAGGAAAGACTTGCAAAACTGGCAGGTGGAGTAGCTGTAATCCGTGTTGGTGCTGCAACAGAGACAGAGATGAAAGAAGCAAAGCTTCGTATGGAAGATGCTTTGAATGCGACAAGAGCAGCTGTTGAAGAGGGAATTATCGCAGGAGGTGGTTCTGCATACATCCACGCTTCAAAAGAAGTTGCAAAACTTGCCGATGAATTGGAAGGCGATGAGAAAACAGGTGCTCAGATTATTCTGAAAGCACTGGAAGCACCATTGTTCCACATTGCACATAATGCAGGACTGGAAGGATCTGTTATAATTAATAAAGTTAGAGAATCAGAGCCAGGAGTTGGATTTGATGCATATAAAGAAGAGTATGTAGATATGGTAAAAGAAGGAATTCTGGATCCAGCTAAAGTTACAAGAAGTGCATTACAGAATGCAACAAGTGTAGCATCTACATTATTAACAACAGAGTCTGTTGTTTCAACAATTAAAGAAGATACTCCTGCAATGCCAGCTGGTGGAGCAGGCGGAATGGGTATGATGTAATAAACATTCTATTGAAAATAGAGAAGAGCCCGGTACAACGTACCGGGCTCTTTTTCGGTAAATCAGGAAGTGATTTTGACAGGTTTAATAGATAGGGTTATAAAAGAATATTAGCAAAAATAATGGGTATAAAATAAAGAACAAATAATTCAAATTTTGGTGCGAGATTACTCTTGACAAGTATACTTAATTTTTGTAGTATATCAGATAAATATTTACGACAATATTTACGTTTGGAGAAAGAGAGGAAGATAATCATGGGTAAAATTATTGGAGAAGGAATTACATTTGATGATGTGCTGCTGGTTCCGGCATACTCGGAAGTGATTCCAAATCAAGTAGATTTATCAACACATTTAACAAAAAAAATTAAACTGAATATTCCAATGATGAGTGCAGGTATGGATACTGTTACAGAACATCGCATGGCAATTGCAATGGCTCGTCAGGGAGGAATCGGTATCATTCATAAGAACATGAGCATTGAGCAGCAGGCAGAAGAGGTTGATAAGGTAAAGAGATCAGAGAACGGAGTTATTACAGATCCATTTTATCTTTCACCGGAACATACATTGGCAGATGCGAATGATCTGATGGCAAAATACCGTATTTCAGGTGTTCCGATTACAGAAGGAAGAAAGCTTGTAGGTATTATTACAAATCGTGATTTAAAATTCGAAGAAGACTTCTCTAAAAAGATTAAAGAGTCTATGACATCAGAAGGTCTTGTTACAGCACCAGAAGGAATTACATTGGAGGAAGCAAAGAAAATCCTTGCAAAAGCAAGAAAAGAGAAACTTCCAATTGTAGATGCAGAGGGCAATCTGAAAGGACTTGTTACAATTAAAGATATTGAAAAACAGATTAAATACCCATTATCAGCAAAAGATTCTCAGGGAAGACTTCTTTGCGGTGCTGCAATCGGTATCACAGCAAATTGCCTGGAGAGAGTAGAGGCTCTTGTGAAAGCAAAAGTAGATGTGATCGTTATGGATTCAGCACACGGACATTCTGCAAACGTAATCAAGACAGTTCGTATGGTTAAAGAAAAATATCCAGATCTTCAGGTTATCGCAGGTAATGTTGCAACAGGAGCAGCAACAAGAGCATTAATCGAAGCTGGTGTAGATGCTGTTAAAGTTGGTATCGGACCTGGATCTATTTGTACAACACGTGTTGTTGCGGGAATTGGTGTTCCACAGATTTCTGCTGTTATGGATTGTTATGAAGTGGCAAAAGAATACGGAGTTCCGATTATTGCTGACGGAGGTATCAAGTTCTCAGGAGATATGACAAAAGCAATTGCAGCCGGAGCAAATGTATGTATGATGGGAAGCATCTTTGCCGGATGTGATGAAAGCCCAGGAACATTTGAATTATATCAGGGAAGAAAATATAAAGTATATCGTGGCATGGGTTCTATTTCTGCTATGGAGAATGGAAGCAAAGACCGTTATTTCCAGGAGAATGCAAAGAAATTAGTTCCAGAAGGTGTAGAAGGCCGTGTGGCATATAAAGGATTAGTAGAAGATACTGTATTCCAGCTCATGGGCGGACTTCGTTCTGGTATGGGATATTGCGGAACGGCTACAATTGAAGAACTGAAAGAAAATGGACAGTTTGTGAAGATTTCAGCTGCTTCATTAAAAGAAAGTCATCCACATGATATTCATATTACAAAAGAAGCACCAAACTATAGTGTAGAACAGTAGTATAATAAAGTTTAAATATTGGTCAGTATGAAATGTTTTTAAAATCATACTGACCTTTTTCATTTGTAGGAAAAACTCATAAAATGTGTTATGATAAGTACATGCAGAAGAAAAAAAGAAAATCAAATCATTCAATTAAAAAATATCATAGAAAATCTAGAAGAAACCGAACGAAAAAACTGGTGATCATCGGGGTGATTTTACTTATAGTGATTCTTGGAATAGGAATCATGCAAAGAAGATATGGGAGGGAACGACAGGGTCATTTGGATGTGGATGCATCTCAACCAGATATTGATGTACAGCTTTTAGATATTAATGAATATTCCAGACCGGGGATTGAGTCAGATCCAATCACCGGAATTGTAATTCATTATACAGCAAACCCCGGGAGCACGGCACAGCAGAATCGGGATTATTTCAATGGATTAAAAGATAGTCATGAAACATCCGTCAGCAGTCATTTTGTAGTGGGGCTTGAGGGAGAAATTGTACAATGTGTGCCGACTTGGGAGATTGCATATGCCTCAAATGAGAGAAATCATGATACGGTATCAATAGAATGCTGTCATCCGGATGAAACCGGTAAATTTAATGACGAGACATATAAATCAGTAGTACAGTTGACTGCTTTTTTATGTGAAAAATATGGACTTACACAGGAAAATGTGATCCGACATTATGACGTTACAGGAAAAATATGTCCGAAATATTTTGTAGAACATGAAGATGCGTGGCAGACATTTAAAGAAGATGTGGGAGCGGCATTACAAAAAGAAAAGCAAAAATAACGATAGAACAAGCTGTTCGTGTTGCAAGGTGGTTAGAAACTTGCTATAATACACAAAGCATAGCGTACAAAATAAGTGGAGATAGATAAAGATGTTTAATAAATTTTTCCCGGACGAATATATGGCTTCAACATATGTGATTTCATTTGAAAAATTATATAAAGAAGGATATCGAGGAGTAATTTTTGATATTGACAATACATTAGTCCCACATGGGGCACCGGCTGATGAAAGAGCAAAAAAATTATTTGCAAGGCTTGAGAAGATAGGCTTTCAGTCATGTCTGTTGTCAAACAATCAAGAACCGAGAGTGAAGATGTTTAATCAGGATATTCAGACAAATTATATTTATAACGCACATAAACCATCAACAAAAAATTATGTAAAAGCAATGGAGAAGATGGGGACAGACAAAGAAAATACGCTCTTTGTCGGAGATCAGCTTTTTACAGATGTGTGGGGAGCGAAACGTGCCGGTATCCGTAATATTCTTGTAAAACCAATTCATCCAAAAGAGGAAATCCAGATTGTTTTGAAGCGATATTTAGAGAGAATTGTGTTGTTTTTTTACAAGAAAGAGCAAAAGAAGAGCTCTTAATATAAAAAAAGGTTGAAAAAACTATAAAATTATTATAGAATTATACTTAGTTTAAAAGTTAGGCGTATTTGTGCGCAATTTTAAGGAGGATTACAAATGATTTCAGCAGGAGATTTTAAGAATGGTGTAACAGTCGAAATCGATGGAAATATTTATCAGATTTTGGAGTTCCAGCATGTAAAACCTGGAAAGGGTGCAGCATTTGTTAGAACAAAATTAAAAAATATCATCAGTGGTGGAGTAGTTGAAAAAACTTTCAGACCAACTGAAAAATTCCCAAAAGCTCATATCGACAGAAAAGATATGCAGTACTTATATCAGGATGGAGATCTTTACAACTTTATGGATGTTGAGACATACGATCAGATTGCATTGAACTCAGATGTTGTAGGGGATGCATTGAAGTTTGTAAAAGAGAACGAGACTGTAAAAGTATGTTCACACAATGGTAATGTATTCTCAGTAGAGCCACCATTGTTTGTAGAGCTTGCAATTACAGAGACAGAGCCAGGATTTAAGGGTGATACAGCACAGGGTGCTACAAAACCAGCAATCGTTGAAACAGGAGCTACTGTTATGGTTCCATTGTTCGTAGAGCAGGGAGATGTTTTGAAGATTGACACACGTACAGGAGAATACTTGTCACGAGTATAATCGGTAAAAGAATAAAGTGGGCAGACAGAGGGTCTGCTTTTATGAGAAGCGGTGTAGATAGAGATTCTGCAGCGCTTCTTTTTTGATGTACGTGCGGTAAAAACTAAGTGACTTTCGGATTATATGAACAGCTTTGAGGTTTTTGCGAAAATGATTGCAAAAAAATTGTGTCTTTTTGGAAAAAAACAGTTGCTTTTTAGTATGTGATTCGATATAATCTTCCTACATAATATATTTCAAATCAATTAGCAAATCGCTAATATTTCATGCACGAATCGTGCGGATTTCTCAGTTGAATTTAAAGATGAACCACCGAAAAAGAAAGGAGTATTTATGGAATACAAAAAATTTGTATGTATGGTGGAAGAAAAACTGAATTTAAAATTGGAAGGAGGAATGAAGGCATCGAAGTATTCTGTTGTAAAAAATAATGGAATGGAAAAAACAGGGATGATACTGGAAAGTGACGAATATAATATCGCACCGGCAATCTATTTGGAAGAATTTTTTGAACAATATCAAAAAGGAATGTCAATTGATAGAATTGTAAATGAGATTCTGGAATTTTATGAAAAAGTAAAAGTAGAAGAAGACTACGATGTATCACAATTATCGTTGTATGAGAATGTAAAGAAGAAAATTGCATTTAAGCTGGTGAATACAGAAAAGAATCAGCAGATGTTAAAAGAAGTTCCGCATATTCCATTGCTGGATCTTAGTATTGTTTTTTACATTTTAGTTGATGTAGATGAGAAGGGGAGTGCAACTATTCAGATTCGAAATGAACATATCGAAGACTGGGATGTAAATGTGGAACAATTATATAAGGATGCAAAGCCTAATGTAAAATGTTTGATCCCTGCAAGACTGATGTGTATGCAACATGTGATAGAAAAGCTTTGCGACATATCAAAGGGGGAAGAAAAAGATTTGTTGAAAGCAAAATTCCCGCCTGAGAATAAAGAATTTATGTATATTCTGACAAATTCAATTCACCAATTTGGAGCTGCCGTACTTGCTTATCCAAATATTCTGGAAATGGCATCGCGAATTATCGGTGAAGATTTCTATCTGCTGCCAAGCAGTATCCATGAAGTGATTTTGATTCCAAAATCTAAAAGCCCTGATTTAAAAGATTTAAATGAAATGATTAATGAAGTCAATGAAACTCAGGTTCAAGAAGAGGAAGTCTTGAGTGATCATGCATACTATTATGAAAAGAATACACATACATTGATGATGGGAAAGTGTTTGAGTGAAATATAAATATTTTCATTAAAATTATATATGTCTTTTTGAGTATCTTTTTATATCTTCTTAAATGTCCGCAAAGCCTTATTTTATCGGCTCTACGGGCATTTTGCTTTTGTGGTAAACCTCACATATCTAGGTCTATCTTCTTATATTTTCCCTATCAATCGTGGTTAAAATCGTGGTAAATACTTCTATGCAATTAGACGCTGAACCTCTGATTTTGCGGTATCTATGGACGCATGAGCGTACCAGTTCATTGTGATACTAATGTTGGAATGTCCCATGATATACTGTAAATCTTTTGGGTTCATGTTCTTGCTTGCCAGCCTTGTGCAGAACGTATGGCGTAGCGTATGCGGTGTGATATGTGGCAAGGGATTGTCCTTATGGTACTTGTTGTATTTCTTTACCATACGGACAACAAGCATATTGTAATCAATCGCAACTTTGGGCTTGCCTTTATGATTGACAAATAGAAAGTTGCCCCGTCCGTCTATCACAAATGGTTCTGCCTTTGGGCGTTTTTTCATAACCCGTTGAAATGCCTGTATTGTTTCTCTGCTTAATGGCACTTGCCTTATTCCGCTCTTTGTTTTAGGCGTTTCAATGTAATAGCCTTGTTCCTTGCTCTTTAGTAACTGGTGGTCGATTATCACAACTTCATTCTTGAAATCAATATCGGCTACTGTCAGTCCGCACAGTTCCGAGATACGAAGTCCTGTTTTTAATAATATCAGCACATCATCATAATGCTTGTGATACACATTGTCCGTCTTGATAAATGAGAGTAAGGCTTGTTCTTGTTCCTCTGTCAATGCGACTTTCTCTTTGGTATCATTTTCTAGGACTTCACTTAACTTGAAATCAAAGGGATTTTTCCTTACACAATCGTCTTGTATGGCGATATAGAATGACGCTTTTAACGAGCGTTTATGATTGTTAATGGTATTGTAGGAAAAGCCTTTGTCTTTCATGCGTAACGCCCATTCTTTAGCGTCAGAGGGTTTGATTGTATCAATGCTCCTAGCACCTAACTTGTCCTCTTTCAATAACCGCATGAGTTGTTCCCGTTGTTTCTGTGTGCTTTTCTTCACATTTGCCCTCTGTGCGTTCTGTTTGGCATAAAGTTGGCAAAGCGTCATTTTCTTGCCTGTGCTGTCGATACCGTCCTCAATATCCCGTCTTATCTGCTGTTCCAGTTCTCGAAGTGAGGGTTTTTCCCGCTTTCCCTTTGGTGTCGGGTCTGTTGGTGTCAATCTCCAAGCATACACATATTTTGTGTTTCCAAATGCGTCTACATATTTATATAAGTATTTTCCGTCTGTTCGTTGGCTCTCTCCAGTATGCAGGATACGACCTTTGTTATCCCGTCTTTTTTCTTTCATGGTGTCTGCTCCTTTCCTTGTTGGAAAGAGCCTTGATATGACTTGTGTTCATCATAACACATACAAGGCTCATTTGCATTAGATTGCGTCCAATTTGTCGATAACCTGTTCAAACTGTCGGCGTTTAATCTGTATGCGGTTGCCATTCATAATGAGCCAGCCAGCGTCCTTGTTTTCCTCTGCCAAGCGTCTTAACTTGTTTTCTCCGATACGGAAATACTTTGACGCTTCTTCAATGGTAAGGGTGTATTTTTCCCATACAGGAATATCGTTGTTATTCATCAGATACCCCCTTTCCCATGTTTCGTGTCATACTGGATATAAGGGATAAGGTCGGTACGGTTTATCCTCTGTAAATGGGCGGTTAATTTACTGGAAAGGGAATTGCTGTATCTTGCCTTATCAAGCATAGTTCCCACTTTTTCCAGTCCACCTAATGCGTCATGTTCTTCCAAGAAGTAAAAACTTTTGACAGCGGAAATCACGCCACCCTCTGTGAGCCATTGCTGTGTTTCCTCAAGGGCATTTTGCTGTTTTGGTACTTGCAGTTTTAAGACTTCCACAGCCCCTAAAAAGCGTTCCCAAAACCGACAAGTTTTCCACCTGCTCTTATTGCTTTCGTTTCTGTTTGGTACGACAAAGCGTAGGTTGTTTGTCAATAGACCGAAAGCCAGTTCTCCAAGTTCCAGCGGTCTTTCCTTGAATGTCATGGCAAAAGCATGAGCCTTATCATCACGCAGTTGCATTTCTGTCCGTTTCCAACTGCCGACTTCATCAAGTGTCTTATTATGTTTTGAACAGACTTCCTTATCCTTATCATAAATGCGGTAGGACAATCCCGATTTTCCAGCACCGATATAAACAGTCTTTGCGGTGTCGAAATCATCAAACTTACTTTCATCAAAGTGGTAGCCCTCACTATTCGAGATAAATTCCTCTTTTTCGCATTTCTTCTTTATCTGCTCTATGGTAAAAAATGGTTTTTCGTTCTTATCATCAATGGCAATATCAAGTCTTGTGAAATGGAAATTATCCCGTCCGTATCTTCGCTCACAGCGTCGGAACATATCCCCAAAGGTATAATTCCTACTGTCGAGAATACGGAAAATATCATCACAACCTCTGCCAGTCATAACAAGATAACAGCCTAACCCTTGTGGGTTATCCTCTGTTTTTCTTGCGTCCCCCGATACATAAATATCTCCAATCTGCCAGCGTGCTTGATAGGTTTTGTATTTAATGCTTGCCGGATAAACATTGAAAATGTCAGTCGGTAAACCTAAAATGTGCATGATTACATCTTCTGCGGTTGCCGTTTCAAATACAATGCTGATGTAATCAATCTTAACGGATAAATTTTTGTGTGTAGTTATAGTGCATTACTCCTTTCGTACTTCCCGTTTTTTGCGGGGTAAA
Organism: Firmicutes bacterium AM31-12AC; assembly: GCA_003480425.1. GTDB lineage: Bacteria > Bacillota > Clostridia > Lachnospirales > Lachnospiraceae > Schaedlerella > Schaedlerella hominis. The sequence goes on from QUJA01000007.1 coordinate 45,888, forward strand.
AATCGTGTTTTTTCCTTTATTTATCACAGTTTCTAGGTACTATGACATGTATGCGCAGGGCGGTGTTACATATACGCCCTTTACGAACGCCGAAAGGCGTTCCCTTTCTTCCTGTGTCTGCTCCGTTCTTAACGCTCACGAGCCTTGTAAGGCTCGTGGCTAAACGGAACACCCCCAGTCAGAAACCCGATTTTCAGTCTGATAGTCCATGCCTATTCATGCTATCAAAGCGAAAATATCTATTCTATATGCTTACTCAAGCGTGTGATTAACCCTAGCGTGCTTAATCACTCTATCCGATATGATAATAACGCCATTAGAATTACTTGTCAAGAAGTTTTTGTTGACTTTCAGATATATATTAAGTATGATATGCTTATAAGTATCGAGAAAAGCAACGAAAGGAGCGGTTATACTAAGTTATGGAGCATTATGAAAAGAAAATCAGTTTCTTAGGAGAGAACATACAGACCATAAGAAAACACAGAGGAATGAAACAACAGGAACTTGCGGACAAAATCGGTATCAATATGCAGAGCCTTTCCAAGATTGAACGAGGTGTGAATTATCCTACCTTTGATACGCTGGAAAAGATAATGGACGTGCTGGGTGTAACGCCCAATGAATTATTATCGGGAGAATGGAAGTATATCGACCACACCGAGCCATATATCATGGATATTATCAAACGGGAACAAGACTTCAATGTTTCTTTAGATTATCTGTCTGAAAATGAATTTTTCGATAATGAAAACGAATACAGATTTTACATGGAAACCATATTGATTAGATACATCAGTAATTATCTTTCTAATGAGGTTGTAGAAATTGAAGAACTTATGGAAATCAAACAGTTGATACAACGACAAAAAATAGAACGCATGATGAAAGTGCATAAGGAAATGAGAGGGTTAGACCGATACAGAGAACAGCCGAAAGAATACAAATATCACAACCCTTATGATGACTGGATATTCCGTCAACTTGCAGATATAGATAACAGAAAAAACATTCCTAATACTTCTCCACAAGTAGACTTTAACGAGGGAAATTATGAAGATTATCTAAAGGCGAAATGGAACAGAGGTCTTTAATTTCCTCTTGCATGGAAGATACAGCAAACAAAAAGCCCCGTAAAGAGTGCAAAGCACCACCAATGGTGGCAAGGCTCTTGACAGGGCTTTTTCTTTTCTGTGATTGGTAATCAAGAGGAAGAAAGGAAAAATGTGTATGTTCAACGCAGAAAATATTTAAAGGGTATGCTGATTTTTATTGTGGCGGATATATGGAACTGTTATAATATGGATAACAAAATTATATTAGCATAGACATTAAGTGTTGCAAGGAGGTATTATTTTATGAATGAGAAAAAACAAAAAATTGTTAAGAATATGCTGAATGTTTCTATGGCTGTTTTTGTTCTCTATATAGTTCTAGGGTTGGTTATTTGTTTACAACCCAAAATTTTCTTAAAGTCCATGCTCGGATATGGGGAAATAATATTAGAAAATAGCGTTCTTAATTTTTACCAAATTGGAGAATTTATTGTAATCGGAATTGTATTTATCTTATTGTGGTTTCTTTCAAAGAAGAAGATATTTGAACATTCAAGCAAGTCTACTATTTTAGGTGTCTTGAATACGATTATGGCAGTTTCAGTATGTGTTGTAATACCATTTATTATTACACTTTTATCACATTCATATGGTTATGCTGTCATTTTCCCACAGTCTGAAACAGAATATGCGTTTTTTACGGGCATATCAGAGCTTGTAAATTATGTTGAACCGTTATCTTTTATTCCAGTTGCAATATTTTTATGTGCTTATGTAGTATATTGGATAGAAGTGACTTGTAACAAAAAAACAGGAGAATAATATTGCTTTACAATTTATCAAAAAGTATGAAGCAATATGTCACTAAGCAATTATCAAAATAAGTAAAGAAGGTTTGGCAAATGGTAAATAGTAAAAATTTAACAATCGTAACCATATCAACCATTTTATTTGGACTGCTTTCAAAGTGGTTGGTAGGTGTGCCTTATATGGCGTGGGGGTATTTTGATAAATTATTTATAGCATCTTTTATTTTGTGGATGCTTTATAGCACTATGTTGTATTTAGCTATTAAAATAGAAAATGAAAATTATTTAAAACTTGGATTTACTGGAGTTGTGTTCGGTTTAATTTCAGCATGTTTAAAAATGGGGCTGGACGCTATTATAGAACACTTTACGAAATTTTCAGGAAATTTGATTGTTACAGCATTTATGATGGAAATGGGAATCCTTATTTTTGGAAGTGCTATTATTTTTGTTTTATATGTCTGTGTTGCGAAGAAAAAAATTTTGTGGAATAAATCTATGAAAAATTGTACTTTGGGATTAGGAGGAATTGCGGGTATATATTTTGCTGTAATCATTTATTACCTATGGCAGTTAAGACATTGGATGGAGAAGTTTGCAGATTTTGATATTATAAAAGAGATTGGAGAAGAACAAGGACTGCTAAATTTGTCAACAAAATATGCTCAGGAATCAACTGTGGTGGGAATGATTGTATATGTCCTCTTTTTTATAGTTTTATGGATCGCTTTAAAAAAGAATACAGAAAACAAAGAGTTTGATGATAACTTTTAAAAGTTGTAAATTCTATATCATATAATAAAATGCTATTTTGTTAGTATATGAGTAGGCGTTCTTTGATTTGGGATGATGAAGTATAATGTTAGCAAAAAATTCCAGTTTGACAACTTCATATCCATTATACAAAGCAGTTGGTCTTAGGATTGACTGCTTTTTAAAAGACACCATTTAGGTATAATGATGTCTTTTGAGTGTTATTTTATAGGTCATATCAAGGCTTATTCAATCGTGGTAAATTCGTGGTAAAATGAATGTTTTCCTATACGTCAAAATGCTTGAAAGTATTGTATTTATGCGGATAATCAAAAATCAGATATAAAATTTTCAATAAATTGTTTACAGAAAGTGAGTTAAATGGATTAAAGCCAAGGAGGATACTGCGTTACCGTTCACAGTACCTGTGAATAGCAACGATACTGCCTGTCTTCCGGACAGGCAGTATCCAAATCCTCTTTACTTTTAGAAAAAAGTATGTTAAAGTAATGCTTGTGTTCTTGGAATAATCTAAGAATAAGAATTTGCGTTTGTAGCTCAGAGGATAGAGCGCTGCCCTCCGGAGGCAGGAGCGGCGGTTCGAATCCGCCCAGACGCGAGTAAAAAGATGCCGTATAATTTTACGGCATCTTTTCTTTTTTGCTTTAAATTTCTCGAATCAAATCAAGCAGATTCGGATTAAAAGTATTGTTTCTTAACATTTCAATTTCGTATTTGTATGGCGGATAAGATTTTTTCGCATTTTCTAAATCTGGAACATATGGAGTTTCTAAGATTTTAGGGATATTTTCAAAATCTTTATGATGCACAATATAATTCAGCGCATCAAAACCAATCGCTCCAAAACCAATATTAGCGTGACGATCCTTTGCAGCTCCAGGTATATTTTTGCTGTCGTTGATGTGAAAAACAGCAATCTGTTCCTTTCCCAATATTTGATCGAATTTATCGATGACATCATCAAAGTGATGGATAATATCATAACCGGCATCGCTAATATGGCAGGTATCAAAACAAACGCGAAGTTTTTCATTACATATAACACCGTCATAGATACGAGCAAGTTCTTCGAAAGAACGTCCTATCTCAGAGCCTTTTCCGGCCATTGTTTCCAGTGCAATATAGCAGTCAGTGTCGTGTGTGAGTACTTCATTTAAGCCTTTTATAATCTGGGCAGTTCCGATATCAACACCTTCACCAACATGAGAACCGGGATGCAGAATCAAGGTGTGACTTCGGCAGGCAATGGTGCGTTCAATTTCTTTCGCAAGAAATTCTGTTGCAAGTTCAAAAGTTTCTGGCTTGACGGTATTCCCCAGATTGATAATATAAGGTGCATGAACAATGATTTCTTCTATATTGTGGGACGCCATGTACTCCCATGCTGCGTCAATATTTAACTCACTTATATCTTTTCTGCGAGTATTTTGTGGGGCTCCTGTATAGAACATAAATGTATTGGCGCCGTAGGAAACAGCTTCTTTTGCTGAGCCAAGCAACATTTCTTTTCCTTTCATTCCTACGTGTGATCCGATTTTTAGCATAATTTCCTCCAAAATGATTTGATAAATTTCTTGATAGAACTCATTATAAATGATAGAATAGCTAAATGGAAGTAGTATAAAATGGAACGGAGTGAAAATATAGTGAATACCTTATCTGAATTAATTACAAAAGAAATGGAACAGGCATTTACAGCAGCGGGATATGATGCGAAGTTTGCAAAAGTAACAGTATCAAATCGTCCGGATCTGTGTGAGTATCAGTGCAACGGAGCAATGGCAGCTGCTAAGACATATAAGAAAGCACCAATTATGATTGCGAATGATATCGTTGCAAATTTACAGGACAGTGAATGTTTTGCTCAGGTAGATGCAGTGAATCCTGGATTCATCAACCTGAAATTAAAATCATCTTTCGTGACAGCATTTTTAAATGAGATGGCAGGAGATGACACACTTGGTGTGGAAAAAGAAGTTAATCCGAAGACAATCTTAATTGATTACGGCGGACCAAACGTAGCAAAACCATTGCACGTAGGACATTTGCGTTCAGCATCATCGGAGAGAGTGTAAAACGTATTATGCGCTTTAAAGGAAATGATGTAACAGGCGATATTCATCTTGGAGATTGGGGATACCAGATGGGTCTGATCATTACAGAGTTGGAGAAACGTCAGCCGGATCTTCCATATTTCGATGAGAGCTTTGAGGGAGAATATCCAAAAGAGGCACCATTTACCATCGGAGAGCTGGAGGAAATTTATCCAACTGCAAGCGGTTATGCAAAAGAACACGAAGAGTATCGTGAGAAGGCATTACAGGCTACTTATCTGCTTCAGAACGGACACAAAGGATATCGTGCGATCTGGAAGCATATCATGAACGTATCAGTTACAGATTTGAAAAAGAATTATAAGAATCTGAATGTTGAATTTGACCTTTGGAAAGGTGAGGCAGACGCACAGAAATATATTCCGGGTATGGTAGAGATGCTCAAAGAAAAAGGGTTTGCACATGTAGATGAAGGTGCATTGGTCGTTGATGTTCAGGAAGAAGGAGATAAAAAAGAAATTCCACCATGTATGATCCTAAAATCAGACGGAGCAGCTCTTTATGATACAACAGATCTCGCAACATTGGTAGAGCGTGAAGAATTATACAAACCGGATGAAGTGATTTATGTCGTAGATAAGCGTCAGGAATTACATTTTGTCCAGGTATTCCGTTGTGCTAAAAAATGTGGTATTGTGCGTCCGGAAACGGGGCTGAAATTCCTTGGATTCGGTACAATGAATGGAAAAGACGGAAAACCATTTAAGACAAGAGAAGGCGGAGTTATGCGTCTGGAGAATCTGATCCGTGAGATTGATGAAGAGATGTATAAGAAGATTATGGATAATCGTACTGTTGAGGAAGAAGAGGCAAGAAATACAGCAAAAACGGTAGGACTTGCTGCAATCAAGTATGGCGATCTCTCAAATCAGGCCTCTAAAGACTATGTGTTTGATGTGGATAGATTTACTTCATTTGAGGGAAATACTGGTCCGTACATTTTGTATACGATTGTACGTATTAAATCAATTCTTGGTAAATATCAGCAGGATGGCGGTATCATTGAGGATTTGAAACTTCAGGAAGCAACAAATGAGTCTGAAAAAGCTTTGATGCTTGAGATTGCAAAATTCAATGAAATGATTAACAATGTTTATGCAGAAATCGCACCACATAAAATTTGTGCATATATTTATGATGTGGCAAACGCATTTAATAAATTTTATCATGAGACAAAGATTTTGGCAGAAGAAGATGCTCAGAAGAAAGCCGGCTATATCGCATTGTTAAAGCTTACAAAAGATGTGCTGGAGATATGTATTGATTTATTAGGCTTTGAAGCACCGGAAAGAATGTAAACAATAAGAAGAAAATGTTTGTATAAACGAATTCTATAAACAACAAATAACAGCCTTTCCTATATATGGGAAGGGCTGTTGTGAAATGGAGAAAAGAATGACGGAAAAATTATTTTACAAAGACAGTCATATGCAGATGTTTCAGGCAATTGTACAAGAGTGTTGCAAGGATGGAGAAAATTATAAAATCCGTTTGGATCGCACGGCATTTTTCCCGGAAGGCGGAGGACAATATGCTGACCATGGAACTTTGAATGAATATGAAGTGCATGATGTTCAGGAAAAGCAAGGCGATGTGTGGCATTATACTTCGCATCCGTTTGAAGCGGGAGATGTTGTGGAAGGAAAAATTGACTGGCAGGAACGTTTTGAAAAGATGCAGCAACATACAGGAGAACATATTATATCCGGGCTTGTGCATGCAAGATTTGGATATAACAATGTAGGATTTCATTTGGGAGATGATTCCTGTACGATGGATTTTGATGGGGAAATTTCAAAAGAGGAACTGGCGGAAATTGAGTGGAAAGCGAATGAAGCAGTTGTAAAAAATCTGGAAGTACAGGTTACATATCCATCAAAAGAAGAATTAGAAAATATTGCTTATCGAAGTAAAATTGAAATTGAAGGTCAGATTAGGATTGTGACGATACCAGGATATGATGTATGTGCATGTTGTGCACCACATGTAAAAACAACAGGAGAGATCGGACAGATTAAACTGACAAATGCACAGCGTTATAAAGGCGGCGTGAGAATTACGATGCTCTGTGGTTTTCGGGCACTTTGCGATTATAGGAAAAAATTATCAGCAACAAGGCAGATATCTGCAAGTCTTTGTGCAAAAGAGAATGAAACGGCCGAGGCAGTGGAACGTTTAAAAGAAGAAAATAACGCATTAAAACAAGAGTTGGACAGACAGAAAAAAATGTTGTTGGAGTACAAAGTGAAAGAAGTAGATCCGACTCAGAAGATAGTCTGTTTATTCGAAGAAGGTCTGGATGGGGAAGGACCACGATTTTTAATGAATCAGGTATTAGAAAAACAACATGATATTTGTGCTGTGTTTAACAGACAGCCGGAAACATCAGAAGAAGGAATGTTGTCATATCGCTATGTGATTGGAAGCAAAACATTGGATATGAGATTATTGGTAAAAGAACTGAATTCGCAGTTTCGAGGAAGAGGCGGCGGAAAACCAGAGATGGTGCAAGGTTCACTATTTGGAGATGAAGAGAGCTTGAGAGGGTGGATACAAGAGAAAGGAGAGGCTTTGAGAAATGAATAATAAGCCGATAAAAAATCCGTTTTGGTACGTATTTGGCCCACTGCTTGTTTACTGGATTGTAGGAATCTGTGTTAGTATCGGGACAGCGTGTGTACTGGTAATAGGAAATGTAGATGAATTTGCGAAGGTGATAAGTGGAATTGATACAGGGAGTGCAGATGCTATGACAATGGCAATGCAACAGTGTTCATTACTTGCCATGAAGTTAGAATTAAAATATGCACTTGAGATACAGTGTGTAAAAGCAATCTGTTCCATTTTTGCCTGCTCTGTTTTCTATTTTAAAGATCGTAAACGAGAAAAAGAAGAAAATGCACAGATGCCAGAGAAAGCAACCTGGTCTAAATATATATTTTTGTTAGTGTTTGCAGTTGCATATAATATTGGCGTGAGTTGTTTATCTTATATGGTGCAATTAGTGTCAGGAAATAGTAGTTTTCAAAATACGTCGGCAATATTTTATAATTCGAAATTTTGGCTTCAGATTGTCGGATTGAGTATTCTGGTGCCAATTATGGAGGAATTGTTATTCCGTGGGATTATTTATAAAAGAATGCGGACAAAAACTCCATTTTTGAGGGCGGCAATGTTTTCCGCCATTTTGTTCTCGTTTATGCACAGCAATGCAATACAGATGGTAAATGCACTTGTGTTGGGATTGGTTTTAGCGTATGTTTATGATAAATATGGTTCATTTAAAGCACCGGTGTTTACACATATGATTGCCAATTTAACGGCAGTAATAGGAACGAACACGGGAATCTTTAATGGTTTTGCAAAAAGTCCGGAGATACTTGGCGTTACCGTTGTTATATGTACATTTGTGGCAGCTGTGATGTTCACAATGATCCAGAAAATGGATACAGGTCTTAAACCGGAACAACCGTCTGATAAATCAGATGATTCCCAGAAACCGAATCTGGATATGTTCCGTTAATATAGTGTGAATTAATTGAATATAGAAAATGTTAGCACTCGTTTAAATCGAGTGCTAAAAAGTTGTTGACTTTTGGTCATTCTCGTATTAGAATACTCTTTAGATGGTAAAAATGATACTGCTTACAGAAGAATTGCAGATGGTATCATCCAATTAACTTCAGATTAACAGTAAAATGATTTATAAAAGAGGAGTGTTTACTATGACAATGAAGAAAGGTAGTTTATCAATTGACAGCGAAAATATTTTCCCGATTATAAAGAAATGGGTATATTCAGATCACGATATCTTTGTGCGTGAGCTTGTGTCGAACGGATGCGATGCAATCACAAAATTGAAAAAGCTTGATATGATGGGAGAATATGAACTTCCAGATAATTATAAAGCAAAAATTCAAGTGATTGTAAATCCAGAAGAGAAAACATTAAAATTTATTGACAATGGTCTTGGTATGACAGCTGAGGAAGTTGAAAAATATATTACACAGATTGCATTTTCTGGTGCTACACAATTCCTTGAGAAATATAAGGATAAAACAACGGAAGATGAGATGATCGGACATTTTGGTCTGGGATTCTATTCAGCATTTATGGTTGCAGATGAGGTACATATCGATACACTTTCTTATCAGAATGATGCAACTGCTGTACACTGGGTAAGCGAAGGCGGTACAGAGTACGAGATGCAGGATGGAAATAAACAGGAAGTCGGAACAGAGATCACACTGTTTTTGAATGAAGATTGTCTTGAATTTGCAAATGAATATCGCGTAAGAGAAGTGTTGGAGAAATACTGTTCATTTATGCCGGTAGAAATTTTCTTAAGCAAAGCGAATGCAGAACCGGAGTACGAGACAATCGATGAGGCGGATGTTCTGGACACAGATGAAGTAGTTGAGCATATCACAGAAGAGCCGAAAGAAGGGGAAGAGGGCGAAGCAAAACAGAAAGCAAAAATTGTAAAACGTCCTGTTTCAATCAGTGATATTCACCCATTGTGGACAAAGAATCCAAGCGAATGTACAAAAGAAGATTACATTGATTTTTATAGAAAAGTATTTATGGATTACAAAGAACCATTATTCTGGATTCATTTGAATATGGATTATCCATTTAACTTAAAAGGAATTTTGTATTTCCCTAAGATTAATACAGAGTATGACTCAATTGAAGGAAAGATCAAATTGTATAACAATCAGGTCTTTATCGCAGATAATATTAAAGAAGTGATTCCTGAATTCTTAATGGTATTGAAGGGTGTGATTGATTGTCCTGATTTACCATTGAACGTATCTCGTAGTGCACTGCAGAATGACGGATTTGTAAATAAAGTCGCAGATTACATTTCTAAGAAGGTTGCAGATAAGCTGAACGGAATGTTCAAGACTGACAGAGAAAATTATGAGAAATACTGGGATGATATCAGCCCATTCATCAAGTTTGGATGCTTAAAAGATGAAAAATTCGGTAGTAAAGTAAAAGATTCCATTCTTTACAAAGACTTGGAACACAAATATCTGACTTTGGAAGATTGCATTAAGGCAAATAAAAAAGAAGATGCTGAAACTGAAGAGACAAAGACTGAGACAACAGAAGGAACTGACGCAGCAGAGAATTCTGAACAGGCTGAAAAAGAAAAAACTACTGTTTATTATGTAACAGACGAACAACAGCAGAGCCAGTATATCAACATGTTTAAAGAACAGGGACAGGATGCGATTCTGCTGACACATAATATTGATTCTGCATTCATTACTTATCTGGAGCAGAAACATGAAGATGTGAAATTTATGAGAATTGATGCCGATGTACATGAGTCTTTGAAAGATGAAGTATCTGAAGATGAAAAAGAAGAGTTCCAGAAGACATCGGACAGTATCGTAGAGATTTTCCGTAAAGAGCTTGGAAATGATAAGCTGGATGTTAAAGTAGAAAAACTCAAAGATGATAATGTGGCATCGATGGCTGTACTGTCAGAAGAATCCAGACGTATGGCAGAGATGATGAAGATGTATGGAATGAGTGGCATGGATCCAAGTATGTTTGGAACACAGGCAACACTGATTTTAAATGCAAATCATCCATTGGTTAAATTTGTTGTAGAGCATAAGAGAAGCAAAAATGTATCAATTATTTGTAAACAGCTCTATGACTTGGCAATGCTGGCTCATAAGCCATTAAATCCGGAAGAGATGACAGCATTTGTACAGAGAAGCAATGAGATTATGATGCTTTTGACAAAATAAAATGAAGTGACAGGGACATCCTGTATATAGAAGAGAGCAATTTCTGTTAAGAATATTCTTGGTGGAGGTTGCTCTCTTTTTATATATCAGATGTGAGATGACTCCCACCTCTGTAGGTGGCGAGTAACAAATCAGTATCAGTGGTGGGAGTCAATCCCTCATCTGATATAGCCTCCGGCAGGATTGCAGAGATGCGCAGAAGAAGTATGTCATGCATTGCATGACGCGCATCTCGCAGCAAGAATGCAGAGGCATTCTTGAATAGGAAGAGTTTTCTTATTAACAAACCTAGTTGACAAACAATATTATATGGCATATAATATTGGAAAAGAAATAATATTACAAATAGAATAGTATGATACATAAATGAGGTGATGGAATGGTATTTAACACAGGTGCTGCCTTATTGGACGCGATTGTTCTTGCTGTTGTGTCAAGAGAAACTGAGGGTACTTATGGTTATAAGATTACACAAGATGTGCGTAAAGCAATTGATGTATCGGAATCTACTTTATATCCGGTGCTCAGGAGACTGCAGAAAGATGAATGTCTGGAAGTATATGATAAGAGTTATGACGGAAGAAACCGACGTTATTATAAAGTAACGGAAAAAGGGATGGCACAGCTTAATTTATATAAAATTGAATGGAAGAACTATTCTAGCAAGATACAGGATATATTTGAAGGGGGTGTGGGAGTATGAACCGCAAACAATTTATGGAAGAATTAAGCCAACTGCTCATAGGAATATCAGAAGAAGAAAGAGTAGAAGCACTGCAATATTATGAAGATTATTTTGATGATGCAGGAGCTGAGAATGAGCAGCAGGTAATAGAGGAACTAGGTACTCCGCAGAAGGTTGCCTCAACTATATGTCTGAATCTAGAACCAGGAAGTGAACAGAATGGTGAATTTACAGAATCTGGATTTCAGGATGAACGATTTGAGGAAAAAGCAACACCTGCCGCAAGAAGCCCGCGGACAAAAGAAGGGAACACCTATTCATATAATGAAGATTTTGGAGAGCAGGATTATCAACGTGCTTATGATAACATGGGACAAGGACAGAAACCATGGACGAGCAAGACGTTAAAAATCATCTTGATCATTGCAATTGTTCTGGTTGGTGCACCGGTTGTAATTCCGGTTGGAATAGGAATTGTAGCTGTTGTATTGGGACTTGTGATAGCGGCATTTGCAGTCTTTGCAGGTCTGGTGGCCGCATCAGTGGGGATTGGAATAGCCGGAATCGCAGTAGCTGTACTTGGAATCGTGGCAGCAGTTGGATTCCCATCGGCGATGATAATGGTTGGTGTCGGATTGATTATGTTGGCACTTGGTCTGGTGGCAACGGTTGCAACTGTAAGATTGTGTATGGTTATGTATCCAGCAATATTTCGAATTTTTGTTAATATTTGCAGATGGCCATTTTATCGAGGAAAGGCGGTGGGTAATGTATGAAAAAGCAATGGAAGATATTCTGGGCGATTTGTGGCAGCCTTGCTGCAATCGGAGTGATTTGTTGTATTGTCGGTGTGATATTAGGCGGTTCATTTTTTAGAAGTATTGTAAAAGATAGGGATTTTGATTATATAACCATTGAAGCGGAAAATGACTTGGAAATAAAAGGAGAAGAACAGCAGACATTTTATGGAATAAAAGAGCTGGACGTAGATGTATCGCAGGTGAATGTACAGCTCGAAGAGTATGATGGCAGATATTTGACAGTAGAAACGGTTGATATTCCGGACAATGTTTTAAATGAAATCTCTTATACGGCAGACGAGTCTTCATTAGAGATAGAATTGGAAGATTCAAAAAGAATTAAGAAATTATTGTCAGATAATACAAAGGCAACGATAAGAATAAAAGTTCCATCTCGTTCATTACAAGAAGCAGATATTTCGGTGGGAGCCGGAAGCTTATATATCAGTCAGATACAAGTTGAAGAATTAAAGGTAGAAGTAGGAGCCGGTCAGGCAAAGATAGAACAATTTGTTTCAAATTGTGCAGAATTTCAGTGTGGAGCAGGAGAAATGCAGATTGCAGGCGAAGCAGAATCAACAGAAGTTGAATGTGGAGTCGGAAGTATCATTTATCAGGCAAAAGGAAGAGAGGACGAATATAACTACCAAGTGGAAAGCTCTCTGGGAGAAGTTACTGTAGGAGGCAGGTCATGTGGTGGAATTGGTTCAGGTACAGAGATTTCTCGTGATGGAGCAAAAAAAGAATTATATATAGAATGTGGAATCGGTCAGGTTCAGGTGGAATTTCAAAAGTAGCAAGTGATTTATACAAATATAATATGAAGAGGAGAACATATCATGAAAAAATTATATCGATCAAAAGAAAGCAGAATGTTATGTGGTGTATGTGGAGGTGTAGGAGAATACTTTAATATCGACCCAACATTGGTTCGATTAGGAATGGTGCTTCTGGCTGCATGCAGTTTCGGAACAGGTGTATTAGCGTATTTTATTGCAGCTGTGATCATTCCAGATGAGCCGTCTGCTTTCTAGAAAGAATATAGAATCATGAGAAAAGGCATTCATATAGAATGTCTTTTTGCATTTATGGGTATACTCTGAAAAAAAGAAAGGGGTATCCATGATGAAAAAAGAAACGATAGATTTAAAATGCTTAGAAGAAGATGAAAAACTGAAATACGAAATTGCTGAAGAATTAGGCCTTCTAGACAAAGTAATGGAATCAGGATGGAAATCATTGTCATCCAAAGAAACAGGCAGAATTGGGGGCTTGATCACGAAGCGAAGAAGGGAAGAAAAGCAAAAGAACGAAAATAAAAAGTAAAAAGAAAATGTGAAAAATTGAAGAAAATCAAATGAAAAAACTATGAATATATTGCGTTGAAGAGATAAAATTGATAAAAATAGTTGAAATTGGAAAGTGTTTTTGGTACAATTGTATGATTGAGATAATCGCTTTGTGAGGAATCACATGCGTTTGACTTAAAAAAATAGGTGGGAAAATGGAAGAAAAGATAAATGTTTTTGACATTGAACTGAACCTGCTGACTGCAAAAAAGGCAATGAGGCAAGTGATGCGGTATATGGGAGGGGAAAGTGTCAGTACAATTGAACTTATTCCAATGGAAGTATTGTTAAAAGGACAAGATGATGCTGAATGGAAACAAGCATTACAGTCTGTCGATTTATTACTTCCGTCAGAGCGTGAAATTTTAGAAAGCGCAGAGGTGACGGATCAGAATGCAATACAGGATTTGGAAAATAACACATTCGTCAGATTGTTTTTTAGGTATTTAGTGAAAAATAAAAAGAAAGTTTTTTTGCTTACAGAAGATGAAAAAGCGAGCAAATTATTAAAAGAACGAATCGAAACTTATCGAAAAGGAATACAATTTGTTGGAGAAGCAGTAATCTCGGCTCAAAGTGGAAGTAAAGAAGCAGTGATTAATATGATTAATGGTGTAGAGCCGGACTGCATATTATCGGGATTATCTTATCCATGGCAGGAAAAATTTATTGCAGAGAGTAAAGCACTTTTAAACGCAAGAGTATGGTTTGGGTGCACTTTCTTGTTGAACCAACAAAAAAAAGAGGAAAAGGCAAGTGGAAAATTCAAATATTTTATTCTGAAAAGATTATTTCGCTATCAAGTAGGAAAAACACAGAAAGGCTGATTTGTGAACTCTGTATAGGTTGAAAAAATTAAAAAATTGTAAATAAATATGAGGAAATGCATAAAAAATAAGGATTTTGTCTTTATTTTTTTGCAGTTTTGCATTAGTATATAAAATATATAGACTTACAGAGTGCGAATGACTAGAAAAAAGTTTGTGAAAACTGCACATGAATTTGAATGAGCCAGTGGAGGAAAAAAAGATGATTACAAATCAAATACTTCTAAATACAATTGAAGGATTAAAAGGAATTTCCAGAATTGATTTTTGTGTGTTTGATGTGGAGGGCAAAGTTTTGGCTACTACATCAGACAACGGGCATAACTATGAAGATGTGGTACTGTCGTTCGGGGAATCACCGGCAGACAGTCAGGAAATTCAAGGATGCCAATTTTTTAAGATATTTGATGAGCAGCAGTTAGAATACATTCTTCTTGCAGATGGAGAGAATGAAGATGTATACATGGTTGGAAAGATTGCCGCATTCCAAATTCAGAATTTATTAATCGCTTACAAAGAGCGTTTTGACAAGGATAACTTTATAAAAAATCTGCTCTTGGATAACCTGTTATTGGTGGATATTTATAACCGCGCCAAAAAATTACATATTGACACAGATGCAAAACGTGTTATCTTTATTATTGAAACATCGAGAGAAAAAGACAGTGCGGCATTGGATAATGTCAGAAGCCTTTTAGGAGGAAAATCTAGAGACTTCATCACAGCTGTAGATGAAAAGAATATTATTGTTGTGAAAGAACTGTCTGAAAAAGATGGAAGTAAAGAGATGGATAAGATGGCAAAAGATATGTTGAGTATTCTGAAAGAGGATACGGGAGATGAACATATCCATATTGCATATGGTACTGTTGTGAATGACATCAAAGAAGTATCTAAGTCTTACAAAGAGGCTAAGATGGCATTGGATGTCGGTAAGATATTCTTTGATGAGAAAGATATTGTTGCATACAGTACACTTGGAATCGGCCGTTTGATCTATCAGTTACCACTTCCACTTTGCAAGATGTTTATCAAAGAAATTTTTGAGGGGAAATCACCGGATGAATTTGACGAAGAAACATTGGCTACGATCAATAAGTTCTTTGAAAACAGCCTGAATGTGTCAGAGACATCTCGACAATTGTATATCCATAGAAATACATTGGTATATCGTCTGGACAAGCTTCAGAAAAGTACCGGTCTGGATTTGCGTGTCTTTGAAGATGCAATCACATTTAAGATTGCGCTGATGGTAGTGAAGTATATGAAATATATGGAAACATTAGAGTATTAAATGTATTGGGGAATACAAAGGAGTAGAAATAATTAGGAGGAGCATATGATTGAATTAAAGAATGTAACGAAAGAGTACACGAAGGGAAATGCAGCTCTTAATGGTGTATCTGTTAAGATCGAACGTGGCGAGTTCGTTTTCATTGTAGGAGACAGCGGTTCAGGAAAATCAACACTGATTCGTTTGATCATGAAAGAACTTGATCCAACTAACGGTACAATTATTGTTAACGGACAGAATCTGAATCGTATGAAACATCGTAACATTGCAAAATACAGAAGAGGACTTGGAGTTGTCTTTCAGGATTTCCGTTTGTTAAAGGATCGTAATATCTACGAGAATATTGCCTTTGCATTGCGAGTTACTGAGACACCGACACGAGTGATTAAGAGAAAAGTACCGGCTGCATTATCACTGGTAGGTCTTGCACAGAAATACAAATCCTATCCAAAAGAACTGTCAGGTGGAGAACAGCAGAGAGTTGCGATTGCAAGAGCAATTGTAAATGAACCTGCAATTTTGTTAGCGGACGAG
Organism: Firmicutes bacterium AM31-12AC; assembly: GCA_003480425.1. Classification (GTDB taxonomy): domain Bacteria; phylum Bacillota; class Clostridia; order Lachnospirales; family Lachnospiraceae; genus Schaedlerella; species Schaedlerella hominis. The sequence goes on from QUJA01000007.1 coordinate 61,897, forward strand.
CCAACTGGTAACCTGGATCCGACAAACTCATGGGAGATTATGAGTTTGCTGAAAGAGGCTAACGAGCGTGGAACAACAGTACTTGTTGTTACACATAACCAGGAAATCGTAAACGAGATGAACGAGCGAGTTATCACAATGAAACAAGGTGTGATCGTAAGTGATGAACAAAAAGGTGGGTATATAGATGAGGATTAGTACATTAGGATATGTTGGAAAACAAGGTGTGAAGAATATCGGAAGAAACAAGATGTTTTCAATTGCCGCTATCGCAACAATGTCGGCATGTATCTTCCTTTTTGGATTATTTGCATCAATTTTGCTGAATTTTCAGTATATTATTAAAACAGCTGAGGAAGGTGTAGCAATCACAGTTTTCTTTAACGAAGATGCAACAGAGAATCAGATTAGTAATATTGGTAAACAGCTTGAGAGCAGGGATGATGTTCTTGAAGTGAAATATGTGTCGGCAGACGATGCATGGGATAAGTTTAAAGATGAATACTTTGCAGATAATAAGGATCTGGCAGATGGATTTAAAAATGATAACCCGCTTGCAGGTTCAGATAACTACGAAGTATATATGAAAACGGTAGATGATAAAGGACAAGATTTAATTGCAAAAAGTAAGTCACTTGCAGCAACACAGAAAGAGCTGGTTGACTTTGCAAAAGGTCTGGATGGAGTTCGTAAGGTAAATAAGTCAGATGTTGTTGCAAATACACTTTCCAGTGTGAATGTGTTGGTGGCATATATATCTATTGCGATTATCCTGATTTTATTTGGAGTTTCTATTTTCCTGATCAGCAATACAGTTTCAATGGGTATTACAGTTCGTAAAGAAGAGATTGCAATTATGAAATATATCGGAGCAAAGGACTTCGTAGTTCGTTCTCCATTTGTAATTGAAGGTCTTATCATGGGAATTATCGGAGCTGTTATTCCATTAGGAATATTATACGTACTGTATGGAAAAGCGGTTTCATATATTTTAGCTAAATTTGCAATTTTAAATAATATTATCGAATTCCTTCCGGTAACAACAGTATATCGTTACTTATTGCCAATCGGATTACTTTTAGGAGTAGGAATTGGATTTATCGGAAGTTATTTCACAGTGCGTAAGCATTTGAAAGTTTGATAAAAGTTACATAGAGTTTATGAAGGTGTACGATGCCATAGGTATCGTACACTAATAATATGGGTGAAAATATGAAAAGAAAAACAAAGCGCGTAATTAGTGGGGCCTTGGCACTGACTATGAGCATGGGGATGACTGTGAATGTACATGCGACAACCATTGAAGAGGCACAGAAGAAAGCAGACCAGCTACAGTCACAAAAAAACTCTACAGAGGCAGAAAAGAATTCTCTCACGGAACAGCTGTCTGGAATTGTAGAAGACATGGAAAAAGCACAGGAAAAACTGACAGCTAAACAGTCAGAGATTGAGACAGCGGAGACGGAACTGGTAAATGCCAAGGTTGACGAAAATAATCAGTATGATAGCATGAAAAAACGCATTAAATTCATGTATGAGAATGGCAATACGCAGTTAATTGAAATTTTGATTGAAAGTGAGAATATTGGGGATTTTTTAAATAAAGCAGAATACATTTCACAAATTTCAAATTATGACAGGGATATGCTAAATCAGTTTCAGACAATCGTAAAAGATGTTGAAGAAAAAGAAGCAGCATTACAGACAGAATATTCAGAGTTGGAAGTATTACAGAATGAGTTGATCAGTAAGCAAGAAGAAGTTCAGACAATGCTGGATAATACAAATGTGGAGCTTGCAGATTTGGAAAAGCAGATTGGAGAGAACGCTTCTACGTTGAAAGCGTTGATTGCTCAGGCAGAAGAAGAAAAGAGAAAACAGGAAGAAGCTGCAGCCGCAGCAGCAGCCGCCGCAGCTGCTGCACAAAAACCGGCTCAGAGTACAAATAGTAATTCAAATAGTGGCGGAAGTACTTATGTTCCACCAAGTTCAAGTAATACAGTGGTGGGAAATGGTCAATTTGTAAATCCGTGCCCGGGTGCATATGTATCAAGTACTTTTGGCTATCGTGATTTTGATGGAGCTTTTCACAAGGGACTTGATCTTGCGGCAGGCGAGGGAACACCGACATATGCAGCAGCATCGGGAACTGTAGTGATTGCAGGATGGAGCAATAGTGCAGGAAACTGGGGTGTTATCAATCATGGAAATGGTCTTGTTACAAAATATATGCATCACTCTGCATTATGCGTATCAGCGGGACAGACAGTATCAGCAGGACAACAGATTGGATATGTAGGAAACACAGGTAATTCATTTGGAGCTCATTTGCATTTTCAGGTGGAATTGAATGGTTCAGCAGTAAATCCACAGAATTATCTGTAATGAGGTGTATGAATAATGAATCCATTAGAGGAAAAAACAGAACTAGAAGAAAAGATTGAACAAGAACAAAAGCGAGAAAAGAAAAAATTCTGGAAAGGCGTTCTTTGCGGAGCGGCAGTTACGTTATGTTTGGCTGTGGGAGTCGGAATTTTTTGTACGGCAATTGTATCAGGTATACATATATTTTCCTCATCAGAGAAAAAACAGGTAGAAAATAAACTGCAGATAATACAGGCAATTATTGATAAATATTATTTGTATGAAGATGAGATTGACCAGGATGCTTTGGAACAGGGGATTTATGCAGGATATGTAAATGCCTTGGGTGATAAATATACAGTGTATTACAATGAAGAAGAAACAGATGCTTTACAGGAAAGTGTAAGTGGAACGTATACGGGTATCGGAGCAGCTTTGTTGCAGAATACAACCAGTAATGAAGTTGTGATTTCTAAAGTATATAAAGATTCACCTGCAGAAGAGGCCGGATTAAAAGAAGGAGATGTGATTTACCAAGTAGATGACCATACAATATCCGACCAGTCCCTCGATGAGGTGGTGAGCTGGATCCGAGGAGAAGAAGGTACAGATGTAACACTTCATGTTGTGCGTGACGGACAACAACTGGAACTTAAGGCAACAAGAAAACAACTTGAAACTCCGACAGTTGTGTATGAAATGAAAGAGAATCAGGTTGGTTATATTGCAGTCAGTGAATTTGACGAAGTAACACTTTCGCAGTTTGAGACTGCCTTGAATGATCTGGACGGTCAGGGAATGAAAGGCTTGATTATTGATCTGAGAAGTAATCCAGGAGGAAATCTGGATACTGTAACAGATATGTTAAAATTGCTTCTTCCAAAAGGCACAATCGTATCTGTGAAAGACAAAGCAGGAAATGTTGAAGAGTATAAATCTGACGGAAGTCACGAGTTTACAAAACCATTAGCAGTGCTTGTAAATCAATATAGTGCAAGTGCATCAGAAATCTTTTCAGGAGCAATACAAGATTATGGAATTGGGGATATTGTCGGAGTTACAACATACGGAAAAGGAGTTGTACAACAGATTCTTGATCTTGGCGATGGAACAGCTATGAAAATTACAATTGCAGAGTATTTTACACCGAATGGACGCAGTATTAATAAGAAAGGCGTAACTCCGGATGTAGAAGTTGAATATCAGGCAGACGAAAATGATCCGACTGCTGATAATCAGTTGGACAAAGCAATGGAAGTAGTTCAGCAGAAAATGCAGAGTGAAAAATAATAATTAAAACAAATGTTACGGAATTGTTAAAAACTATTGCATAATCGACACTGATGTATTATACTTATTAAAGTATGATAAAGAAAATGAAAAAATTCCCAGAATTGAAATGTTTGACGGAAACAGTTCGGAGAACAGTGGATTATATTTTGAAGGGGAATAAAAGTATAAAATAAGGAATAGGTGGTAAGATGAAGTTTAAGAAGGTACAAGGCTTAATACTGGCAGTTGTTTTATCTTGTTCAATGGTGGCTACTCCGGTATTTGCAGCACCAAAGAGTGAAGAACAGTCTTCATTGGAAGCAGAGAAAGCTGAAAAGCAGAGTGAAGTAAGTTCTTTGCAGGATCAGTTAAATTCATTGATGACAAAGATGAATGATCTTGAGACACAGTTGATTGAGAAAGGTCAGCAGATTTCGCAGGCAGAAGTTGATCTGGAAGCTGCTCAGCAGAAAGAACAGCAGCAGTATGAAGATTTGAAACTCCGTATTAAATACATGTATGAAGAAGGTGATGGTTCAGCAATGGAACGCATCCTCTCATCAGGAAGTATCGCGGAAGTTCTGACTCAGGCTGAATATGTACAGAAAGTGCATTCATATGACAGAGCACAGTTGCAGGAATACCAGAATACAGTACAGCAGGTAACGGACTTGAAGAGTGGTCTGGAAGAAGATCAGGCAAAACTTCAGAACCTGGAAGGTGAATATCAGGCACAGTCTGATGAGCTGAATACAACAATTGAAAGCAAGAGTGCGGAAATTAGCAATCTGGACAGCATGATTCAGGAAGCAGCGAGAGTTGCATTGGAGAAAGCAGCCGCAGAAAAAGCAGCAGCTGAGCAGAAAGCTGCAGAAAAAGCAGCACAGAATAACGCAGCATCAAACACAACCGTTGCAAGCAATACTACAAATAATAGTGGAACAACAAACACAGGTGGAACAACAACTGTCGCACCGGCACCAACACCTACGCCAACACCGGTACCTACACCAGCACCAACACCGGCAGCACCATCGGTTGATGGAGGTTCAGTTGTAAGCCGTGCATACAGCCAGCTTGGAGCAGCATATGTATGGGGAGCTTGCTCACCGGGAGCATTTGACTGTTCAGGATTCGTAAGCTACTGTCTGACAGGAAGTTATACAAGACTTGGAACTACATATACATTCCTTGGATGGACACAGGTAAGTGATCCACAGCCGGGAGATGTTTGCGTTAATGCAAACCATTGTGGTATTTATATCGGTGGTGGACAGATGATTCATGCAGCAACAGAAGGCGTTGGCGTTATTGTAGGACCTGTTCAGGGCGGTATGATTTACGTTCGTTACTAAAGATAATTACTTATATAAATTACGAATGATAAAAGATTAAAAGTAAGAAGAAATCCCTTGAAACACAGAGTGTTTTGAGGGATTTCTTTTCTTGAAAAATCTCCTAATAGTAGTAAGTGAAAAAAGCCTTGCAATTCATAAGTGTTTATGCTAAACTATTATCGTTGCGAAAAAACACGCATGTGGATTGCCCTTTCTGGTGCCTAATTTCACGAAATGTGAGATGGTCTTGGGGAATAAAGATAAACATGCGGAAGACTAAAACCAAATGGAGGAAAGTAACATGAGCGTTATTTCAATGAAACAGCTTTTAGAAGCAGGTGTTCATTTTGGACATCAGACAAGAAGATGGAACCCTAAGATGGCTCCATACATCTACACAGAGAGAAATGGTATCTATATCATCGACCTGCAGAAATCAGTAGGAATGGTTGACGATGCATATCAGGCAATTGCTGATATCGCAGCTAATGGTGGTACAGTACTTTTCGTAGGAACAAAGAAACAGGCTCAGGATGCTATCAAAACAGAAGCAGAGCGTTGTGGAATGTACTATGTAAATGAGAGATGGCTTGGAGGTATGCTTACAAACTTCAAGACAATCCAGAGCCGTATTAAGAGACTCAAAGACATCGAGACAATGTCAGAAGACGGAACATTCGATGTATTGCCAAAGAAAGAAGTTATTGAGCTGAAAAAAGAGTGGGCTAAACTTGAGAAAAACCTTGGCGGAATCAAAGAGATGAAGAGAATCCCAGACGCTATCTTTATCGTAGATCCTAAGAAAGAAAGAATCTGCGTACAGGAAGCACACACATTGGGAATTCCATTGATCGGTATCGCTGATACAAACTGTGATCCAGAAGAACTGGATTACGTTATTCCAGGTAATGATGATGCAATCAGAGCTGTAAAACTGATCGTTTCTAAGATGGCTGATGCAGTTATCGAAGCAAACCAGGGAGCAGCAGAAGAAGCATATTATGAAGATGCTGAGGAAGCAGTAGCTGAAGAGGCTGTAGAAGAGTAAGATGACTCGAATGCTTCAGCCTGATTAATCAGGCTGAAGCATTTTTCATTCCCGAATTGTTTCATATAGAAAAAATTTGCAAAAGTGGGTTTACTATATGGACAAACATGTGTAATAATGGAAACTAAAGAATTAGTATTCCTTAAAAAGTATAAAAATGGAGGATAAGATCATGGCAATTACAGCAAGCATGGTAAAAGAATTAAGAGAGATGACAGGAGCAGGAATGATGGACTGCAAAAAAGCTCTTGGTGAGACAAATGGTGATATGGATGCAGCAGTAGAATACCTGAGAAAGAACGGACAGGCTAAAGCTGAGAAAAAAGCAGGAAGAATTGCAGCAGAAGGTATTGTTAAAGCTGTAGTAAAAGATGATAAAGTAGCTTCTATCGTAGAAGTTAACTCTGAGACAGACTTCGTTGCTAAGAATGCTGATTTCCAGGCATTTGTTGAGGCAGTAGCTAATCAGGTAGCAGATTCAGATGCAGCAGATATGGATGCATTCATGGCTGAGGCTTGGGAAGCTGATACAACAAAGACAGTAAAAGAAGCTCTTGTTGAGAAAATCGCTGTAATCGGAGAAAATCTGAACATCAGAAGATTTGAGAAAGTTGTAACAGACGGATGTGTAGTATCTTATATCCACGGTGGCGGACGTATTGGTGTTTTAGTTGAAGCTGATACAGATGTTATTAATGATGAGATCAAAGCTTGCTTAAGAAACGTAGCAATGCAGGTTGCAGCTATGTCTCCAAAATATGTATCACGTGCAGAAGTATCTGAAGACTTCATGAACCACGAGAAAGAAATCCTTCTTGCTCAGGCTCAGAAAGAGAATCCAGAGAAACCAGCTAACATCATTGAGAAGATGATCATTGGACGTCTTAACAAAGAAATGAAAGAAATCTGCCTGCTTGACCAGGTATACGTTCAGGATAGTGATCTGTCAGTTGCTAAATATGTAGAAAAAGTAGCTAAAGAGAACAATGCTAACGTAACAGTTAAGAAATTCGTTCGTTTCGAGACAGGTGAAGGTCTTGAGAAAAAAGTTGACGACTTCGCAGCAGAAGTTGCAGCTCAGGCTGGAATGTAAGCGTCTAGCACAAGCAAGGTAAATATAAAAAAGAACCCTCGACACAAGTTTACTTGTGAGCGAGGGTTCTTTTTTATATTTATCGTGCGACGCACGGATAGCGAGATGAAGCGAAGCGGAATCGAGCTAAGAGTGCTTGTGCTAGACACACGGATAGCGATTATTAAATTTCATAAATATCACAAAAACATATTGACAAATACTTTTATAATGATATAATTTGATAGTCAAAATATTTTAAAACAAAAATAAATGGCGGAAAGAAGTTGCTGTTAATAAATGAGCTAATCAGATGATTATGACCGGCAACAGGAAGAGGACTATGGTAGGAAGAATAAGCGGAACAGGTTCCTATATTCCAAAAGAAGTGTGGGATAACCAAGTCTTAACTCAATTGGTTGATACCAGTGATGAGTGGATACAGGAACGTACTGGTGTGGCGAGACGCCACATAGCAGGAAAAAATGAAACAACTGCATATATGGCAGCAGAAGCAGCAAAGAGGGCACTGGAAGATGCCAATGTCTCAGCACAAGAGATTGACTTAATCTTGGTTGCAACGATTTCGCCCGGAAGGATTATGCCGAGTACATCATGTGAAGTACAGGCAATGATAGAGGCAAAACGCGCTACGTGTTTTGATCTGAATGCAGCATGTACAGGATTCTTATTTGCGCTGAATACCGCGCAAGCTTACATCAAACAGGGAATTTATTCTAAAGTCTTGGTAATTGGTACAGAGAGCTTATCAAATCTGGTGAATTGGAAAGACAGGGGTACATGTATCTTGTTTGGTGATGGAGCCGGTGCAGTTGTGTTAGAGGCATCAGAAGAAGGAAGATACGCACAGTATACACAGTCTATAGGATGTGATGGAGAAGTTTTAACGGTTGACTGCCGCAATCAAAAACAATATGAAAGTCAGCCTTGTGCAGAAGAAACATTTATCCAGATGGATGGACGTGAAGTATTCAAATTTGCGGTATCGAAAGTACCGGAGGCAATTGGAGAACTGCTAAAACAAGAAGAGAAAAACGTAGAGGATATTTCCCAATTTATCTTACATCAGGCCAATAAGCGGATTGTGCAATCTGTTTCAAAACGAATGAAAGTGGACATAAAATATTTCCCAACAAATATGGAAGAATATGGAAACACGTCATCAGCCAGTATCCCGATTCTATTGGATGAGTTGAATCGAAGCGGAAGACTAAAAAGAGGAACCTATCTTGTTCTTGCAGGATTTGGAGCAGGACTGTCATATGGAGCAAGCCTGATCCAGTGGTAGTAGATAAATAAGACTATCAAATTTAAAACAAAATGGAAATAAAAAGGAGATTAAAATCATGATGGAAAGAATTAAAGAAATCGTAGCAGATTCATTAGGAGTAGATGTAGATTCATTGACAGCAGAGACAAGATTTAAAGAGGATTTGGAAGCAGATTCACTTGATCTGTTTGAAATGGTAATGGCAATCGAAGAAGAGTTCGACGTAAAAATCGAGACAGAAGAATTAGAAAATATTAAGACACTTGGAGATATCGAAAAAGAAGTAGAAAAATTGCAGGCATAGAAAATTTGATTGATGCAAAGTAAGAGCGCAGACATACGGGAGGCAATTAATTATATGAAAACGGAAGTTACCGAATTACTTGGAATTGAATATCCAATCATTCAAGGCGGAATGGCATGGGTGGCAGAATATCACCTTGCCGCAGCAGTATCTGAGGCAGGCGGACTTGGCATTATCGGTGCATCTAGTGCACCGGCAGACTGGGTACGCGAGCAGGTAAGAGAGGCAAAGAAACTGACAGATAAACCATTTGGAGTAAATATTATGTTGCTCAATCCAAATGCCGATGAAGTTGCAAAAGTAATCGTTGAAGAAGGCGTACAGGTTGTTACAACAGGTGCAGGAAATCCGGAAAAATATATGGAAATGTGGAAAGCAGCTGGTGTGAAAGTGATTCCGGTGGTTGCTTCCGTAGCGCAGGCAGTCCGTATGGAACGATGTGGAGCAGATGCTGTTGTTTGTGAAGGTTGTGAAGCCGGAGGTCATATCGGAGAATCTACAACGATGGTGCTTGTTCCACAGGTAGCAGATGCAGTTTCTATTCCGGTTATTGCAGCAGGTGGAATAGCAGACGGTCGTGGTGTAGCGGCAGCATTTATGCTCGGTGCGAAAGCTGTTCAGGTAGGAACTCATTTTGTTGTTACAGAAGAGTCACAGGTTCATGAAAATTATAAAGAGCGTATTCTGAAAGCAAAAGACATCGATACTAAGGTTACAGGAAGAACAACAGGTCATCCGGTGCGTGCACTTCGCAATCAGATGACAAGAGAATACTTAAAGAAAGAAGCAGCAGGAGCATCTTTTGAAGAACTGGAATTAATGACACTGGGTGGTCTTAGAAAAGCTGTTGTTGAAGGAGACGTTACGACAGGAAGCGTAATGGCAGGTCAGAGTGCCGGTATGGTAAAAGAAAAAATGACCTGTGCACAGCTTATCCAAAAGTTAAACAATGAGGCAGAATATTTATTGAAAGGAACGAAAATCCATGAATAAACTTGCATTTATTTTTCCAGGCCAGGGAGCACAAAAAGTGGGCATGGGTAAAGATTTCTATGAAACATTTGATAACGTAAAAGAAATATTTGACAGTGCATGCGAATGGCTTGACCTGGATATAAAAGCACTTTGCTTTGAGGAAAATGATAAGCTGGATCTGACAGAGTATTCGCAGCCTGCATTAGTAACTACTTGTCTGGCGATGGCAGATGTATTACGAAATAAAGGAATTGAACCGGATATTTCGGCAGGGTTAAGTCTTGGAGAGTATTGTGCTATTGCAACAGCTGGGGCAATCAGCGTGGAAGATGCGATTACGACTGTAAGAAAACGAGGAATCCTTATGGAGCAGGCAGTTCCGGCGGGGCAAGGAGCAATGGCAGCGGTTCTTGGTATGACAGCGGAAGAAATTGATGAAGTAGTCGACGCAATTTCGGATGTTAGTGTAGCGAATTATAACTGTCCGGGACAAATTGTAATCACAGGAAAAAAAGAATCCGTAGAAGAAGCCAGCAAAAAATTGCAGGAAGCAGGGGCAAAAAGGGTAGTTCCGTTAAATGTAAGCGGACCATTTCATTCAGCAATGCTTGAAGAAGCAGGTGAGAAACTTGCAGATGTATTAGAAAAAGTGACAATTTCTGAATTACAAATCCCGTACGTTACAAATGTAACAGCAGAATTTGTAAAGAATCATCAGAAAATCAGAAGTCTTTTGGCAAAACAGATTTCATCACCTGTAAAATGGCAGCAAAGTGTAGAAGCGATGATAGCAGAAGGTGTGGATACTTTTGTAGAAATCGGACCTGGCAAAACACTTGCAGGGTTTATGAGAAAAATTAATCGTAATGTAAAAGTGTACAATGTACAGACGGTAGAGGATATCGAGAAAGTTGTACAAGAATGTAGTAGAAAATAGAGAGGTTACAGACTATGTCAGAAAAGAAAATTGCAATTGTAACAGGAGCATCTAGAGGAATAGGAAAAGCAATTGCCTTAGAACTTGCAAGACAGGGTATTTTTGTTGTTATAAATTACAATGGTTCAAAAGAAAAAGCAGAGGAAGCGTTGAGAACAATCCAAAATGAGGGTGGAGATGGAGTGATTTATCAGTGTAATGTGGCTGATTTCGAGGCATGCAAGACATTTATAGAGGATATTGTATCAACTTATGGAAGGATTGATATTCTTGTAAATAATGCCGGAATTACAAAAGACGGTCTGCTGATGCGTATGAGCGAAGCTGATTTTTCTGAGGTAGTCGATATCAATCTGAAAGGAACGTTCCACTGCATTCATCATGTGGCACGTCCAATGTTAAAGCAGAAATCAGGAAGGATCATCAATCTTGCATCGGTAGTTGCTTTACACGGAAATGCAGGCCAGGTAAATTATGCGGCATCAAAAGCAGGAATTATCGGCATGACAAAATCTGCGGCAAAAGAGCTTGCATCCAGACATATTACAGTTAATGCAATTGCACCGGGATTTATTCAGACAGATATGACAGCGGTACTTTCTGAAAAAGTAAAAGAATTAACGAAGACACAGATTCCAATGGGAACATTTGGACGACCGGAAGACGTAGCAAAGGCAGTAGCATTTCTGGCATCTGAGGAAGCCGGATATATTACAGGGCAAGTGCTGTGTGTAGATGGCGGAATGGCAATGTAGAAGAGTACGAACAATAGATGGAGGCATTATGAAAAGAAGAGTAGTAGTAACAGGGCTTGGTGCGATTACACCAATTGGAAATGATGTAGAATCTTTTTGGAGTGGCATCAAAGCAGGACATGTTGGAATCAGTGAAATCACACGATTTGATACAACAGATTACAAAGTAAAAATAGCTGCGGAAGTAAAAGATTTTTCGGGAAAAGATATCCTTGGGTTTAGAACAGCAAAGAGAATGGAATTGTTCTCGCAATATGCAGTTGCAGCAGCAATGGAAGCTGTAAAAGATGCAGGTCTTGATATGGAAAAAGAAGATCCGTTTCGCGTCGGCGTGATCGTTGGCTCTGGAGTGGGAAGCCTGCAGGCAGCGGAAACCGGAGTGGAGAAAATCCTGACAAAAGGACCATCGAGAGTGGATCCGTTAATCGTTCCTAAAATGATTACAAACATGGCAGCAGGAAATGTATCTATCGCTGTAGGTGCACGTGGAAAATGTACAAATGTAGCAACAGCATGTGCGACAGGTACACACTGCATCGGGGATGCATTTCGTGCAATCCAGTATGGCGATGCGGATGTGATGTTGGCAGGAGGAACAGAAAGTTCCATTTGTCCAATAGGAGTAGCTGGATTTACCAGCCTGACAGCATTGTCAGAAAGCAATGATCCACTGAGAGCATCGATTCCATTTGATAAAGACAGGGACGGATTTGTTATGGGTGAAGGTGCAGGAATTGTAGTTCTGGAGGAATTAGAGCATGCAGTTTCAAGAGGGGCACAAATTTTAGCAGAAGTTGTAGGATACGGTGCCACAGCAGATGCTTTCCATATTACATCACCGGCAGAAGATGGAGCGGTGCAGCAAGGGCTATGGTGGATGCAATGAAAGAAGCAGATGTAAAACCGGAACAGATTGAATACGTCAATGCACATGGTACAAGCACACATCATAATGATTTGTTTGAAACACGTGCAGTGAAGGCAGCTTTTGGCGATGCAGCATCAAATTTAAAAATCAATTCTACAAAGTCTATGATTGGCCATCTGCTTGGAGCAGCAGGAGCAGTAGAATTTATTGTCTGTGTAAAATCTATTTTAGATGGATTTATCCACCAGACAGTCGGAACGCAAGAAGTGGATGAGGAGCTTGATTTGAATTATATGGTTGGAGCACCGGCAGAACAGGAAATTACATATGCGATGAGTAATTCACTTGGATTTGGCGGACATAATGGAAGTATATTGATTAAAAAATATGAAGCATAAAAATTCATTTCATATGGTGTATACAGAGTGATATGTAAGGGGATAAATATGGATTTTGAACAGATTATAGAATTAATAGATCATGTCTCTGCTTCGGAATTGTCTTCTTTTCATTATGAAAATGGAGACACAAAGATTTCAATGAAGGCAGGAAAAAAAGTTGTATTGGGGACAAATACAACAGAAAAAATGTAGAACAGATTATTTTAAAAGATGACACAGTAACAACTATACAGCAGGAAAAGAAAGTGGCACCAGAAGGAAAAATCATTAAATCTCCGTTGGTTGGAACATTCTATGCAGCTCCTGCTGAAGATGCACCTGCATTTGTAAATGTAGGGGATACGGTAAAAAAAGGACAGGTCGTTGCGATTGTTGAGGCAATGAAGCTGATGAATGATATTGAAAGCGATTTTGATGGAAAAATAGTCGAAATTTATGTAGAAAATGGAGATGCGGTAGAATATGGACAGCCGTTATTTTGCGTTGAGTAGAGGTCTTGATAAATGGCAGATGGAGGAAATGTAGATGAATCATTTAGATGTAAAACAGATTGAGGAAATCATTCCTCATCGACATCCATTTTTGTTAGTGGATTATATTGAAGATTATGTACCGGGGGAATATGCTGTCGGATATAAATGCGTAACATTTCGTGAAGATTTTTTTAAAGGACATTTTCCACAGCAGCCGGTAATGCCGGGTGTCTTGATCGTAGAAGCACTGGCGCAGACCGGAGCAGTTGCAATTCTTTCACAGGAAGAAAACAAAGGGAAGATTGCGTTCTTTGGAGGAATTGATAAATGCCGTTTTAAAAGAAAGGTCGTTCCGGGAGACAAGCTTCGTCTGGAAACAAAAATTATCAAACAAAAAGGACCAGTAGGTATTGGAGAAGCAATTGCTACTGTTGATGGAAAAGTTGCAGTAAAAGCAGAACTGACATTTATGATTGGATAAGGTGTTGAAGTATGATTCAGAAATTATTGATTGCCAACAGAGGAGAAATCGCGGTGCGAATTATTCGTGCATGCAGAGAAATGGGGATAGAGTCTGTAGCTGTTTATTCAGAGGCGGATCAGGAAAGTCTCCATACACAGCTGGCAGATGAAGCAGTCTGTATAGGGCCGAGTGCTTCATCAGAGAGTTATTTAAATATGGAAAGTATTATCAGTGCGGCGATGGTGACAGGTGCAGATGCAATTCATCCGGGATTTGGATTTCTGTCTGAAAATGCAAAATTTGCTCAGTTGTGTGAACAATGTGGAATCACCTTTGTAGGACCAAATTCTTCCGTAATTCAATGTCTTGGAAATAAGCAGGAAGCCAGAAACACAATGACACGTGCAGGTGTGCCTGTCATTCCGGGAACAGATGAGTCTGTGCTGGATGTGGAAACAGGATTAAAAGAGGCAGAAAGAATCGGTTATCCGGTTATTATCAAAGCAGCTCTTGGAGGCGGCGGAAAAGGAATGCGTGTTGCATATTCAGAAAATGAATTTACAAAAGCATTTCAGACAGCACAAAAGGAAGCAAAGATGGCATTTGCAGATGAAACCATGTATATAGAGCATTTTGTAGAACATCCGCGACACATTGAATTTCAGATTCTGGCTGATTCAAAAGGAAATGTAATTCATCTTGGAGAGCGTGATTGTTCTATCCAAAGAAATCATCAGAAGATGATAGAAGAATCTCCTTCGGCAGCGGTTTCTGAAGAATTAAGACAGAAAATGGGAGAAGCGGCAGTGAAAGCTGCGAAAGCTGCTCATTATGAAAATGCCGGAACAATTGAATTTTTGTTAGAGAAAAATGAAAAATTTTATTTTATGGAAATGAATACTCGTATACAAGTGGAACATCCAGTAACAGAGTGTGTAACAGGCTTAGATCTCATCAAAGAACAGATCAAAATTGCGTCAGGAGAACCACTTTCAATCACACAGAAAGATGTTAAAATCCAGGGACATGCAATTGAATGCAGAATCAATGCAGAAAATCCAATGAAACATTTTCGGCCTTCTCCGGGACAGATTACAGAGCTACATTTACCGGGAGGTCAGGGGATTCGTGTAGATACGGATATTTACAGTGGCTATCATATTTCACCATATTATGATTCCATGCTGGCAAAGTTAATTGTCTGCGGTAAAACGAGAGAAGATGCCATTGCGAAAATGCAGAGTGCTCTTGGCGAAGTTATTATAGAGGGAATTGATACAAATGTCGATTATCAGTTTGAGATACTACAAAATCCAGATTATCAGGCAGGTAATTTTGACATTGAATTTTTAAATACGCATGTAATTGCAGGAGTAAATATCAATGAAATTTAAGCATATGTTTAAAAGAACTGCTGTGAAAAATGATGCAGTAAATGAGAAGAAAACCAGATTTTCAGCACGAAAACCAGAAGTACCGGATGGTTTGATGAAAAAATGTAATGCTTGTAAAACCGCAGTATTTGTAGAAGAGGTTAAGCAAAATAATTATATTTGTCCACATTGCCAGAACTATTTCCGTATGCATGCATATCGTAGAATTCAAATGATTGCAGATCCGGATAGTTTTGAGGAATGGGATAAAGGATTGCAGACAAGAAATCCGTTACAGTTTAAAGGCTATGAAGAAAAGCTGGATAAATTAAAAGAAAAAACAGGCCTGGATGAGGCTGTTGTTACAGGTAAATTAAATATTAACGGAATACCTACAGTAGTTGCTGTATGTGACGGTCGTTTTATGATGGCGAGTATGGGAGAAGTTGTGGGAGAAAAGATCACACGCGCGGTTGAGAAAGCGACAGAAGAAAAACTTCCGATTATTATTTTTGCATGTTCAGGAGGCGCCAGAATGCAAGAGGGGATTGTATCTTTGATGCAGATGGCAAAGACCTCAGCTGCATTAAAACGTCATAGCGATGAAGGTCTTTTATACATCAGTGTCCTGACAGATCCTACGACGGGTGGAGTGACAGCAAGCTTTGCAATGCTTGGAGATATTATTTTAGCAGAACCAGGTGCTTTGATTGGTTTTGCCGGGCCGCGCGTGATTGAGCAGACAATTGGGCAAAAGCTGCCGGAAGGATTTCAACGTTCAGAGTTTTTATTAGAACATGGATTTATTGATGCAATCGTAGAGAGAAAAGAAATGCGCTCTACTTTATCAAAAATCTTAGATATGCATATAACAAAAACAGAACAAAATACTGAATTTGTAAAAAATAAAGAACAGATGCAAACGGCAGCGGAAAAAGACTTAGAATGTCAGGATAAAATGAGTGCATGGGATCATGTGCAGCTTGCAAGAGATAAAAACAGACCGACAGGAAAAGATTATATTCAACTACTTTTTTCAGATTTTGTGGAAATGCATGGAGACAGATTGTATCGAGATGATCCGGCGGTAATAGGAGGAGTTGCAAAATTCCATGGAGAGCCGGTAACGATATTAGTTCAGGAAAAAGGGTATGGCACAAAAGAAAATATTGCACACCGTTTTGGAATGGTGTCTCCGGAAGGATATAGAAAATCTCTTCGTTTAATGAAACAGGCTGAAAAATTTAACCGTCCGGTAATTTGTTTTGTTGATACACCGGGTGCGTTCTGTGGACTTGAAGCGGAAGAAAATGGACAAGGAGAAGCAATTGCCAGAAACTTATATGAATTGTCAGGCTTGAAAGTTCCGGTATTATCTGTTGTAATCGGTGAAGGCGGAAGTGGTGGAGCTCTTGCATTTGCAGTCGCAGATGAAGTTTGGATGATGGAGCATGCAATTTATTCTATTTTGTCACCGGAAGGCTTCGCTTCTATTTTGTGGAAGGACAGTAAACGAGCAAAAGAAGCGGCGGATGTGATGAAGATGACATCACAGGATTTAAAAGCTCTAGGAATTATTGAACAGGTTATCCGAGAAGAAGAACCGCTCACCAGAGAAAATATGATGCAGCTTAAAGATAACATGGATGAGAAAATAAATTGTTTTCTGAAAAAATATAAAGCATTGTCAAAACAAGAATTGGTTCAACACCGATATAAACGATTTCGCAATATCTAAAAAATAGTGGTTTCCATCTTGTCAACGTGTTATACTATATTGGATTGGAGAAGATAAGACATATTAAAACAAAAGTGAAGTGTTTAAAAGAAATATGTCTTAAACAATAGAAAAGACAGGAGAGAACGCTGTGGATAACCGAAAGATAATAAACGATGTTCTTGTACATTTATTTAATGAGATATTGCAGCTGGAAGAAGAGGCAATTATTACAGAAGAATATAAAGATATCACCAATAATGATATGCACATCATTGAGGCGGTTGGACTTGACGGAGGAAATATGTCCTCTATTGCGGCAAAGTTAAAAGTAACAGTTGGTTCCTTGACGACTTCTATGAACGGGCTTGTAAATAAAGGATATACTGAACGAAAACGAGGAGAGAAGGATCGTCGTGTTGTAAATATTTATCTGACTGAAAAAGGAAGAAAAGCATATCATCATCATGCAGAATATCATGAGCAGATGACAGATGCAGTAATGAGACAATTAAATGAAGAAGAGATAGGAGTTCTTGTTAAAACATTAAATGGACTCAGTGAATTCTTCTATCAATACGAACAAAAAGAGAAGCGGAATTAATCGCTTCTCTTTTTGTCTTAGAAAAATGTAATATAATGGTTAGATACAATCGCTTCTCTTAATATATCCAGGCTGTTCCGGTGTGCAAATTACTTCTTTTGCATGAATCAGTTTAGCGTACTTATCAATGATCAGATTTTCTGCATGTACATCTTCACCGATTGTTACATTTGGAAGTACAACACAGTTCTTTAATACAGCCCCTTTCTTAATATTACATCCACGTCCGATAATGCTGTTTTCAATATCTCCTTCAATAGTACATCCGTTTGAGATGATAGAAGAGCGGGCACTGGCTGTTTCTAAATATTTTGTTGGGCAAGAATCACTAGTTCTTGTATAAATTGGCCAATCCTCTTCGAAAAGAAGATTTCTTGTTTTTGCATCCAGTAAAGAGAGATTTGCATCGAAATAACTCTTTAAGTCAGTAACAGCGGCAAAGTATCCACGATGTGAAATTCCACGTACATCAAAGTCCTGGCAAGCATGATTAACTACCTGAGGAAGTGTATACAATGCAGAATGTGATGCCCCTTTCTTAAGTAAATCGATGAACAAATCTTTTCTCATAACATAAGTATCCATGAAAATATTGCGGTTCTTTGCGGTCGCACGATTCTTTTCAATAGAAAGGACACCTTTTTGTTTATTCAAATTTAAAATATCACAATTGAAAAAGCTCTCATTTGCATTATCTACTGTATGATAAAGCAATGTGATATCTGCTCCGGATTCAACATGTTTATTCATAAGCTCATCAAAATCCTGCTTAAATATCATGTGGCTAGGAGCAATGATCACGTAGTCAAAAGGACTTTCTTCTATGTAAGATAAGTTATCTAAATATGTTGCAATATCAGTGTCATACAATGAATTCTTTCGTTCACCTTCAGAAAATAGTATATGAAGATGTCCACGTTTTGAATTGATATTATAATGACGGCCTGTACCAAGGTGTTCTACTAAAGAACGTGGTTGTTTGTTAAGAAATACTTTGATTTGATCCATTCCACTGTTTGTCATATTTGAAAGTGGAAAATCAATCATTCTATATCTTCCTAAGAAAGAAAATGCTCCGATTGAACGGTAATCCTGAAGTCCTTCTACGTGAACCTGACTTCTGGAGAAATTAATGATTCCTAATGCGTCACACATATTATTCTGCCCCCTTTACGCGTTTTGCTACAAGTTCAATATTTTCGCTGTCTGCGCTTCCAACAACGGCATCTTTACCAATGCGGACACCATCTGCGACAAGGGCACGGGTTACAACGGCACCTTCTTCAACAACAACACCAGGCATCAGTACACTGTCAATAACTTTTGCACCGGTTGCTACTTTTGCACTCGTAAATAATACAGAGTTTGTAATCTCACCATCGACATCACATCCCTGAGTAATAAATGCTTTGTTAATGTTAGCATTTGGTCCTAAAATATGAGGAAGAGTAGTAGAATCCTCTGTATAAATTTTCCATGAAGGATCATTGAGATCTAATTCATTCTTAGGATCGAGTAAGTCCATATTAGCTTCCCATAAAGAATCAATTGTACCTACATCTTTCCAGTAGCCTTTAAATTTATATGCAAAGAGACGTTTTTCATCTGCAAGCATCTGCGGAATGATATCTTTACCGAAGTCATGGCTCGAATTAGTATCCTTCATATCAGCCTGCAACATCTTACGAAGCAGTTTCCAGTTGAAAATATAAATTCCCATAGAAGCAAGGTTGCTCTTTGGATGTTCTGGTTTCTCTTCGAATTCAACAATACGTCCGTCTTCGTTAGCGTTCATAATACCAAAACGGCTGGCTTCTTTCATTGGAACTTCAATAACGGCAATTGTAGCATCAGCATTGGATTTGATATGATAATCCAACATCTTTGCATAATTCATCTTATAAATGTGGTCTCCAGAAAGGATAAGAACATATTCCGGATTATAATTGTTAATAAAATCAATGTTCTGTGAAATGGCATCTGCAGTTCCACGATAAACATCCAGATCAGTATCTGCTTTCTCACGTGGTGGAAGTACATAAACACCACTGTTTTTTGCATCCAGACCCCAACGTCTTCCAGCAGCAACATAACTATTCAAAAGAATTGATTCATACTGGGTAAGCACTCCTACAGTATCGATTCCACTGTTCGCACAGTTACTAAGTGGAAAGTCAATGATTCGGTATTTTCCCCCATAAGATACTGCCGGCTTAGCGACTTTGTTTGTCAGATCATGAAGACGACTGCCGCGTCCACCAGCTAAAATCATAGCAAGCATATTATTTTGTTTCATTGAGTATCCTCCCATATTGCTTTTTCATAAGATAAATATATTATACTATGAAAAGACAGAAAATACCATATAATTTGAGAAAAAATACCAAAAAAAATTGAAAAATAGGGGAAAAGATATATAAAAGACACAAAAATCCCATTTAACTATGGAATTGTAAAACTACATAGCTAATGGGATTTTTTGTATTAGAAATTAATTATCAAAATCATCTTCAAATGGATCATCATAGTCATCTGACGAGTCGTAATCATCAGAATCTCCTCTGGATGCAATTGTAAGAATCAAGAAAATTACTGCAAGAACAAGCCCTGCAATTGCACAATACAAAAGGTTGGCTTCTCCTTGGCGTTTCATAAATGCATATACACCGCCACCAAGATATAAAATCATTGGTAGAATGAAAGCAAAAACAGAATTCGACTTCTGCATAATTAATAATAACAGTGCAGATACAAACATACATGCTGCAAGAATGGCATAAGTCATACCGGCAGAAGCTGTATCACCGGATAGAATACCATCCAGACCTGCCATTAGTGCAGAATAAACACAGAAACCAAAACCTCCGATAGAGAGAATTCCTAAAAGAACACGTAAGACGCGGAATCTGGCTTTTGGTTCGTATTCATCATCCCAGTCATCATCATCATTCATATCATCATATGCATTCATTGTACGCTGCTTCAAATCGGAAAGATCATCCGTGTTAGAAATCTTGTTTGATTTGTAGGATGGATCGGTTGAAAGCATATCCTCGTAACCTTTGCGCATTGCATGTTCTCGTTTTGCACGAACATGCTGAGGTGGAATATTACTATATTTTGCTCTTCTGTAGTTTCAGAAGCAGAAGAGAGAGCTGCCTCTTCTTCAATAGGACGGCGCTTTTTAGGAGCAGCTTCTCCATCAGCCGTGCGACGTTTCTTAGGAGTTCCGTCTTCATTGACAGGACGGCGCTTCTTAGGAGTGGCTTCTCCATCAGCTGTGCGGCGTTTCTTAGGAGTTCCGTCTTCGTTGACAGGACGGCGTTTCTTAGGAGTTCCGTCTTCGTTGACAGGACGGCGCTTTTTAGGAGTGGCTTCTCCGTCAGTCGTGCGGTGTTTCTTAGGAGTTCCGTCTTCATTGACAGGACGACGTTTCCTAGGTGCGTCCTCTCCGTTAACAGGGCGAGACTTTTTAACAGCTTTTTTCTCTTCGTCTGAGCGAGTAGGTTCAGCCTGTTTTGCATCTTCAACCGCTTTCTTAGCTGCCATTTTCTTTGCACGTTGTTTATCTAAATTCCACTGTTTTTTACAGTCTTTGCAAATCGCATACTGATTCATAATTGGCTCACCATTCTCATTGGTTCCAACTTGTTTCTGCTGTAATATAACATCTTTTCCACATAATGGACACTTCATATGTATACTCCTTATTTTTTATAAATTTTTACAACATGAACATTATAACATTTTATGAAAGCAAGAACAATGTTAAAATAGGTGTTATTTTGAAAAAATTGTGAAAAAAGTATGGTTAATTGTCGAAATGCAGAATTGTATTTCAAAGAAAATATTTAAAATATTTGCATCTTTAGAATTTTATTATGATAAAACAGTGGATTTTATGAATTTAATGTGTTAAAATATTAGATAGTCTTTGAGTAACAAAGGAGTACGGCATATGAGTAAAAAAATAAGAACAGAGGCAGTAGACTATTTGTTTGATGCAATTTTGAGTTTGCAGGATAAAGAGGAATGCTACACATTTTTTGAAGACATTTGCACAATTAATGAGTTGTTGTCTCTTTCACAAAGATTCGAGGTTGCGAAGATGCTGAGAGAGAAAAAGACATATCTTGAGATTGCGGAAAAGACAGGTGCTTCTACAGCTACGATCAGTCGAGTGAACCGGTCATTGAATTATGGAAATGATGGATATGATATGGTGTTCAGACGACTTGAGAGTAAAAAAGAAAACTAAAGACAGAAAAAGAAACGAGAACTGTTCAGTGCATAGCAGTTCTCGTTTCTTTTTATTCTTGTGGATATACTTCATCCAGCAATTTTTCGATGATTTGCTTTTTGACATATACATCAAAACTGAGATCGCACAGTAGAGAAAATAGCTGTAGCTGCTCTTTATCTTCATCGTGAACTTTAGAAAAAGAACCTTCAGAACGAGCAAAAGCTGTTTTTAACTCTTCCTGCAGAGAATCGATTCGTGACTTCTGGACAGAGCAGATTTCTTCATAAATGTCTGTCATAGATAAATTCTCGTCAGTATGAAAATACTTTTCTGTAATAGGTTTTAATAAAGTTTCAATATCTTTAATAGAAAGAATATTTTTAAAATAGTAGATAAAGATCAATACTAAGACATGTTCTTTGGAATATTTCTTCTTATCCGGTGGAGGCAGAAGATTATTTTTTGTGTAGTTGTTGATCATTGTCTTTGTTAAAATCTTGTCGTCATCATAACGCTTGGTAGAAGAAAGTCCTTCTTCCATTAAAGTAGTAACTTGATCCATGTACAGATTCATATTCGGAATCTCAGTAGAGTGGATATAATCAATGCGTGAAATACTATTTAAAATACTGTTTAAGATATCATTGGAATCTATTGTCATTTTATCACCTCAATATAGCTATTATATAGTATTAAAAACTAGATGGCAAGCATTTTTGAAAATGAATTTCGTATGAATTTTAAGAACTTTAAGCGTGAAAATGTATGTGTCATATGTTAATATAATAATACTGTTTGAAAGATATACAGAGAACTGGGTTTTAAAGGGAGCAATAAAGGATGATATATGAACCATTATTCAAGTTGGAACGAACGGGAGTACAGATTCATTATTATACAGGAAAAGGAAAATACAATCCGGTACATTGGCATTCTGCAATAGAACTTATATACGTATTAAATGGAAATGGGTCGATCATGATAGATGGAAAAGACTATCTGGTTGTTGCGGGAGATTTTGTAGTGCTGGATTCTAACCAGATGCATGAAGTTAAGGCGGCAAATGCGTCAATGATGGTGATAATTCATTTTTCAAGAAACAGTATGAAAAACTATGTTTCAGATATAGAAAAATATCGTTTTTTCTGTACTCGGGAAAAATTAAAAAAAGAACAGTTAGAGGCATATTTAAAAATATGTGAGATGTTAAAAGGCTTGCCGCCGATGTACGTGATGCATCCTGTCGGATATCGGTTGAAAAGTCAGGCTATTGCGATGGAAGTATTCTTTGAGCTTTTGAATCATTTTGCAACAAGAGAAGAACATGTACAAACTTCAGAGCGCAATACGATATTGGAACGTCTGGGAGAAATTACAGAGTATATAGAATTACATTATAAAGAGCAGATTTCATTGGAAGAGATTGCGTCACATTTTTATTTGAGCAGAGAATACTTTAGTCGTTTTTTTAAACAAAATATGGGGGTAAATTTTTTGAGATATGTCAATCAGGTGCGATTGATGCATATTTACCAGGATATCTGCAATACACAAAAAGGAATTTTGGAGATTGCAGAAGAGAATGGATTTACGAATTACAAATTATTTAACCGAATGTTTCATGAGATATACGGATGTTCCCCGAGAGATGTGCGAAAGAAGTAGAAATTCTAGTTGACAATAAAGAACATGCGTTCGATAATAAAAGCAAGAGTTTGGGTTAAATGAAGATAAGATGGGAGAGTTTTATGAGCATATATGATACGTTGAATGAGCAGCAAAGAGAGGCTGTTTATCATACCGAGGACCACTTTTAATTCTGGCAGGAGCCGGTTCTGGTAAGACCAGAGTGCTGACTCACAGAATTGCATATTTAATAGAAGAAAAGGGTGTAAATCCTTGGAACATACTGGCAATTACATTTACAAACAAAGCAGCAGGAGAGATGCGTGAACGAGTAGACAATCTTGTTGGATTTGGTTCGGAAAGTATATGGGTTAGTACATTTCATTCCACTTGTGTAAGGATTTTAAGAAGATATATCGATCGCATCGGCTATGATACGAATTTTACAATATATGACAGTGATGACCAGAAGACATTGATGCGTGATATATGTAAGCAATTGAATATAGATACAAAGAAATTTAAAGAGAGAACATTTCTTGGAGCAATTTCGTCAGCAAAGGATGAGATGGTAACGCCGGCAGAATACGAGGTGAATGCAGTCGGAGATTTTTCAAAACAGATGATTGCAAAAGTATACTGGGAATATGAAAAACAACTGCAGGCGAATAACGCATTAGATTTTGATGACCTGCTGATGAAGACAGTACAGCTTTTCCAGAAGGATGCAGAGGTTTTGGAGTATTATCAGAATCGATTCAGATATATTATGGTGGATGAATATCAGGATACGAATACAGTGCAGTTTAAATTTGTCAGCCTTTTAGCAGCGAAGTATCAGAACTTATGTGTAGTAGGAGACGATGATCAGTCCATTTATAAATTTAGAGGAGCTAATATACAGAATATATTAAGTTTCGAAGAAAAATTCAAGGATGCAAAAGTAATAAAGTTGGAACAGAATTATCGCTCAACGGGTAATATACTAAACGCTGCGAATGCAGTGATCCGCAATAATCACGGACGAAAAGATAAATCTCTTTGGACGGAAAAAGGAGATGGGGAAAAAATCCAATTGCATGAGTTTGATACAGCATATGATGAAGCTGAATTTATTGTAAATCAGATTAAAAGTGGATGCACAAAAGGAAATCATTATAATGATTACGCAATCTTGTATAGAACAAATGCACAGTCTCGTATTTTTGAGGAAAAATTTGTGGCAAACAATATTCCATATAAAATTATCGGTGGGGTGAATTTCTATGCAAGACGCGAGATTAAGGATTTACTTTCATATTTAAAGACAATAGATAATGCGAGAGATGATTTGGCTGTTCGAAGAATTATTAATGTCCCGAAACGTGGGATTGGTCTTACAACAGTGAATCGTGTGCAGGATTCTGCCCAGATGAGAGGAATTGGATTTTATGAAGCACTGCAAGGTCTGGATCTGATTCCGGGGATTGGAAGAAGTGCTGCAAAACTAGATTCATTTGTTGCGTTGATTGAATATTTCAAAGGCAGACTTGGAAAAATCAGTTTAACGGATCTGTTAAAAGAGATTATTGAGATGACAGCATATGTAGAAAGTCTTGAGGCAGAGGATAAGGAAGATGCACAGGCCAGAATTGAAAATATTGATGAATTGCTTAATAAAGTGGCAACTTATGAGGAAGTCTGTGCAGCAGAGCAAAAAGAAGTTTCATTAAGCGGCTTCTTAGAAGAAGTAGCATTAGTGGCAGATATTGATAATTTAGATGAAGAACAGGATTATGTTGTTTTGATGACATTGCATAGTGCGAAAGGATTGGAATTTCCGAATGTATACCTGGCAGGTATGGAAGACGGATTATTTCCAAGTTATATGTGTATCGATAATCCGGAAGATCTGGAAGAAGAAAGACGTTTGTGTTATGTAGGAATCACACGTGCAGAACAAGAGCTTGTGCTGAGCTGTGCAAGAATGCGTATGGTACGAGGAGAGACACATTATAATCGAGTATCCAGATTCGTGAAAGAAATACCAGAAGATTTGCTCGAAAAAGAAGAGAAGCTGTTTTCTGTCAAAGAAGAAAAAGATTCTGCTGTTCAAACAGCATTTAAGCAGGCAAAACAAGCATTTACACAAAAACCATTTACTACATATGCTTCACCTCTTATGACGGGGGCAAAGCAATTTGCAGTGACAAAAGAAAAAGGCCTTGATTATACAATCGGAGACAGAGTGAGACACATTAAATTTGGTGTAGGAACTGTAAAAGATATTGTAGAAGGCGGACGAGATTATGAAGTGACAGTAGAATTTGATACTGCCGGAGTAAAGAAGATGTTTGCTACATTTGCAAAGTTAAAAAAGGAAGAATAAAGTTATTCGTTTTTCTGTGAATTTTTTCAATGAATTTAGTAGTAATCTGAAAATGATAGTGTTATAATATCAGAAAAGAACTCTACCAAGAAAAGGGAAAGGGCGTGTAAGATATGAACAGAGTAGAAGAGTTAATTGCTGAGACAAAACTGAAAGAACTTTTAAACAAAAAGGAAGAAGAAAAACCATGTAAAGCAATCCTTTGGACATTGGCAATTATCGGTGCGGTTGCAGCAGTAGCAGGTATTGCCTATGCAGTATACAGATTCTTTACACCGGATTATCTCGAAGATTTTGACGAAGATTTCGATGATGATTTTGATGATTATTTCAGTGACGAGGATCAGATCTAATCAGTTTGAAAGAATTTGAAGTTATCAGACATCAAATCAGAGGTAAACAGTAACGGCTAAACATAAGGACAGGATGTGGTGGTAAGGTACCGCACCCTGTTTCTTTTTGCTAGAAAGAGAGTGTTATGAAAAAAGGACAGATATTTGAAGGAATTATAGAAAAAGTTGAATTTCCAAATAAAGGAAAAGTATACGTGCCGGAAGAAGACAGATATGTAATTGTAAAAAATGGAATTCCGGGACAGAAAGTGAAATTCATTGTCAATAAATTTAAAAGCGGTAATGCGGAAGGAAGGCTACTGGAGGTCTTAGAAAAATCAGAAAAAGAAACAAGAACTCCGGTCTGTAGCATTTTCCCGGCATGCGGTGGATGCATGTATCAGACAATGTCTTATGAAGATCAGATGCAGATGAAAGGGGAACAGGTCAGAGAAATTTTGGAATCGGCCATGGCACCTGGAAAAACATTTACATTTGAAGGCGTAAAGGCAAGCCCAAAAGAATTTGGTTATCGTAATAAGATGGAATTCTCATTTGGAGATGAATATAAGGACGGACCATTGTCACTGGGACTTCATAAAAAAGGAAGTACTTATGATGTATTAACAGCATCAGACTGCAAATTGGTACATCAGGACATGAATAAGATTTTAATGTGCGTGTTAGAATATTTCCAGAATTTAGGTGCGAGCTATTATAAGAAAATGCAGCATATTGGATATTTGCGTCATTTATTGCTTCGTCGTGGTGATACAACAGGAGAAATATTAATCAATCTCGTAACTACAACACAGGAGAATTATGATCTTACACCATTAGTAGAACAATTGTTGGCATTACAGTTAGAAGGTAAAATCGTAGGAATTCTCCATATATTAAATGATTCGCTGTCAGATGTAGTACAAAGTGATGAGACGAAAGTTCTCTATGGACAAGACTTTTTCTATGAAAACCTGCTTGGACTGGAATTTAAAATCACACCATTCTCCTTCTTCCAGCCGAACTCTCGAGGTGCAGAAGTATTATATACCATCGTGAGAGATTATATCGGAGATATCCACGATATGACTGTATTTGACTTATTTAGTGGAACAGGTACGATTTCTCAGGTACTTGCACCAGTTGCAAAAGAAGTAATCGGAGTGGAGATTATCGAAGAAGCAGTAGAGGCGGCAAAAGAGAATGCAGCACGGAATGGTTTGGAAAATTGTCGCTTTATTGCAGGTGATGTATTCAAGGTACTTGATGATATAGAAGAAAAACCAGATGTAATTGTATTAGATCCACCAAGAGATGGTATCCACCCAAAGGCACTTCCGAAGATTTTGGATTATGGAGTAGATACAATTGTGTATATTTCTTGTAAGGTGACAAGCTTGGCAAGAGATCTTGCGATGTTCCAGGCAAGGGGATATGAAGTTGTGAAAGCGGTTGCTGTAGATCAATTTTGCGAAACGGTGCATGTAGAGACGGTGTGCTTATTGTCTAGAAAAGAGAAATAAATAGCGAAAAGTAGTGTATATACGGACTTTTTTGAGATTAAGCAATAATTCATGAAAGTTCGTATTTCTTTTTATTACGTAAAAGGTAATAAAAAACAAAAAATAAGATGAAAAGTATTGAAAAAAATTTGAAATGGCGATATAATTCTGTTACTGAAAAGGTAATAAAAATGAAAGGAGAGGAATAATTAAGTTTGGGAATGCAAATACTGTATAAGAATGAAACGGCAAAGAAACAGTTTTGTCCTGAGTACAAGAAAAAGTGGCGATATCCTGAGCAAGTAAAAAAGAAACTTGAAGCTGCAGAAAATTTCATACGTAATGCAGAGTCTTTAATGGATGTTGCTAATTATCCTCCGTTTCATTTTGAACATTTAAAAGGTGATAGAAAAGATGAATGGAGCATACGATTAGGTAATACGGGTTATAGAGTTACAATGATTCCTTGTGATAATGACGGTAATGAGATTGTAGAAGGAGACATTTTGGCACAGTGTAAAATGATTAAAATTGTGAAAGTAACGG
Organism: Firmicutes bacterium AM31-12AC; assembly: GCA_003480425.1. Taxonomy (GTDB): domain Bacteria; phylum Bacillota; class Clostridia; order Lachnospirales; family Lachnospiraceae; genus Schaedlerella; species Schaedlerella hominis. The sequence continues at coordinate 89,768 of QUJA01000007.1, forward strand.
AGGTGTCGAACCATTATGAGTAATGTTAATGAATACAAAGATATAGTGGCATATCACCCTGGATATTATATTGCAGATATTATTGAGGATATGGAAATTAGTCAGGCTGAATTTGCCACAAGAATGGGAACAACAGCTAAGACTTTAAGTCTGTTGATAAATGGTCAGGCTAATATTTCAAATGATTTAGCAAAGAAACTTTCTGCGATGCTTGGAACCAGCGTAGAAGTTTGGCAAAATTTACAGAATACTTATGATCAGAAGTTGATTGAAATACAGCAAGCTAAGGATGTTGATGCACAGGCTGAATTTGCAAAAGAAATAGATTATAAATATTTTGTTGATGTTATTGGTTTGCCAATTGCAAGAAGCATAGATGAAAAAGTGGCGAATTTGTGTAAGTATTTTAAGGTTGCAGATTTGCGAATTATGTTACAACCAGATTTTTTGGTAAATTTCCGATCAAGTTCATCTTGTAATAGCGAGAAAAATATTATTAATTCTAGAGCATGGATTCAAACTGCTATTAATATCTCAAAAAGTACTGAAGCTAAGCCGTATAATGCAGAGAAGCTAAAAGGTTATCTGCCAGAGCTTAGAGGAATGACGATTAAAAAGCCGGAAGAATTTCTTCCAAGAATGCGTGAAATTTTTGCTGAATGCGGTGTTGCTTTTGTCTTGTTACCACATTTAAAGAATTCAGGCGTGAATGGTGCTGTTAAATGGGTATCGGATGATAGAGTAGTACTTGCGATGAATAATAGAGGGTTGGATGCAGATAAATTTTGGTTTTCATTATTTCATGAAATTAAACACGTACTGCAGCAAAAAATAAAAACTGTATTTATTAGCAGCACAGTTGAAGAAATGCAAGATATTAATGATAAATTGGAAATTGAAGCAGATAAGTTTGCAAAGAACTATTTGATTTCACCGATAGATTATAAAAGGCTGGCACCAACAAGACATACTTCGGATGATGAAATCGTTGAATTTGCAAAAAACATAGGAATACATCCAGGAATTGTAGTTGGAAGATTACAGCATGAAGGTATTATAGCACAAAATAGGTGCTCAAAGTTAAAAGAAAAGTATGTGATAGAAATAAAGCATACTGCATAAAATAACTTGCAGGGGAGTCGTGAAATGCGATACCCCTATTTTTTATGCAAAGGGATGTAGCAAAACGTGCCCCTCATGCGTAGAATGAAAAAGTGCGGTAAGATAAGATCTGTAAAGTAATCATTTATAAGTCATCAATGGTGAGCGGGCAATATTTTGATAACAAAAATACTCTGTATCTAACTTAATTATACGATTGACAGAGAAATGCGTCCAAAATAAGTATTGGAGATAGTTGAAACGAGTACTAAAATAAAGTTGGGACGCAAAACGAAGGTTATATTAGGAAAAAATAAGAATTGTAGGTGGAAGGTTTGAATATAGAAGCATATGATGCGGATTCATTAAGAAAGATGGTTAGGTTGCTTGAATATGAGAACAAGATATTAAAAGATAAATTGAAGAAAGCAGGCATTTCATATGAAGAGGTGAATCCTTTTGAAGAAAAAATAGAAAGTGCAGAAGAATATGACCTGGATCAAGGGAGTCGTATTGTAAATCCGCCATATATTACAGAGAAAATGGCAATACGTTTCTTTTCGATGTTTTGGGGAAGAGAAGATGTATATGCCAGACGGGGAAAGAATGGGGGGTATTTTCCACAATGTGCAAATCGTTGGAATGACCGGCTTTGTCCTAAACAACGTAAAGAGAAGGTAATTTGTGATGAATGTGAAAATACCAAATGGATTAGTTTGGATGTTAAAAAAATAATTGCTCATTTGTTAGGCACAAAAGAAGATGGATCAGATGTAATAGGTGTATATCCTTTACTGCCAAATGGTACATGCAGATTTATTGTATTTGATTTTGATAATCACGAAAAAGGAGCAGAGGTTACGGACTTTGCAAATACGGATAATGAGTGGCATAAAGAAGTGGATGCGCTTAGAAAAATGTGTGAGCTTAATGGTATCAGACCTTTAGTTGAGAGATCTCAATCTGGAAAAGGTGCCCATGTATGGATTTTCTTTAAAAAAGCAATACCTGTGGCAACAGCAAGGAATTTTGGATTTCTCCTGTTAGACAAGGGTTCAACTTCCATCAATCTGAAATCGTTTCATTATTATGATAGAATGTATCCTTCGCAGGATGTGGCAAGCAGCATAGGTAATTTGATTGCATTGCCATTACAGGGGCAGGCACTTAAAAATGGAAATAGTGCTTTTGTAGATGAAAATTGGAATGCATATCCTGATCAATGGGATGCTCTTTTCAATAAAACAAGAAAGCTGGGAATAGAAGATGTTGAACAATGCATGGCAAAATGGCAAGGAGAATTAGCAGAAGTCAGAGGAATGCTTGCTAATGTTGAGAAGAATGTCAGACCGAAACCATGGAAGAAGAAATGTGAGTTTTGTAATTCAGATGTTGTGGGCAAGCTTCACATGGTATTGGGCAATGGAGTTATATAGATACTCTGAATCTTATGCCAAGAATACAAAATCAGATTCGTAGTTTGGCGGCATTTGATAATCCGGAATTTTACAAAAATAAAAGGCTGGGATATTCTAATTATTATAATTTTAGTGCTGTATATTTAGGTAAGGATATAGATGGATATATACAGATTCCGAGAGGACTTCGGGGAAATATTATACAGGAATGTGAAAAAGCAAGCATTTCAGTTGATGTCTCAGATCAAAGAGAAACAGGACAACCTATCAGAGTGTCTTTTAAAGGTGATCTGCGAATGCAACAGGAATTAGCAGCAGAAAAATTATTATCACATTCAGATGGGGTTCTGAGTGCGGCAACTGCATTTGGAAAGACTGTAGTATGTAGTTATCTTATTGCAGAGCGAAAAGTAAATACGCTCATTTTGCTACAAAGTAAAGATTTGCTTAATCAGTGGGTTGATGAATTGAATCATTTCTTAGAGATAAGAGAAGAACCACCGGAATATGAAACAAAAACAGGAAGAAAGAAAAAAAGAAATAGTGTGATAGGCATTTTGCACGGAAATAAAAATACATTAACAGGGATCATAGATGTTGCAACGGTTGGTTCAATGTACAGCAGAGGAAAATTTAATGAACGAATTAATTCTTACGGAATGGTAATTATGGATGAATGTCATCATGCAGCTTCTAACACATCTATGGAATTATTGCAGAAAATAAATGCAAAATACGTGTATGGTGTTTCTGCTACGCCTAAACGTGGCGACAGTCTTGATCGGATTATCTATATGCTGCTGGGACCTTTGAGACATAGATTTACTGCGTTAGAGAGGGCTAAGGAACAGGGGATTGGACATTATTTTGTCCCAAGATACACGAGAGTAGTTGATACTGCAGAAAGCAAGGATAATATTAATAAAGCATATAATTTGATTAGTACCAGTAAGGTGCGCAATGAAATGATCATAGATGATGTTATAACTTGTGTTGCAAGAAAACAAACTCCTGTAATTTTGACAAGATTTAAGGAACATGCAAAATTTTTACATGATGCCTTAAAGGAAAAAGCAGATCATGTATTCCTTCTGTATGGGGATAATTCGGATAAGGAAAATGCTGAAATAAGAGTAAAATTAAAGCAGATACCTGAAAATGAATCGCTTATTTTGGTGGCAACTGGTCAGAAAATAGGAGAAGGGTTTGATTTCCCAAGACTGGATGTATTAATGCTTGCAGCACCTGTATCTTTTGAAGGACGCCTGGAACAGTATGTAGGCAGATTAAACAGAGATTATGTCGGAAAAGAAGCCGTTTATGTGTATGATTATATCGATTCACATGTGCGTTATTTTGATAAAATGTATGCAAAAAGGTTGAGAACATACAGAAAAATGGGATTTTCAATCTGGACGCAAGAGTTGCAACCTAAACAAATAATAAATGCAATATTTGATTCTGCAAATTATACCGAAAAATTTGAGCAAGACATTGTAGAGTCAGAAAAAATGGTGGTAATTTCCAGTCCGGATATCAAACAGGATAAAATTGACAGATTTTTATTATTAATAAAGAAGAGACAGGAAGTAGGTGTAAAGGTCACAGTTATTACAACAAATCCGGAAGACATTACTTACGGAAAGTCGGATGTATGTTATGAATTAATCCGAACAATGCAATTGGTAGGAATAAATGTGATAACAAGAACAGAAGTAGAAGAATGTTTTGCCGTTATTGATGATGAAATAGTATGGCATGGTGGAATGAATCTCCTTGGAAAAGCCCGATGTCTGAGATAACTTAATGCGAATCAGAAATTCACAAGTTGCAACTGAATTGTATGTTTTTTGATATTGTTGAATGATCTCATATAGTAAGATTGAATTGGAGAAATAGACATGGTGTATTATTCAAAATGTGGTAAACAAATGGATGATAGTGCAACATAGTAGTACAAATGATGAAGAAATAGAGAAGGAATACTGATATGAATATACAAATATTTGGAACAAAGAAATGTAATGATACTAAGAAGGCGGAGCGTTTTTTTAAGGAGCGGGGCATAAAGTATCAGTCATTGATATGAAAGAAAAAGGCATGAGCAAAGGAGAATTTAATTCAGTAGCGCAGGCAAATGGTGGATTAGAAAATATGGTTAACTGGGATGGCAAGGATAAGGATTTACTTGCCCTTATTAAGTATATCACAGATGAAGATAAGCTCGAAAAGGTGCTTGAGAATCCACAGGTAATTAAAACACCAGTAGTAAGAAACGGAAAGCAATCAACACTTGGTTATCAGCCAGATATCTGGAAAGGATGGAACTAAATGTACTTAATTAAGACTTTTAGCAGGAATGAACAAGTAACAAAAGGAGGACACCTATTTGAAAAAGAAAAAAGACGAAATCACCATCCGTTCCAGTGCAGCGGAATACTTAACCTATGTTGCCTCTGTGGGTGACCAGCAGGACAGTATTGAGATGCGCTACGAGGATGAGAATATATGGCTGACACAGAAGATGGTGGCCACGTTGTACGATGTTGGTTTATCAACAATAAATGAACATATTAAAAAGATTTATGCAGATAGTGAATTAGAAGAGTCTGCAACTATTCGGAATTTCCGAATAGTTCAAACCGAAGGTTCGCGTCAGGTTACTCATGATACGAAACATTATAATCTTCAAATGATTATTGCGGTTGGATTCAAGGTTAATAATGAGTGAGCAGATGCGGATAAGCCACACATGGGATTAACTACATGGGCGTCAGCACCGGAAGGAAAGATCGTAAAAAGTGATGTGAGCGTTGCGAAGAATTATCTTTCAGAGAAGGAAATGCGTTCATTAGAGCGTATCGTTTCGGCATATCTGGATCTGGCAGAGGATCGTGCTGAACGTCACATTCCGATGACAATGGAGGACTGGGCAAAGCGTCTGGATTTGTTCCTGATGGCAGATGACAGAGAGGTCCTCAGGATGCGGGTAAGATCACAGCGGAGATTGCCAAGGCGAAAGCTGAGACCGAATTTGAAAAGTATCGTGTTATTCAGGACAGATTATTCATGTCTGACTTTGATAAATACATGTTGGAAGTTGTTGCAAAATTTGCAACAACTGCTTCTGATGGAAAAGTTTACAATGTAGACTATTACAATCTTGATGTTATTATTTCTGTTGGCTATCGTGTAAAATCAAAACGAGGAACACAGTTTAGAATCTGGGCAACCGGAATTTTAAAAGAATACATGAGAAAAGGTTTTGCACTTGATGATGATCGTTTGAAAAATCTAGGTGGCGGTGGATATTTTAAGGCATTGTTGGATAGAATCCGTGATATTCGCGCATCGAGAAAGTATTTTATCGTCAGGTTCTGGAAATTTATGCAACGAGCATAGATTATGATCCGAAAGCGGAAATTCTATTGCATGTCCGCTATCACGGTTTCTGAATCCAAGCAGATAGTTTCTAAGTCCGATATCAACGATGTAATACTTTCCAAGAGTACGTAAGAAATACTGCGTCCGATGTTATCTGCAAGGAACATGACAATCTTTTTCATAAGCACAGGGTCAGTGATTCTCTTTTGAGCTCTGCGATTTTCATGTTCGAGAATATCTCTTAAAATAACAGTTGAGTAGATATCCTCAAGTAGCACCAGAGCCTTTTCTTGGTCCAGTCCAACATCAGCAATTCCCGGCATTCCTTCTTGTGAAAAGAGTATAGTATAAACTTACTTGTACTAATATTCTGCAATTCTACTGCTAGTCGATTGATTTATGCGTACTCCCATTATAATATGTGTGCAGGAGGTGGATGTATGTATCAAATTAGTAATGAAAAATTCGGTTTATTTGTAACCGAATTAAGAAAGAAAAAGAATTTAACTCAAAAGGATTTGGCTGAAAAATTATATGTATCAGATAAAACGGTCAGCAAATGGGAACGTGGTCTTAGTATGCCTAATGTCGTATTACTCATACCAATAGCTGATATATTAGATGTTACCGTTACAGAATTGTTACGTGGAGAAAAAATAGATACACAGAAAAATATTGATACAAAAGAAGTCGAGGAATTGGTAGTAGGCTCTCTCGATATGGCTGTTAGGAATTCTATTCATCAGCATAGAAAAAACTGGATATTAGCATATTTGCTATGCTTTTTAATATCTATTACAGAAATTATTATGTTAGTCGTATCTGGGAATTCAATAGCTGAGATGAAAGATGATATATTGCTGGTTACAGGGTTAATGCTTTTATTTGGTGCATGGTTTTGTTTCTTTGCCAAAGACATATTACCAACATATTATGATGCAAACAAGATAAATTATGTTTCACAAGGAATTTTTAGAATACATCTAGTTGGTTTATCCTTTAACAATGGAAATTGGATGTACATCTGTACAACTTTAAAAATTTGGACACTTGCAACGGTTGTTCTATATCCTCTTGCAGGTATTATAATAATCAATTGTCTCAATATAGCTTTATGGGATATTTTAAGTAAAATTTTTTTAATTATGATATTAGGTGGTATGGTAGTTTCGATTTACATTATCGGGAAAAAATACGAATAATTAAATTACCTGTTATCGTTGTGGATATTACTAATTTACAACATTCTTCATGGGAAATAAGGAATGATGCAGAAGAGATTGTGTTAAGCGAATTAGCGTACATTTAAAACGTGGAAAGCTCCTTCGGGAGCTTTTTTCTGTTTTTTTCTGGGTATCAAGAAAGTATATAGAAAATGCATTAATCATATGGTATGATTTGAACAGAAGATAGAATTTTAGGAAGCAAGAAGATTTTTGAGGAATGTAACTTAGAAGTTATAGAATTAAGTTAATCGTGCCATATGGCTTGATTATAAACGCAAAGAGAAAAGACGCAAGAAAAAAGAGGCAGAAGAGCAGCGAATGTTTGAAATGAAACAGCGAAAGAAAAGAGAAAAGCATAAGGGACATTAAAGTCCCTTGGCCTTTTACTCAAATCGAAAAGTGTTGAATAAAGCTTTCGGGAGGTGTTTCTATGAAGAAAAAAGTACTTGCAATTATGTTAGTCACCATGTCAATAATGTTGATTTCGGCGTGCGGAAAAAAGGAAAAACTATATGAAATTCCTGACCTGTCGCAGTATAAGACAGATTATGTAGGAGATTCTTCGAAGGTTATAAATATTGTAAGCGGTCAAGAGTATCCGGAGGGATACTCATATGACAGTATAGAGATACAGTCTGAAACAGAGCCTTATGGATTAACAGTTTTTCTAAAAGATGAGCCGTCTGCAGCCAAACTTGAAGATGAATTGCAGGTTAATGCAGATATGACATTTGACTTGATTGGTAATTTGGGAACAATTGATTATAAAACAGCAGATAGCAAAGAAATTATTGCATCGTATGAACGGTGATATATTTTTAGACAATTTGAAGAGTAGAATATAAAAAGGCGTATGGAAGTTTTAAATCCATACGCTTTTTTGGGAAAAACTCATTTTTGAACAAGAGATTTGTAAGAACATATTATCTATTCAAAGACGGTTACAATTCCATATCATATGACTTTTTCTTAGTTCGAGCAGGCTGATTTCGCCGCATTTCTTGTTTTCTCTGATATTCAAGTTCCAAGGCACGATGGGAAAAAACATCAGGATCTTCCACATTGAGATAATCTACCTCATTGGCGGCAATATCACGACGGTGATAGTCGTAATATTTACCGAAAGTACCTTTGAGTTGTTCAATCAGCTTATCCCGAAAATCAGGACGTATCTGGATTCTGGTATCCAGCAATTCTGTGTATTGTTCTGGTTCAGGACGAAATTTTTCTTCCCGGAAAGCGGCGGCATCTTTTTCAAGCTGTTTTTTGAGCGAGATGTCCTGAGAATCCAAGATATCAAGATTGTTATTCATCTGGTCATATTTCTTGGATAGATTTGTCATATCTTTATCGGTAGAGCATTGTGCCTGGAAGATTAGCTGCTCTTTCCTTGATTTCAGTTCTTCAATTTCTTCGGTAACAGTTGTAAGCTGCTGATTCAATTTTATATGCTGGATGGGATTCAAAATACTGGTTTTATCCTTTTGCACATTCAGTTCTTTCCGTTCCGTAACTTTAGCTTTGAGTTTCTTTTTAACGGTGTTGTATTTATTCAGTATTGGATTAAAATGATTCATCCAGTCATATTGTGCTTACGTTCTTCATGTACTCTTGTTGTGATTTCATTGTTTTTTATCGTATAATATGGATACTGGAGGTGGTTTGGATGAAATACAAGATTTTAGTTGTCGATGATGATAAAGAATTGGTGAAAATGCTTTGTAGTTATTTTGATATGAAACAATATGAAACCATTACGGCTACAGATGGAATGGAAGCATTAAATAAAATAAAAATGAAACCGGATATTATTTTGTTGGATATCAATATGCCACGCATGGATGGGATTGAAGTATGTCGTCTGATACGCAGTAAAGTGTTATGTCCAATTTTATTTCTAACAGCAAGAGTTGACGAAGATGATAAAATTAATGGGTTGCTTTCAGGTGGGGATGATTATATTACGAAACCATTTAGTCTTCGGGAGTTGGAAGCAAGGATTGTCACAAACATAAAGAGAGAAGAAAGGCATCAACAAAAAACGGAATACCGTTTCATGGATGAAATGCTGATTGATTATTCTGAAAAAATAGTAGCTATAGCTGGACACAGGATGGAGTTCACAAAAATTGAATATCAGATTATTGAATTCTTATCCATGCATCCAGGGCAGGTGTTTGATAAAGAACGTATATATGCACAAGTCTGTGGATATGATGCGGAAGGGGACAGTAGAACGATAACGGAATTAGTACGGCGTATAAGGAAAAAAATAGCGGATTATTCAGAAAAAGAATACATAGAAACTGTATGGGGGATTGGATACCGATGGAAAAAATAAGAAACTTGTCACTGAAAAAAACAATTCTGCTTTATTTTGTGATCAGCTTAACGGCAGCATTTCTGTTATCTGGATTTACAGTTCATTTTGCAAGAAATATGCAGAATAAAATATGGGAAAAATATATTGATTATGCAGATTATACGGACGTGTTTCAGCAATATGGAAAGAAATACGAGATTGAGATATCAAGACCTAATCAATCGCAGATGAATCGTTTGGACCATCATCTTTCGGAAATGTGTGACTTTATGGAAACATATTCGGTACTGATTTTTTCGATTGTTGGGAGTGTTGTTGCGGTATTCTTTTTTTATAAAAATAAGTTAAAGACACCTATACAGGAACTAAAAGATGCCTCACAAATGATTGCAGATAATGAACTGGATTTTCATGTGTCCTATGAAAATAAAGATGAGATGGGAACTTTGTGTAAAGAATTTGAAATGATGCGAAGTGATTTAGCAGATAACAACAGAAAGATGTGGCGAATGATTGATGACGAGAAGGCTTTGCGGAATGCAATTGCACATGATATACGTTCTCCACTTTCCATATTGCGTGGGTATCAGGAAATGCTCTTAGAGTTTGTTTCTGCTGAGAGTATAAAAACAGAGGATGTTATTGATATCTTACAAACAGGCATGTATCAGATTGACCGTATAGAGCATTTCACGGAAAACATGAGAAAAATGTCCCATTTAGAACAGAGGGAACTGCAATGCTCAGAGATAGAATTATCGGAACTGGCAAAAAAGATTGAGGCAGAAGCTGCCATGCTGTCCAAGAAGGAAAGTAAATTATGTAAGGTAGAAAGAGTGCAGGAACAAAACATTGTGAAAGTGGATGAGGAACTTGTCATGGAAGTGACAGACAACTTACTGGAAAATGCGGTTCGATATGCACAAAAAAGTATTGCTTTGCAGATAAAGAAAAAGGATGGTTTTCTTATAATTTCTGTTGAAGATGATGGAATAGGATTTGTGGATACGGAGGAAAAAGTAACAGAACCATTTTATCATAAGAATCCACAAGATGATTTAAAGCATTTTGGCCTTGGTATGTATATTTCTCGTATTTTCTGTGAAAAGCATGGAGGAAATTTGAAAATATATAATGCCAGACAAGGCGGTGCTCATGTAGAAGCTCTTTTCAAAGCTGAATAAAAATACGTTATAAGGCTGAAATCACAAATAAAGTGGTTTTAGTCTTTTTTGTTGTGAATTTATTGAGAATTGATTTGTATGATGTTGTTAAAGAAATAAAGAAAGGAAGAGATACAATGAAAACAATCATAAAAAGAAGTATACTTGATTATTTAAAGAACCCTGTTTTGTGGATTGGCTTGATTATTATAGTTGCCAGTATGTATCAATGTCTGTCATCGTATTTGCAAATTCATTATGTCAAACAGAATGAACAGATCACACAAAATGACGTAGCATTGGAAGATGCTGATGTCATGGATGGGTACATTCCCACATCTGATGATAAAGAAAGAAGAAGGGAGTGGGAAGATACGATCAAAGAGACGTTAATGGACACCTCCCAAAATGGTTTTGGATTTAGTAGGCAGGAAGCAGATCATGTAATGAAAGAAATTCAGAATATGGATGTAAAGACTGCTTCTGAGTTTTTGGAATCCCAATATGGCTATTATAATGCAATATATGCTTATGAGGACCTTGAAATTCATAAGGGGACAGCAGAAGAAATCAATCATTATATCGAGCGGAAATTATCCGAACATTCTTTTTCCTGGTACTTTGCCAAAAAATTTACGGATTTTGCAGGATTGCATATGGCCTTTTTTGCAACAGTTTTGCTATCATTTTTATTTATTCAGGATACACGAAAAAGTACCTATGAATTATTACATACAAAGCCTGTTACGGCAATCCAATATATATGTGGGAAAGTAATAAGCGGATTCGTTAGTATGTTGGGCGTATTAGTTATGTTGAATGTTATATTTTTTATGCTGTGTTTGAAAACATCTTTAGAATCAGGCTTTCCGGTAACACCAATTGATTTTTGCGTGAATTCTCTGATCTATATTGTGCCGAATCTTTTGATGATATGTTGTGTCTATACAATTACAGCATTAATATTTAAAAATCCGCTTCCGGCAGCACCAGTTTTGTTTTTACACATTATATATTCAAATATGCTGACCGAGAAGAATGATATTTATTATATGAGACCGTTCTCTATTATGGTGCGATTTCCTGGCAGGTTTTTTGAAACACATGCAGCCAAAATGTCAAATATAAATCAGATTATGCTTGTGATCTCATCTGTTATATTAGTATGTATTTCTGTCATAATCTGGAAAAGGAGGAGGGTTCATTGAAAACGGAATTAAAAAACTGCCTGTCATTATATAAGATTTTTTATTCATGTGCATTTATACTGATATTGTGTGTTATTCATCCGATTATATACTATGAAGAAATCGGTTCAGCAATTCAGTCTCCAATAGCATTTTTAACAATTATTTTTTGTAGTGACACATATTTGATGGAAGTAAAAAGTAAACGTGCCGATGTATTTCATTTGTATGATCAAAAAAAGCAGTTAAAAGTAATATCGCAGAGAGTGGGCGTTCAAATATTATATTTATTAATACTTTCTTGTGTTGGATATGTTTTGTTTTTCTGGCAAAAACCGGGCAGTGTAAAAGAAGGGATTTCGGGTATTCAGATATTTCTTTTATATTTCATTGCAATGTTTGGAACTATCTGGCTTTGGAGTATATGCTCTGTGATTTTGTGTACACTGCTTCGAAATATGTGGGCAGGTATTGGATGTTTATTTGGGATTGTTATTGGACTTATATCAAAAGCGGGAAGTTCATTTTTCGGAAATCTGGGATTGTTTTCTTTCAGCTTTTGTGAACCTGCTCAATTAATGTCTGAGAGTTGGATTTATGGAACGCTTGTGTCTTTTATAGCGGGGCTATTTTTATTTGCAGTATTACCAATGACTTTAAAGAAAAGAGGATAGATTATGAGTATTAGAATAAATGATTTAACAGTTAGATTTAAAAATGGTGTAGTTGCAGTAAATAAGGCATCTCTTGAAATACCTAATGGAATTTACGGACTTTTGGGTGAGAATGGTGCTGGAAAAACCACTTTGATGAGGGTTCTTACAACCGTTTTAAAACAAACGGAAGGAATGGTTTCTCTTGATGGAATTCTGTATAACGAGGGAAATTATGAGAAAATACAGAAAAAGATTGGTTATCTTCCACAGGAAATCGACTTATATCCGAATCTTACGGTGAAAGAATGTCTTGTATATATGGGAGGACTGTCAGGAGTATCCAGAAATGACCTCGAACCAAGAATTACTTATTATCTGGAAAAAACTTCTCTTACAGAGCATCAGAATAAAAAAATGCGGCAATTATCTGGTGGTATGAAGAGACGTGTCGGACTCATACAGGCACTTCTTAATAATCCGGATTTTTTGATTATTGATGAACCGACAACTGGGTTAGATCCGGAAGAAAGAATCAGGATCCGCAATCTTCTGGTTGATTTTTCAAAGGATAGAACTGTGCTGTTTTCCACTCATGTAGTAGAAGATTTAGCAGCAACCTGTACACAGCTTGCCATTATGAAAAAAGGAAATTTTTTATATTCCGGAAGCGTGAGTGGGTTGCTGGAAAATGCAAAGGGCTGTGTTTGGAATTGTACGGTACAAAATGCAGAAGAAGCCCGTTTGTTAGAAGCCAATTATTCTATATCATCTAAGCAGTATGTAGAAAATGGAATTCATATGAAAGTATTAAGCAAAGGAAAGCCAAATGAGAATTGTGTCCTGGATAATGATATCACTTTGGAAGATGCATATATTTATTTGACGAATAGTTGAATCAGGACCACCCGTTGGACGGGTGGTCCTGATTCAATGTGGTTTTTCGGCAGGTTCTGTAAAATAAGCTCAGATCAAACAATAACGGGAGGAGCTTATGCAACAGAATATTGAATTTGAGCTGATATGACAGAGAATGTTTTGGCATATTGACAGGACATTTAAAATGACGTATACTAAGCTCAGTGATCGTTCTGTAGAAACTTGCGAAGCCTACAGGCGGGGGAGAAGCCTGCGGGTCTCTCCCTCTTTTGTTTTAAGGAGAAATGAGATGCAGACACCGAAAAAATTCTCTTCTTTTAGTAACTAGGTTTCCTGGATCAGTGATGAAAAGGGAATAAAAATAAAAGACAGAGAATATGCGGAAGAGATGTTACGCCAAATAGGATATTTTCCTCTTATGGGAGGATATAAACATCTTTTTAGAATATCAAACACAAAAAAATATAAAGCAGGAACAAGTTTTGAAGAAATAGTCAGTCTGTATAAGTTTGATGCAGAGCTTAGAGAATTGTTTATTGAAGAATTTTAATATTTAAGAGTTTGTTTTTTCCCTTTTTGACATTAAAGATAAGATTTCTTGTGGGTTTGTCAACTGATGTCCGGGAAGTGTCTGCTTTGGTGTGCGGTCACGGTCGGCTTCGTCAATCGCTGCAATAAAAAGTTTTACGCTGTTTGGATTGGATATGACAAAATTATGAGTAATACTTGAAGTAGCCATACGAACACCTCCTCTTTTCAGGTTTTTTGTGTATTAATTATACGATTGACAGAGAAATATGTGGAGATGATTGTTCTTTTACACCAACAAAATCCGGACGATGCAATAAAGATTGACTTAGCTCCGGGCGAACTGGATGCGACCAGTGCTGAGTTGAAAGCAACCCATCAGGAAATCAAAGATTATGTGCTGAAAGAATTAGTGCATATTTAAAGCGTGGAAATCTCTTTTGGGAGCTTTTTGCTGTTTCTAAGGAAAGCTCTGTTTGAGATTTTAATATAACTGTTTGATTTGTAAAGTTGGCAATGATACAATTAGTATTATTTAAAAGAAAGCAGAGAAAATATGAGTGAAAAGTTACTGATTGTTGAAGATGACAAAAAATTAAATGATGGAATACGTCTTGCCTTAAAGAATGATTCTTATTTCTTTTATCAGTGCAGAACTTTGCAGGAAGCTAGAGAAATCTTGAAAAAGGAAGATATCACATTGGTTTTATTAGATGTGAACTTGCCGGATGGAAATGGAATTGATTTTGTAAGAGAAATAAGGAAAAACAGTCAGGTGCCGATTATTCTGCTTACAGTAAATAACATGGAAGTAGATATTGTAACAGGATTGGAAGCTGGGGCAAATGATTATATTACGAAACCGTTCAGTTTAATGGTACTGCGTGCAAGAGTAGCTGTACAGCTTAGAAATAAAGAGATGTCAGCGAAGGATTCAATGAAGATTGACCGATATGAGTTTTATTTCGATAAATGGAATTTTTTAAAGACAGTGCCCCCATTGAACTTAGTAAGACAGAACAAAAGCTCCTTAGAGTGCTGTGTGAAAACAGAGGAAAAGTATTAAAACGGGAATATTTGATTGACGAGGTATGGCAGGGAGATACAGAGTTTGTGGATGCTCATGCTCTGACTGTTGCAATCAAACGTCTCAGAGATAAATTGGAAGATGATGTGCAGAAGCCTAAATATATCAAGACGGTTTACGGAATTGGTTACATATGGGCGGTGAAAGAATGACAGAAGAAATTTTATGGATTGCAGCAATATTTATCCTGAGCGGCGTCTTTTGGTACTTTCTTTTCTTTCAAACTATAAATGAGCAAATCCAAAATATTGCACAAAAGAAAGACACCCTCTGTAGAAGGATGTATAATTGAAGTACCAACAAACAACATACTCACTCAAACAAGGGGGTG
>QUJA01000070.1 GCA_003480425.1 Firmicutes bacterium AM31-12AC
AAGCCACTAAACTCCGTCCCCACTGGTCACCCCCCCCCACTGGTCACCCTCGCCCACCGACTCCCTTCCCTGAAAAATTTAAGTGAGGAGAGTGAAATATGCAGCAGTTACAAAAGGACATGACAAGTGGAAGTCCTACAAAAATTATTTTAAATTTTACATTTCCCATTTTTATAGGAAATGTATTTCAGCAATTTTATAATATGGCAGATACCGTGATTGTCGGTAAATTTGTGGGAACGAAGGCATTGGCGGCAGTTGGAAGTACAGGAACGATCATGTTTTTGATTTATGGATTTGTAACAGGAATGACAGCCGGATTTACTGTACTAACAGCACAGAAATTTGGTGCGGGTGATATGAAAGCAATGAGACAGACGGTAGGTGGTGCTGCCGTGTTGACAACGATTGTGACGATTATATTGACGACGCTGGGACTGTTGTTTATGAAGCCATTGCTGATATTTATGAAAACACCATCGGATATTTTTAAGGATGCTTATGCTTACATTATGATCATTTGTGCAGGAATTGCGGCACAGATGTTATACAATTTGATGGCAAGTATTCTAAGAGCACTGGGAAATAGTAAAGTTCCGTTATATTTCCTGATATTATCGGCACTTTTAAATATTGCGTTAGATTTATTGTTGATTATCGTATTTGGGCTTGGTGCTTCCGGAGCGGCATATGCAACGGTGATTGCACAGGGAATATCCGGATTACTGTGCCTGGTTTATGTAAAGTTGAAGGTTCCGTTGCTTCATTTGGAAAGAGATGATTGGAGACCAAAGGGACATTTATTAAAAATGCAGTTTGCAGTTGGCGTGCCGATGGCATTGCAGTACTCCATTACAGCAATCGGTACAATGATGGTTCAGACATCCCAGAATCTGCTCGGCTCCAATATTGTCGCAGCATTTACGGCAGCAAGTAAAATTGAACAGGTAGTTACTCAGGCGTATGTTGCACTAGGAACAACAATGGCGACATACTGTGCACAAAATATCGGTGCAGGTAAGATAAAAAGAATCCGTAAAGGATTCAAATCAGCAACTATTATGGCAAGTATTTATGCAGTTGTTACGGCAGCTTTGATAATGACAGTCGGAAAATATATGACATATTTGTTTGTGTCAGATAATGTGATTGAAATTATGAGCAATGTAGATATTTATTTGAAATGTATCGGAGTATTCTTTATTCCACTTGCAATCGTGAATCTATATCGGAATGGAATTCAAGGAATGGGCTATGGACTACTTCCGATGATGGCAGGTGTGGCAGAGTTGATCGGACGAGGAGTAGTAGCAGTGATCGCAGCAAATAAAAGAAGTTATTTTGGTGTTTGCATGGCAAGTCCCGCAGCATGGGTGCTGGCAGGTGGATTACTGCTTGTAATGTATTATTACATTATGTTGAAGGATATGAAAAGAAAATTTCCGAATCGAATAGAGTAGTGCCATTTGGGGACGGGGTTTAGTGGCTTTTTTGCTCGCAAAATCATAACCCGTCCCCAAAGTGCACCTAAAAGGTTACTTGATGCTATCTAATGATTTGAACTGATATCCCATTTCTTCCCATTTTGTCAGAAGTTCATCGAGAATCTCGCCATTCGTTTTGGAGGTGCTATGAAGCAGGACAATGGCACCTGGGTGAACACGGGTAAGTAACTTGTCAAAAGCTTCTTCCTTTGTCGGCTGATTATTTTCTTGCCAGTCAACATAGGCAAGACTCCAGAAGAAAGTATGATAGCCGAGATCCTTTGCCATTTGTAAATTATTCTCATTATATTTCCCTTGCGGAGGACGATAGAATTTAGTCATTTCTTTGCCAGTAACATTGTTGTAGGCGTTCTCTACATCTTTTAATTCCTTTTCAAATGCAGAGAGGGAGGATAGTTTTGTCATATCAGGATGATGATATGTATGATTGCCGACGATATGTCCTTCTTTCTCCATTCGCTTTATCAAATCTGGATTTGATTCAATATAAGTTCCGACAACAAAAAATGTGGCTGGAGCATTGTGTTTTTCCAGTGCATCTAAAATTATGGAAGTGTTTCCATTTTCAAATCCGGCATCAAATGTCAAGTAGAGGACTTTTTCAGTAGTATTTTGTGCATAATAAGCATCGAATCTGGCGAGTTCTTCCATAGATGCATTTGCAATGGGCGGTTCGCCATCGGTCTGAAAACTTAATCCCCAGTTCCCTTCAGAAGAACAAGTGATAGCAGATGGGTGAAGTTGTTCTTTCATTTGTGCAGTAAAACGTCCGATACAAAAGGATGCACAAAAAAACAAGAGGATGGCAAAGAGACGAAGCGAGATAGCATATGTTTGGGTAGTGCGAAATGTGGAAATTTTGTCTTTGATTTTCTTCATAAACAAGAATCCAAGAAGATTTTTGTTTTAATATATTCACAGAAAAGAAAAATCAGAACGGAAGTAAAGCATAAATAGACATTTCCCCAAAAAAGTGATAGAGTAAAAAAATAGAAATTTTAGAAAGAGGAAACAAAATGAAGAAAAGCGCATTGTTTTTTGATATAGATGGAACAATATTATCTGAAATTACAAAGGAAATTCCTGAGAGTGCATTGGAAGCGTTGAATCAGGCAAAGAAAAACGGACATAAGATGTATATCAATACAGGACGTACCTATTGTAATATTCCACCGCAGCTGCGACGATTTGATTTTGACGGATTTTTATGCGGATGTGGATGTTATCTGGTGTGCAACGATGAGGTCGTGTTGGAGAGCCATATAGAAAAGAAGCGTGGACAGGACATTATTGATATGATGTACGAATGTAAGTTGGATGGAATCCTGGAAGGTACAGAGGATGCATATTTCCCGATAAAACGCTCTCGATTTGAAATGCTCGAAACGTCTCGGCGATTTTTGCAAAAAAGGACTCGGGATTGAGAAATATATCGATGAAGGTGATATAGAATACGATAAATTATTTGTATATGCAGATGAGCAGAGTAATAAACAAAAGTTTTTTGATTTTCTGAAGGCAGACATGGAAGTGATTGACCGAGGAGATAATGCATATGAAATCGCTCAGAAACCATTTTCAAAAGCAACGGCATGTGAATTTATGAGAAAACGTCTTGGGTTAGAGTTGGATCAAGTTTATGTGTTTGGAGATAGCGGTAATGATTTATCCATGTTCGAATACGCACAACACACAATTGCACTGGGAGCACATTCAGAGGTGCTTGATCCCTATACAGAATTTGTGACCAAGACCGTTGAAGATGACGGAATTGCGTATGCCATGAAACATTATGGATTGATTTAAGTCGAGAAGACTCTCACCTCTTCAGGTGGTGAGTAATAGCAAATTTGTCTCAGTGAAAGCACCTCAACTAGGCGATTATTGGAGGAGGATACACGATGAAATTATTTGTATACAGTTATAGAGAATTCGATGAAGCAGAATTTTTTCAAAAATTTGCAGAAGAGTATCATGTAGAGCTTGGAATTTGTCATGATGCTCCAACGATGGAAAATGCTTATCTAGCAGAAGGATACCCATATGTCAGTATCATTACAACTAAAATCGATGAGGAGTTGATGAATCGTTTTCATGCACTTGGTGTGAAAATGATTTCGACAAGAACAATCGGTTACGATCATATTGATTTGGAAGCTGCCAGAAAATGTGGCATCAGCGTGGGAAATGTGACGTATTCTCCGGAGTGTGTCGCGGATTATACGGTGATGTTGATGCTGATGTCCATTCGTAAAATGAAACGGATCATGCAGCGTGAAGAGATCAATGACTTTTCGCTTCCCGGTATTAAGGGAAAAGAGATGCCGAATTTTACAGTCGGAGTGCTCGGAACCGGACGAATCGGTCGTGCTGTGATTCGTGATATCAGCGGATTTGGCTGTAAGATTTACGCATATGATCAGTATGAAAATGATGAAGTGAAAAAATATGCACAGTATGCATCTTTAGATGAAATTTATGAAAAATGCGATATGATTACCCTTCATATGCCATTAACAGAGGCGAATATGCATTTGATCGATGCAGAAGCAATTCAGAAGATGCAGAATGGTGTTGTGTTGATTAATACAGCAAGAGGCGGATTGATCGATACGAAAGCGTTGATTGACGGACTGGAGTCTGGCAAAATAGGAGCGGCAGGATTGGATGTCATTGAAGACGAATTTGGAATGTATTATTTTGATAGAAAATCAGATTGTTTAGTAAGCATGATTTATATATTTTAAGAGGATTTCCAAATGTTATCGTAACTCCTCACATGGCATTTTATACAGACCAGGCAGTAAGTGATATGGTAAAACATTCGATTGAAAGTTGTATGCTTCATGAGGCGGGAAAAGAGGATCCTTGCAGGGTGATTTGAGACAGAGGAAAATGAATATGAAAGTGGTAGTAGCAGTAGATTCATTTAAAGGAAGCATGACTTCTATGGAAGCCGGAAGAGCGGCAGAAGAAGGAATAAGGGCAGCAAAACCTGATGCCAAAGTGGTGGTAAAACCATTGGCAGACGGAGGAGAAGGAACAACAGAAGCGTTAATAGAAGGTCTTGGAGGAGAAAAAATAGAAGTCACGGTAACGGGACCTTACGGATTGCCGGTAACAGCTTATTATGGATATTTAAAGGAAGCAAAAACAGCGGTGATCGAGATGGCTTCAGCAGCAGGAATTACGTTGTCGAATGAAAGAAATCCAATGAAGGCAACTACTTATGGTGTTGGAGAAATGATTGAAGATGCTCTTTCCAGAGGATGCAGAGATTTTATCGTTGGAATCGGAGGAAGTGCAACCAATGACGGAGGAGTTGGAATGCTTCGTGCATTAGGATTTGAGTTTCTGGATGAAAATGGAGAAGATGTCGGAAATGGTGCCCAGGCGTTGGGGCGAATTGCTCAGATTGAGACAAAAAAGAAAAATCCACTTCTTGCAGAGTCATTTTTTAAAGTGGCATGTGATGTGACTAATCCACTTTGTGGAGAAAATGGTGCTACATTTATATTTGGATCGCAGAAAGGTGTGACAGAAGAACAAAAAGTACCGATTGACGGTGCAATGAAACATTACGCAGCTATAACAGAACAGACTCTTGCGTGTGATTGTGTGAATGCCAAAGGAAGCGGAGCAGCCGGCGGAATGGGTTTTGCATTTTTATCATATCTGCAGGCAGAACTGATACCTGGAATTGATCTGATATTAGATGCTGTTGGAATAGAACAGGAATTAAAGGATGCAGACATCGTTGTAACAGGCGAAGGAAAATTAGATTTTCAGACTGCGATGGGAAAAGCACCGGTAGGAGTGGCAAAACGTGCTAAGAAACATGGTGCAAAAGTGATTGCGTTTGCAGGAAGTGTTACACCGGAAGCTGCGGCGTGCAATAAAGTCGGAATTGATGCGTTTTTTCCAATCGTGAGAGGTGTTACTACAATAGAAGAAGCAATGAATACAGAAAATGCAAAGAATAATATGCGTATGACAGTAGAACAAGTCTTTCGGTTAATGTGATCAATGGGGACGGGGTTTAGTGGCTCTTTTGGCACGCCAAAGAGCCACTAAACCCCGTCCCCATTGGTAAAAACACACTAACCCTATTGACTTAATAGGCGAAAGATGCTAAACTTCATTTATCAAAAAGATAAGTGGAGTTTTTTATTTTACCGGGTAGCAAAATAAGAGTAAAAGGCAGGTGCAGGATAGATGAAACAGATATTATGCTTTGGTGATTCAAACACATGGGGATTAAATGCGGAGACAGGAACACGATTTCCTTGGGAAGAGAGATGGACAGGTGTCTTACAGGAAAAATTGCAGGGACGCGATATTCGAGTGATTGAAGAGGGGTTATGCGGAAGAACAACAATATTTGAAGATCCGTTTCGTATAGGAAGACGAGGAACGGAATTACTTCCAACGTTATTGGAAACACACACTCCAGATGCAATTGTCTTGATGCTTGGAACCAATGACTGCAAAACAATATTCGGTGCATCTGCAGAAGTAATCGGGAAAGGAATTGCAAAATTGTTGGAACAGATTGAACAATTTGCAGCAAAAGCGAAAGTACTGGTGATATCTCCGATTCATTTGGGGGATAAAGTATGGATGGAAGAGTTTGACCGTGAATTTTCACAGGAATCGGTAGAAGTATCGAAAGAATTGGAATCGGTATATGAAACGATTGCTCAGAAATATGGAAAACAGTTTATGCGGGCAGCAGATTATGTGAGCTGCTCGGCAGCAGACCAGGAACACATGGATAAGGAGAGTCATCGAATTCTTGCAAATGCAATCTATAAAAAATTAGAAGAAGGGATTTTATAAAAAATGAAACATGCATTTATAAAATCGATTCCTATTTTGTGTAGTTACGTGTTTGTAAGTATGGCATATGGGATTATGATGGAAGAAGCGGGATTTCATTGGTACTATTCTTTATTGATCAGTTTAACCGTATATACAGGAGCATTTCAGTTTGTTTTGATTACATTTTTAAGCAGTGGAGCTTCTATTCTTACCATCGCATTGACGGCACTATTGATGAATAGCAGGCAGACATTTTATAGCCTGACATTTATTGAAGAATTCAAAAAAATGGGAAAGCGCTTACCTTATATGATCCACACGATGACAGATGAAACATATGCGGTCAATCTGACTTTGGAAGCAGAATGTCAGGATGAAAAGAAAAAAGAAGACAGTATGTTTGGGGTGGCATTTTTAAGCAGATGTTACTGGATGTTTGGAGCAGTACTCGGTGGCGTGTTGGGACAATTGATCCCATTTGAATTAGAGGGGATTGATTTTTGCATGACAGCGTTGTTTGTTATTATTTTTATTGACCAATGGGAGAAAAGTGTGAATCATTTTCCTGCACTCTTAGGGATTGTAGTAGCATTGATAAGCTTATATTTATTCGGTCCGCAACGGTTCATGTTAGTGGCACTCTTGATTGTGTCTGGAATCTTATTGCTTGTCAGAGAGGAAAATGGAAAGGAAGTACATTGTGAGTAAAGAAATGATATTTATTGTAATTTTTGTTTCGGAAGTGATTACATTTTCTCTTCGGGCGTTGCCGTTTATAGCATTTCGCGGTGGAAGACAAATGCCGGAAAAATTGATATATCTTGGAAAAATTCTTCCATCAGCGATTATGGCAGTGTTGATCGTATATTGTCTAAAAGATGCAATCCGGGATGTTCGAGGAGTAGGGATTGCACAATTTGTAGCAGTAATCGTGGTGGCAGTTAGTTATAAATGGAAGCATAATACGTTGGTGAGTATTGCGTTGGGGACAGTGTGTAATATGTTGCTTAGGATTGCTATTTAGTTCATTAAGTTGGATAAGCGTCCCTGAGAAAAATATTGGATATGAATTTCTGTTCAGACTCCGTCAGCGGGAAATACATAAAGGTCAGAATTATTACTAAAAACAGAGCTTAGAAACCAGCAACTCGGGCTGTGCCCTCAAACAGCAAGTTTCTAAGCTCTAACGTAAAATTCTGGCCTTTTACTATTTCCAAT
>QUJA01000071.1 GCA_003480425.1 Firmicutes bacterium AM31-12AC
CGCTCGACTTGCATGTGTTAAGCACGCCGCCAGCGTTCATCCTGAGCCAGGATCAAACTCTCGTTAAAAGTGTTTGTTCTAGTCAAGATTAACTCTAGCTAATCTATCCTTTTACTGTTGTTTTGGTTTGTTATAAACCGTTCTTAAAAAATTTTCTCTTAAAGAAATTTTCAAGGATCTGTTGTCTATTGTTTAGTTATCAATGTTCTTTGTTTTGTTGTCGTCTCAAGCGACAGCTTTAATAGATTATCACATCTTTTGTCGTTTGTCAACAACTTTTTTATTTTTTTCTGTTTCACTTTTGTAATTTTATCAATCACTTTCAAGCGACAGCTTATTTACTTTATCACATCCGACAACCTTTTGTCAAGAACTTTTTTCAAGTTTTTTCTTTGCATTTTTCATCTTACACTTTCCATATCCCGCCAGGCTGTCCAGTGTTTTCTATTTTGCATCGGTTGTCTTAGCGACGAAGACTATCTTATCATCTCGTTTTTAAATTGTCAACGTTTTTCTTGTTTTTTATTTATTTCGCACAATTCAGACAATTCTACTGTTATTTTCTTTCTGTATATATAATAATTTTATACGTTCTTTCTATAAGTAGTTACTATTGAAATTTGCTTTTCACATTTCCTTTAGATACTTTCCATAATTTATTAAAAAGTTTATCACAAAATCATCACATTTTTCTTCTATAGTTATATACATCAAAAGCAAATAACCTTTTGATATATATTTTCTTTTTCATAAACTTTTTCCTTTTTGGCTGGACTCGCAATCCAGCCTATTTTTTATTTCTTATAAACAGCCCAGTATCTCTCGTCCTCTTCTTCAACCTCTACATTATGAAGACTCTGTACATATTGCTTAAACTGAGAGTAGCCATAATCACGAACCTTAAAATCTTTGAATTTATTATGGATTCTATTACCTAGCGTTCCTAACAGAATCCCTTGTGCACCGGAATCTTTTATTTGCTGTACAATAAATTCCTCCAACATTTCCTTCTTACTCTTATCTTCATATAACATAACGGTAACCTGCGTACCATCCTGTTTTAATTTCAGCTTTGGAAATGTCTCTAAAAATTTAGACAACAAACTGTACCCATAGCGTCTTACATCAAAGTCAGGATACAATTTTACAAGACGGCTTCCCACTTCACCTAGTCCGGTCTCTTTATCATTATTTTGATTTTCTGTAATAATCTTAATAACCGACTCTTCAATCTGTCCTTTTGTCACTTCATTTTTCTTGCCATCTTTGATATCATCCAATAGCAGCTCTAATTCTGTAAAAATGTCGCAAGCCTTACGAAATGGTGTCGGTGTTTTGCTTTCTCCCATTCCTATTACAGTTCTTCCACTTTCACGCAATCTACTCGCTAATTTGGTAAAATCACTGTCGCTTGACACAAGACAAAATCCTTCCAGATCATTTGTATACAGCATATCCATTGCATCTATGATCATGGCTGAATCTGTAGCATTCTTTCCATATGTATAACTGAACTGCTGAATTGGCGTAATACTATTTTGAAGCAAGACTTCTTTCCAGCTCGCACTCTGCGATTTTGTCCAGTCTCCGTAAATACGTTTATATGTCACATTTCCATATTTCGACAGTTCATCTAATATCGGTTTAATATATTTTGCAGAAACATTTTCCGCGTCAATTAACAATGCGTATCTCTCTTCCATGTATGGTATACCTTTCCTTCCATATTTTTCCATTCAAATACGCCATTTTCTACAATCATATAACTGTGCTGCGATTTTTCTTTTGGTATAGAAACCGAGCCTGGATTCATATATGTGCATTTTGCTCCGCTTTCAGTTGTAAACCTTTTACATGCAGGAATATGGGTATGTCCATTCAACAAAATATCTCCGTCTTTTAACATTGGCGGGTTCTGTGGATTGTACACATGCCCATGTGTTGCAAAAATAGTCTGTCCATCCAAATCTAAAAAACAATAATCTGCCAATATTGGAAAATCCAACACCATCTGATCTACTTCTGTATCACAATTTCCACGTACACATAACAAATTTTCTTTCAGTGGGTTTAACATAGAGATGACCTTTTTCGGAGCATACTCTGCCGGCAGATCATTTCTCGGACCATGATATAAAATATCTCCTAAAATCAACATCCGATCCGCTGCTTCTCGTTTCCAGGCTTCCATTAATTCTCTACAATATAATGCAGAACCGTGTATATCTGATGCAATCATTAATTTCATAATAAATATCTCCCTTACTATAATTGGTTACAAGTCACATAATACTGTAACCTGCAACTACAATTTCACTCCACACTTCGGACAGAAATTCTGTCCGTATTCGATTGAGTTGCCACATTCGTGACAGGTTCTCTTCGATGCAGTTTCTGAGTCATTCGACTCTTCATCTTTTGTAAATTGTGATTCTTCAATTTTTTTGTTATCTGCAACTGCTTTTTCCGAAATTTCTTTACTCTGCTCATTTTGAGAGTCATCTGTTACATTGACTTGCTTTGGTTGCTGCTTTTGTGTTTCTTCGGTTTTTATTTCAGTAACTTCTATTGCTTTATTTTCTGTTGCAGATTCTTCTGGCACCTCAGCTACCTCGTCTATCTTAATTTCTACATCCGCAACAACTTCCTTGTCAACATCTTCAAACTCTTTTTCTTCTTCCTGTCGCTCTAATTCTGCTTTTTCCTTATGCTCTGCCACTTTCGTTTTCACAAAATCCTTCAAACTCTTCTTCTCCGGAATTCTTCCTCCGCAATTTGCACAGAAAACATCTCCATCTGCAATCACTGCACCACATCCGGGACATATTTTTGCTGAAAATGGTGCTGTTTCTTTTATTTGTATCTCTGGAGTTGTAATTATTCTTGCCCCGCAATGATTACAGTATTTTGAATGCATCGGCACTTCCTGACTACAATTCGGACAGTAAGCGACTCCCTTCACCAGTCTTTTTTGACTCTGGTACTGAATCACCATCATCTTATTATTCCAAATTGCATCACACCAGATCTTCATCTGCCCATCTGCATCCTTGCCATACATCTGATAATAATATTCCCCAATCTGGCGAAATAAATCATCTTGCTTTCGTTCTTCTTCCCGTATCACATGGGATAATCTTGCAGATTTATAGCTTCCTTTTGTCTGTCGCACAATCCAGCGCCCGAATCTTGTAAGCATATTACCTAAACTATCGTAAACAGCCATCATCAGCCCTTCTTTCTCTTTTGCAGATTTTCGATTATCGGGTACAATATATTGTAAGCGACAACCAATTTACGCTTGTTCCCTTATTATAACATGCCCTTGTAAAAAATGCAGTATAAAGGATATTTCCTTTATACTCTTCTGACAGCTTCACCAAAACCATTAATTTGATTGTTTTTAGCTCAAATAAACCATTAAAATAATTGTTTTTATTTACAAATACAAATTTATATGATTTAATAAACAAAAAGTGGATATTCCTAAAAACAGAAGGTGAATCTATGAAAGAAAAATTATTTATAATCCCCGAATATACAACCGCAACGGAAATCAAACAAATTCGTAAGGAACTACATTTGACACAGAAGGAGTTTGCAGAATTTATCAATTGTTCAAAGCCAACTGTAGAGCGCTGGGAGCGAAGTAAGGAAGCTATTCACGGACCAATTGTTCCATTTCTTAAAATGCTACAAAGATATCCTGAATATGAACAGGAAGTCCGAGTTCCCGAAAAAATATGGCCGCTCAGACTTTGGTATATGTATGGTTCGAATGTATGTACTTTAATTGACGTAAATGAACAGGAACAAAAAGTAAAAATAAAAAATTATACCGATAAGATTATGTTCCGTGCTTTCGGTGTTGTAGAAACTCCAAATTATGATCAATATCAAGAATTTCTGGAGTCAAGATGCTTCCCAAAAAGCAGAGATAAGATGAAGTTGATACTCAAAGATTTAGGATTGCCATTTTACGATCCGATTATGATTATAGAAAAAACCGAAGGTAGAATGGCGGAAGATGATTTTTGGATTCGTATAGAGAGGTAGCTGGAATGATAGAATTATTTGAGCAGAATATCCGTACAAATGATCGTCAGTCATCGAAAGGGAACCAACTAAAATGGGAGAATAAAGGAATATGGTACAAAGCTGATTACACAGGATATGAAGGCTTAGCTGAATACATGATATCGCATCTTCTGAAAAAATCAACATTGACCGAAAATGAATTTGTATGTTATGACCTTGAAAAAATAAAATACGGTTCTGTAATTTATAATGGGGTAAAAAGTAAAAATTTCCTGAATGAAGACTGGCAGATTATCACCTTGGAACGGCTATTCAAAAATTTTTTTGGAGAAAGCCTATATAAAACCTTGTATAGAATACCAGAATATAAGGAGCGCTTGTATTTCTTAGTACAACAGGTGGAACGCATAACTGGCCTTCAGAATTTTGGTATTTATATGAATAAACTTCTGACAATTGACGCATTTTTCCTAAACGAAGACCGGCACACGCATAATATAGCGGTTCTGATGAATGGGAACGGAGATTATATGTACTGTCCAATTTTTGATAATGGAGCGGGACTTCTGTCAGATACAACAATGGATTATCCTCTATCCGGAGATACTTACTCACTAATTGATAATGTTCAATCCAAAACAATATGCAGTGAATTTGACGAACAATTGGATATTTCCGAATCCTTATATAACATGAATCTAAAGTTTCACTTTACTAAAAAAGATGTAAACGAATTACTCGTAAATGCAGGAGCATATCCAGAAGAGATACGCAACCGGGTGGAGACCGTTATATTTGCACAGATGCGAAAATATACTTATTTGTTTTCGCCGATATAGGAATTATAATAGACTAAAATATTTGATCAAGAGGAAAACGATGTACATTCTAAATAAAATCATAGAAAAATGCGAATACCACAGTGCTAAAGATTGGAAACCGGGTGAAACAGGCAATCGGACAATTACAATTCAGCAGAAGGATTATACCAAATGTGGTAAAACAGAATTAATAAATGAAGTTCGCGATTTAGAAAATCAAAAATTAATTCAAGTAAAATGGATCCTTCGTTATAGTGATATAGAAAAAATTCAATATTCGTTAGAACAACTTCCCCAACTTTATCAATTAGCAGAACAAGAAGCTCAAAAGAATGGAGATACATTTGTTCCGAAATATCGTTTGGTACAACAATATCAGAATAAAATTGAAGCAGAACAAAAACAAGGCTGGCAGAATGTATGGATTCGAAGCTACTATGATTCATTGTTGCAAAAATTACACAACATTGGTGATGGAAAGATTCCAAAAGAATTAGAAAAATTCGAACTTTATCGGGATTGTCTGCGAGGAATCAATGCACTTACCGAAGCGATATTCAAACGTGTTTTTAGCAAGCGATATCTTGGAAACACAAAGAAATTTGAAAAAGAAGTACAAGCGCATATTATTACAATTGCTAAAAATTATTGCAATGATGTAACGGAAGATATGGATGATACATCTGTGTTGGAACAGCTCCTGATTAAAGAATACGGACAGGAAATGGCGCTGAAGGGTCCCTTGAAACTACTGATTCAAGAACCGAATGGAACTGAACAAGAAATTGATACATCAAATTTCAAATATGGATTCGTATTGAATACACAAACATTACAACATATGACTATTAAGAATGAAGTTGTACCATTTCAACGTATTGTCTCTATCGAAAATAAGGCAAATTTTGAAGCAATGACTTATTCTGATGACACCTTGTATGTATATAGCCATGGTTACTATGGTCCGTATGAGCGGTCTTTTTTACAAAAACTTGCGGAAATTCTGGATGCGAATCAACAGATGGAATATTTTCACTCCGGAGATTTGGATTATGGTGGAGTCAAAATTTTTGAATATATTCAGAATCGGATCTTTCCTAAATTACAGCCATTGTATATGGATGTAGAGATATATGAAAAATATAAAGACTTTGCAGAGCCATTAGAACCACAGACACTAGTGAAATTAGAAAAGACTAAAATACCGATTTTACAAGATTTGATAGACAAACTGATACAAGAAGAAAAGGGACTGGAACAGGAAATTTTGTTATCGTTTATAGGACATCTGTAAACATTAACAACTCTCGGCTCCATCTTTTGTATAATTAGAGAACCAGAGAAATGTGCCTGCACACTTCCTGGTTCTCTTAAAATATCATTATATTCAAGAATGCCTCTGCATTCTTACTGCGAGATGCGCGTCATGCAATGCATGACATACTTCTTCTGCGCATCTCTGCAATCCTGCCGGAGGCTATATCAGATGGGGGATTGACTCCCACCACTGATACTGATT
>QUJA01000072.1 GCA_003480425.1 Firmicutes bacterium AM31-12AC
TTTTTTGTTCACAAAAAAGCCACCAAACTCCGTCCCCCAACTGGCTCTAAAACTCCCGTCCCCTGTTAGTTACCTATTAGTTACATAAATCTTCCACCGTAACCTCCGCCCGGAGAAACTGGCACATAACAGCACCCTCCACCGCAACACAGATTACACAATGCCGTTGCTATGCAAGCCTTCATACAGGCATCTCCTGTACCGACAGGATATCCATACATTCCCTGTCTCTGCTGATACCAGCCACCGCCACCTTGGAGACGCTGCAACAACATCTGGTACTGCAGGTTATTCGGTTCCAATTCTACCGCCTTTTGTGCATGTTCGAGTGCAGTCACATTATTTCCAACTCCAGAATTTGCTGACGCACTGTAAAAATACCACAATGCTCTTCTTTCTTTGATTCCATCTAATACATTCAATGCTTCTGCAAAATGTCCGCTTTGAATATAGTTAGCCGCTGCACGAAGATGCATGTCTGTCTCTGACTCTCCCGAAGCACCTGCTCCACCTTGATTGCCCTGATATGCACCGCCAAATGGATTGCCATACATATCACCAAACGGACTTCCATTCCCGTATGCGCCACCTCCGGAATATCCTCTCGCACGCTCATCCATAATCTTCTGATATGCCTGCTGCACTTCCTTGAATTTAGCTTCTGCTTCTTCTTTATTTGGATTGTTAATATTCGCATCCGGATGATACTTTCTGCTCAACGAACGATATGCTTTTTTTATCTCATCTTCTGACGCATCTTGCGACACCCCAAGTATCTGATATGGATCTATCATCTCTTTTCTCCGTTTCTACCGCATTTGTAATTTATTACATCACGAACCCGCGCTTACGCGCTCTACCGTCTGCTTCGCAGACTGTTCGCTCACTAATGGCTCAAGAAAAGTAAATGCCGCCTGCGGCGTCGCTTCCTTTTCTTTTTCGCTCATTATATCACAATTTCAGAAAACGGCACCAATAATCTTTGGCACCGTTTTCCAACGTTCTCATGATTCACTTATACATCAACTTTTCTTTATAAATGTCGTTCCACATTTCGGACATCTCACTTCAATCTTTCCTTTTCCACGTGGAATACGAATCTTCTGCTTACAACTCGGACATTTATAAATATGATAAACTTTTCTCTGTTTCATCAGTTCTTTCTGCTTGTAGAAAAAACTACGAAGCTTATATGTCTTTGCGAGATATTTTTGATTCTCCGCATAACGTTTTGTTATGTTTTTTGAAAATATACGAAAATAGCAATAAATGATTGCAGCCCAGCCAAGGATATACAATATATTTCCTGCAGCCTTTCCTCCAAAAAATCCTGCCAGTATCACGGCTATCAATCCAATTCCCAGTAAGCATTTTGACAATGCATCCACTCCATATCTTCCCTGCAAAAACCGCATCATTTTATCTCTCATTGATTTCAACCTCGCTTTCCTATAGAAGGACATTTTCCTCTCTTTTTAACTGAAAGTCAATAAATTATTTCTTAAATGTTTCTAAAAATATTTGCCACGCGGTTTTTAACACACTGAAAACGTTTCTTAATCCTCTACATTCAAAATGTTGTTACAGATTTCTGTTGAAATCAAATATACAATCTTAGAATCGTTGATCATCACATAACGGTTTCCACTGCCATCCTCTTTTCCAATATAAAGAGTCAGCACCTTTTCTTTTTTCTTTTCTGTATAAGTTGCTTCTACTGTAATTCTGGATTTTTCATCCAGCCCATACTCTGACAAATGCTCGTCTTCCACGGAATAATCCGCAACTTTATCCAGACTCACTACTCCGAGTCCTCCTGCTACCGCTGCGATGTTCTCGGTATCATCATCATTTTCCGAATCATATGTGGTTGTCTGTCCGTTCTGTGTAATGACTTCTTTCTTAAGATTACCGCTTCCAATCGTCGGGTATTCATCTAACTTCGCCATATCTTCCAGACTATGCTGTAAATCCTGGAGTACCTCGCTGTTTACTGTATAGACCTTCTTTGTATCATCCACCGTTACATAATATGAATCATCCCCGGAATCATTTCCAAAATAAACCGATGTCTTGTCTCCATTTTCATCTGTCAATTGAATCCGATAAGCCGGGTCATCCAGACCATAATCTGCAAGCTCATCTCCGTCTTCCAACTCACGTTCTGCCTTCAACTTTCCAAAGGTTTCTACAATCTGTTCCGGATAACTCTCGTCTAACGGGAAATCTGGGTCTTTTACATAGACCCAGTTTCCATCCTGTTTTTCAAATGTTTGCGTCCCCTCTCCAACATCATAATTAATCAGAGACACATCTTCTATATCTGTTATATAAATTGTCGATGCTTCTTTTTCTTCCTTTGTTTTCTTCTCCTGATGCTTTATCATTGTCTGAATTCCAAAATATACTACCAGCA
The DNA here is from genome assembly GCA_003480425.1 of Firmicutes bacterium AM31-12AC. Taxonomy (GTDB): domain Bacteria; phylum Bacillota; class Clostridia; order Lachnospirales; family Lachnospiraceae; genus Schaedlerella; species Schaedlerella hominis. Next base: position 2,417 of record QUJA01000072.1, read on the forward strand.
AGAGAAGTAACACGCCACAAAGTATGCACATCTGCTTTTTCTTTTTATCCATACGGCACGCCTTTCTTTCTATTCAGATTTTAATTTGTAATTACGCTTTTCTTCTGCGATACCATACTGAAAATCCACCAATCAAAAGTACGATTGGAACCCCGAAGATTACCAGCAGACTCAAAAGACCTGAATGCTGCACTGTATTATATTCTACGGAAAGACTTTTTGGCTCAATGGAAATATTTTTGACACCATCAAAGTTTGCTGTCACTGCATTCATAAATAATGTTGTATTTTCTAATGTCGTAAATGCATCTGTAATCTGCGAATCAATCATACTTGCTGAAGAAATCACTGTCAGACGGCTCTTTCGTGTCTCACTGTCATCTGTACTATTTTCGTCCTTGGTATCATCTCCATCATCCTTACTGATACTCTCTGTCGCGACAACTCCAAGTGTATAACTGCCTTCTGTCTGCGCATCCTCCGTCACCGCATATGCATTATTTGTTGTAGACATAAATGCATTTACTGAAATCGTATCTCTTGCAGGGTCACTCAATTCCAGACCATGTGTATTTGCAAGAAGAACCATCTGAGATGAAATTCCATTTGCCAAGTCCCCGGATACAGATAATTGTGGGAAGAGATAATATGCATTTCCCTGATAGCAACGCTTTGGATCTGCGATATATCCATCAGCTTCTTTCATTCCGTAATCAGATAAAATACCCATTAAATTCGGCAATTGCTCTGAAATTGTATCTCCAAGAATCAGCATCACTTTACCGCCTGACTTCAGATAATTCTTCAAGACGTCCGCCTCTTCCTGTGACAGATCATTTGTCGGTGCATACATCATAAGAAGGTCACAGTCATCCGGGATTTCTGTATTCATAACCAAATTCAATTCTTCTACATTATAGTTGTTCTTCTTCATTAAATCTGATATCGTTGTTGAAAATGTAGACTCTCCATGCCCAGATGTTCTATAAACCGTCTGGCTGGCATCACTTATCACATAATTGATCGCACTTGTCAGCTGACCTTCTCCATCGAACTCTGACTCCGATGCACTTCCTGTATAATAATAGGATGACATATCCTGCACGATGATGTCACTAAATGCTACTGTCGTACTTTTTCCTGTGTCTTCACATTTTACAACAATTGTATCTTTTTCTGCATTATTCTCTGTCAATGCAGACGGATGCAACACCGGGTCAATCCATTTTACAGAAACATTTTTTGAAAGTCCTGCATACTTACTTAAAAATGTTGTAATACGATCATCTGTCTCATCCTTCACAGCCAGTACTGTCAATGTTACTTTGTGATCCAGTTCTTTCAGCAAATCTTTACTTGTATCACTGATTTCATATATTTTTGTGCTGCTCACATCAATATTTCGATATTTTTCAGGTAACTGGCCTATGATCATGTTCGCAACTACTACAATCGCTATTACAATTGCCGTTACTCCTATGCTAAATGAGCCCTGTTTCGTTCCTGTTGTCTGAAATAATTTCTTAATCTTTTCCACAGCCCGAACCTCCTAACTCCAACGTCTCTTCTGGATTGCCTGTATCGTCAGAACAATAAATATCGCAATTACAGACAAATACAGTACAATTCCTGTAATATCAACAATATGATTATTCGTAATATCCGTAAATACGTCTGCCAATGCAAGCTTTCCGAGTATTTTTGTTAACAGGTTTTCAAATAAACTGGATTTCACAATGTATGTAGCAACACTCGCTACAATACCGAGCACTTCTAAAACCGCACTAAGCATCCAGTTTTCTGTCATATGATAAACATAAGCAATTATGAGCGTGAAAACAACAATCAAGCCGATCAGCGAACCAATCGCAGAGGATGGGAGAAATCCGATGATTCCGTTCCACAGATATAATATCAATAAAAGTCCGAATGTTGTGATAAATGCAATCATCTGGCTCTCTGTCAATGCTGACATAAACATCCCTATCGCTACATAAACACATCCCAGAAGGAAAAAGACTCCGATTGAAATATAATCTGTCTTTAAGTATGCTGTTCCATTCATCTTGATCAATAGCGGAAAGAGACAAAAGATAAGATTTGGGATTGCGACAACTGAAATCATTGCCAAATATTTTCCTAACACAATCTTTGTAAGACTCACCGGTGCCGTTAACAACAACTGATCTGTTTTGTTTTTTCTTTCCTCCGCAAAGCTTCTCATCGTGATAAGCGGAATTCCTACAATAAATACGATCAGCGAACCAGACAATGTATAAGAAAAATACGGATATCCTGCGTTCAAATTATATGCGGTAAAATAGATTCCCGTAAATGCAACGAGAAATGCAACAAAGACACATCCCACCATAGACTGGAAATAGGACTTGAATTCTCTTTTATAAATTGCCAGCATCGTTCGATTCCTCCTTCTGTGTCAGTTCCATAAAGATGTCTTCCAGACTTGCCTTTGCAGTCTTCATTTCCAATAATGGGCACTTTTCTTCTGCAAATGCATAAAATATTGCTTCACGGATATCTGCCCCATTTTTTGTCTCAAGCTTTACTCTCGTAAGATTTTCATTTTCACTATGCATTTCCATCGCATCAATGTCATCAATTGTTGACAAAATTGCCCGAGCAGTCTCCGGTGCAGCTTTCACCTCTAACTCCAGGCTGGACGCTCCGTTTCTTAACAGTTCCAGATTCTCCGGTGTATCGCTTGCAACTAATTTCCCTTTTGAAATAATCAGAATATAATCACATACCTCTCTTACCTCTGCAAGAATATGTGAACTTAAAATAACGGTATGCTTCTTTGAGAGTGTTCTAATGAGCTCACGAATTTCTATAATCTGTTTTGGATCCAGCCCAACTGTAGGCTCATCCAAAATAATAATCTCCGGAAACCCTAAAATAGCCTGTGCCAGCCCAACTCTCTGTTATATCCTTTTGAAAGATTCTTGATCAGACGACCTGAAACATCCTGAAGTCTTGTCAATTTCATTACTTCACTGATATCGGATTCTCTTTTCTCTTTTGGCAATTTCTTTAACTCTGCCGCAAATTCCAAATATTCTTGTACTGTCATATCCATATATAATGGTGGAAGCTCCGGCAGATACCCGATTTGTTTCTTCGCCTCTTCCGGCTCCTTCAAAATGTCATGCCCGTCAATCAGAACACTTCCATTGGTCGCACCCAGATATCCTGTCATGATATTCATTGTTGTAGATTTCCCGGCACCATTTGGCCCCAGAAAACCATAAATCTTACCTGATTCCAATGTAAAACTTAAATGGTCCACAGCCAGATGACTTCCGTATTTTTTCACTAAATCTTTTACCTCTATCAACGCTTTACCTCCCTAATCTATCAAACTGATACAAAGGTAACAGATTTTTGTGAACGTTCTGTGTTAGAAGTGTGAGGATGTTTTGAAAGTGAGAGGAGTGCCAACGGGGGAGGGGTGCCAATCGGGGACGGGAGTGCCAACGGGGA
>QUJA01000073.1 GCA_003480425.1 Firmicutes bacterium AM31-12AC
GACACCCCCTTGTTTGAGTGAGTATGTTGTTTGTTGGTACTTCAATTATACATCCTTCTACAGAGGGTGTCTTTCTTTTGTGCAATATTTTGGATTTGCTCATTTATAGGTACGTATTTTTTTCAAAAATTCATCATCATCCATCAGGGCAAATCCACTTATATCAGGAAGCTCTGACTCGGAACAAATATAATTTTGGTTTTTATACAGTTCATGAAGAATATCCGGAAGATTAGGATGGTTATTATGAACTCGGTTAAAATTATCAATGCTATCCTGGATATCTCCAAGTGAAACGTAGAAATTCATAATATGCTTACCTCCTTTGCACCAGTATATCATCCAATTCAAACAGTGTAAATTAAAAAAGATACAAGATGAATAGTAAAAAACAAAAAAAACAGGATATATTTAATTATAAATATTAAAAAATATAGGAAAATAAAGTGAATTCATTATGATATTACAGAGCGGAAAATGTGGTTGCAATGATATGATGCCTTTAGAAAAAAGGAGGATATTAAAATGGGAGTGAATTCAAAAGGAAAGCTAAGCTGGAGAGAAAAATAGCATTTTCCAGTGGTGAAATGGGAACAAATTTGTTGTTTGCAGCAATGAGCGCATATCTACTTGTATATTATACAAATTATGCGCACGTTAATGCAGCGGTTATTTCACTGAATATGGGATCTATGTTTTATTATCTTGCGTATGTATGTGGAAAACCACAGTCGGTAGCAGTAGTAGGAATGATTTTATCCATGCCGATGCTTTTCCTGATTCCTCTTTCAAAACCTGTGATCGCAAAAACTGGTATGAAGAACGGCCTGATTGGTGGTATTTTGCTTATGACATTGGGACGTGTGGTCGTTGGTCTTGGTGGAAGTACATCTCTTATGGCAGTATATATAGGTTCGGTTATTTTTGCTGTAGGATGTAGTACACAGTGGTGCTCTTATCCATTACTTTGTAATACGGTAGAATATGATGAGTGGCAGAATGGTTATCGTCAGGAAGGGCTGATCATGTCAGTAAATAGTTTTGGTTCCAAATGTGGTACAGCTTTGGGAACAGCATTCTGTGGATGGATTCTTGCATGGGCAGGATATAATGGTGCAGCAGAGGTACAGACTGCATCGGCTTTAACAGGTATTACGATTGTATATGTAGTGCTTCCAATTGTCTTAAATATTCTGTGTGTAATTATTCTTAGCTTCTACAAACTGGAAAAACAGTATCCGACAATTGTCAAAGAACTGGAAGAAAGACACCAGAAAGAAAAATAGTGTGAAGCTGAAAGAATGTTTATAGAAATATTACGATAGTGGAGAAAGGAAATAAATATGAAGAATCAGGCGATATATCCGGGTAAGGTATGGTTGGATACAAATGGAAATCGTATTCAGGCTCATGGCGGTTCTATTATGTACATTGATGGCGTGTATTATTGGTATGGAGAAAATAAAGAGAAAACAGATGGTGTGAATGGTATCTGGCATTGGGGAGTGAAATGTTATAGTTCCACAGATTTGTATAACTGGGAAGACAGAGGAATTATTATTCCACCGGAACCAGGTGATCCTACATCTTCATTGCATCCGGAATCATGTATGGACAGACCACATATTATTTATAATAAGAAAACAAAGAAATATGTATGTTGGATGAAAATTATGAACAAAGACAGTTTCCAGACACAGACAGAAACTGTAATGGTTGCAAATCACATTCTTGGTCCATACACGAAGGTGAAAGAAGGATTACAGCCATTGGGAATGAATGCAGGAGATTTTGATCTTGCTGTAGCAGAAGATGGAAAAGCATATTATTACTTTGAACGTGTGCATTCGGAAACAATTTGTGCGGATCTGACGGAAGATTATACAGATGTTACAGGATATTATTCTACGCATTTTCCGAGAAAACATCCACCATATGTGAGAGAGGCAACGGCACATTTTAAAAGAAAAGGAAAACATTATCTGATTACTTCCGGAACAACAGGATATTTACCAAATCCGTCAGAAGTAGCTGTTGCAGATACATGGCATGGACCATATAAAGTATTGGGAAATCCTCATGTTGGAGATGAGAGTCAGACATCTTTCCACAGTCAGATCTCATGTATCTTTAAAGTGGAAGGAAAAAAAGATTTATACATTGCGTGTGCAGATCGATGGCTGCCACAGAATATGGATAAAGAATATCCAATTTATGAGGAAATGTTTAACAGTATTTATTCAGAAGAAGAGAAAGAATTTGATTTTAGCCGCATGGGAGAGGAACCGGTTCAGAATACATCCATTGCAGATTATGTATGGTTACCACTTCGTTTTGATGGAGATATGGTTTATATTGACTGGAAAGACGAGTGGAGAATAGAAGATTACGAGTAAAAAGTAATAAATTAGGATAACAGGTGTTGTTAGTAGGTTAGGAAGTTTATGCTTCCAGGATTACTGACAACATCTGTTTTGATATAAAAAAGAAATTCTTATTATTTGTATAATGAAGCTAGTTGTGAATGATGAAAATAAATTCCGGGATGTATGATAATGACAAAATATTACAAATATATTACATAAAGAACGGAAAATATGAAATAATATGTAAGATAAGGTCGTAGGATGAAGATGGAAAGATATGGTAAAATATTGACAAAATAATATTTTGTTGCTACAATACAAACGTAACTAAAAGTTAACAAATGTGTAACAATTGAAAACTTCCTACAAAAGATAAAGAAAAAACAGTAAGGAGGTTTTAGATGAAACAAGTACACATAAAACAAAAATTGATTGCTTCTGCAATAGTTGGAGCATTGATGATTCCGGGGAGTGCAATGGTAGTAGATGCAGCGGATACAGACGAAAATGTAAATGTAGTATCACAGGTTGCAGGAATCGATCAAGTTACAGTTGCAACAGTAACGGCAGATGTGCTGAATGTAAGAGCCGGTCAGGGAACCGATTTTCAAATTTTATTGCAAGTTTTAGAACAAGAACGTTATGAAGTAACAGGGGACTCAGTAAATGGATGGTATCCGATCACAGTAGGGGATGTAGACGGATGGGTGTCCGGTGAGTGGATCACGACTGAGAAAGTGGACAAAGATGAATTTGCAGAAGAGGAAAAACAGGCACAAAAAGATAGTGTGGGGACGGCACAAGAAACGGTTGCGTTACAATCTTCGTCATATACAACAGGACAGCAGGTTATAGATTTTGCCTGTCAGTTTATTGGGAATCCCTATGTATGGGGAGGTACAAGTTTAACTAGTGGTGCAGATTGTTCAGGATTTGTACAGTCTGTATATGCAAACTTTGGGATAAGTCTTCCGCGAACCACATGGGATATGGAAAATATCGGATATGAAGTATCATATGAACAGGCACAGCCGGGTGACTTGATTCTTTATGATGGTCACGTCGGCTTGTATATGGGTGATGGAAATATTGTAAATGCAATGAATGAAGCAGATGGGATTGGTATATGCACAGCAACGTATGCACCAATCGTGACAGTGAGGAGAGTATTATAGATATGAAGAATGGTGCGGAGAAAAACTTCCGCATCATTTTTTTACATTATTATAGGAAGAAAGTATATCAGAATCACTGCGCATCCTCGCGGAGCGTTTATCTCAGTCTGAGATTGGACTCCCACTGAGACAAATTTGCTTTTACTCACTACCTGAAGAGGTAGGAGTTTTCTCGACTGAGATAAATATGTGGATAACTTAGCCAAATAGCTTATCCACACTATCAACATGAAAAATAGTGTAATATACACCGGCTTTTACTGAAAAATAGAAGATTATTCACCAATTCTCAACAGATTATCAACAGGGAAAGGATAATTTTTCACTGGTATACCCCTGATTTTTCACATGAAAAACCGAGTTATCCACAGAAATTCACAAAGTTATCCACATTTTGTTAATATGTTGGGGGAAAATAGTGGGTAACTAGTACATGAACAACTGTTTGGAGTTAGTTATGTGAAAAAGTATGACAGTAATGAGGTATTTGTGTGTAACAGGGTGAATTTACAGAAAGTTTACAAAATAATAAGACAGGAAAGATTGTTAAAAGTTCTCCAATGGGAAAATGGCGAATGGCAAAATGCACAAAAAAACAGAAAAACGTCGAAAATCTTGAAAATGGAGTTTTCAACTTATTCACATTGAAAATTCGGAAAATGGTGGATAAATTAGAGATTTCCTCATAGTTATTCACATTATCCACATTAAAAACCCACATTTATGTGAATTACTTTTAATAAAAAAAGAACAGATGTTTTGGTGTAAATTATGAAAATGCATTTTTGTCGAAAAAAAACAAAAAAAGAATTGACTTTTAAGATGTCTAAAATTTATGAAAATTGAAGTGACAATTCAGATATTTGATACATTTTTAGAGTTGCTAAATTCAATGTATGGGATTATAATAGGAAACACGAAACAATAAGGAGGAAATTGAAAATGGCACAGATTACAAGAGCTACAAAAATCGGCGAACTGTTGAATGTATTTCCAGAATCAGCTCCAATCTTAATGGAAATTGGAATGCATTGTCTTGGATGCCCATCTTCACAGATGGAGTCATTAGAAGAAGCAGCTATGGTTCATGGTATTGATGCAGATTTACTTGTTGAGAAGATCAATGCAGCAATGACAGCAGCAGGAAAATAAATTAAAATGACTAAAATAAAAATGTCCGAAATTCGATTTGAAGAATTTCGGACATTTTTTTGCTTAAAAATAATGATTACATCATAGCAGGTACGATAAATGAATATCTGTTATTAGCTAAGATGCGCCAGTTTCTGTACGGCATCGGCTGCTATCACAATCTCACAGTGTTCTTCAAGGAATGCGAGAATCGTAGTAGATACCTTCTCCGGAGAACCATATTCAGAAAGCATATTACAGACTTTATTAAATTCATTTTTTGTATGCTCTGACTGTGTCAGTGCCAGAATGTAAATGCCATCGCTGTTGTTATCACGATACAAAGTATTAGCACCATGATAAAGAGAACCGATTAACTGTGCCATTTGAATGACCTGGTCGATATTGTCAAAGGAATATAATTTGACATTGAGTGGAACAGGTGCATCTTCTGCCGTTTTTTCCTCTTCCTGTTCTGATGATGTAGCAGATACGCTGGCAGCAGCACCCTTTACTTTATTGAGTAAGTCTAAAAATTCATCTGCACCTTCAAGTTTATTCAATGTCTCAGGGAGAGGAAAATCATTTTCCCCTGCAGACGTGAATTTTGAAAAACGGGTATCCAATTCTTCCGGGTCTTCAACCTTTGTAATAATAAGTACAATTGTGTCAGCAGAAGTTGGAATTGCTTCTATCATCAATGGAATATCGTCAGCTTCAAAACCAAAGTCAAATGATGCCTGTTGCATCATATCACGAAATAAGGACTTGGCTTTTTCAGTACCATATGCAAGTTCACTTAGTTTCAAATGGCGGGCAGCCAAATCGGCATGTGTCAATGTACAACGAATCTGGTTATCGTTAATTTTTTCAATTTTCATATGATCACATCCTTACATTTATATATTATTTCTCATGATTAGTATAAACAAATCTTTTTCGAATGTAAAGAAAAACACAAATATATTACTTATCAACTATAAATGAGCAAATATCGAATTTTGCACAAACTTATCCCACAAACTTAAAAGCTTCTTCGAATGAGGCGCTGCTTTTTATGAGGCGGTACAGGTTTGCAAACTGT
>QUJA01000074.1 GCA_003480425.1 Firmicutes bacterium AM31-12AC
GGAGTTTAATGGCTTTTTTCAAAAGCCATTAAACTCCGTCCCTATCTGGTTTCTAACGCAAACTTCCTGCTCTCACAATCTTATTCCAGTTGAAATTATCCAATTATTCCCTTTTCCAACATTTCCTCAAAAGCTGTTTTTTCCGGCAAATCAAACGCAAATCTCTTCTCCAGCCAGCAACCTGCCAGGTCTGCCCATTTTGCAGCATCTGGATATATCTGTGATTTTGCCGCTGCCGTTGCCTGTGTAGAAAGTCCCAATCCATGAGGTCCTTCCTCAAATACATGCAATTCAAATGGAATCTTGTGTTCTGCCAATGCATGTGCCATACGAAGTGAATGCTGTACCGGAACCAGTTCATCCGATGCAGTTGCCCACAGATACATCGGTGGTGTGTTCTCCGTCACATGTCTTGCCGGACTGACTTCATCCAATAGTTCCTCGGATGGTTCTCCTGTTCCCAAAAATGCTGTGTTTGACGCTTTGAAGAATGCTACATCCATCAGACTTCTTTTTTCTGTATTATCTCTCATGAAAATATAGTCGCTTAATGTATAACCAAGAATCGCTGCCGCCGGACGGAATTTTTCTTTGTCTTCTTGGAAATATTCACTGAGCGTATCTGTATGCCAGTTTGTCGCATACATCGCCGCATTGTGTGCTCCTGCTGAGAATCCGCAGACTGCGATCCGATCTGCATCAACTTTCCAAGCTTTAGCATGTTCACGGATGATCAGCATCGCCTGTCCAATCTCTCTCATCTGTGTCGGGTACAAACACTCTTCTTTTACCGGAAGTGGTTTTGAGATATCTGGGAATCCACCTGCATTCCCACCCATATAGGTAGAATATCTCAGAACAAATGTATGATATCCCATCGATGCAAACTTCATAGCAATTGGCTCTGCCTCACGATCAGAACAGCTCATATATCCACCACCCGGACAAATTAAAATTGCAGGTCTGGATTTTCCGGCAAGCATCTCCGGTGAATCTTCCAATACATATGTTGTTAATGTAACGTCTTCTCGATTTTCATATAATTTGATTACTTCTGTTTTCATCGTAACACATTCCTCCCTTTTTCTTTCATTTTAATTAAAAATATATCTTTATACTATGTAGATTCTTTTTGTAAATCCGACATTTTTTTTGCATTGTCTTATATTCCATATTCTACACACATTTACTCATAACAAACCTCAAATATCTCCATTCGTTTCAAATGGAATAGCCGGAATTCCTGCTGAATTATATAAATTCACCTGATACCATGAAGTTCTGGCAAATTTCACCTGTAATGGTTCGTCCTCAACCTGTTCCATCTGCAATACCAGTTTATTTTCTGCTACTGTAAATGAATAAGCTTTTTCTTCCTCTCCTGCAAATACATGAAGTCCTTCCACCTTATTACCTTTTACCACGATTCCGTCACCAGCATTGTTCCATGTAATCGTAACAATATTTTTCTTACGTGTGACAGATTCCATCCGCGGTGCATCGGCAAGAATGTCCTCTCCATATGCATATTTTCTTGCAAGAAGTGCCAGTCTCTCTCCAACTACTTTCTTATTCTTTGGATGGATATCGATCTGCTCTCCTGCATCTGAGATTGAACAAAGATGAACATTCGCTACCGTATCTGCGGTATCCTGCTGACACTGGCGGATGATCGGATATTCATTTTTTCTGTCATTATCCATCCATTTTTCAAAGCCCGGAAGCTGCACAACCATAAACGGTAATGTATCATCTCTCCACAGTGTTCTCCAGTCTGAGATCAAACCGGACAGCATGTCTTTGTAAAATACATTCATCCCCGGAGTATCGTCATCACTTTCTCCCTGATACCATAAAAATCCGCTGATTCCATATGGCGCAATTATCTTTACCATGTGCTCATACAGACTTCCCGGTATGCTTTGCGGCATCATTATCGAAAGATATTCCTGCAAGTCCATAGAATTGGCAAATTGTGAGAAAAACACCTGTACCTCTTCCTCACTTCTTGTTCTTGGGAGTACGAATTCTGTAAACGGATCTGCAAACATATTTCCTCTGTCATTCATCGGATTCCCATGCTGCTTTTTCCAATACTCTTCCATGTCCAACTTTGCGACCTGATTCTCATACTCTTCCATCCATGCTGGTCCAACTTTCTTCACAGTCTCTGGATTCATCCACGCACACGCAACTGTCCCGCCCCAATTACAACCTATGATTGCAACCGGCACATCTAACGCTGATTCCAATTCCTTTTGGAAATAATAGCCGACTGCCGAAAAGTACTCGAGGTCCTCATTTGTCGCCTTTCTCCATACTGCCTCTCGACTATAGTCAAATTCTTCTAATTGTCCGTCATAGCACACTTCCGGCACATCATAAAAACGTAATCTGGAATTCGGCATCTCTTTCATCGCCTCTTCTTTGTACTTCTCATAACGCATCCAGAACTCCATATTAGACTGGCCGCCTGCCACCCATACTTCACCGATTGCAACATCTTCATACTGCAACTGTTCTGTCTCTGTAAAGATACGCATCACTTCGCCCTCTGAAGCCTGAAGCGCCGGAATCATAACTGACCACACACCATCCTCACCTGCGACAGAGCTGCCTCTCTGTCCTTGAATTTCTACATTCACAGTCGTTCTTGAATCACTTTGTCCCCAGACACAAATTTCTTTCCCTCGCTGGAGCGTCATTCCATTTTGAAATATCTTTGCCGTCTTTAACACTTTTTCCTCCTGTCCGAATAGGAAATCTCTATTCTTTTTATCTTGTTTTTACGCTGTTAAATCACTTAACATTATGTTAACTCGTTTTTTCTTGAAATACAAGCACTTTTCTACTTTACGAATAACTTTCTTTACTGTTATAATAAAAAATAGAAACTATAGAAAAGAGACGATATTATGGATCAGACTGCTTATTTTAATCAAATGCGTGAAAAACGTAAAAAAGAAATACTATCTGCTGCGCGGAAGATGCTGTTAAAGGATGGACCAGCTTCATTTACCATGCAGAATCTTGCCAAAAAGCTGGATATTTCCACCGTAACTTTATATAAATATTTTAAAAATATGGACGATGTCATGTCTGCACTCAAAGATGAAATTATTCCGCACACAGTTGCACAGACTTTAGATGTAAATGATTCCTTAGCACTTTCTCAGACAAAAGGCTCTGCTTTAGAACAATTTCTATTGCTGTTTCATTCCTTTTTAAATGAGATTTTTAAACACAAAGATGACCTCACTTTACTGCTTTTAATCGAAACATATACACAGGATACTCCTGTTTCTAAAAGGCAGTCTGATACGATTACTCTATATTCAGAAGCTCTTGACAAACAGGCGGAACTTCTTCTAACAGAAGCTCAACAGAACGGAGAACTACGGCAAGGTATTGACCTTCCTCTCTCACTGTCATTTGTTCATCGTCTGGTACTTTCTACCTTGCAGCACATTGGCCTTTTATCGGCACGGGAGTTTCGAAATCAGAAAGATGAACTGCAAGATTATATTGATGAAATTATAAACATGTTGCGTACGTACCTTTCAGATTCTTCTAAATCATAGATACATTTTGTAATTGCAAAGAAGGAATGTTTTTACGGGATTTTTCCTGGCAATGACATTCCTTCTTTTCTTATTTTAATCTGAGACCTTTCTCTTTACCATGTAGATTTTTTTCTATAAATTCTGCATTTTTATACAGCTTTATTGTTCGCACTACGCGTGAACAGTAACTATACAGTCTCAATCTCCACTTTGGCATTTCCATAAGCCTTTGATGTAAGTGACACTGTAATCTTTCCTTTTTCACCATTTCCTCTGACAGCTGCCCGCAATCTTCCCTCAAATGGTCGTGCTTCTGTATCGAAATAATTTTCTTCCGATTCTGGATCTGCGCTTCCATAGCCAAGTATGCTTCCTGCTCCTTCAATCGTAATGCAGACTGGCTCATTTGCACTTGGATCTATGTTGCCATTTCCATCCTTTACACTGATTTCCACATAACAGATATCACTTCCGTCTGCCGGAATCTGAGTACGATCGTTAAATGCTTCCAGACGAAGATTATTTTCCGCCGTTATAATCTTGTTTCTTCCGACTTCTTTTCCGTCTGTATATACAATGGTTTCCAGAACTCCCGGTTCGTACGTTGTCTCAAAATATGTGACTGCTTTCTTCTGTTCCCCTACTTTTTTCCGTTCCACACAAGTTCCGTTTACATACAGTTCTGCCTCCTGAGCATCTGCATAAACTTCAACTGTTACCGTTTTTCCCTCGTAACCTTTCCAGTTCCAGCTATTTACAGCATCTGTCATCGTCCAGTTTGTAAGGTTTTTCCTTTCTCCATGATGCTGTGGTGGCTGTACAGCAATATATGGCGTCTTTCTCAGTCCCCATATAATTTCTCTCCAGTAAGAAATCACTCTTCTGTCTCCCAAAAGGTTCATGTCACCACAGTAAGCCGCTTTATAAGGGTATGGAGCGTAGAATTCCATTTCTTTTTTCTCTCCATATGTGATTTTTCCAATACCTGCTTCCCCTAGATAGTCCCACGCAGTCCATGAGAAATCTCCAATAACATTTGAATATTTTTCTACCAACGGCCAGTTCATATCCAGACTCTGCGGTGTTGTCTCTGATCCAACAATAATTCGATCCGGATACTTTTCCCGATCACTTTCGTATCTGCATGCAGCATAATTGTAGCCCGCTATATCCACCTGGCCAAATGCTTCTTCTGTCGCTTTTCCTGCAGTTTCTCCAGCAACAATCCGGTCCATAAATGCAGCAAAATCTGTCATCATGCTGTTAATTTCCTGCTGTTCTGCACCAGAAGCTTCTTCTTTTTTCTGCACTTCCTGTGCATTTTCTGCTGCCATGCCAGCCATGATCTCGCCCATTCGATCTTGTATACTCAACACAAAGTTCACGCTGTTTGTCACATATCTGGTGTCATCCAGAGAACGAATCTTGTCTGCGATTTTCTTTCCCATTTGTATATCCAGTTTATTTCCACATTCCGGAATCTCATTTCCTATAGAATACATTACTACACACGGATGGTTATAATCCTTCCAGACCATGTTTGTAACATCTTTCTCCCACCATTCTGTCATGACCATTCCGTAATCAAACTCACCTTTCGTCGTGGTCCATACGTCACTGAATTCGTCCATGACGTACATACCAAGTCTGTCGCAGGCTTCAAGAAGAACCCGGCTCATTGGATAGTGGGAGCTTCGGATTGCGTTATATCCTGCCTCTTTTAATCTTCTGACACGCATCTCCTCCGCATGAGGAAATTCTGCCGCCCCGATAATGCCATTGTCGTGATGAATACATCCACCCCGAAGTTTTACGCTTTTACCATTAACTCGCAAACCATGTTTCACATCTAACTGAAGTTTACGGATTCCAAAACTTCCGCTTTCTTCATCCAGTACTTCTCCCTGTTCTGTCAGCTGCACTTTATACTGATACAGATACGGATGCTCAACATTCCAGAGATTCGGCTGATCCACATACAACATCATCCGATATGATTTTCTCCATATTCATCGATTGTAACCGGCATCTTATTTTCTGCTGCCACTTTTCCCTGTGCATCTATCAGCTGCAATTTTATCTCAGCCTCT
>QUJA01000075.1 GCA_003480425.1 Firmicutes bacterium AM31-12AC
GACACCCCCTTGTTTGAGTGAGTATGTTGTTTGTTGGTACTTCAATTATACATCCTTCTACAGAGGGTGTCTTTCTTTTGTGCAATATTTTGGATTTGCTCATTTATAGCTATAATTATTTATTTCATCGTTTTTTAGACGATGCCAGTGTCTTGTATATTTTGAATATGCATTTTCCTCCTTATCGCCATGAATAAAATCACATTGAACAAACGCATCATCTGGATTATCATACTCTGCTAATAGACAAGCTCTTTCAATAATATTATTTACTACTATTTCCTTAAGCAATGTAGTTTTTCCTGTTCCCGGAGGTCCATTAACAGAAAAAATTTTTCCATTAACATCAAAAAGCTGTGATGTTCCCTTTCCAATAGCCAAATTAATTGCCATTTGCTGCATGAAAGCCGGCATAAATCTAGATGGCCATTTTCCCAAAGGTGCATTTTGAATTCTTAATAATTCAGAAAGATTACTTTTAAATTTTACCAAATTCCCATTATCAGGTCTCACCATATCTAGTCTTCGTGTTTCATTTTTCTTTGAATTCACTAATGTTGTTATGTATTCTTGTATATCTTCTCCCAAATACTTATCTTTTGAAAGCTCATCATTCCTAGCTAAATCCAACACCATCTTTATGTCATTCGAAAAATAGCTTTGTTCTAACCCCAAATAATTATCTGCTTCCCTCTTGTATTTTGTCTCCTCATCTTTAAACAATTGAAAGCTTATTCCATATATTTCCTCATAATTATCATTTTCATCAACAGTATTTTCAATATTGTCTTTGATATATCTTCTTTCAATTTCTTTGAATAATTCTTGTAACGTTTTTAAAGTAACTGCTGTAATATCAAATCTCTGAATCTCTTCTATCTTTCCATCTGATGCTATATTAACTTTATTTGTATCTAATTTTTCTCACTTTCTACTTCTGCTCTTTTTTCTTTATCAAAAAATCTGTTTTCTAATGTTTCTACTGCTAACGTATATTCTTGATTATCTAAGGCTTCTGAAAGCTTTTCCTTCGAAACTTTTATTTCATCTAATGCCCATAAAATAGTTGAAAGTGATAACGAATGTTCAATATATTTTCCTTCTGGTGAAAGCTGGAGACTTGCCCAAGCAATACGTTCCGAACTCTTTTCCACCCTATTATCAGCTTCTGAAGGAAGTGATAATATATTTGATATGCACTCAATACACTTTTCCCTCTTTACCCTGCCTATATATACCGTAAGATTCCCCCACTTTTTCATTCCACAAGATTTGGCTTCTTCATAAATTTCATCATAAAGTTGCCTTGTTGTAATATCCTTTTTCTCTAACCGTATAAATGTCTCTATGGTTTTGTATTTAGATTTTCCTTTAGCCCAATCTTCTTTATGCCTTTTTATTTTATTTCTTATTTCCACATAATCTGGATATTTGTCTTGCGATAAAAAATCTAATGCAAACCAATAATCTAGTATTTTTGCAGCATTCTCATTGTTTTTCGCCATAATAGCCTTCCTTCTTTCATTTCAGACTTTATATCTTTTCTCCATTGAATTGATTATTGTTCCCCCTACAATATTCTTCTACAATAGTATCATACGCTTCTTCCCAATACATCTCCGATATATTCTGAACATCCCCCTTATGATTATGTTGTCTCTCTAATGCCTTCGCTTTTTCTAACGTACATGGCATATACGGATATCCTGACAACAATTCATCCTTGATTGTTTTTGAATATATCGGTGCCATCTCATCTAAAGAATATCGTTTAGAAAAAATAACGGAAGAAGCTCAGAAACATTCCACTTCTTCCTAGGAATTTATCAAAGGTTCCATTGCTGACAAGCCTTTGATTGCTCAAATCTTTACAGATTATAAACCAACTGTTGTTGTAAATCTTGCTGCTCAGGCAGGAGTTCGTTACTCTATCACAAATCCTGATGTCTATATCGAGTCGAATTTGATTGGATTCTATAACATTTCTATGAAAGCTTCTCTGTATATAAATTGCAGAGAAGCTTTCATTTTCTTTCTTCACAGAACAATTCAACCCATTTGTTTCATAATGCCTTCTACACTATCAGATTAGCTTCTAAATAAGGTAATATTTTTAATATGTATTTGTTCACATAACCTCAATACTTTTTCTTGCTCCATTCCTTTTATCTTTTCTTTGAACAAATCAACAATATAATTAGGATATTCACTATTTTCTCTGTATTTTCCGTCTGCTTCTATAACATCCTCCACAAAATCTGCTAACGCCTTCGTTTTGAATCCCGCGTCGTTTAACTTAAATTGATTGATATGATGTTCAATATAATCTATATCCTCATCTGAATAAGAATATTTTTGACTTGGTACAAATTCGGCATTATATACATCATATTGTATTCTATATTCCTGATTCGAATTTTCTCCTTTTACTCCAAACGGCTGTAAAATAATTCTTGATTTCTTACAGTATTCCTTTTTTAACTTCTTATAACTTTCACACTCAACCTTGCATTCTTTTCCATCACATTGCACTTCTAATACAAATTCTTTTTTTGCCTCTTCCAGTTTTTCTAATCTTTCCTGTTCTCCCACACGCTTTAAAGACAAATTGCAATTAGGACAGGCTATTGCAATATTAGGAGTACATTCTGTCAAATGTTCTTCATCAAGGTTTTTCTCTATACTATGTTCCAAATGTCCAATATTTACTCTGTCATTCTTTAACAACGAATAACAATACATACAATGATTATTGCTAGTTTTTCTTAAAAGTGTTTCTAAATTTTTCCCCGGCTTATTTTTATAGCCATAGTTCATTCCAGCCTCATATTCAGGTAAAAAACTAGGAATATCCAATAACCAGTTTTCTTCTATCACACTTGCCACTCCTCTATCTGCTTAACAATTAACTTTTGTGCTTTTGTTATTTTCTCCGCTTTCATTTTTTCTAATTCAGCTTCATCCTCAGAATTCCAAATTCCTGACATTTTGTTGTTAAAAAGTCTTCTTAATATCTCGTCTCGCTTTTCTTTATCATTTTTTTCTTTTTGTTCAAAAAAGGCACTGAAAATGTCATACACTTGCGATATACTAGAAAAATCCCCTGCATCTAATATCTCAAAATTTTCTCCATACAACAAAATCAAATTCGTTTCTTCTGCATTTGCAATCAAATCTGCCGAATGCGTTGTAACAACAAAATTCAATTCAGGAAATTTATTTTTTAAAAACCCTAATATTTTTCCACTATTTTTTACTGATAGGAACTCGTCTATTTCATCAATAACAATGGTTCCTTTTGATTTTGTATCAGAGAAATACAATATTTCCATAAAAATACGAATCACTGCCTGATAACCACTAGACAATTCAACAATTTCATTATTGATATATACATTCCATCCTACCTCTCCCTGCCGTATTGCAAATGATATCTGAAGGAACTCATTCATCAGCGCTTCTACTTGCCCACAATAATTGCTGTATAAATCTTCTATTGCCCTAGGTCCACCATAGTAAAAAGTATCTTTATGATTAAATACCGCTTCTTCTAAGCGCTGTTTATTAATCTCTTTCGAATAATGCACTTCCGGAATAGCCGAAGGCATAATCTGACTTATGTCAAAATAGCGATTTACTGCATCTATAAAATAGAACTGCTCTTTTTTATCATTTTCTATCAACCGTCTTAATACGTCTGATTTACCACTAGAATTATCTCCAATTATAATAGTATCTTTATATACCAACTCCTCATTCATTATACTATTGCAGACTCTATTCAGCATCATTTGATAAGATTTCATATATCCGCTTCCACCTCTTGTTCATATTTGTTATAGAAACAGTTCCCCCCTGTTGTGTTTCCTTTATCTTCTTATCTTTTTCTATTTTACTACAAATCTCATCTGTAAATTTTATCTGTCCTATGCTAGTCTTAGCCCAAACGACAAACAATCCTTCTAATAAAAATGTCTTTGAAAAATATTTTTTTGAAATTTCCAGCAGGTCAATAAATGTTTTCAAACTCCGCTGATATCCCATAACTTCCTCATATTCAAAATCATAAGCTGCTTCCGCGAAACAATCAATCAATTTATTAATGGAATTTTTATAATTATTTACCCTAAAATTAATTCCATCATATTCTACATATTTCTTCATAGCACAAAAACGATATAAAAATTCTATATCCTTACACTCTTCATCAATTCTGCCATACAATTTTCTCCAATTTTTATTTTGCTTATTCAGAGAATTAATCATTCGGCTGAATTCACATGGATAAATTCCATTCCTCAATTCTTGATTGGATAGTCTTGTCCCGCCATTATTTAAATTGGTAAAAATTTTATGTAAGGTCACATCTCTCTTTTCAATTTCTGCTATTTTAATTTCAATTACCGATATCGATCTATAATCAATCTTTCTTTTAAGCATCACTGGAAGCGTTTCGTAGCTAATATCATATTTTTCTCCGTTTAGTGTCATAAAAAACTGAGTTGGAACTATATTATCATATTTTTCTTCCAATGCTTCTTCAAACTTACAATCATTTCTTACATTTAAGTCACTGTAATCAAACACCGACTCCTTCGGACTTTTGAAGAACTTTCCAATAAAATAAAAGAAAAGGCTCATCACTCTCTGTTGACCATCCAAAATTTCTAACTGTCCCAATTCATTTCGAAATGTATAAATTGGAGGAATCGGCAAATCACGAATCAAAGAAGTTGCCAATTCCTCAACCTGTTCTTTTGTCCAACGATATTTTCTTTGATATTCTGGAATCACAAAAATATTATCTTGTACTCCTTCTACCAATGACTTAAATCCCATATCTGTTTTATATTGTTGAATACTAATCTGATTATAAATCTCTAACAGTGATTCTGCCATTTTTCTTCTTACCTTTCCCTAAAATATACTTGTATTGTAACACGAATACTCCCCTACAACAATCGCATATTCCATTTGCTAATCCTTGTCTCTAATATGTTCCATATACATCTGTTTTGCTTTTCTTCTTGCTTCGTTCTCTGCCAATTTCACTTGACGTCTTCGTTTATCCTCTTCGTCCTCTTTTTCCCTCTTATTCAAGCATTTAAACTTATACTCAAAAAAAAGTGATTTTGCTACTTCATTATTATTAACGACCTCGTTTCTTGCTTCATCGATTTTTCTTTCCATATATTCTATATCAAGATCTTCCTCTTCCAATTCTAGGATTTTCTTTTCACACCATTTAATATCACTTTTTAGTTGCTTACAAGACATTTCATCTGTATTTCTCATTTTCAAAACTTTTAATTGCTCTTTACATTTTTGCAAGTATTTTATGGCATTTTCTTTGTATCTGATTTTTCCGACATATTCTTGAATTCTATCAGTATATCGAAATAATGCTCCAATCAATTCAAAATATTTTCCCTTCTTAATATATGGAGAATACTCATTATACACTTTCTCTACCAATTCTCCAAAATCAATTACTTCCATCGGATATATTTAATATATCCATCTATTTCCATACCAATTCCATCTATTATTGATAATTCCGTTTCCCATTTATG
>QUJA01000076.1:2194-3699 GCA_003480425.1 Firmicutes bacterium AM31-12AC
TGTACCTTGAAAATTGCATACAAAGAAATATAGATGATAAGATTAAAAAATATCTAATCAAGACATCCGAGGTAATGTTAACAAACATTAACTAAAGTCTGAAGAAAACAGACTTAAAAGAAATTGACCTATTACCAACGCATACACGCTAGTATGTGTCGATGAGAAACCAACCCGTGTTTCTTGTCTGTTGGTTATGCTGATAAGAGCGTATGGTGGATGCCTTGGCACTAAGAGCCGATGAAAGACGTGATAAGCTGCGAAAAGCTTCGGGGAGGAGCAAATATCCATTGATCCGGAGATTTCTGAATGGGGAAACCTACTTGAGCAAACCTCAAGTATCCTAACGCCAATCCATAACGTTAGGAAGGGAACCCGGTGAACTGAAACATCTAAGTAGCCGGAGGAAGAGAAAACAACATGTGATTCTGTGAGTAGCGGCGAGCGAAAGCGGAAGAGCCCAAACCGGAGTGCGTGCACTCCGGGGTTCGGACCGCAGAATTGATTCAATAAGTCTAGCAGAATGGTTTTGGGAAAGCCAGCCAGAGAGGGTGAAAGCCCCGTAAGCGAAAGACGAGTTGACATGGCGGTATCCAGAGTACCACGAGACACGAGAAACCTTGTGGGAATGAGCGGGGACCACCCCGTAAGGCTAAATACTTCTTAGTGACCGATAGCGCATAGTACTGTGAAGGAAAGGTGAAAAGGACCCCGGGAGGGGAGTGAAAGAGAACCTGAAACCATATGTTTACAAGCTGTGGAACATCTTTATATGATGAACCGCGTACTTTTTGTAGAACGGTCCGGCGAGTTACGCTGGCTGGCGAGGTTAAGCACTTCAAGGTGTGGAGCCGAAGGGAAACCAAGTCTGAATAGGGCGTGAAGTCAGTCAGAGTAGACCCGAAACCGGGTGATCTATCCATGTCCAGGTTGAAGTTGCCGTAAAAGGCAATGGAGGACCGAACCCACATCCGTTGAAAAGGGTGGGGATGAGGTGTGGATAGGGGAGAAATTCCAATCGAACCCGGAGATAGCTGGTTCTCCTCGAAATAGCTTTAGGGCTAGCCTCATACGAGTCTTGCGGAGGTAGAGCACTGAATTCTTAAGGGGGCGTCAAAGCTTACTAAGAGATATCAAACTCCGAATGCCGCGTAGATGATGTATGGGAGTCAGACTGCACGAGATAAGTTGGGTAGTCAAAAGGGAAAGAGCCCAGACCTACAGCTAAGGTCCCAAAATGTGTGTTAAGTGGAAAAGGATGTGGGATTTCGAAGACAACTAGGATGTTGGCTCAGAAGCAGCCATCCATTAAAAGAGTGCGTAATAGCTCACTAGTCGAGAGGTCCTGCGCCGAAAATGTCCGGGGCTGAAACACACTACCGAAGCTTAGGAATTAACGAATGTTAATTGGTAGAGGAGCATTCTTAAAGAGACGAAGCTGTACCGAAAGGAGCAGTGGATTTTTAAGAAGAGAGAATGCCGGAATGAGTAGCGAGAGGAAGGTG
>QUJA01000076.1:3816-5400 GCA_003480425.1 Firmicutes bacterium AM31-12AC
TCCGGCCGAATATCTAAGGTTTCCAGCGTAAAGCTGATCTGCGCTGGGTAAGTCGGGGCCTAAGGCGAGGTCGAAAGACGTAGTCGATGGATAACAGGTTGAAATTCCTGTACTATGATATAACAGAACTGTGGGGACGCAGGGAGAGAGCGCGAGCCGGGAACGGAAAGCCCGGCGCAAGCGAGGTACCGGTCTGTCAGGAAAATCCGGCAGGCAACGGGAAGACGTGATGCGGACCGAAAAAGAGTAGGGAAGAGCGTGAGCTAACTGCCAAGAAAAGCCGCTATTGTTTATATCATACCCGTACCGTAAACCGACACAGGTGGATGAGGAGAGAATCCTAAGGCCGACGGGAGAAGCATTGTTAAGGAACTCGGCAAAATGACTCCGTAACTTCGGGAGAAGGAGTGCCATGCGAATGGCCGCAGAGAATTGGCCCAAGCAACTGTTTAGCAAAAACACAGGTCTATGCAAAACCGAAAGGTGAGGTATATGCTGACGCCTGCCCGGTGCTGGAAGGTTAAGGGGAGAGGTTAGCGCAAGCGAAGCTTTGAACTTAAGCCCCAGTAAACGGCGGCCGTAACTATAACGGTCCTAAGGTAGCGAAATTCCTTGTCGGGTAAGTTCCGACCCGCACGAAAGGCGTAATGATTTGGGCACTGTCTCAACAATGCACCCGGTGAAATTGAAATACCAGTGAAGATGCTGGTTACCTGCGCCAGGACGGAAAGACCCCATGGAGCTTTACTCCAGCTTGATACTGGGATTCGATATTGCATGTACAGGATAGGTGGGAGACTAGGAGACGGTAACGCCAGTTGCCGTGGAGTCGATGTTGGGATACCACCCTTGCAGTATTGGGTTTCTAACCAGCAGCCGTGATCCGGCTGGGGGACAATGTCAGGTGGGGAGTTTGACTGGGGCGGTCGCCTCCGAAAGGGTATCGGAGGCGCTCAAAGGTTCCCTCAGAATGGTTGGAAACCATTCGAAGAGTGCAAAGGCAGAAGGGAGCTTGACTGCGACACCGACGGGTGGAGCAGGTACGAAAGTAGGACTTAGTGATCCGGTGGTATAAAGTGGGATTGCCATCGCTCAACGGATAAAAGCTACCCTGGGGATAACAGGCTTATCACTCCCAAGAGTTCACATCGACGGAGTGGTTTGGCACCTCGATGTCGGCTCATCGCATCCTGGGGCTGAAGTAGGTCCCAAGGGTTGGGCTGTTCGCCCATTAAAGCGGTACGCGAGCTGGGTTCAGAACGTCGTGAGACAGTTCGGTCCCTATCCGGCGTGGGCGTAGGATATTTGAGAGGAGCTGTCCTTAGTACGAGAGGACCGGGATGGACTGGCCGCTGGTGTACCTGTTGCATCGCCAGATGCATGGCAGGGTAGCCAAGCCGGGAAGGGATAAACGCTGAAGGCATCTAAGCGTGAAGCCCCCCTCAAGATAAGATATCCCATAACGTCAAGTTAGTAAGACCCCTTGAAGACGACGAGGTAGATAGGGCAGAGGTGGAAGTGTGGTAACACATGGAGCTGACTGTTACTAATAGGTCGAGGGCATAACCAGAACAGGTGATAGGA
>QUJA01000077.1 GCA_003480425.1 Firmicutes bacterium AM31-12AC
AGCCAAAAAGAGCCATTAAACCCCGTCCCCAACTGGCACCCCCCAGAAAAAGAGCCATTAATCCCCGTCCCTATCTGGTTCACTCTATCTGCTTCATGATATTATGAAAATAAAAAACGGAATTTATAGAGAAAAGCACATGTCAAAGAAGCTTTGCGTAACTGTATATTTCAAATGTATAAAGGGAGGCGAATGAGGTGAAAATTGTTCGAGGAATAGATTTTATAGAAGGAAGCAGAGAAGAAGAATTACCAAATTTTGAATCAAATTTTCCATATCTTGCTTCTCGTGTAGAATTAAATCAATATGCAGAAGATAGTATTCCATGGCATTGGCATAAAAGCGTAGAAGTGTTTTATGTAGAGCAGGGAAACCTTGAATACCGTACGCCTAACGGACATTATATTTTTCCGCATGGCTCAGGAGGCATGGTTAATTCTAATGTTCTTCATACAACGAAGCCACAAGAAGACAATACGGTACAGTTAATTCATATTTTTGATCCATCATTTATTGGCGGTGAAACAGGAAATATAATTGTGAAAAAATATATTATGCCAATTATCACATCTGGAGAATTGGATATGATTCCATTATATTCTAATAATTTGGAACAAAAAGAAATATTAGATCTTATAAGGAATGCATTTAATTTATCAGAAAAGGAATTTGGATATGAACTAAAACTGCGTGAGCAATTAACTGAAATTTGGCTATCACTTTTCAAAATGTCATTTTCTGTGATTGAAAAAAAGAAAACTAATACGAGAGCGAACGACAGAATAAAATTGATGATGGTTTATGTTTATGAAAATTATGCAGATAAAATTACTGTTTCTGATCTTGCAAAAGCTGGTTACATAAGCGAGAGAGACTGCTTTTGAGTTTTTCAAGAGTGTCTTCACATGACGCCGTTAGAATATATCACAAACTATCGGCTACAAAAAGCCTGCTATATGTTAGTACATACCAGAAATACTATTTCTGTAATTAGTCAGGAGTGCGGATTAGGAAGTAGTAGTTTTTTCGGAAAGACTTTTCGAGAACATATAGGAATGTCACCAACGGAATATCGCAAAAAAATGGCAGAATAGTGACATATAATTGCACTAAAAAGATATTTATTCCTTAAAATTGCAGTATAATGATAATTAAGAACAAAACATATCTTCTATGAAAGGATAATGTTTGGATTGGAAGTGGTAGCAATTTTTTGTCTGGAGTTACAATCGGTAAAAATAATGTTGTGGTTAGCAATCCATGTAAAGTAATTCGTTGCATAAGGGAGTAGAAAAGAAATGAATCAGGTAAAAATTATTTTTTTTGATATTGATGGAACATTGTTGGAGATGGGAAAAACAGAGATAACACCGAATACGAGGAAGGCGTTATGTTTATTAAAACAAAATGGTATAAAAATATGTATCGCAACAGGGCGTTCGTTTGCTACCATACCAATGTTTGAGGGAGTTGTATTTGATGCGATTTTGGCATTTAATGGATCTTTCTGCGTTGCAGGTAATCAGGTAGTGGCAAAATGTCCTATTCCGGAAGAAGATATAGAAATAATTATTGAAAATGCAAAGAGAATGGAAAGACCTGTTTCTATTGCAACAGCGGAAGAGATTGTTGCAAATGGAAGCGATAAAGATTTAGAAGATTATTTTGCGATTGCACATCATAGGGTGAATGTATCCGAGAAATTCGAAGAATATGTGGACAAAGATGTGTTTCAAATCATGTTGGGATGTGACTTAGAAGAACGTAAGTATATATTAAAGGGAACGAAAAATGCCAAATTAGCAGCGTGGTGGGATAGAGCCATAGATATTATTCCAAAAGAAGGTGGAAAAGGAGCTGCGATTGAACAGGTTCTTGCACATTATAAATTCTCAAAGGAAGAAGCCATTGCATTTGGAGATGGAGAAAATGATATTGATATGTTACTATCCGTTGGAAAAGGGATTGCAATGGGAAACGCAGCTGAAAAAGTGAAAGAAATTGCGACTGATATTTGTGAAAGCGTGACAGATGATGGGATTTATTATTATCTGAAAAGCCAGAAGATAATAAATGAGTAAAAGGTAGGTGGAAAATGCTCTGGCAGAGTTTTTCGTACATATAAGCACAAATTAATCTGCCAGAGCATTTGGTTTAAGTGTTGTTTCGATTGAAGCATGTCCAAGTTGATTCATGTATTATACATATGCACATCAAACAGCGGAAAGCAGTTCTAATCATAAGAATAGGAAAATCTCTACTTTTTCATTTGATTCCGATATTCACGAGGTGATGCATGATAACGTTCTTGAAATACACGGTTGAAAGTCCTCTGACTCTCAAAACCTGCCTGAATGCAGATATCCAAAACAGTATGATTGCTGTGTAATAACAGGTTACATGCATAATCGAGTCTGGCTTCATTTAGATAACGATTAAAGTTCATATGAAATGTACCAGAAAATACACGGGACAGAGAGGACTGGCTTATTCCAAGATCATGAGCCATCTTTGGTAAAGTCAGTTCTTCTGTATAATGTGCAGCAATATAGGAAACAGTCTGATAGATGATATCATCACTTCCTACAGTGCTTTTGTCAATCAGATGAAATAAAGGAAAGGTGCGGGCAAGAATAATCTGAATAAATGCCTGATGAAGAACATGCTCCTGTGAAAGTGCCGGATAAACCAGCATACTCCGAAGAGCATAATTTACATCAGGATGTACATCAGGAGCTGGAATTACAGGATTCGCAGGGCACATCTGCTGTAAGTCTTTGGTATAGCCAGATCCTAAAATAGGAGAGGCAAGTGCGTAAATTGCTTTGCATGAGTTCTGATTGAAAACCTGATAATGATGGATCAGTTCAGGAAAAATAATTGCAAAATCGCCCTTCTCCATATGATAAAGTTCGGTTCCTATACCAAGTTCCAAAGTTCCCTCTGTTACAGAAACAAGTTCCATAGACTTGTGAAGATGTGGAGAAATATGACTAGAAATATCCTCTGAAATCTCTAAAGTTTCTTCATTTTCTTCATAAATTGGTCTCATTAAAAAAATACCTCGCAGAATTTGGCTACTTTTTAGCCGGATTTGGCAAGAATTATATCGCAAAAAAAAATATAATGCAAGTGTAAAGAAAAAGGAGGTAAAAAATAATGAGCAAAATGAAAAAATGGTTAAACAATTGGTTTAAGGAATCTGTAGAGTTCTATGGTTCAATGTTTCGTTATGGAATGTATTACAGATAGGACAGAGGAAGAAAACAAACTATGAACCGTACAGAGAATCAAAAAAAGCAAGGTATCATGAAATAAAGAGTTGCATCTTGGCAAAAAGGTGTAGCTCTTTTTTTGTGGAAAAATTGACAGAAGATAAGAGAATCGAATTGCAAGATTCTATCCCCTAAAATGCTGATATTTGTTGAAAAATCAGGCTTTTTGCAAGCAAAAATGAAAAGGCTATATATAGGTAGCCTGCGAAACTGGAATTGCCCATTTTGAGCCTGATTTTAAGAATAATGTCCTGACAGAGAGCAATGGAATGATTCTCTGCCCGGGATTCAAAAGGAATGGGAAAAATGCAGGAGAAAATCAAACGAATGCTGGTTACAGAAGCAAGCCGAATAGCAATGTATTTAAAATTAGGTGGATGTAATTGAAGAAAAATATGATATCATATGAGTAATAAAACAGAATTTAAGGAGGAGACTGTAAATGAAATTATCAGATTTAGCAACAGGTTCTGATTGGACAGTGTGGATTGTCTTTGTGATATTTGCTGTACTTTCTATTATTTTACTTTCTGGACACGGAAGCTGGTTCATTTCTGGATATAATACAGCTTCAAAAGAAGAAAAGGAAAAATATAATGAAAAGAAGTTATGCAGAACAATGGGAATTGGAATGTCTATTATAGCAATTCTTCTATTAACTATGGGCTTGTTTGAAAATATTTTACCTGCATTTTTTGTATATATTGTATCGGGAATTATTTTGGTTGATGTCGTGGTAATTATCATTTTAGGAAACACGCTATGCAGAAAGTAACAATTTTCAGCTTGTATGTAAATAAACAGAAAAAATCGAGAATAGATGAATAAATTTTGAAAATCATCGAGGAAGTTACTATGAAAAAATGTAGATATTGTGGCAAAGAATTAGATAGTAATTTGGAATTTTGTAGCAGTGAGTGCGAAAACAGCTATAGAAAGATAATTGAAAAAGATAGACATAAAATTAAGTATTTCATTTCGGGCATTATTTTAGGGTTTTTAGCTATGTTTTATGGTGTTGTGTCAAGCCGCAATTGCATGATTGGAAGTGGAATTATAGTAATGGGGGTTACTGTTGTTGTGCTTCATTTACTACTCCAGAAACAACGGCTTTATTTGGAAATAAAAAGGCGAGATTTATCGGAAGAATATTAGGTATGATACTTATAGCGGTTGGAATATGGGTAGGGTTTATTTGATGACAATTTCAGTCTTTGGAGCAAATTAATCAGAAGTTGAGAGGAGAGCTTTATAATGTTTATATTTTTATTTGTGTGTTCACTTTTAGTACCGCTATCTATGATTATATTGGGATATACGTGGAAAGATAAGCCTCCTAAAGATCGGCAGGGGAGTTCGGGATATCGAACTACTATGTCAAGGATGAATGATGAAACATGGAGATATGCACATAGGTGTTGGGGCTGGATAAACTTTGTTTTAGGAATCATTCTGGTGATACTATCGATTTTTATTTTGATTTTAACAAAAGATAATACAAACTTTGAAATAATTTCTGTTTATTTGGTGTTTTTACAATTAGGAATTATGGTGCTTACAATTATTCCGACAGAATTTTTGTTGCATAAGCATTTTACAAAGCAAGGAATGAAAAAATAGCTAACTTCCAATTGGCGAAAATGAAAATCGGAATTTTAAGGAGAATGGAATGGAGTGGTTGAAAGAACAGAAGAAATGGGTAATT
This sequence comes from Firmicutes bacterium AM31-12AC, assembly GCA_003480425.1. Taxonomy (GTDB): domain Bacteria; phylum Bacillota; class Clostridia; order Lachnospirales; family Lachnospiraceae; genus Schaedlerella; species Schaedlerella hominis. The sequence goes on from QUJA01000077.1 coordinate 4,981, forward strand.
TACTGGTAACAGTTGCTAATGTATATCCGAAGGATAAGAGTGCTTCATTCCATGTAACGTCATTTATTAAAATTGTTAATGATAAGATTATTTCATTGGATGAGTATTGGGCTGATGATAGTGATGCTCCGCAATGGAGATTGGATAAGCATATTGGAACCGTGATAAAATGTGAACCAGACAGGGACGGAGATTTCCGGCTTTTTTCTATGAAAAAGCCGGAAATCT
>QUJA01000078.1 GCA_003480425.1 Firmicutes bacterium AM31-12AC
ATTGGAAATAGTAAAAGGCCAGAATTTTACGTTAGAGCTTAGAAACTTGCTGTTTGAGGGCACAGCCCGAGTTGCTGGTTTCTAAGCTCTGTTTTTAGTAATAATTCTGACCTTTATGTATTTCCCGCTGACGGAGTCTGAACAGAAATTCATATCCAATATTTTTCTCAGGGACGCTTATCCAACTTAATGAACTAAATAGCAATTTTACCTACTTCTGTCCATAGTAAGCATTCGCCCCATGCTTACGATAATAATGCTTATCCTGTAATTCCTGTGGAGCCGGCTGTACCTGCGGATTCAGCATCTCTGTTCTGGCCGCCATCTTCGCAACCTCTTCCAATACAACCGCATTGTGTACAGCATCTTTTGCATTCTTGCCCCATGTAAATGTTCCATGATTTTTGCACAATACTGCCGGCATTGCCATATATTCTGTATCTTTAAAATGATCTACAATCAGAACTCCCGTATTCTTCTCGTAAGCTTCTTCAATTTCTTCCTTTGTCAAATTTCGAACACATGGGATTTCTCCATACATATAATCAGCATGTGTTGTTCCATAACAAGGAATTCCTCTTCCTGCTTGTGCCCAGCTTGTTGCCCATGGAGAATGTGTATGCACAATTCCCTTTACATCCGGCATTCCTTTATAAATTTCGATATGTGTAGCAGTATCAGAAGATGGATTGTATTTTCCTTCGATTTTATTTCCCTCCAAATCCATGATAACCATATCGTCAGGTGTCAGTTCATCATACTCCACTCCACTTGGCTTAATTGCAAAATATCCAGTCTCCGGATCTATCTCACTTACATTTCCCCATGTAAATGTAATCAATTTATACTTTGGCAAAAGCATATTGGCCTCATATACTCGTTTTTTCAGTTCTTCTAACATGTTATTACCGCCTTTCACAGATTATTAATTGGCTACATTGTATCACATAATCTGTCTTATGCACCCCATTTTCAGCATTTAGCCAAGATTGTCTATTAGAGGTTAAAAAATGTCCTTTTTTACCATTTTTTATTGTATAAATATCACCCCTTCCCCTAATCGATTCATTTATCGAGCTTCCTTCCAATATATTTTTCCACTACTTTAAATGGTGCCGGTCCAACATCCAGCACAGCTTTATGAAATTCTTTCTGTGATGCCTGACTTCCGTATTCTTTCACCCAGTCTTTTTTTAATTCCAAAAATTCCACATAACCCACATAATATTTCAAATAATTTCCCGGGCTTCCTAATATCAAATCATAAATTCGATTTATATTATCCTCATCGCCAATTCCATATTTTTTATAAAATGCAATTGCATCTTCCCTGCTCCATCCATCATAATGTATTCCGATATCTGCCAGAGTATAAAGCCCTAATACGATTGAACTATTTTTCTGCAACAACGTTGCCTGATCCTTTGTCAGCGGTGCAAGATAATAGCTGCACATTTCCGCATAAGTTGCCCATCCTTCTACATATCCTCCAAAATTTAAAACTGTACGAATGGGATCAGGATTTGTATTTGCAAAATAAACTGTCTGATATAAATGTCCCGGATACCCTTCGTGTGCCAATGTCGTAAACAAAGCCATTGTATTGCCTATCTGTGCTTCATTTACATAAATAACATTTTCATTGTACGCATCAATTGCAGGTATCATATAAAATGCCGGACTTAAGTGCTCCTGCATTGCTTTCGGAACATATTTAACCTCATAAGTTGTATCCGGAAGTTCTGGAAAACTGGTCAATATTTTCGTCTGAAGATCCTGTAAAATCGATACCGGATTCTGCGGGATCGCAGCATTCACTTCTCGCTCGGAATTTTGCATCACCCGCTCCATTGCCTCTAAGTCTTCCGTCATTTGCCGCCTCGTCATATCCCGGATTTCCTCGACTGAACGCGTTGAACCGGTTGAAGCCTCAACTACCTGTTCATAATAGTCTTTTCCCTTTGGCAAATAACACAAGCCCTGCTCATTTTTTCCACTTCCTTTTAATTTTTCTATCGTACAAATCAGATTGTCATATGCCGGAAGTACATATGCCTTCATCATTCTTGCATTTTTCTGTATGTAGTCACTCTTTTGTTTATCCGAAAGAGAAGTTACTGTCCAAACCCGCTCTGCAAACGTAGAATACAAATAATTATTTTCTCCCATATCTCGAAATGCCTTACACTGTTCGATTACCTGCTCTGCCATTTTATCCGACATAAATAAACCGGCCTTTGATTTTTTCTGCTCGAATTTTAACAAAGACGCAAAATACTCTGGTGTTGTTTTCATCAACTGTAAATATGTATCCACATCAGACTGCTCATAAAACGGATATTCCGATAAAATAACCGGCAACTGTGTCTGCACGCCACTGACCAATCCCATAGGCTCGTCATACAAAATATACTCCGCATCACGCTCGGTCATATTTAAATAGCATTTCAAAACATCATAAGTTAAAGAGTTTTTCACCGAAAGCTTGTTGTAGTCAAAAGTTTTCAACACTTCTTCTAAGTTTTCCACCGCTGCAAGTAGATTTTTATTATCTGTCGGAAATGTCCCAAAAGTCACTTCATTTTCCCGAATATCATACTTTTTCGGATTTTTCAATGTGTAATGTAAACTTATCGTATTTGACGACAATTCCTGGCAAAACAGCTGCTTCGTAAATTGACGAAATTGTCGATTCTGCCCTGCCGAAGTCTCAGATTGACAGCCAGATAGTAACAGGATTCCTATTGTGCCGGCGATTACTGAAAATGCTCTTATTTTTTGAGTTGTTATATAATTAACGTTCTTTTTTCCTTTCTCTATTTTACTTTCTTGTATTCCCTTAAAAAAAGACATATAAACACCGCAGACTATAGAGTTATTTTTATCTTATGGATTGGATAAGCCCTATATTCTACGGTATTTGAATTTATTTTATTGTTATCAAAATCGGATTGATTGCATCCAATTCCATGTCCTGCGCTAAAAACATCTTGCCTCTTAATTTAACAACTTCATCGCTTCTTTCCAGCATGTGCGTCCTGCTGCCAGAATCGAACTTGGCTGTTCCAAAGAAATCAAACCACCTTCTGCCGTAGATATAAATCCGCCTGCTTCCATTACGATCAACGATGCCGCCGCATAATCCCACGGCTGCAACATTAATTCCACATATACTCCGTTTGCTCCCGAAGCAACCCTGCAAATATCAAGTGCCGCTGAACCACCTTCTCGGATTCCAAGGCTGTTTAAGTACAATTTCTTTGCATAATCAAATATTCTGTCTGTGTCCTCTGTCTGATAACGAGCACAACCGAAGGCTGCAAGATTCTCTGAGAGTCCTTTATCTGAACTGTGGATTTCCTTACCGTTGAGTTTTGCTCCCTCTCCCTTTATCGCAGTATACATTTCTCTTGTATATGGATTGTATACACAACCAAACTGCATCTTTCCATGGTATGCCAGCCCTACCGAAATACAGCTATGCTTATAGTCAAAAATAAAATTAGTTGTCCCGTCTATCGGATCAATAATAAAACAATATCCTTCACCCAATTCTTGTTGAATTCCATCTTCTTCCGCCAAGAAATTTGCTTCTGGAAGAATAATTCTTAAATTACGGATCAAATAAGACTGTACATCTTTATCATGCTTTGTCACAAAATTAGATATTCCGGCTTTATCATATATCGTCAATTCTTCTTCATGCGCCTGTAAAATCATCTCCCCTGCAAGTGTCACAATATTTATAATCTCATCGTATAACATCGTTATCTCTTTCCCTTCGTTCATTCTTTTGTATCTCTTGATTTACCTATTTTCTATAAGCGGTGACTTGGTTAATCAAATTTTCATTTTTTTATATAGACTCCATAATTGTCTTCCTTACATGATTGTAGTAGAATAAAGCTATCAAATGCAAGTGTTTTTACTCATTTTCTATATTACTGCAGGTCGAAATTTATATGTAGTAATAAATTTATTTTAACTGGGGAGGTAATCCTTATGGCAAGTATTACTCTAAAAAATTTAAATAAAATATATCCGAATGGTTTTGTGTCCGTCAAGGATGTTTCTCTTACAATTGAAGACGGCGAATTTGTAACATTTCATGGTCCAAGCGGATGCGGAAAATCTACCATCTTACGAATGATTGGAGGTCTGGAAGATATTTCTTCCGGTCAAATCTATCTCGGTGATGAATTATTAAATGACATTTTGCCTAGAGATCGTAAACTTGCAATGGCATTCCAAAATTATCGTCTTTACGGCTACTTAAGTGCTTATGAAAATATTGCACTTGGCTTAAAACTTCGTAATATGCCTCGCAATGTCATTGACACACGCGTAAAAACCGCTGTGAAATTTTTTGATATTGAGGATGTTTTAAATAAAAAAGTAACAGAATTAACAGATGCTCAAAAGCAGAAGATAGCACTTTGCCGTGCCACTGTCTGCCATCCAAAAGTTTTACTTGTAGATGAAGATTTCGCTCATGGCAGCGACGAACTTCGTGCTGATATGCTACAGGATATTCAAAGAATCAATAAAGAACTAAATCTGACCGTGCTTTACGTCACCAACAACTATGAAGAGGCAACAAGCTCGATGGAAAACTTATATTGATGAAGGATGGACAGATTACCAATCAGTAGACCAAAGAGACCATTGGGGACGGAGTTTTCCGGCTTTTTTTGTAGAAAAAAGCCGGAAAAC
>QUJA01000079.1 GCA_003480425.1 Firmicutes bacterium AM31-12AC
CAGTAGGGACGGAGTTAATGCTCTTTTTAATAAAAAAAGAGCCATTAACTCCGTCCCTACTGGTTCCCCCATTGGTTTCCCTCGCTTGTTTATATCAACGCATTATAGATGTCTCTCTTGGACACCCCTCTGTCCTTAGCCACCTTCTTCATAGCTTCTTTCTTATCAATCCCTTGTGAGAGATAATGCTCCATATGTTCTTCAATACTCATTTCTTCCCACTGAGCTTTTTCTTCCTGAGCAATCTGCTCACGGCTTCTTCCTTCAATCACAAGTACGCACTCACCTTTTGGCGGCTGCTCATTATAATATGCACACGCCTCTTCTAATGTCGTCGCAAATGCTGTCTCGTGACGCTTTGTAAGCTCCCTACAGACCGTTATCCGTCGTTCCTTGCCCAATCGTTCACTTAACATCTTTAACGTCTTTAAAAGGCGATGTGGAGCCTCATACATAATAATTGTTCTTGTTTCCCGCTCTATTTCCTGAAGCACCAGCTCTTTTTCCTTCTTATCCGTTGGAAGAAACGCTTCAAAAGCAAATCTTCTTGTCGATAATCCAGATAATGTAAGTGCTGTAATACAGGCTGCTGCCCCCGGAAGCGACGTAACCGAAATTCCAGCTTCATAACACATCTTTACAAGTTCTTCCCCTGGATCTGAAATTCCTGGCGTACCCGCATCTGTAATCAATGCAATGTTCATACCATCCTGCAATTTTTCAACCAGTTTACGACCTTTTTCATATTTGTTATATTCATGGTAGCTCGTCATTGGCGTCTGTATCTCAAAATGATTCAGCAATTTAATACTGTTTCTTGTATCTTCCGCTGCAATCAGATCTACTTCTTTCAACGTCCGTATCACACGAAATGTCATATCTTCCAGATTACCGATCGGTGTTGCACACAGATATAATGTTCCTGACATAATAATTCCTCTCTAATGCTCATACATGATTATCGGCGGCTCAACTGTCACACGCGATTTTCCGCCTCGCAGTCCCTCTATCAAAACCATTGTCGGTTCCTTATCTATATAAGGATGTACAAACTGAATACGTTTCGGCTCAATTCGATACTGGCACATCTTCGCCATAATCTCAGCAAGCCTGAATGGTTTATGAATCATATAAAAACGTCCCTTGCTATCCGCAAGAATCTTTTCACTCTCTCTTAAAATATCATCTAAAGTACAAAGTATCTCATGTCTTGCTATTGTCTTTGCATCGCCCTCATTTTTCAGGCCATGCTGATTTAACATGTAAGGCGGATTCGTAGTGATAACATCAAAAGAGGCAGGCGGAAAAATCGTTGCTGCCTCTTTAATATCTCCTGTTACAATATCAATCTTATCTTCCAACCGGTTATATGCCACACTTCTTCGTGCCATATCTGCACTCTCTTCCTGAATCTCAAGACCGGTAAAATGACTTCCCTTTGTCTTGCCTTCTAATAGAATTGGCAATATTCCTGTTCCTGTTCCAAGATCCAGCACCCGTTCTCCCGGTTTTACTTTTGCAAAATTAGAAAGAAGTACTGCATCGATTCCAAAACAAAAACGCTTCGGATCTTGTATGATCTCGTAACCTTTTAACTGCAAATCATCCAATCGCTCTCCCGGATACAAATGTACATCCTGATTCTTAATTGTCATCTAACTTGGATGCTCCTTCATTTTTCTCCAATTTGGCAAATTGTTTCATTTCTTCCTTTGAAACCTTTGTTTTTCTTCGTCTCGGTTTAAATTTCAACTCATCAGCAGAATACTCTCGAATCTCTTTCTCATCATTTTCAAGATTTACAATCACCTTAACCTGCTTACGTAAAACACTTAACGAATGCACTACTCCACTTAACTGATCCGGTGTTGTCACCATATCTCCGACTGATGGAAGCTGACTGTTCAACTCTTCATACGTTTCTTCTTCATTTGTCAAACAACACATCAAACGTCCGCAAACACCAGAAATCTTTGTTGGATTAAGTGAAAGATTCTGTTCCTTTGCCATCTTAATTGAAACTGCTGCAAACTCAGATAAATATGTGCTACAGCACAATGGTCTGCCACAGATTCCAATCCCTCCACGGATCTTTGTCTCATCTCTCACACCAATCTGACGCAATTCAATTCTTGTACGGAAAACTGCCGCTAAATCCTTGACAAGCTCTCTAAAATCAATTCTTCCATCTGCTGTAAAATAAAATAATACTTTATTATTATCAAATGTATATTCTACATCAATCAGTTTCATCTGCAAATTGTGCTTGCGAATCTTTTCCAGACAAATTTTAAACGCTTCTTTTTCTTTTTCTTTATTCTTCTCAACCGTTTTTTTATCCTGTTCATTTGCAATACGAATAACAGATTTTAACGGCTGTACGACTTCATCATCGCTCACTTCCTTCGGACCGCTTACAACACGCCCGTATTCTATGCCTCTCGCAGTCTCAACAATGACATATTCTCCCTGCTTTATTTCCAGTTCTCCCGGCGAAAAAAAATATATCTTTCCTGCAGTTCGAAAACGCACACCTATTACTTTTATCATTCTTCTAGTTCTCCTTTATTGTCAGCAGAAGCAATTCCATTGTCAGCTCAAAGTTTACATTTGCATTTAGTCTTGCCTTTGCTTTCTCGATACCCTCCAGTATTACTTCAATACCTTCATAGGAACTTTTACTGGCACGCTGCTTGATATACTTCAGCTGATCTGAAAATACAACCCTGTCCGGATCTTTTGTTGCTTTAAACAATAAAACATCACGATACCAGATTGCAATAATATCCAGATAATCCTGAATCTCCAGCTTATATGACATACAGTTTTTCACCGCAGCCATCAACTCTTCTACCTGCATCTCATCAATATTTCTAAGCAGTCTGATTGCCTCTTCTTTAATCTCATTAAAATATTCAGAAGTTGCAAGTGAAATTGCTTTTCCCATATTCCCCTGTGCAAATGCTACGCAGATATCTGCTTTATAATCTGGAATCTCCAACTGCTCCATAAGATATTTTTTCACCAATTGATCTCTAATATTACGCAATTTCAACATAACACATCGAGAACGTATTGTTGGCAATAATACTTCTGCATTCTGTGTTAAAAGCATGATCACTGCATACTCCGGCGGCTCCTCAATCGTCTTTAATAACGCATTCTGAGCCTGTACACTCATCATATCTGCATCATCAATAATATAAATCTTATATTTACTACTATAAGGTTTTATCACAATATCATTATTTACCTGTTCACGAATATCATCTACACTAATCGTCGTCGGTTTTTCATGAACAACACGGATAATATCCGGCTGGTTACCATTCATTGCCTGTTTACAAGACTGGCATCTTCCACATGCATCTCCGTCTGCCTCTCGGTTCTGGCACTGAAGACTCATTGCAAATAGATTTGCCAGTAGTTTCTTTCCAGACCCTCTTTCTCCGTTGAGTATATAAGCATGGGAGACAGTATCCGATGTCACAGCATTCCCAATGTACTGTATTATATTTTTGTGTCCTACAACGTCTTTAAATCCGCTCATTCTATCACCCACATTCTTTAAATTTATTCCTGCAGCCATTCAACCACTTCGACATTCGTATTATAACATAGTTTTTAAGGGAGTCATACCCGCAAATACGAAAAAGCATTCTTTTATATTCACTATATACTATCTAATTTTACGTAAATCCGTTTTCCTGTATACCAATCAAGAATGCCTCTGCATTCTTGCTGCGAGATGCGCGTCATGCAATGCATGACATACTTCTTCTGCGCATCTCTGCAATCCTGCCGGAGGCTATATCAGATGGGGGATT
>QUJA01000008.1 GCA_003480425.1 Firmicutes bacterium AM31-12AC
ACAAAAGAGCCACTAAACCCCGTCCCTTCTGGCCTCTAACCCCGTCCCCGTTGGTCCTTTCTGGCCTCCCCGGCCTCTCGCCTTAATCTAAAATAATCAAAGCCATAAATACAAGGTCTTCTGTTCCTGTATTCTTTAATCCATGTCCGCAATTATCCGGTGTGAATGTCTTATCTCCTGCTTTTACCATGCGTTTTGTTCCATTATCATCATATTCTCCTTCTCCGGAAATGATGTAATATGTTTCACTTTCGTTGTGATGTTCGTGGTATCCAAGAGAACATCCAGGCTCGATAGTTACCTGTGCATATAATCCGCACTTGCCATTCAGTTCCTTTGCATCAAGAATTCTTTTTACAATTACATGACCTTCTCCGCCACACATGTTTTCAATACGCTCTGTTGTCATAATATCTGATTCCTTTCTTTTTTTATTATTTACATTATAAAACGCTGTTCAAAAATGTTCAATCACATTTATATCGTATTTTTATATTGAAAGTACTCGAAAGTTGTCGAAAGTGACAATTGACGAAATCTATATTTTATGAGAAAATAAAGTAAGTGTGATGTTAATTAATTATCAAACATTATACGCGAGACAAATCATACATATTTGAAAGGAGTTTTAACATGATTTATTCTAAAGAAGTTGAACTGATGTGTCCGGTTGCTCAGGGTGCAAATCACGGACCAGCTCCAATCCCAGAAGAGGCTAAATGGGTACAGGCAAAAGAAGTGAAAGATATCTCTGGTTTTACACATGGTGTAGGCTGGTGTGCTCCACAGCAGGGTGCTTGTAAACTTACTCTTAATGTAAAAGACGGAATCATTCAGGAAGCATTGGTAGAGACAATTGGATGTTCAGGAATGACTCATTCTGCTGCTATGGCATCTGAAATTCTTCCAGGTAAAACAATTCTTGAAGCATTGAATACAGACCTTGTATGTGATGCAATCAACACAGCTATGAGAGAGCTGTTCTTACAGATTGTATACGGAAGAACACAGAGTGCATTCTCTGAAGACGGACTTGCTATCGGAGCTGGACTGGAAGACCTTGGTAAAGGACTTCGTTCTCAGGTAGGAACAATGTACGGAACACTCGCAAAAGGTCCTCGTTACCTGGAGATGGCAGAAGGATATGTAACAGGTATCGCTCTTGATGAGAACGATGAGATCATTGGATACCAGTTCGTAAGCCTTGGAAAATTCACAGACTTCGTTAAAGCTGGAGATACTCCAAACGAAGCTTGGGAAAAAGCAAAAGGACAGTACGGACGTGTTGCTGACGCTGTTAAGATCATCGACCCACGTAAAGAATAATCACAACGAACGGACTTGTCCGTTTTATGGAAAATAAGCGTTAAATAAATCAGGAGGACAATTAAATGGCTTTATTTGAATCATATGAGAGAAGAATTGATAAAATCAATGCAGTACTGAACAGCTATGGCATTGCTTCTATCGAAGAAGCAGAAAAGATTACAAAGGATGCCGGTCTTGATGTTTACAATCAGATCAAAGGTATTCAGCCAATCTGTTTCGAAAACGCTTGCTGGGCATACATCGTAGGTGCAGCAATCGCAATTAAAAAAGAATGTAGAACAGCTGCTGAGGCTGCTGCTGCTATCGGTGAAGGACTTCAGGCATTCTGTATCCCAGGTTCTGTTGCTGACCAGCGTAAAGTAGGTCTTGGACATGGTAACCTTGGAAAGATGCTTCTGGAAGAAGATACAGACTGTTTCGCATTCCTTGCAGGTCACGAATCATTCGCAGCTGCTGAGGGTGCTATCGGTATCGCTGAGAAAGCTAACAAAGTTCGTAAAAAACCTCTTCGTGTTATCCTGAACGGTCTTGGAAAAGATGCTGCAAAGATCATTTCAAGAATCAATGGATTCACATATGTACAGACAGAATATGATTACTACACAGGAGAACTGAAAGAAGTTCAGAGAATCGCTTACTCTGACGGACTTCGTTCTAAAGTAAACTGCTATGGTGCTAACGATGTACGTGAAGGTGTTGCTATCATGCACAAAGAAGGTGTAGACGTTTCTATCACAGGTAACTCTACAAACCCAACACGTTTCCAGCATCCAGTTGCAGGTACATATAAAAAAGAATGTATCGAACAGGGCAAGAAATATTTCTCAGTAGCTTCAGGTGGTGGTACAGGACGTACACTTCACCCAGATAACATGGCTGCTGGTCCTGCTTCTTATGGTATGACAGATACATTAGGACGTATGCACTCTGATGCACAGTTCGCTGGTTCTTCTTCAGTTCCTGCTCACGTTGAGATGATGGGTCTGATCGGTGCTGGTAACAACCCAATGGTTGGTATGACTGTTGCAGTTGCAGTTTCCGTAGAAGAAGCTGCTAAAGCTGGCAAGTTCTAAGAACTCGCGTAAAATAGGGGTTTTTGAGTGTTAGTAGATGCCATAAAAAGTGGTAAAAAGTAGGTTACTCCTACATTACTCCTACATCGCTTCTACATTCTACTCCTACATGCAAACAAAAAAAAAAGAAGAGGGTAAGTTCTGTTTGCGAACCTGCTCTCTTCTTTTTTAATTATTTTTTAATCAAATATTCCTGCAGCTCATCTCTTGCTTCTTTCATCTTATCGATTCCATTACCGGTTATCTCATGATTAATTATAACCAGCATACATCTAAGTACCATCTGATTAGATGTCTCTACTTCCTCTAGTCGCTGATTATCCTTATTGAGAAGTCGCTCATGCTTTTCTACTAAGTTATGTAATTCATCATTTGGCTTTTTAGCTTCTTTGACAATCTTATATAACCCCCATAACAATCCGATAAATGTACAGAACCAAATGATCTGGTCTGTTGTAATAGTAAAGTTCATTAGACATTCTCCTCATTATCAGATTGTGAATTAGCTAGTGTTTTTCCGTCAACAAATGCTTTAAACTGCTGATGTAACCCAGTTGATGCCAGACCCATAACGGCACCATAAACAATTGATTCGACAGATACACCTGAGACTATTGCGTTTAATATAGCTCCAACCACAGCTAAAATAACTGGAATATCATCGTTTGGTAATTTCTTCAAAAAAGTTGCATGCTTAATAATATATCCTACTACTAAACAAGCAACTAACACTACCAGTACAAAAAATTGATTTAAAATTGTAAAATCCATATTTAGTCCTCCTTAGACACTGAATTGTTATACAATGATAATAACTCGGTATACTCGGCTTCTGTTATTTTACTAGCCGCATAAAAGATATCTAATTTCTTTTCTATCCCTTCTGTATTACCACGTTCTATCATACGTTTTAATGTTCTATACAACATATATCCTCCTAGACTCGCAAAAAGGCTAAGTCGATATTTACGCAATCTTCATTTGGAATTTATCTACTGCTGACCCGAACAGACCTGCGTATCCATCCATTCCATTCGTAGTTTCGTTATCGTATTGCTCTGAATAGAAAGTGTTATGTTTTAGATCTGATACACGATATACTGCTTTCTTGTATTTATAACCAGCTGGTGTGTAGTAATAGATTTCCACAGCGTCGATTGGATTACCATTACCAAGCACACCATTAGTAAGATCGTTCTTGTTATAACGGTTACCAAATTCAAGATACGGTAACCATCCATTTGCTGTATGTACTCTTGCACGCACTTTACCTTTGGTAACTTTCATCGCAATGTATGTGATTGGGTATCCATCAGCTCTACCTGCCCAGTCTGAGTAATTGGTTACTGGAGGCCACCATCTACCGCCTGCATACACTTCGTAGATTGTGTCTACTTGTCCGAGGTCTTTCAGTTTCTGTGATGCTGCTGTCGGCGTTGATACGGCTGTTCCACCACCAGCGATACTGCCGAATTCGGTATAACACCAGTTCATGTCAACACGTCCATTAATACCAGGAACACTACCATCTGAGGTATACTGCCAAATATCATGTTTTCCGCTATACTGACACACACTATTATACTGCGCTACCCAACGTGTATAAGCTGTCACACCTGTAAGATAATTATTCCACCAGTTCGTATTAGCGTACACACCAGGCTTATATCCAGCAGCTTTTAATCCTTCACAGATGATTTGACAAGCTCTAGCAGCGTACCCTTCGGTTCCAGCCTGTTCAACGTCCAAGTAGATTGGCAATTGAAAACTATGCCCATGGAGACATCGAAGAATGTGCTGTAACTCTGATTGTGCCATCGTATCATTGGTCGCATATGAATATAGGTATACTCCTCTTGGAATGCCTAATCGCTCACATTCTGTAATATTTCTTGACCACTGTACATCGTCTTGACTTGCATAATTATCGCCATATCCACAACGTATGATTGCGCCTGCAATATGCGGTTTGGCAGCTTCCCAGTTAATTACACCCTGATGTTCAGATACATCAATTACTAATTGTTTACTCATTTCCATCCTCCTTCGCTAAGCTCTCGCTGTTTTGCTTCAATTTCTGCAGCGTATTTTGACTGAAAATCTTCTGCTTCTGAAATTGTTAATCGTCCAACTTCGTTTAAACTTTCTGGAGTTGCAGCATACGCAAATGCCTTAATTAATTCGTTTTTAGTTTGTTCTGTCATTTTGGATTCTCCTTTCTTTGAAATAAAATATATTTATAACCCCAATTCTAATAAGGTCAACCGATATTCGTGGTCGACAGCCATAGCATCAGTGTCATCTTGTGGTGTTATTTCTTTCTTCGGATTTATACTATATACTTGAACTTCTTCATAGTCAGTATCATCCCACGCAAATTTAGTAATATTATCTATCGGCTCTGTATCATCTCTGATCACTTTTGCTGGAGATAGAAATCCTTTGTTTAAGTCAATATCTCTTTCTTGTATAGGTTCAAAGTTTTCGTTCACATATCGCATTTTCTCACCTCATATCATTTCCATTGACCGGCAACATAGAAATTAAACCAACTAGCCTTACCATTTGAGTTGTCATTTCTTTTTCCGTATGCTTCTATCATAGTTGTCGACGAGGTAACATAACGTAATGAAGCCCATGCATCACTATTACTTCCAAAACTGGCGAAGTACCTAACCTGCCCGACGAAAGTAAACGGATAGTATACTTGTACTTTACAACTTCCGTCCCAAGTATAATTATTTGCGGTAGTTGTTGTAATATATCCCCATATTTCAGCCCAACCGTTAGCATATTTCTTGTAATACCAGTTACCTGATGTGCCTTCAGCTACTACTGAATCGTGTTTTATCCATGGTGACCACTTACCATTAAGGTAATATCTGAAAGCTGACTGATTATCACTATCATAAGGATATGCATATTGAACTCTATTTGTATTGGTCGTTCGTCCATTTATAAATATAGTTCTTATATACCAAAAACCACTTCCTAAATCACCAGTCCCTTTATTAGTTACGATTGTTTCATATAATGTTGTATCGGGATTCGCACATGGCTCTTGGTATAGAGCTATTCCATTTGTTATAGGGCATCCTGTTGCGTCAGACATTGTTCCTAAAAATTGTGCACCTTTTCTAAACAACGCATTAAAATTTACATCAAATAGGTTTTCCTGCTCTGCTGGTTTTCCTATAGCAATACCTTTACCCCCATAAAGAATATCCATTATAAATGCTGCTTTATTTAGAAGTACATTGATACTACCAGATCCGCCTTTTGTATCAGAAACTGTTATTCGAATCATGTATTCGTTTTCTACTGATAAGGCATTATTTCCGATAATGGTACTAGACTTACCACTATTTCCAGACGCCGAAACAGCACTGTTTGTATATGAACTTGTTCCATTTTGAGCATACCCGACAGTAATTGATTTGACAGGATTGGTTCCAATAATCTGACAACATTCCCAATCGAATATTACTTTGGAATACTCACCATACTCATTTGTGCTACCGTCAGAGTTGCATCTATTAAGTGCAATGTTTCGTACTTTTGGTGCCCAATATGCAAGTTCCCAGACAGCATATAGAGTAATGCTAGAGTTTACATTATACGTTCCTCCTGCACTATACGAGGCACTCGAAGCGTCTTTTGATGTAGCCCAACCTTTAAAATTGTAATTTGTTCGTGTCGGGATTGTGCTACTGAGTGTTAGAGCTTTACCATAAGTCTTGGTTTGACTTCCAGGTGCGCCAGAACCGCCGTTTGCATCAAAAGACACAGTAAAAGTATTTATTTTCCATACAGCATATAATGTAATATTATTGTCTGCTTCGTACTTACCACCAGGTGAGTAATTGACGGAACCGCTATCAGAAGTAGACCATCCTTGGAACGTATATCCTTCCCTTGTGGGTTTTTGACTACTTAAAGTAAGTACGCTACCATAAGTCTTGGTTTGGCTTTTTGGTGCTCCAGAACCACCATTTGCATTGTAGGATACAGTATGTTGCCATGTTACAGCACTTAATTGATACGAACCACTGGCAGAAATCGTTGGTGGATTAACATCAGTATTAATAGTAGCGCTAAATCCAATAGTCTTTGCTTGTCCGCTGTTAGGCATTGTAATGCGAAAGGTTTGCGTTCCACCGATATTTCCCCATTGCCAATTTCGATCAGCTCCTCCACTTGGAATATTGAATGTTGCGGTTCCGGACCTATCTTGCCCATCGCATGATATCCAGAATTTTGCACCGTTTAGGTTTTTACCGCTCCAGTCAAAAGCAATGTCAAAGCGTATATCTACATCGTATTGGTGTGTAAGGTTAATATCTCCGACGTTTCTTACAGCAGTAACGTATATTCTACCTATTCCGGCCATATACTTACACCCCCTTATATCGTGGTACTAATCCTGTGTTACCATTACCACGTGTAACCCATTCGATATATCCTACTCTAAAATTCATAACTACAACTGCGTTTAAGATGTATAATTGATTACTACTTATATAAGCAACTTCATTGTCGTTTAACATAAAGCTAATCCTATTTTTCTTAAGTTTTAGTTCATACGCATCTTGTCCTGGAACACGGGTTGCGCCTAGCACCAGATTTCCGTCAGCGTCAAACCTCATCCAGTTACCGACTTCGTTCTTATAAGCCGTCAAATCACCATTAACCTTTGCAATCTGATTAGTGATAGTGGTAAACTCTACTTTGAAATCACGAGAAGTCAGTGTTGCAATTGCGTCCATATTTTTTTGAATTAGTATTTGAGCATCCGATAATGCTTTATCAGTTGCGTTTGCTTTATTTGCTAATTCGGTTAAAGATTCTGTGGATGCTTTAAGACTAATTTCGTTAGAATTGTTTGAAATAGATGTTTCAGCTCTTGTTAATCTTGTATTGGTTTCGGTAAATTTCAATTCAATATCTTCTGGTGCAGGTGTCCAGTCTGTAGCTTTATTACCTTTTTCAATTTTCATCCAATGTATTGTAGTATTACCAATAACTGTACCGTCATTTGGAAAACGATATAATGTTATATAAGAATACCCAACATTGTCGTTTGGTGTACGTCCACTATAGTACTTCGGCATCATAAATGTAGAGCTTACAATTTGCTTTCCAGTCCCTTCAAACCCCATCGACGTAATAACTACATACCCTCCTGAGACATATGGACTGATCCTGATATTATCTTTTGCAGGGGTTACACACAAAGTTATGGTATAAACTTCTCCAGGCTTTAATGGCTCATTTGCTGGTTTGTATTGAGCGACATCGTATTGATTATTACAATACTCGACACCAGTTTCTAAGAATAAATTTCGACCACCAATCTGAATACTATCGGGTGTACTTCCAACAGAATATGACGTTGACCTTGTGTTATCGGTATAAGTTATAACAGTCTTTGTCCATAAAAATGGTTTTAAAGCACTAGTTGCCGGTACAGATTCAACCCATGTATCAGTTGGTGCAGATGTGCCAGAACTTCCGGCTTGGTACATAATGGATGTTGATTTTACGCCTTTTCCGTCAGCTCCAGTCTTACCCATCTGTCCAACAGAGTATGATGTCGACTTTGTATTATCTGAGTATGTAATAATAGTTCTAGTCCATAAAAACGAACCTGCTACTACTGATGGGATTGACGTGTTCCAAGTACCTGTCGGAATCGTTGTTCCCGAAGTACTTGACTGATATGTAATTTCAGTTGATTTTACACCTTTTCCAGTATCGCCCTTCTCACCTTTAGCTCCTCTCGGCGTAACGATATGGCTTATACATACACCATGTAAATCGCCAGAAGCTGTGTCACTTCTGTAATAAGCTATATGCGAATTTCCGGTATCACTAGCTGTTCCAACAACCGCAAAAATATCACCAACACGACAGTTATTTCTAATACTCGCTGTATTGTCCCAGATTTCCGTATGTCCTACTTCTCCGTATACATTCCACCAGTTTTCAGTGTTATTTTCTCTTGTAACATGAGCAACTAAGCTGTATCCTTGTAATCCAGTGGTTCCTTTAGCTCCTGCAATGCAAACTCCATTTTGATTTGGAGAATAGTCAATATTACCATTATTATAGGTGATTACTGTACGACTCCACATATATTTACTGTCAACCCATTGCGGTGCTTCAGTACTCCATGACCCACCTGTAGCGGAAGTCGTAGATGTTGACAAATAATATTCAGCATATACTGAGGCTATGGCATTTCCAACATCGCTTTTAATATCATTGACCTCTTCAGCAATGGTCTTGTCACTAGACGAGAATCGTATATTATCAGCTACTATTTCAAGTTTCCATTTTCCTTTGGAGTCTTTATAATACTTTAAATACGATTCACTGTCACCAAAAGCAACTTGTCCATTTTTATCTATATATGTACCATGAATCGATGTATTAATATTATTTTTAACACCTGAATATATGGCGTCGTCAGTTATCGTAAATCCACCTATAGTGGCGTCAAATGCTACTAAATCATGAATATTACACTTTTCAGCAGTTATTGTTTTTGCTGTGATAATGGAACCATTTAAACTATTATATTCAGTCTGTTCAGCGGTGGTCTTCATGCCGTCAGTATTTAACTTATAATAAAGACCATCTGTTCCCTGAATTACCAATTTATCAGCTTTTACAGTTCCACCTTCGATTAAATCACCGATAATAGTTACGCCAACCAATTTACCGCTAACTGTTGTGTCACCTATGACTAAATCTTTGATAATGCCAGATTTAGCATAAAATGCCTCGATGGCGGCTTTTCCTATATTAGCAAAATCGATATCGGCATAATGCATCTTAGCATCTTCAGCATCTAACTTCTTTGTTTTCAAATTATTGATGTCAGCATTAACCGCCGAGAAATCTCGAACTACAGCTTCTTCGAAATTAGCTTGATTACTAGCGATGGAACCGACATTCGCGTTCGTCGCTTTTAGATTTTCAATAGTCGCATACTTAACGTTGGCTACCTCAGCATCTAGTTCTTAGTTTTAAGATCATCAATGTCACCTTTAGCAGCTTTTAAGTCCTTAACACTAGCTTTGTTTGCCTCTAACTCTTCGATTTTAGCATTTGCCGCTGACAGGTCACCCACTTCAGCTTTATCAGTTTGTAATTTCTTAATGTATCCTTCATTGGCTTGGACTTTCTTTATTATTGCGTTATCGAACTCTACGATTTGTTCCACACCACTGTGTAACTCATCGAAATCATCTGTACGGACTGATGGTGATGATGTGTTTCCGGTAATTGTGGCAGTATGGTTTTTTATTGTAACTGCTACTCTATCCCCTATCGCTGTATTTGCGGTTGTGGAATCGGCACTTGGACGTTCATCATCTGACAATGGTGTCAATTGGTCAGACCCGTCTAGTTTTACGTATCGGTTACCATTACCATCAGCTACGATAACACCATATACTGTTGATTCACTGTTCTTTTCTTTTTTATCGCTATTTACAACTTTTGCAAACTGTGAAATGATATCGTACGATAAATTCATTCAGCATCACCCCCATAGTTTAGATGTAAATATTGCAGTTTCTGTAACCGGACAGCCTTGTTTACACGAAATAGATTGTCTAATGACTTTTGCTTTGATATTTGTCATTCCAGCTTTTTCGTAGTTTAATCTGACACAATCCCCAACTCGTACTGGGCAATATGCATGCTTATAGCTTATTGTATATTCAATTGTAGATAAGGATTTTAATACGCGATTCGCATAATCTTGGATTTGATTTTCTGTTACATATCCTGCTAGATTAGGGTCTGTAACTCTATGTATGATTTCTCTTCCTCTATTTTGAATTGATATAGGACTATTGATATCTTCGTTCTTGGCTATGGCATGCTTATAATCATTGCCGTGAGAGTATATTACTTCTACAACGTTTGGTATCCCATATAAATCATGTTTTACTGATATGTCTGGGTATAGAATTGAACTGTTATCATCGTTATATGTCCATACTGGCTGTAACGACTCTATGTCTTGCTTTGGATTAAACAAAATATTTCCATGCTCTGTTAATTCCAATTCGTAGTTGGCATTAGCTATAAGATCTACAATATAGCTTAACCAACTATCATTAGTATTTGCTACAAAATCCTGATATAATATCGGCGATTTATCTTCGAGCTTTCCGTCACTGGATTGTTCATAAACATGTTCAACTTTAGTCACTGGAGCTCTAGCATTTTCACTAATCAGACGATGTGCTGTGTCCATTATATTAGTACCTTTACGTAATGTGTAGCCAAGAGGTGGTTTCTTCTCCTTTAATTCAATTAATGGTGTATAACAATCCATTGATATGTCTTTAATCAAACCATCAAACGATGTTTTAGGTGTTTGACATAAAACTGTACCTATTGCCGTTTTTTCAGTAATTCCATTTTGAATAGTTTTAAGATAACATCTGATGTATTGTTCTCCTACTGATTTTGTAGCGTCTATTGTAGCAGAGCCAAGTGTATCAGCGCTGCTGTCTCTGTCAAACGTACTTTCAGTTATGTCTTCAATAAGTGCTACGTCGTCTAGGGTATGCGGATTTACAGCATAATATTCGAACGACTGTTCCATGGTCTTAGTCCAATCAGGCATTGTTACTTACCTCCTTCTACTCTTGTTATATCGAGAGTTACTGGTATTGTAAGTTCTCGGTGTTTCGTACTAAATGATACTTGTACATTAGCCCAGTATCCAAGACCTGATGGTTCACGGATATATACGTCGCCTGCCCATAGTGATAAACGGCGCAGAGCATATATCGTTTCCGTGTCTTCAGCATCGACTTCAACGTTCCACGACGGGTTTTCGGTTATATGTTCTCCATAATAACTTACCGGATGTTTTCTTCCGGCGTAGTTCACAAAGGTCACTTCAGTCTGTCGATTATCGTTTGTATCAATATTGTATGGTAGCATCAGCATAGAACCAGTCCATTCCGGTACGTTCATTTCTACAACATCGCTAGCTTCAAATGGGTCCCAAATCTCATCCCACTGTATTATGATAGCATTGCCGTTAACTTTATACCCGGGCATATCATAGAAGCTAATAGCTCCAGTATACATATCTTTGGCTACCAGACGATATCGTGCGTAGTCTAAAGACGGATGCGGATCTGTAACTGCTGTCTTATTATTCGGAATTCCAGTCGCTATTTCAGTGAATGCACCATCATATTCTCTCCTATATATAGAAAGTTCCAAATCAGGTATTAAATCTCCATCTTTACTGATACAGTACGGGCTTAAAATAGCAGTGAACGATTTATTATCCACTGAAATATCAGCGTCAATTGTGTAGCGAATATCTTCCCAATTAACTGTAAATTGATGGGCTTGTTCTAACACCAAACCGTTATTCATAGTTACTGTACAGTACACTTCATAATCAATTCCTGTTTCTAAATCTATATTGTTTGCTGACATCTCAACGATAAGTGTTTCCGAAGTATCGAAGAATTTCGAATAAACACTATCGCCTTTGTTTACTATCCTATTTTTACCAGTATCGTCTACTGTCTCATAACTACTACCTGCAGCTATTCTTAGGTGGTATCCTATCGGTTTCTGATACTCGTAAGATGACAATGATACGCTGCTCCTGATATAAAATGGAAACGTTTCTAACATTGTTATCAATGAACCACTTCCAGCCAAGTCATTTGTCATAGATAGATTTAGTGTTGGTTTTTCGTAAATATAAATGGTACGTTCTACAGACCATGCAGTATTACTGAATTCATCAGTGACACCTGCTGTACGAACTTTCCATTGAATTTTGGCATTCTTTAATTTTGGATGGGTAGTATCGAGAGCCACCCTTAATTGTCCTTTATATGATATAGCTGTACCATACGTGAACTTCTCTGTTACTTCGCGCTCGTCCGTTGTGTCGTCTGTTGTGTTCTTAAATATATAAGAAAATGCTGTCTCGTTTCCTATTTTGATACTAACCTCTCCATAGGATTGTTTGCTATTATCAGTTGGATTGTGAATCCAGTTTAATTCCATCGAGTCTCCAACAAATGCTGAATTATTCGATGACCATGTAGTAGGTGCCGCCGGCGGTGTTCCTATAGGTATTAGAACAATTTCTGTTGGGTCAGATTCGCCGTGTTTGTTTACCGCTCTAACTCTGAAGAAGTAATCGTTTCCATTTCCTATACCAACTATTTCAATAGAAGTTCTCTTATCGTCAGTCTCAGCATTCTTAATATTCCCAGATACGTTGTCAAAGTCACTTTTTACTGTCGTATATTCGACTTTATACTTGGTTGCGTTACTAACTGCACTCCATTCCAAATAAGCAGATATTGTTCCATCGGTTCGCTTATTTCTCCTATATTTTGTAATACTACTAGGTGCAGCTGGTTTCGTACCAACGCTGCTGGAGAAATCAGACCACCCGCTAACTGCACCTTTTGAATTTACAGAACATGCTCGTACTGTATAGTTGGACCCAACCTCTACTGTATATTGGTATGAGACATAGTTTGACTCTGTGTTAATGGTTACTGGTTCCGATGTATGTATACTCGATGCATTATCTTTTACTATATTAAATTTAATACTTGTTGCATCTAGTTCATCGGCTTTTATATTCGATATACTAACAGTGAGTGTTAGGTCATCTATAGTGACCGTTGGTGTTCCAGGTGATAGTGGTGGATTGTTACTAAAATCGTACTCTTTTGCAACAGACCATTGAGCCCCAGTCCATCTTGCTACATCATTGTTATTAGCATCTTTATATGTAGATGGGTTAGGTATTACCTCAAATTTAACTTTTGTAGCTTCGGCACTTGCTGAATATTCGCAAAAGCAATATGCATCGTTTGAACCTGAAGTATTGCTTACTGTTCCTATAACCCACTTACCGTACTTATATTCGTACCATCTGTATGTGAAGTTTTCCGTATATGCACGACTAAAGCTCCACTCTGCATAAACAGCACGGTTTTTACTACTTGTATTGTTGCTAGATTGTAACGCTACTACCTTCACAACAGGTCTCGTTTGCAATACCGGTGCTGGAGCAGATGGTTTCGGTGCGGGTGCAGGTGTTCCAGAAGACCCAGATGAGGGTCCTCCAGATAATTTTAAAACCTGTCCAACATATATTAAATTTCTATCTCTAATACCATTTAAAGCTACTAACGTATCTATTTTGGCTAATATATTATTACCAGCTATACTAGATCCATAAGTCTGTGAGATGTCCCATAGAGTATCGCCACGCCTAACGGTATATGTTGTTATCGCCATGTTATCTTCTCCTCTCGATATTAGCGGCACGTACAAGTGTCTGTATAGCATTAGATACATTACTTCCATCGTCGTAGGTGATTCCATTAAGGTTGTATGTGTTTCCTACTTTAGTATTTGTCAGCTCTTTGCGGAGCTTATCAATAGCGTTTATAATATCACTATTGTTTCCATTTTGATTTACAACACTAGCAGTACTTATTACACTTCCAGAACCAGTTGATAAAGCAATACTCTTGTCTGTATTTAATAAACCATCAATATAGTTAATGCCTGACTTAATGTTAGACATGTCAAGTACTGGGTGAATTGTAATAGACGGGTCTGTGTCGATGCCCCATTCATCAATATTATTTACTATACTCAATGCTTCTGTTATACTATCGGATGCTGTTTTACCGACTGTTTTGCAAGTTCGATAAACCGATGATGCAACCTCTTTAATACCGATAATGAGACCTTCACCGAGCCATCTACCAGCTTTTCTAGTAGCTTTGGATGGTGAGTGTGATTTCTGACCTGCTTTCTCTCCTGCCACTGCTTGAAGACCTAGTCTATATCCTGCATTGTAAACTGCTGATTGCATTGAATTGATACCAGATACAAGTCCAAGTCCTAAATATGAACCTGCTTGTGAGAATGAATAGTAGTAGCTTCTTATAGCTGACGAACATCCTTGTAATACGCTTGATATTGCACTTGTAACTTGTGCTCCTCCTGCTCTAATACCTCCGGATAACGAACTAACCAACACCCTACCAGCTTGTGTAAACTCTGCAGAGCGTGAAATAATCCTATTTTTAATATTAGAAACTATCACATTAATCTGTGATATTACGTTTGGCGCTCCGTTTGCAATACCAGTTCTTAGATATGTCATGGTTTGATGTCCTACTGATGTAAATACTGTAACTCGAGCTTTTGCTGATGATATTATGCTATTCATGGCTGATGATACGGCAGCTATTACTCCAGCTGAACCAGAATTAATACCTACACTCATACCAAGCATCATCGTTGAGCCAGCTGTTACAAAATACGACTGTCTACTGGTTATTGCAGCTACAACAGATGTCAGCATGGTATTAAAAGCTTGTATAATAACATAACTCTGACTAATTACTGTTGATGACATTGTGGTCATCATAGTAGTTATAGCTGTGTATGCTTGTGGACCGGCTGTTATAAAGGCGTTAACAAAATTTGTTGCAGCCTGTTGTCCAGCTGTTTGAAACTGTGCGCCGCTATTTATAAGGATACCAGTAGCACTATTAATCATTTGACTAACAGCGGTCGGTAAAACTGTTTGTGCATTTTGAATTGGTGTGATTAGATTAGTGACGAGAGCTTCTCCAATTCCGCTTAGACTCGAAACGTTAGATTCGAAATTTTGGATTGCAGAAGCAAGCATAGATAATCCTGTGGAAACAGTACCGAACTGTATTGCATTTAGTCTACTCATTGACTCTGTTAAGAAACTGATATTACCAACGGTCTGTGTTATATCAGGTACTACATCAAATGCTCGTATACCATTAGCAAGTCCAGTTAATTGTGTTTCGATGTCTTTCGGAACCGTAACACCTTTCCATTTGTTAACAGAATCTGCTAATTCACCAATAGGACCGGTAACTGCACCTAATGACCAGCCTCCTACAAATGCTGAAGCAAATGTTTTAATACCTTTAGCTATACAACTTAGTCCCTGATCAAGGTCTTTTGGTATTTTTACATTTTTCCATTTACTAATAGCCGCTGCTAAATCGCCTATTGGTCCAGTAACAGCGTCTAGTGTCCATCCTCCTACAAACGCTGAACTGAATTCTTTAATTCCATTGGATATTTTTTTCATATCGTTCTCAATATCTTTAGGAACTGTAACATTCTTCCAAGTATTCAAGGCTGACGGTAATTCTTTAAGTGGCCCTATGATACCATCAAGCGTAATTCCGCCGACAAACGCTAATGTGAACGATTTAACACCGGAGGCGATACTCTGAAGTCCAGTATCTATGTCTGCTGGTATGGTAACTCCAGACCACGCTTTAATAGCGTCAGCCATCATTTTAACACCAGGAGCAGCTTCATTTAAAGCTGAAGCACCAAGACCTCCAAATGTAAACTTCATTATTCCTGACGCTAGAGACGCTAATTGGTCAGCTAGTCCTTCAGGGACCGTAACGTCAGCCCATTTCTTAACTGAATCAGCAAGAACACCAAGAGGTTCTGCTACAGCTGCTATAGACAATGAGCCCAATATAGAGAATGTATTAACAAGCCCGCCAAGTGCAATTTCACCCAAGGCTCCGCCCATTGCCGCAAGTCCTCGGCTTATTTCATCCCAATCCATTGACCCAAATTTCTTAAGAGCTTCCGCCAAATCGTCAAGTCCTTGTACTGCTACAAATATGGTAGCTGCTCCAAGAAGTCCTGCTCCACCAGCAAGCATACCAATAAGTCCAGATATTACTCCAAGCTCACCTAGTGCCTCACCCATTCCGGCTAATCCTCTTGCGGTCTCATCCCATGACATGGCACCAAATTTCTGTAGTGCTTCAGCTAAATCGCCAAGGCTTTGTACTGCTATGAGTATAGTAACAGCTCCTAGTAATCCAGATGCTCCGGCTAATGTACCTAACACTCCCGATATAATAGCTACTTCTGATAAAGCTCCGCCCATTCCAGCAAGACCTTGTACTATATTCGCCCAGCTAATTGATGAAAATTTGAGAAATGAATCAGCTAAATCGCCAAGACTTTGTACTGCTATGAGAATTGCACCAGAACCCAGTATACCCGACATGCCCGACATTTTGCCTAACAGTCCTGATATAATACCTACTTCTGTAAGAGCTCCACCCATTCCAGCAAGGCCTTGTGCGATACTACTCCACGACATTGATGCGAATCTCTGCATAGCATTAGCAATATCAGATAAACCTTGTATTGTCAGAAGAATCGTACCAGATCCTATAATGCCTGAAAATCCAGCTAATTTTCCGACCAATCCGGGTATTATACCAAGTTCGCCGATAGCTTCACCCATCCCGGCTAATCCTTTAGCTATATCGTCCCACGTTATCATTGCAAACTTCATAAACGCATCGGTCATAGTATCTAGTCCGGATATAACCATGGAGATTGCGCCTGCTCCAAATATACTTGAAAAGCCAGCGAGTTTACCTACAGCGGTTACTACTGTTGCTATTTCGCCTAGAGCCACACCCATTCCGGTTAGACCCTTTTTAATAGCATCCCAACTCATGCTTCCGAATTTTTTAAGAGCTTCTGCTACTGTATCAAGTCCTTGTACGGTTATTAATATCGCACCTGCTCCAAATATACTTGAAAAACCAGCAAATTTACCAACGAACGTAAGTGCAGCTGTAAGTTCTGTAAGAGCTCCGCCCATTCCAGCAAGGCCTTGTGCGATACTACTCCAACTCATATCCCCAAATTTAGCTAATCCAGAAGCTAACTTATCTAACGATTGGACAGCTATAAGCATACCTACACTGCTTAATACGGATTTTCCACCACTGAATTTACCAAGTTTGTCTAGTACGGTAGTAAATATTTTGAGTGACCCAGCCATACCGACAAGACCTCTAGCAATCTCAGACCACGATAATGTTGCAAACGTAGTCATTGCATCGCCAAGCATTTCACAGCTCTTAGCTAATGCTAATAAAACAACACTAGTAGACACTGATATCTTAACATCAGATATACTCTTAAGGCCGATACATAATGTAAATAAACCTGTTCCGGTCCCAACCAAGCCCTTGGCAATTTCGTCCCATGACAATCCTGATAGCTTCACCATAGCGTTTGTAAGTATATTAAGTGCCGTTGACATAATAAGCATAGAACCAGCGGCTTTAATAACACCTTTTGTATCATACTTACTTAAAGATTTATTCATTGATTTAAATGATAAATTAAGCATGGTAAACAACGACGCTATCGAAACAAGTGACTTACCAATATCTTCACCGCTTAGATGTGATATCTTACTCATAGCGCCAGCTAACAAACTTATAGCAAGTGCAATTTCTAACAATGCTGTGGCTTTAATGCCGGTAGTAAATGCTTCCAAAGAATCGTGCATGGAATCAAGAGCATTATTAAATTTCTCAACTATCTGCCCGAGTTTACTGTCTTTACTTTTTCCAAATAATTCTTCGATTTTATCTTTAATTGTCTGAACAAGATCTATTATTTTCTTTATCGTAACGAAGATTCCGCCACCAACAAGACCAGCAAATAAGTCACCGAGAGTAAAGTTTTCTTTTACCCAGTCAACGAATTGTTTAACATATCCACTTATGGTAGATATAACACTTGTTATGATGTCATTTATCTTCGCAAATACGGTTGATATGTTTTTAAACTTATCTGAAATATACTCGAAGACATTAGATATACCATCTTTCATAGACGCTAACACATTTAGAAATCCGTCTATGTGAAATTTATTATTTACTGCTCCGAATACGGAGTCCAATAAATCTAACAAACCGTTAAGTGTCGCTGAAATAATACTAACAACTTTTCCTAATCTATTAGATATATCATCCATTTTGAAACTATCATTAAATCGTGATAATGCATCGCCTATAGCTTCACCTATGGTCAATATGTGTTCTGCTAAATTACTAATGCCTTTTGACGTGATTAGTTGAAGGAACGCTTTACCTATCCCTCCAATTGCTTTAATGCCAATAGACGCTATTGAGAATAGTCCTTCAAAGGTCTTCTCTAGTTTTGCAGCAATCGGGTCAGAGAGTTTCATCTTAGCCGTTAAATCTCTAATCCCCTCTGTTATAGCAAGTAACTGCTTTGCTGTAGCCGGAGGAAATACATAGCTAAAAGCTTCCTTAATTGGAGTAATTATTGATAACAGGGCATTAAATGCGTTTCTGAAGGAATCTATCAATGCGGTTCTACCACCGAGGTTAGCCCATTCTTTCACAATAGCATTTCGTGCATCAGATGACTTATTGATAGCATCGCTCAGAACATCGCTTACTGAAGTCCACAACTCTTTAGCTTCTTCAAAGTCACCAATTATGTTTCTCCAGGTTTCAGTCCATCCAGAACCTAGAGCCTCTTTAAGGGTATCAATCAACTGTGAGAAAGTTTTTACTTTTGTAGCAGCTGCTCCTGCGGTTCTTGCCATGTCTGCCATCTGTTTGGCCTGCTCTTCAGAATATCCCTGGTCTAAAAACTTTTTAACAGCCGCTTGGTATTCTTCCTGCGTATCGGCTGCTGTTGCAAATTGGTCAAGGGTTTGTGTAAGAACTTCAGTCGTTAACCACCCAGTCTGCAGTGATTCTCTGAACGAACCTTTTGCGTCAATGGCAGCTTTGGCTCCGGTCTTCAGATGTTCAGCAGTTCTTATTAATGCGTCCTGAAATACCTGACCACCCATACCTGCGTTAACAACCGAGTTCCAGTCCATAAGTTTTACAGTACCGGCAGCTAACGCCTGCGATAACTGATACATTGCTGTCGATGCCTGCTGAGATGTTGAACCGGATACAGCAGCAAGGTTAGCAATACCCTGAATTGACGAAACCGAAGTATTTAGTTTTACACCAGCAGCTGTAAATGTACCGATATTACGAGTCATTTCTGTAAAGTTATAAATGGTCTTATCGGCATAATGATTCAATTCATCAAGAGCAGCGTTAACCATTTTGACATTAGTTCCCTCTTTTTGCGTATTCGCCAAGATAGTCTGTACAGCGTTCATCTGAGTCTCATATTCGGTGAAACCGTCTTTTATTGGCTGTGTGGTTATAGCTGATACAATCCTTTTACCGGTGTTTATAGCTGAGTTAGTAATGTTAGCTAATGCCGTGATGGCAATAACTTCCATGGCTGAAAATTTTGCTCTAACCGTTTCAACACCGTTAGTTAATGGCGTCATGTCTACTTTTTTAGCAGCGGTTCCTATTTCTTCAAGACTCTTGGAAGAATCTTTGAAGTTTAAACTCTTTTTTAGCTTGTCCAGAGTTGATATACTTGTTGCTACGCCTTTTTCAAACTGGGCATTATCAAACCGCATTTCAACAACACGTTCGTCAATTGTTCTGCTCATATACTGGTAACCTCCTTCCAAGCCTCTTCTGCAAGTTGATCAAATATTGGTTGGATAGCAGGGTTATATAATCGCGCCCTTCAACCCAACCGCCTGTACCAGTACCATGACCGTACTGTAATATAAGTGCGATATTAACGCCTTTGTTAATGTTTGAATTATAAAATTCAATGGACACATAACTCCCTGCTCGTTTTATGGAATACGTCCACGACGCTGCAGTTTGTCCAGTTTCTGTAGGTGTAGCTGACGCCAGAGCTGCTACCCCAGCTTTTCCGTACTTATCCAGTACACCAACTTTGGCAGCTTCTTTTACTTTTTCGAAATATCGATTTAACTTCGAAAAATCGCCCTTTTGTTTAAAACTTATCATTTTGATTTACACCTTTATAAAAATAAAAAAGAGAAGGCTATGTTTTATTCATAGTCCTCTCTTGTTAAACTATTTTCTCACTTCATGCCTTTTACGCCGTGATGATAGGGGGTTCGTTGTTCATCGTCTTATACTAGCCTTATTATAAGTTGGCTTATCAATCTGTTTTATGCTAGACTGTTTAACAGGCTTTTCTGTAAACGACTTCTTATTTTTATCAAGAATACTGTCTACTATGGCCTGAGCACATTTGTTAGCATCCCATTTTTCATAGCTAACCTTGCTGGTAACTAAACAACATTTGATAATAATGGCTGCAGCATCTGTATTATTTAAAATGTACATTTCATCGGTATAAAGGGACCCTCTATTTTCGATTCCTAGGGTCGTTGCTATACCGTTACAAACTCTATCGGATATTTGGGATGTTTCTTTGTTTAGATTTAACACCTCTACTCCACTAGTTTTGTAATCGTCCTCTCTGTTAATTTCTATTGCTATATTAAGGTCTGCTTGATGCGAATTACATTTCTTTTTTATATTATTAAGATTCTGTCCTTGAGTTCTTCCCATATCATCTGTACAATCATAAACTGTATGACCAGCAGCACTAAGTAGTTCAATGACTTTATTCTTAACATTACGGTTTTCATTCACTTCGTCAATGTTGCCTGACATTTCTTCTATATGAAGAGATCGACAACCAAGTACGTTATATACTGACATGTATCGTATCTCCTTTCTTTAACCTTTTGATTTAAATCGGTTTCGATTTGCGGCATTTATAGCCTTATGATCTCGAATAATATCAGCTGTACTTCGTTTCTTACCAGGTGTTTTATAACTTACACAAACATGAATCAGTGTCATCAATCGGTTAAGATGCCACTTCTCAAATTCTACTGGTATTCCAAGTTCAATCATTTGGTAATAAAGCTCTTCACTTGTTATTTTCTTGTTTTTACCGCTCTTGTTCTTATCCGAAAAAGTAGTGGCTGTCATTGGTTTGTTTATATAATCATTTACAGCTTTTATATGTTCGTTTGTTATACAGCGGTACACATTTTGGTCCACATTTGGTTTAAGCGACATACATCTGATATAATCAATGGTCTGCTCTCTGGTTTTCGTCTTAGTTGTCAGATACGGTAACTCCCAATTAGCTTCCCATTTTGAAATTGAGATGAGAGAATGCTCTAATGTCAATACCGTTTCATCTATGTTTATGAACTCTCCTGTCGCATTGTCAAACAGTTCTGTTTTAGGAATTATTAGCTTAAGCATCGTCACACCTCATTGTTGTTTCATGCGGTAGCAATAGATGTTGTGGCTGTCTTATCTAAATCTTTTGGCATAATTCCATTAATAAAAGCTGACGCAGCATTAGCATCAGTAGCTAATTCCATAAAGAGCTCTGAATATGCTTCTGTCTGAGCAAACGCATTTCTAATCTCTTCAGTCTTAACAAACCGTTTTCCATCTGCACTCTTCTCCCCGTAGGCATTTAGAACTAAATCTTTGAAAATTTTAACAAGTTTCGGTCCATCCTGTGTATTAACGATTTTTTCAATTAATTCAGTGAGTCCGCCAACAGTGCTAAGCTCCATCTCTGTAAGTTCAGCCTTGGAGAAATTAAAATAAAAATCCTCTGTTCTCTCATTATCGTTATAGTCTGTATATGTAATAGTTTTCTTTAACATAATATTGATACTCCTTTCGTATAAACAAAGACTCCACCTTTGACAGTGGAGCCTCTTTAATTATCTATTTTGATATTAATAGTTATAGACTACATTCTAGGCCTCTTTCATAAGCGTAATTACTTCTTCTGGAAGTGGTAATTTTGGCTCAACAGATTCCGTTCCGTACAGCATATCCTCAAGCTTCTTAAGTTTAGTTTTGTCAGCCTTTGTAGAATCGATAACTACCGTAGCGGTTGGTTTAGCGTCAGCTACTTCTACAGGTGATGTTGACACTGACCAAGACATTGTTCCAGCCTCAGGACTATCATTTACGGTTGAGTGACCGTTCTCAGACGGAGCTGCCAGACATCCATATACGAGATGAAGTTTATATCCATGGTCGTTTCCATCTACATCGTTTCCGAGGAGTGTTCTGAAAGCAAGACCAAATACTTTACGCTTCTGCTGTCCAATTGTTACTCCTGGAGCAACTTCTTTAGATCCGTCACATTCTTCAAATTCGTCTGGGTACATAAAAGCTTCAATAGTGGCAGCGAAATCCTCGTTAGAAACAAGGTTAAGATATTTACCATTGTTTGCGTACAGCGGTGATGGTTCCGCTCCGGATGGACTCTCGTTAACAGCTGTAATGCCGTTCCAAGCTACTCCCGGTCCGTACTGTCCCGTGGATTCTATAGGGAAAAGTACAACTTTATCTACACCAGTCTCATAGAGTTTTTCTCCAGTCTGGTCCCATTTAAGTTTTGTCATGTGTTGTCCTCCTATTGTTAAAAATATAAAGTGAACGTGTTATGGTAGAGATTGTCTGCCTTATATGTTCTGTCAGGCGAACAGAGTGGCAAACGCAGTATCTTATCAATCACTGGGTGGTCCGGACGATTGTGTATAACTGTGATGTTGTATCGATTGTCTAATTTATAAACTTCGTTAGAAGCTCGTTTTACCTTCGGTACTCCTTTGCTATACACTATTGCCGGATATTTCATCAATCTTTTGTCAGGTCGGTTGTAATATACTTCTGACGATTCAAGTAGTTCTTCTAGTTTACTCTGTAGTTCCAGCCGTGTTCCCATGGTATACACCTCCAACAGTAAGTATTAATCGTGGATGCTCAATTTTCGCATCGGTAACGATCCATAAAGTACCCATGACTTCGAGGTATAAGATTGATGAATAGTGGTATAAAAGATAAGGGTCAGCAAGTATACTAATCTGATTTGATAGATTAATATCATCGCCAACCCTTTCTGTAGAAACTTGTCGTTTCCAGTTTGTGGAAAGTACATCACCTTGGTATAGATGTTCTACAATAGTGTTATCGTAGTATCCAGGTTCAATCTCTACATCTTTTGCTGCAAATCCTATTTTTCCATACCATTTAGACATACTAATTCCTCCATTTTGATTTATTAGGCAGCAATATCGGTTGTTGCCTGCACGAATTCTATTGCTACAGCTGCATATGGTTTGGACATAGCTCCTGAACATCTTGTCTCGATCAGGTATTTCTGTTTGTTGAAGTCAATGTCGAAATCGTCAAACATTGTTACATCTCCGCCCTTATCTGTACCTACGTTATAGTCTTTAAGGTTTACATACAGACCAGCAAGGAAATGAGTATTAGCCCCTTTAATTCTGGACAATCCTTCCATAACTGGAACAGGGATGATCTTATCTACGCGAAGTCTTGTAGCAAGTTTCTCTACTGTGTCATAGATAACTCTTCCATTTTTATCTTCAAGAAGTAAACAATCTGTAAGCATATCCTCGGACATGAACATATCAGGGTTTCCAGAACCCTTGTATTCTTTTCTGGACTTGATACAAGCTTTGATAAATGCCTGGGCTTTCTCTTCAGCAGTTGTAGCTTTTGTAATAGTGATCTCAGATTTAACTGTATAAACATCATCGTCTGTCCAAATTGGTCTGATGTTCTGTTCATTAATCTTGTCTTCAGCAGATGTACTACGTCCGTCACCGAACAGGAATCCACGTGCAAGTTCCTCATCCAGCATCGTACGCATCTCGCCTTTAAGCCATGGAATCATATCAAAGTCTGTGATATCCAGTATGTCGTCTCTATCCAATGACTGTTTCTTGTAAACTGTTACTGGTGTAGTAACACGTTTCAGCATTTTGAATACTTCATCTTTCTTCTGTTTCCCTTTAATGTATCCTTTTGCTCTAGCTTCATCTTCTGTGATATCAGCAAAGATAGATTTAACACGCGCAAATGGTGTTTTATGTACAGAATTCATAACAACAGTTACCCAATCATTGTTTCTCTGAATGAACCCTGGTGTCTTATCAATAGTCTGTGCATCTGGGAACAGGACATCGATGTCTGTAATACCATGCTCAAGGAATGCATCTTTAAGACTTCCTCGTCTTCTGGCTTCATCCATAATTTCATTGAATTCAGAATGACTAAGAATTTCCTGGTCCTTTTTCATTGTTTCTTTATCGAATACATTATGTTTCATACAGTCTGTTTCTCCTTCTTCTGAGTGCTCTACGTCATCATTGTCTTTGTCTTTATCGTTGTCGTCATCCCCGAGTCTTTCCTCGGCAGCCATTCCAATTAATGCGTATACTACTTTTTTCTGTTTATCATTTAATGTTTCAAATATATCGCCTATGGTTTCTTCTGATTCGCTTTCTGAATCGGCATGCTTTACTTCGTCTGGCTCTTTGTTCTCTTTTTTCTCTTTTTTCTCTTCTTTCTTGTCTTTACCTTTGTCTTCTACCGCCATACCAAGTAATGCGTATACCGCGTTCTGCTGTTCTTCTGTGAGGGTATCGAAAATATCGTTAATGGTCTTATTGTTACCCTTTTTCTCATTAGCTTTCGCCACTTCTGTTTCTCCTTTCTTTCCATCGTCTGAATGTGTGAGTTCGTCACCGAATTCGATGTATTCTCCGCAACGTATAATTGCCTCTTCGTCGGTGTTGTCTTCATGTGCTATTACTGAATCAATAACTGCTCCTGGGTTTGCTCCAGCGAGGACTAAGCTGACCTCACGAATAACTCCATGAATAACATCTCCGCCCAGATGTTTGAGTTTATTAGCCCAAATAGACAGTCGATCAATGTCCTTATGCTGAACAAGTGCTTTAGCGTTCTGTCCAGCTTCAGTATCGTTGAATGAAATATAGGCGTATACTCCGTTGTCGCGATTCTCTAATACAGCATGTCCTAGCACGGCGTTCGGATCATCATGTTCGTGATTCCAAACCACTGGCACTGTTTTACCGTCGCATTCTTCAAAGGCATTTTTACGAATAGTTCGTCCATCTGAACAGAGCATATTAGCTCTTGTTGCCCATCCGGAACAATCGTATGGTTTAGCCATTTTGATTTACCTCCGTTTTCTATAGGTATAATAGGTTTATAAGTTACAATGTATCGTCATCTCAAATACAAATGATGGCTTGTCAAAGTCTCACAATATGGAATTGTCTCTTAATGTTTAAAATTGAAAAGTTCATTAGATTTAATGAGATTAGATTTGATGTTGTTTACCCAAATCCGGGTAAATTAGATAGTTTCATGTTTCCTAATGATTGTATATATTTTTTACCAATGTCTTCTATATAACTATTGTTTGCTGTAATTTTCGTACTTGGTATTCGTATCGCTGATTCAGGTTGATTCAGATTACTGTTAATAAGCTGGTCAGCCTTAGGGTCTGTTGATGGTTTCATGCCAATTAGTTGTCGAATCTCGTTGCTTGTAAGAATCTCATTACGAGTAAATTTATCTGCAATTTCCGCAATATCGTTAACTGGTACTAAACGGAACGGGTCGCTAAAAAACTTAATAGTTTGTCGTTGCGTTCTAGCAGTCTTTGTTAAGAATTTACGCTTCATTTCATCGACGATTGCCGATAAGATAGGCTCTATGGTACGATTATTGTAATTAAGCATCGTTTTTTCATCAGCAGTACCGTTCATTACTTCTTGCGTAAGTCCAAGTTGACTGTATAAAAGATTTGTAAGATACTCAATCTGTTTCATGAGGTTATTCTCAACCGGTCGGTTCAACTGGACAATTTTTTCTGTACCGTCGATATATGCAATACCATACGGACCCTTTAATTGTTCTTCAATATCGTCCATTCGTTTTTTAGCTTCATTACGTCTTGCCGCAGAGCGAATTGTATAAGGCAATTGAATTACCATATCGAGTTTACCAGAACCGGTAGATTCGTCAACCGCATCTAGCAATACCAATTTATGCATAAGCCGTTTCATTGTAGAGTTCTGCTCGTTGATTACTGCGTATAGTGGATTTTCAACTATCGCTACCAATTTCTTCGGAAGGAGTATCTCTTCATGACGTCCTGTTTGTTCGTTATACAACCGTACTTTTACATGTTCCGGACTCCATTCAACTACTTTACCTGTTCTCATAGATAAAATATCATATGAGTTTGTTTTAGCTGGATTGAATGTTGTGTCAATTGGTACTATAGCGACTGTACCTTCATCGAGCATACTCATAACAGCGTCTTGCATGAATGCTCGTCCGGTCTGATCTATGTTTGCCTCCAAACTGAAGCAGTTATTCATAGCTGAATCAATCTCTTTTATAAACTGCCCATCTTTATCAACTTTACAATGTTTGATATTTACAGATGATGCGTCTATTGCAATTCTATTAAATATAGATGTTACTATCGATCGTTCATTACCTCTTGATAACTGAGTCCGGTCTGGTCTATATGATGAGGCAAACCCTCTATTTAAATAAGTAGGTTCTCTATTCCTAAATACGTCCCAGCTATGCCGGAGAGTGTCAAATAATCTCATTTTGATTTTTACCTCCTACCGTCTATCAAAGCCCGATTTCTCGAATCGTGTTTTCATAGCTTCTGCGTATTTCCGTCCAAGTGTCTGCTGTTGGCTAGTAAGTTTAATTGGAATATCTTTGAAGGTATTAGCCATGTTCTTATACCACTTGTTCGCTTTGTTGACACTATTAGCGTATCGGGCATCTGCTGTTTTAAACTTTCTTTTCTTGTTATTAATTGTAGATTCAGATCTAAAAAAAGCCGGACGGCCTGCAACTTTTGTGTATTTGTTATAGACTTTCTCGGCTTTGGTGTATTTCTTAGAAATTTTATTATCTAATTTATTAAGTTTTTTATCTGCTTTCGCCATGTGTTTTATGTCTCTGTTGCTTTCGTTAGCTCTTGTTATAATATAGTCTTTCATGCTAGTCTCCTTATTCAAAAGCATCTTTATTTTGTTTCCAAGCTATAAATGCATCCATTAATGCGGCAACACAGTCTATCTTGTGTTCTCGTTTACGCTTGAATAGTTTACGATTTCCATTACTGTCTTCAAGGGTTATACAGTTACCCATTGCGAATGTCATGATACTTTCGTCAAATATAAGCATTCTCTCTTCTGACAGTTTTTTAAGTTCACCCAATGGAATTGACTCAGTTTTTGCACCCTGTGGTACTTTCTCGATTCCGTATGGGCCATTCTCTTGCTCGTATCTTGTTACAAATTCTTTAGCTCCATAAGGGTCATACCCAAAACATCGAACATCATAATCGCAGTCGATAATATGTTGATCCAAATCCTCATAAACTTGCATCATATCAAGGACAGTACCTTCTAAAACAACTAAACTACCTTCTTCCATGAATTCCTCGTATTTAGTTCGCATAGCCGCTGGTAATTTCTTTAGAGTTAAAGAAGAGATATAGTTACGAGATTTGATTCCGAATGTACCATCGCGTAACGGGAATAGGAATGTAAAACTGCAGAAGTCATCACCTTGTGATAAGTCAGCTCCTAACGAACATGGTATTTGCCAGAAGTCTCGTCGTCGATGTGGTAGGGTTTCTTCATATGTAAAGTAATATGTATAACCTTCCAATGGGATTCCGAATCGTTTGGCTAGAATATCGTTTCTAACAGCTGGGTTCTGCTCGGCTCTTTCTACATCCTGTTGATATGTTTCGTAAGTTACTGTGAGACCTAAGTTTGGATTCGCTTTAACCCACATATCCGGTTTAGCAACTTCGTCGATGGAATCTAGCTTGTACCACCAGATAGATACATGTGGGTTTCGATACTCGTTTTTAAGTATCTTGGCTAATTCCATTTTGACAGTATCACCACTACCGTTTCGGACTGTTCCTTCTGAACTGATAGCTACGATAAGATAGTCGTCATTCTTGGAAGCTCCCTGTTCAAGAGCACCGATTACATCTTCTCGCACATCACCGGATAACCATTCGTCAACGGTATTAACACGGCTGTTTAGACCCTGAAGTTTATCGATACTCATTGGTCTAATTTCAAGCAACGAGCCGGTCAGGAAGTTTTCAATACCTTTCTTGGTACTCGCAAGTTTCTGACGGTTTGCTCTCGATCCGGTAGTATTCTGCAGTGAACCCTCAGTCAAGAACTTAAATAGAGGTCCTCTTGCTCTTGTGATTGCAGTTCGAATTGGCGATAACACCTCTTCAGACTGTTTCATCGTAGGTGCTGTGGTGATTTGATGTGTGGTTGATGTATCTACATTTAAGAAGTAACTCTGAATACAAGCAGCATACATCGACTTCGCAGCACCTCTGGCTACGATTAGATACTGCTTATTAATGAGTCGTTTCTTAATTGTCTTCTGTACGTATCGTCCAAGTTCAGGGTCATATACACTTCGTTCTTTGTAGTAGTACCAACCAAAAATCTCTTCTGCCCAAAGTTTAAATGAATCAAGTAGATGTAAGTCTTCACCATCAGTGAGTGTCATTTCGTTCTCACAGTAATGAATAAAGCCCTCGACAGCTCTGTTGTCATACCAGAACGCGGGACTTTCTATCAGATCATCTATTCTATGCATTTCCATCTCTACTTCTTCGCAGATTGGAATTTCGCCTCTCATTACGGCGTCTCGAAACTTTCCATAATATATAGGAGTCGCTGTATTACTTAACGCCATAATTTATTCACCTACTTTTCATCTGAACTGTTTTCTTAATTATTCGATGTCATCAAGATTTGATTTGGAATAATCATCGAATTTTTCTATCGAGTATTTTGTGCATAGCAGCTGAGCTTTTTATAATTTGAATTACTACAAATATCTTGGATTAATGCTCTATTATAATACTTGGACATAGTTTTTTTTTCGAATATTTTTTCATATCCATCGATATATGATTTATCGTTCGCGTAGTCATGGTTAGTAGCTCTTTTACCTATTTTTTTGTCGTATTCTTTATTGTACTGCTCAGCCTTTCCGTTATTCATTTCATTAGCGGCTTCGTTGTATGCCTTACGATATCGTTTTGAATACCCTTTATTAATATCCTTACTAGCTTTGTTGAGATATTTTCTATATTCTTTAGATACTTTATTTTTACCAAGGTCAGTTAAAGTTCCGTCTGAATTCTGATATTTCCTGACCCCCACTTCATACCTTTAATACCATGATGATAGAGTTCTTCTGAGTTACTAGTTCTTGAAACTACAAATTTAGCGTTATTTTTTTTTTAATACATTATTGTCCTACTTTCTATTGGTATTTTTTTATTTTTTGTGTTATAATATTTTTAATAATTTTTGAAAATTAAGTTAGAGGTATATATTATGGCTAAGGAAATAATAACCGAAGAACAGGTAACATCAGTATTGAATAAATGCTATGCGATGGCTCTTGGCGGGTTACCAAAAACTCAATCTTGTTACGAACTCGCTGAGCATTACATAGAAAAATACAAAGATCCGAATAAGGCTGCGTCTGAATTTGTAAAGTGGCAAGTGGCTAAATGTTCTACGTCAGGTTTTCTAACCAGTCTCGGCGGAATCATAACTATGCCTGTAGCTATTCCAGCCAACTTAACTAGCGTAATTTATATCCAGCTCGAATGATTGCGACTATCGCTATTATTGGTGGATACAACCCTTCAGACGATGAGGTTCAGTCATTAGCATTCCTTTGTCTGACTGGGGCTTCAATGAGTAAGGTATGTCGTGAAGCCGGCATTAAATTTTCTAGGCAGTTAACCACCAATATGATTAAGAAAATTCCTGGCGAAGCACTTAAGAAAATTAATCAAAAAGTTGCGCAACGTTTTATTACGAAGTTTGGAACTACAGGAATTATAAACCTTGGAAAAATGGTGCCGGTCGTTGGTGGCGTTGTTGGAGCCGGGTTTGATTTCGTTGGAACAAACGTCATCGCTAAGAAATCGCTACAGGTATTCTTGGATGGTGTAATAGAATAATTAGCTCAAATAATCAGCAGTTCTACGACACGTATTACTAAGGTCTTTTACTCGCATTCTTGATAACGCAGCGGTTCTGGCAAATTGTCCAGATGACCTGTTTGCATAGTACCGCTGAATACCAGCCGGGGTTCGAGTCCCATCAGCGAACTGGTATTTTTGAACTCCCCATTTCATACCCTTAACTCCGTGGTGGTATAACTTGCTCACGTTAATCACCCCTTTAGTTCTTTAATAGCTAAAGCTATTCCTAATGCAGAGCTGGTAGCTGCTAGTACGTTTCCGGCTGTTTCCAGAGTTCTACTCGCGTATTCTCTACCTTTTGATTCTTTTTGCGGATTAAACATATCGTCATACTGTCGTTCTAAGATTTCTCTATTGATCTGGCTACGCATTTCCTGATCAGTCATGTTTGACAAATCCATCTTTGGAACTTTACGATTTCGATTAGATGTATCAACGGTACGTTTTAAATCGTTAGATAGATTACGGCTAGAATCTACTAATCTTTTACTGCGCTCAGTATCTTCTTTTGCATATCGATTTGCATCAAACTCCAAGTCACTTCGACCATTTTTCTTTGACTGGTTATAGTATTTGCCACTAGACTCATCATATTTGTTGAATTCTTTCTCTCTAGCGTCTCGAGCGTAACGTTTCTTTCCAGCTTCAGTTATACTTCCATCTTTATTTCGGTATCGTCGAACTCCCCATTTCATACCCTTAACTCCGTGGTGGTATAGTTCTTCTGTATCGGAATCTCTTATTACTACATAATCGTTCATCTCAGTTTTCACCTTCTTTCTTGAAATCATTTTGATTGTAATTCTGCTTCGAAGTTCAGACGCCATTCGAGTTCTTTAATTGATTCATTAATAGCGTTCATGTGTGTTGAACTTGATGGTGGGTCAAACAGAAGACGAACTTTAAGACAGATATAGCTCTTTACCGATTCAAAGTTCTCAAATCCATCTGGTAGGTACTCTGCCCAAGTTTCGCTTCCAGTACTTAAGCGAAAGCCACCCGATGGTCCTACTCCAAGCTGGGTGAGAATCATAAAGACAGAGTTAATGTGAATCGTTAATATCTCGTCAAATGCCGTATACTCAGGCATAAGACCGATTCCAACTTTTACATCATCAAGAATTTTATTCTCCATAGCTGCTCCTCCTTTCTACCCACTTATTGTTTCCATGGGCAAGTGTCATTCTGTGTCCTTATTAGAGGTTCAGTTACAAGTAAACTCTCGTCGCCATAATGTATTGCATTGTGTGTATTGTGAATTGTAGAGATGACATTCTCTGGATCAAGTATCATAGGATTTCTCTGTTCAATATCTTTCAGAGTAATTGGATTAATATGATGAATGATAATCTTTCCTGTAATTTCATAACCGTCACAGCCGAGGTCACAACCGTTATCACGAATAATTATTTCTCGTCTGAATCGTCGCCATTCGCTTGAATGATATAGAATCTGGTTCAAATATCGTTCATAGCCAAATGTATCTTCACCGACCTGTCCCGATAGTTTTAGATACCGATAACGTTGAATAAACGTTGGCAGTTGGATAAGTTCTGAGTATGTTTTAATCTTCGTACTCATAGTCTTCTGCATCACCCTGTCCTCCGTAAACACGGAGCATTTTGATTGCATCTTCATACAGCTGTTTAATTTCTTCGCCGGATTGGTATGCTTTTGCCTTTGCTTCGAGAACTGTGTTTTCTTTCTTCAACTTCTCTTTTTCTAATTCTGCTTTGGTCGTTCCGAGTTTCAGGAAATGAGTTATTACCTGAGAGGATGCAGTACCGTTTAAGAACTGCTCTTCTGCTGCGTCATATGCCATAGCTATCAACTGCTGCTCTCTAGCCTCCGGAGTTAATGCCGGTGGGCTTTTCCTAGTGGGTTTTGTTGACTTTGTTGTAGCTTTCGCCATTGTTACTGTCACCTCTCTTTTAGTTGTATAGTGGTATACTGTTAGATTTGTTTAGTTTTGGTATACGAATTGCAACATTTAATAGAGTCGATGATGTAGAAAAAAAAAGAATACTTATAAGAAAGGGGTAAC
Source organism: Firmicutes bacterium AM31-12AC (assembly GCA_003480425.1). GTDB lineage: Bacteria > Bacillota > Clostridia > Lachnospirales > Lachnospiraceae > Schaedlerella > Schaedlerella hominis. The sequence continues at coordinate 32,221 of QUJA01000008.1, forward strand.
AAAAACGTATAAGGAGGTACGTAAATGGAATCATGGTATATTAGCAGGGTGGCAAACCATTGCGTATATGTTTCTCTTTTTTCTAGTCATCATAGACTCTATTAAATGTTGTAATAAAAATAAGACCTCCACTCAATCCAATGACAGAAAGAGTAGAAGTCTTTTAGTTTAATGATATGTTAGTTGGCTATTCCTCATAAATAATATCGAGTCCATAAGCGACTGCAGCTTCGTGCTCGATACGACATCCTCTTGCATTCTCCCATCCTTTACAAAAATATGCTGCGTGACACAGAGACATATTGTCTAATGACTTAGCGAGAAAACATAACGGAATCTGTACTACGCCACGTTCTTTCATAGATTCATTGCTATACCACTCATCTGTGAAAAGAGTATTCACAATCTCATATCCTTTTTCCTTAAGAACTTTGATTGCTTTCTCTCTTGTTGCTACGATTTCTTCATCTGTCTTTCCAGCCATTGGCTGACTTAGCATTGCTTTCTTCATATACTTACCGCCTTTCGCATAGTATTGGTTACATTTTAGTAATGCCCGTTAAAGGGCTGTAGTATGGTTTCAAATATCAATCTCCAAACATCCCGCCGGGGAAAATATCAAGACCGCCGCGATGCGGGGAGGGGGTGTATTTTTGAAAGTACCCCCTATCCCATAAATGATGTTCATAGTATCCATGTGTTTATATCTTGATATATTTTCTCTATTTCTCATCATTGTTCACTGACTTTTATCTGTTTTCTGAGTGTCACAGTATGTTTTAATTATTATTTGTTTTCTGTTTTCTTCATATCAACACTTTATTTGTAAAAGAAGAGCTTGAATATTGTAATTGTTGTAACAGTTGAACCGAAATTAACTTAAGCTGTTAAATCAAACAGCAACTTCAACGCTTCGCTTAACTTTCTTAAAGATGTTCAAAGGATTTGTAACCAGAATTTCATCGATTGCTCTTTCCAGTTCAACTACTTTTTCTTTCTCAGTCATTCCATCAAAGTAATGAGAAACTCGATCTACATAACCACAACAATTGTACCCTTTTTCCATGTCGTAATTATACCAATTATCAAAATCGTCAATTGGATCGAAAGGGTTATCGAAGGTTGTTAAACAAATGTAAGTTTCGGTAATAGTTTCTTGTGGCATCTTAGATCACTTCCTTTCCTTTAAGATATTTACTGATTGTAGATGTAGAGAAACCAGTCTTCTTAGCTATTTCTTCAAGTGTATAGTTGGATGCTGCTAATGCTTTAAATCTAGCAGCCTGGGCTTTACTCGGTGATGTAACGGTCTTAGGCATAGCTCTCTGTCGTAACTTATCAATATCAGTATTGTCAAGAATAGACTTTAGTTTACTAGCACTGATAGCACCCGCCTGTATAGCTTCCCATTCTTTGTCAGTTATGTCTATGTTACGTTGTGATCTCTTTATAGAACCTACTTCGTTACGGTGTTTGGAAATAGATTTCTGTCTGAGTTTACGTAAGTCTTCGTTACTCATGCTTGGATCATTCTTCTGTTTCTCCTGAATCTCGATGGCTGCTCTACGCATAGCTTCTCGTTCCTTAGGCTGGTTCTTCTTGGCCTCCCTAAGTTTGTTGTCTAGTGCGTCTACTTCTGTCTTGTATTGTTTACGCATAGTACGGTCGTATGCGGTATCCTTGGTGTTAACCATCTCCATACGTGCTTTATTTCCTAAGGCTTTCATATCATTAGCATACTCTGCATATATCAGCTCCATCTGATGTTTTTTAGGAGACACTAAAGACATGGCATCATTTGTTTCAGCCATCTTTGTACTGACATCTTTACGTTGCTTCACATGGTACTGTATCTTACCTGTGCTGTCTGTAAATGTTACTTCCCCGGTCTCTTTATTAATATGTTGTACTGGGTAATATTTTTTAGATGCAGCTTCATCCTTAGGGTCGTAAGAAATAATCTTTCCGTCAGCAGTACGAATATCTACCATACCCGTCTTTTTATTCTTACCTTTGTCGACATAATATAACTTCTTAGGGTCCATGGTCTTCCACACTTTAGCACCATCCGGGAGATCAGGATTATAGTTTTTTGTTCCTGGTATATTAATTCTATATCCGCCTTGTCGCTTAGGTACTTGGTATTGTCCTTTTGCACTAGATAATAAGGTTGACGCTCCTCCAATTTTGATACTTCCGTCAGGTTGGATACTCTGCTGAAACTCAGCTTTAAGAGCAGAAATATTATTCTCTTTTTCACTGGCTTTATAATCAAGATGATGTTTCTGTGCGTCGATAACAACCATACTATGTCGTACAGCTCTTGCTATTTTTTCTTCACTTGCACCACCAAGTGTCATGTCTGTGATAAGATTAGAAATAACGCCCATCTGTTTCTGAGTATCTTTCATTATCGGATACTCATGTCCATTACGTGTATAGTGTTCTACACCTCTAGAATCAACAGTCTTTGTTCCCCCATACTCGACTTTTGGATCGAATCCTTCGAGTCCTTTGAGAGGGCGCTTATTCTTAATCTTTATTTTGCCTGCCGCGTCATTTGTAGGAATACACATTACGGTGTCACCATCAAAGTCAGCACCAGATAACTGGTCAGCAATCTTATGGTTTATACCTACGGCATCTATGCTTTCGCCAGAAATAATTTTCTGTCCGAGCTTATTCTTATTATTTACAGTAAGAATAGGAATTTCAAAGATGCCACCATGAGGATAACGGATAAGCGCTAACTGGGTTCCCGTAGCATAGTTAGGTGCATAGATTTCATTGTCTTTCAAACTATTAATAGGAATGATAACATGATATCGCTGTCCTGGAAGTGCTGCTGCTTTTAAATGTATCGCTGCTGAATCGCATCCGTCTGCGAACTTCTCAAGCAGATGCTTCTTAATTGTAGGGTTCTGAAGACTACATATCTCATCAAATTCTGCAAGCTTGTCAGCTTTAGCAAGGTTTAACTGTTTCTTTGCCAGTGGGACTGCCTGCTTAGAAAGGAACTGTGATGGTAACGCATTCGCCCATTCAGTCCAATCTCCTTCGTCAGCTCTCTTATTAATGAGACCAAGTTTCTGCTTACCTGTCTTCTTGTCTGTATACCAATATTGTCCTCCCTGGTCAGCATCTTTAATTAATGACCCAAATGGGTTGTCAGGGTCTGCTTTAATCTTTTTCAGTACATCGTTTTGTGGAGTTCCACGTTTCTTATTTGTATTAAATACAACGTCTACGCCATCGGGCATATTGTCTGAATATACAGCCATTCCTTTAAGATAATGCGTATCGTCAACCATAATACGAACCTGCGAATACTTGGAGTCGCCCAACGATAGGTCTTGTACTCCTCTACGAAGTTCGATGATTCCATCTTTCTCAATACCTTTAGTTCCATCACTATCGGTATCTTCTGCATATCTGATTTGAAGTCTCTTAGAATCAAGACTTTCCGGATATGTAAACTTTCTATGATAAGTTTCTCCACCATCGTTAGACTTGTAATCAGTAATAGTCTTTACTTTACTGTAGTCGTAAATATCGGAATTCTTTGTACCAGGAAGACATAATACTTTCTGATTAGTCTGCTGATTAGCATTTGTTGGTTGAGGAATACCACCTCCATAAATAGGACAATCTTCAGCTTTCTGTAAATAATCTAGTGCGGTGTCAAGTCGTGTTCTTGTAATACCAAGGTCTTGTTCAACACCTGCACCAACATCTATCATACCTTTCTCTTTAAGCTGGTCTCTCAGAAAATTAACAGTTTCCATAGTTTGGTTCATGTTATCTTCTCTTGATGGTTCTAATAATGATCTTACTGTTGATTCCGAGATACCCATTTTTCTACCAATTTCAGTAGCTCCGAGTCCGTCTGCTTTTAAACTTTTAGCCGTCTGAACCTGATCTAAACGTACTTCATATTTAGCCCAACTTACCTGTCTACGATATTCCGTTGACGTAAGTCCCATAGATCTATAAATGGCTTTCTCGCCTGTTAGTTTCTCGCCGGTATCTGGGTCTGTCCATGTGAATCCGTCTTTTTTCATTTCTTTAACACGTCCTAGGAAATCTCCGCCATGTTGGTATGGGTCTTTTCCACTTCCATACGGATATCTACCGCTTCGCCTTGGCATACCATAATGCATAACATCGTCTATACTTTCCGATATTCCAAAACATTCAGCAATCTCTTCTGCTACTTTATTGGTGTCCGAATGTCTTATTGGTTCAGAATTATCAATAGTATCGGCTAATCCATAGTATGACATTATTTCTTCTGCTATTGGGTTCATGATTACATACCCTCCTCATGAATTCTTTCCATAGTTCTACAATGTTGAATAATACAATCCATCACTGGTAAAATGTCATCAGCTGTTGGTTCGTCATGAATAATTTCATCATTCTGGTAAATACATAATTCGACTTCTATTTCTCCAGGTTTAATTTTGTACTCTAAACAGAAAAGAGCAGCATATACAAGAAGCTGTTCCATTTTTGCAGGTGAAGTTCCAGTCTTTAAATCATGAATCCTTAAAAAATTATTTCTAAAAGAAATAGCGTCAGCCGTTCCGTAGCAGTATGGTGAGTAATATAATATCTGCTCGGGAATAAGTTTATACCCGACGCCATCATTTACATAGTTTCTAAAATTTCCATAAATACGTTCCATGTCAATTACGTTTCTTGGAATACCATCATTCAATAGGTGTGATAATACTGTAAGCTCATCACTCTTCTTAAGTTTTAGACCATGACCAATAAGAGTTTCAGCAAGTTCATGCAGCGATGTACCCATAGTCTGAGCATAGCTACTTACATATTTCTGGTAAAGCTGCTCGTCCGAATATGTGAGCCAATATGGTTGGCTCGGTGATAAGGCTGCATGCTTACCTCGTAAATCGTAATGCTTTTCAAATATCAATGTAATATCCTCCTTATATATTGAAATGGTTTTGAAGTTCTGCCATAACTTCCTCTTCATTCTCCGGAAATACAAATGCTGCATAGGACATCTGACTCATCTTATCTACATAGTAGTCTTGGTTAGGCTGATGACTAGCTTAGCACTTTTCTTAACTTCTAGCGCTGCCCAAGTATTCTCGTAAAATATGGTCAGATCCGGAATACCCTGCAGATATGTTGGATCATTTTTCAGTACAATGCATCCTGGAAATTCATCTTTGATTCTACGAATGAGCTTGGACTGAAACTTAGACTCTAACATATAACCACCCTTTCTTATTGATGGACCTTATAGGAATCGAACCTATTACTTTTCGCTTATGAGGCGACTGTTCTACCAATGAACTAAAGGTCCAAAAATATAAATAAAAAGAAGATACAAAAGTCCCATGTGCAGAAAATAAGTATAGGACACTATTAGACGTTTTTCATAAAATCGGGAGACATTGTACCTTCTCTTCATAACAGACCATGTTTTTAAGGCGTGCCTTATTAGGCTGTAAAATTGGGACTTTATGGCGAAAAAAAAGAAGAGCGCTTGTTTATTTCGCGCCCTCCTAAAATATTAATCTACGAATTCGAAATGTAGTCCGGCTTTCGTATGCATAGATCTTCGGTTAGTACATCGACTTATGGAATGTCTATCAATGCCAGTATCCAATGAACACTCTTTAATCGAATCGTATTCTTTACCACTTTCGATACATCTTACTTTTCTTTTTCGACCATTATTTTCTGACAAAATGTCATTTAGGTTTCTCCACTCTAAATTACTGGCTTCTGGATTAGTCTTGTCTCCATCCTTATGAGTAACAACCATACCGTTTTCATAACCATCGACAAACATCTTTCCAACAAGTGTACTTACATTTCTTGTGTGTTGCTTACCGTCTTCTGTAAGGCTTACTCGTGCATATCCTCTGTCTGAAATATATGTAGACATCGCTCGTCCAGTTTTGTGATTACGGATATTACCTTCGTTGCTAATGTCGTATCGTGGAAACTCGTCGCACTGCTTCCATTCTTCATGCTCCATTGGCCTGTACCTCTCTTTCCAAAATATCAATAGACTAATAACTCAGTAGCAGAACACTGCAGCGCTCTAGCTATTCGTTCTAGGTTATATGCACTAGGTGTCGCTTTGGCATTCATATACTTATTAATCGTTACTGCTGATATTCCACTTCTTTTGGATAGCGTATCTTGTGATATGGTAGTGTGATACATCTTTATTCGTAAGTTTCTTGACAGCCTGATGCGATACTCTTCTTCCGAAATCTCATCTTCTGCTTCTGGATTGAGCTCTTTATTTCCTAACGGTTTTATAGTTGGCCCCATCATGTCAAATACCCAGAATGTTCTATCGTCCAATCTTACTGTTATTTCCATTTCTCCACTAGGAAACCAATTTATAGTTCGTTCAGCATATTGTGGATACACTCTTGCATAGTAGTCAAACATAGATTCCCAATAATCAATACCTTTTTTCATTACCTATCTCCTTAAACTAAATATCCTTTTCGTTCTTTATAGAATTTACAGCCTTTTTGTTTTTATTGATAACTCTACCATACTCAGCATTACACCATATACCACTATAATTAGCAGATACACCATTCTTACGATTGGTGCAATTATGTACACAGCTATAACATAAAGATTTACTCATAACATATTGTGCCTCCTTAAACTAAAATATCAAAAATTCTTATACTGCCCACTAATAGTCCCGTAATTCTACCAAAAATAAAAAAATAGCCGAATTATTTATATTTAATTCTCAAATTAAACTATTGTTTATTTTTCTTAAACTATTGTTTAATTTGGCTCTTATGGGAATATAAGAGTTTATAAATTTTTACGAAAAACACCCATTTTTTGACTTTTGTGTACACATAAATACGCAATTTTTAACGTTTTTAGCCCAAAAACACCAAAAATTGCGTAAACAACCCGAATTACGTGTACACATAAATATCAATCTCGACTTTTGTGTACACATAAATAACATGACTTTTGTGTACACATAAATAAAAAATACGCCAAAAATGACTTTTGTGTACACATAAATACCCCTTTTTTCGAATTACGTGTACACATAAATATCAAAGAATTTTGTACCCATTGACAGTTAATTTATATTGATTTTCTATCATCTTTTCAATAACTTCTGTACGATTACAGTGATGAGCTTCACTAATAATACCAAGTTTATTGAAAACATCATCAGTCGTCCTTACGTGAATATCCCTATCACGCCTCATAACCCCACGAAAAGGTCTCCCCCGCTTCTTTATGACTTCTTCCATAACAATATCAATCCTTTCTCAACTCTGTATAATACTGACAGTCTATACACTCTTCAGATAAATACCCAGTATTTCGTGTACCACCTACAGTACCTCCACACATTCCAAACACAGCATACCCTTCGTCTTCCCTAGCAGTATAACAAGACTCATGTGAATGCCACAATTTAAACCTCTGAATCATTGCTTTAATTTTCTCAAACATTACATTCACCTCATAAAATCTTTAACACCAAGCCCAAACTACGGCGGTAACAAACCCAATAATATGTAACGCTATCCATATTATAAAAACAATCACATCGACGGTACTGTCGTCACTAAGATTATCCATTATGTACCTCCACACACAACAATATATGATAATCCCAAATACGATACTTGCTATACGTAACGAGACTTTTAAATCTTCCATAAATATAATTACCTCCCCAATCTACACACACATCACACGAATAAAAAAACATAATGCAAACTACTATCAGGCAAATCAGAAGTGGTTTTAAAGCGTTAATATGTCTACCACTAATCCAATCTTCCGAATTGACCTCCTCTATCTTATCCGGAGTAATATGTTTCTTATACCACGTATGTAATGCATGTTTCGCACCATATTTTGTCCAATAATATTTCGTTCTTATAAACCATACTCCCTGATCTTTATACTGTACTTCACCAAACCAACCTGACGACGCATTATACCTAACTCTAAGTTTCATAAACATCATTCCTCCCTAAAATAGAATACAACCAACTAAAACTGCAATAAAACCAACTGCTGCCAGAAATACGAGGAGACTCACATCACGATGCATTAAGTCTGTCTCATTCATCTCTTCAGCCACACCACCATTAATAACATGTTTCTTATACCACTTACGTAAGGCATGTTTCGCACCATATTGTGTAAAACAATAATTAGTTACTCTAACCCATGGCTCACCTTTAGCATACTGTGTCTCACCAACCCAATCGTTAACAGAAGTGTAACGCACCCTAAATTTCATAATAATTACCTCCCTTTTTCTGTCCGAAGATTATATCCAATTTCTGCTTCCACCCCACAGCATGGACATGTAACATAATGCGTATCTAAATATTCGTCTACTAGATATCCTTTATAAAAGCAGTCCGATTCTGTACGTAAATCAGACGCCATATATTGAAAAGCCCGCCCACACCATCGGCAAGTATATGTATTATTACTCATAAGTTATCAATCTTCTTTAATAACAGCTCTATGTTCCCGAACCGCATAATAAGTACCATCATGTGCTTCACAATACCGTTTAAGTACATCACTACAGGTATTTCCAGGTTTCAACCGCTCTTCGTATACAACATTTCTATTAGTGTCCATAACGACAGCATACCCACCACATTCGATATGTATTTCTTTTTTCTTCTCATCAGTATTACCAGCAACCCATTTGGTGACAGTATCAATAAACTCATCTGTATGCTCAAGCTTAACATCAAGGCAACTACAATTATATTTTTCCATAATTTTATATACGGGACATAGTATATGGTTATCATGCATAGCACACATATAATCTGTGAATACAATTACCTCAGAAGCCGTGAGCTCTGTTATAGGTTCAAGCATACTATCGGTCCAACCGCATCTCCCGTATTCGTAGCTATCTATAATGTAAAAGCCAGTGTATACTTCGTCTATTTTTACGATTTTCCCAGAGAGTGTATCCATCCGTTCATTAAAAAGGCTTCCGCCATATATATTCCCAACTTTTAAATCTTTTCTAACTCTTACTCTATCTCCAACTTTGTATTTCATAACACTACCTCCTAATAATTTTAATTACTTTAAGTCCATGCCAAAATAAACAATACTACATTCAACAAAATCCATATTTTTGTAAGCACGGGATGCTCTTTAAAATTTATAACCGCTAACACCCATAATATTAAATATAAAAAGAAAGCAATATAAATAGTGAATATTTGTAAGGCTAATTTAAAAAGCGTCATAGTTATCACACACCTCCAATTGTTTTAAATCATCAATTGACCACGGTGCTTCATCTGAACTTTTAATCATCGGAAAGATAATACCAAGACCACTGCAACTCATACACTTAGTATTAGGGAACCTCCAATCATTGACGTGTTCATCGAATACAGGCTTATCAAAACCTGCAGATAACTGACCAGTACCAGTACGTCTAACCATGTATTTTAAGCCAACCATATAATCCAGAAACGCCCTATCACTCTTAGAAATAACAGGCTTATCAACACATTCCATTTTAAGCCACTCTTTCCTCTGTTCAGAACAACCCTCTACAGCGTCAAACAAACACTCGTGGCATGGCATATCAATACAACTCGTAGGTTTGCCAGTTAATTTTTTAACACCGAATGTTGTATTATCACATGCAAACTCTGCAATATCTTCCATATATTTCTCCATGTTATTCATTTCATTTACCCCTTTCTTCAAAACTGCAATAATTCCATCAATAGTATTTGCCAGTTTAAGATAAGTACTATCATTGTCTGCATCACCTGTATTAGCTATTGTTAAATAGTATCTTAATTTTGTTTTTTCAAGATCTTCTATAATTTCCGATATAATTTCACGCATTGTACACACCCTTTCAAAATATCAATCTGCTGTTTCTTTTATTCTATATCCAGCCTCATAACAATCATGTAGATATCTTATATATACACTACCCATATCATCACGAGCTTTTCTTATAGCCTCACCCATTCGCTTATCATAATAGGTATTTTTTATTGTTACTTTATTACCATATATATCAGTAGCAACAGCATCGTCAATAAGCGGATAATCTTCTCCTAAAAATATACCCATATCGCCGTAACCTCCAGCTGAAATACGAGTAAGCAATGCACATAGTGAATCAACTGTAAATTGTTTTCTCATACTTAATCCATTACCCCTTTCTTTAACTACACATTTTTTTCAGAAATATCAATTCCAAACGTAAAAGCGCTAAAGCCAATTAAGACCTTAAGCTCTATTGGTTCAGATTTTATCCAAGATAATCCCCTGTGGATTGAATTGTAATAGATATATAGAACCATCATTAATCTGACGATGAATCGTATAGATATCATCAGAATGCATTCCGTCTCTATAAATCCAACCAACAAGCTGTCCGTTCTTTGTTTTTGGAATCCCCAAGATATCAAAAGCCTCGTTTAGGAATAGATGCCCACTATTTTCCAGTAGCCCATAAATACATTCGCGTACATTTTTCAAAAACATTAAATTCTGTCCTGGACTAGGTATCCACAAGCAGTTAGTCTCATCAAAAAATCTATAATAATTATCTTCATCAAGCGGTATAACTGCGACATTTGTACCATTGACAACACCCGACACGAGGCTCCTAATACCCCTGCTGTTCCTTCAAAATCATTTTTCATAGTCTATTACTCCTTTCTTTAACTACGCATCTTTCAAAATATATTTTTTATTTACAATAACAGGACCTAACTAACTCACGAAGAACGGATATATCATAAATAACGTTAATACCATCACTGATTCCTTTTGTAATATATTCTCCGATTTTAACTAAGCTCTTTGCTGTAATACTATTTTGAGTAATTCTGTCATTCTGTATGTGTTTTTCCATAAGCGTACGAACTCCTACCTAATATTTTTTCAATCAAAAAAGAAGAGCCCTAAATATAAGGCTCAACCTCTTCAATATAAGATTTGATTTTTGATATAGTGTCAATTTCGTTACATAAATCGTAATATCGCTTATCCAGATAATCCAAGTACTGCTGTTTATCTCGTTTAGCCTGGTTTCTCAATAATTGTGTTTGACTACGCCCGCTCTCCGGATAAAACTTATCTAATTCTTCCGGTAAGATTACATAGCATACGCCAGTATCACAAAGTGTCAAGAAAGCCTTCAATTTACCGATTCTAATCCATTCGCATACCGTACGTTTAGATACCCCTAATAAATAAGCCACCTCGTTGATTGTATAACCACTTTTTGCATCCATAATAATTCTCCTTTCAAAATATCAATGTCTTTTTAATTGTTCATAACAGCCTGAGAAAGTGTCGCGAGAAAAGAAGAGCCAAAGTCGGTTAAGACTCAGACTCTCAAAGGTAAAATATCATTATTTAGTTTCTGATTTTTTATCTATAATTTTATTTGTAACATAATTGCCAATAAGACTACCAATGACACACCCACCGACACCAATAGCCCAGCCTTTAAGCAAACCCTCACGATAGAGTGTAGCACCCCATCTACATAAAGCGTTTCCATGTTTACTCGACTTGGTTATAAAATTAGTAATTATCATCTCGTCCTCTGCTGTTGTAAATTTCTTCATAATAATTCTCCTTTCAGAATCTAAAATATAATCTTTCATAACAGCCCATGAATATGTCGCGAATAAAATAAGAGAGCATGTCTAAAATATAGATCAAGCCCTCTTCTGATAATTGTGTAATTCCGTAAACACAATCATATCCAAATCTTTTATAAACTCTTCTGCTTCTTCAAAAGTTGGATAATGATCTGCTTTGATTGCTATACTATACTCTGTATCAATAAGACCTCTATTGTTTTCACATCCATTTTCTATTTCTTCTTCTGTTGCCCTTATTCACTTTTATGACTCACCTGAATTCCTCTTATGTTTTTGTTCATATCTCGATTTCTAGTAACCCCTATACTTTAATTATTCAGCCAGTCCTCGAGCATCTTTATAGCAGCATTTTCATACATCTTACAAGTCTCGTTTACTAACTTTTCATTAAACATATCTTTGGTCTTACACTGACCATCTGGATAATCTTCAGGACTGGCTACTTCTATCTCACATCTCTTAAAATACGGACAGGTAAGACATTCATGAAGTCTTCTAAGTTCATTCCTGCTCAGATTCATCTACAGCACTAACCCTTTCATCCGGATTCAAATATTTAATGTCTGTAAGGCTATCAAGATTTAAAGTAGCCCCATGAATCGGAATACCACAAAAAGCGATGTCCAACACTGATCGGAGCTCATCGATCAATAAACCATGGTCTTTCATATAGCTATTGTCGAAATACTTATCCCTAGTAAAAAACTCGGAAACAGTTAAAGGAAATGGAATATCATACTCCATCTCTTTAGCTTGTTTATACACTGCATGTGCCTGAAACTTAGTAGCTACTAATATATAAGCGCCGGTCTCTGCTGACTTTTTGATTAATGTTGCTGTTTTACCAGAGCCTCTAGCCCCTACATAAATATCCATTCCCATACTAATTACTTCCTTTCTTTTTCTAAAAATAAAAAAGAGAAGCTAATTAAAGCCCCTCTTCCTCGCTTTCAAAAAGTTGCCGAATCTGATTAATTTCATCCAGAGACATACCATCTTTAATAAGTTCCTGAATTCTTCCTTCAAGAATCATATCATAGTAAATATGCTCCACATACCTTTTAATACGACTCATGCTACCACTCCTTTCTTATAAAAGAGCAGGAACTTATCGCGGCAAAAATCTTCTTTTCTTTAAAAAGTCATCTACCGTAATAAGTTCATTTTGATTATCGAATAGCATACCCACGATTAAGTCCAATCCTTGACCAGCATCGAACGTACTACCTGCAGCTTTCGGATGACCGCCACCTCCGTAATTATGTGCAATTTCAGTACCTAGATTAATGTCGTCGCGAATTGTACGATACGATACAGTACCGTGCGAAATATCAATCATAGCAATATAGGCAAGTTCTGGATGCATCTCACATATACGATTACCGAGCTCGCTGAAATACTGCTCTGCAAATATAACACCATATGTATTACCGAATCTATCGGCTTTAACAGTAATATGTTTCTCTTTTTGCTCTACATAAATATTAACGTCTTTCTGTTTCTGTTCGAGTAAGAGCAAGTCTGTTTCTGAGAACCACCAGTCTTGATGCAATGGTGAAATACTAAACATGATGCGCTTCATAGCCAGCTCAATGAATTTATCTCTACCATAAATATGAAAGAGGTCGTTCATCTGCTTACTAACAAGCCCATCTTCTCCTAATTCTTTCCAACGCCAAGTATCATAGTCTCGAACTATAGACACGAAACTAGATATTTTATTTTGAGTTGTCTGACTGTACGTAAGACTTAAACTATTCCTCAAATATAAATAGAACAATTCGGTACCACTAGTCTTTACACCATCTAAATATTCATATACAGTACACCAAAAGTAGTTATCCAATCTAAGAGCAGTTCCATGATGATCGAATAAACGTACTGTTCTCTCAGTCTTATCTAAACAGTCAATTATACTAGCCACCTGATCGGAGACCGAAATATCAGTAATGAAAATCGAATCGTAACTCCTATACAGATCTTCGTTTTCTATAAATTCTTCTACTTTATCGTCCACATCATCATAGTTGCAATACTCAACATCAATATTCTCTTTCCCAAATGCCAAATATGCTAAAATAGCACAACCAACACCATCAAGGTCTGTATGTGTGAATAGTTTAATTTTCATAAATATCAATCCTCCGTTATTCTCTTACAACATTTCCTGTTACGTTTTGTGAAATACATATATCGCTTCATTCGACAATCTTTCTTATCCGCTCCGTTAAGTAAATACGAGTTTCTTGCTTTTCTCTTTTTATATTCACTTGCCATTAATCACATTCCTCAAGTTCCTCTGCTTTGAATTTAGCCACAGCATCATATATAAGTTTCTTAATGGCTTCATGATTGTCAATAGAAAACCTATCTGGTAATGAAACAGTCCCGCGATATATCTTTTCATTAAAATTGCTATAATATTCGACATTTGTTCTAACTGGACGACCACTATATATAGTTTCATACGAGGTTATACCGATACTGTCACGCATATAGAAACTAACCCCACGATTTATTTTAACATGCGCTAATTCTTTGCCATTACAAATAGGATATTCTTCAATACGCATTTCTTCCATGCCACCCACTTGATGCAAACAAACATAACGTTCAGCATCTTCCCGATTTATATATATCGTTTCAATATGATAGTCTGAATACTCACCAGCAGTCACCACATATACTTTATCTACCTTATTCATACCATACTCTCCTTTTCTCACGCTTCCTCTAATTCGCCAAATATTTTTTCATAAGCATTAATATCATATTTAAGTAACATATGTTTAGCCTTTTCTTCGTCAATAGCAAGAGCACCACCTTGTTTAAATACAATAAGCCAGTGTCCTTTTAGTGATTTATATAATCTTACATTCACTTGGCGTTCAATTATATTTAAAGAATACCTACACTTAGTAGATATACAATTCATTTTATCAGTATCGTATTTCAGATCATTAAACACATATACCATAATAAAATTCTTACTCTACAATAATCCGTGACACTTGCAATAGCTTCTCATTTTATTAGCAACGTCACATCCAGCATACTTCTCTACCATATTAATATTGATACCCTGCTCTAACATAAGCGAGTACACTTCTCCTTCATCAGCATCGTTTATTACAGCATCTTCAAGCCGTGCATTAATTTCTTCAGACATATCAGTATCGCTTTCAGTTTCTAACCATACACCCGGTTTGTTCACGGCCTGTAAAGTAAAAAGAACAGGCTCTCCATCAATGTTATGTAATCTTACAATTTCATTCTCATCGTATTTCTGCAAATATTTGATTAGTGTTCCTACTGTCATATTATCTACCCTTTCTGATAACTAGATTTAATCTTCCATTTTTTCAAGAATTCGTCCAGATCATCTCGCAACTTACGAACCTTATCTACAGAGATATGTGCAATAACCCAACGTTCACATTCGGTTTGACTACCTCTATCTCTGGCTGCTACCAGAACTCTCTTCTGTTCGTCAAAAGATTTATCATACCCGATGCATAAATCCTTATTTTCAAATATCATTTTAGCGAACATACTAATACCTCCAAAATTCTATTCTTTAATTCCGCCATGTTTCTCAATCAGCTGATTAACAACATCAATTGGTACATATCCAAATACAGTCTGAGGTGTCCCTTCTGTCTCCGCATATCCTTCAATAAGCGCATCGAGTTTGCTCGGAAACCCAAGCTCTACCTCACTATATGGCCAAGCCCTATCTCGACGAGGTGTGCAATACGCGCAACGGTTAGCTTGTACAGAAATACTAAATCCATCGTTACAGACAATACGCTTTGTAACCCAGGGTGTATCAAACCCGTCTATAATATCTGCCCTATAGTTATTCTTAAGATATTCATTTACAGTGTCTAATTTCATTTTTCTCGTACGCTTATATCTACTTGATGTTTTTTTTGCAATAACTTCATGGGTACATTCTTCTCTAATATTAGTAACCTCTCTTTGTAATGCCCGAACAGTATCGTTGAAATTCTTACGAATATCCTCATATGACATCTCCATCCATTCTTTTCGCTGCATACAGTCTTCAGGAGTCCCACATTTAATATACTGTTCATACTCGTATATCATTTGTTCAAGCAGTTCGTTAATCGGCTCTGCCAATTCGTTACAAGTATCTTTTAAAACATCAATTTCATTATAATTAAGCATCTTTTTCGCCCTCCTCTAATAAAGCCACTAATGAATCTTTTAATACGCCAGCTTCATCCATGGACAAATGATTGATAACCCATTTTTCGATCCTTTTTTCACTTCGATCTTTACTAGCAACAACCATAATCCCATCCGTAAGTTTAACGTTTTCCCTGATTAACCCAATTCGAAGTGTATCTGAAGTAAATATACGTTCAATATCCATATGTCAAATCTCCTGTTCTTCTAATCGTATACCAGTATATTCCCATAATTCGTCTCTTAACTTGTTTATATCTAACTCGCCATCTTGCCATTTTTGATAATAAGCCAATACGTGTGTATTAAATTCAGGTATACGCTCCTTAAATGATTTTTGCCAATAATAATTTTTCAATACCTCCATAGGCAACGTTAAGAATAAAACCATAGCAGTGTTCACAGCATCATAAGTTGCATCTTGCTTTGCTTTCTTTAACTTATCATTAACTTGCTCAGTCACCAGTGCTTCTAACTGTGCTCTTGTCAGATTGTACGTTGCTGTTTCAGCCTTATGTTGCTCTCGCCGCATTCTTCTTATCTCTGCTCTGCTCATTGATACTTATTTCCCCTTTCTAACAATATCACCATCATCAGTAACAAAATAATTAATGCACTCGCCAGACCACTCCAACAGCCATCGAATCTCATCTGGAAATAAAGTAATTGGGTAAGTTTTCAAAAAATCAACCATAGTTTTGTCACTCTGAAAATATTGATACCTACACCTGTACATGACATCAGGACGAGTATTTTTTGCTAAAATATCCATCTTACTTGGTTTACCCCACTTTTTCTTCACGTTAATTTGCCACCCTTTCTTAATATAACTATTCTAAGCTATGCTGGTCTCTTACTACATTCTTATACTCTTGTAAAGCAAGGTCTCTAAGAATATCAGAACAACTGCTTCCTTTAACCATACTAAGTTGTTTTAACATGCTATGCTCTTCGTCATTTAAACGAACTCTAATGCCATGTCTTTTAGCATTCTCTTTTATAGGTCTACCACGTCGCTTAATCATTCACATCACCATCTATTCGTTTTCTATAAACTTGGCCACTACGGTCAACACCATAAATACTGTCTTTTTCATATCGAGATAGCATTTCTCTTTTTTCATCTATGGTCATCACGTCTTCCAATATATTGAGAAATTCTCCTAAATCGTCCATTTGAATTCTGTCAAACATTACTGAATATTTATACAGGACATCTTCTCGAATCACCGGTAATTCAGGATCTGGCTCACGATTAACAACTTTTAGTAACTTCTCAACGCATTCATTACATAAGTCTAACGAGATAACCTTTGCCGAATACGATTCAGCAAGATGAATACACTCAATCGGTTTACCCTTATACCTAATAATTGTATTTTTATCTCGAATATAAAATTTACCACATACATCGCATTTCTTAGCATCACTCATTGTTTAATACCTCCTACAAATAAAAAGAAAAGAGACCCATAATTTAGAGCCTCAAGTTACGTAAACGTTTTATAAGTCTTAAATTATATCTCCTTTCGCCATCTAAAATATTTAGAATGTTATCTGTGATTAAACACAGTAACCATATAACTAACGATATGACCATATATCTTTTTGGAATGTCTACAAATATACACACTAGTAATTCCATATAAAATACAATCATACTGATAGTACATACTGTGCTAATAGTTTTTCTCATAGTTACATACCTCCTATTTATTGTGTTTCTATAACAGCCCATGAAAGATTCGCGGACTATTAAGCTACTATGTACATGCTGTCAGGTAATGTTTTACGCACACTTTCTATTAACGCAATTACTGTATACACAATAAATATAAAAAGAAGAACCCAAGCATTACGCCTGAGTTCCATTATCATTGTTCAAGTGAAGTCGTTTATATAACCCATCACTTATTAAATATTCATCATACTCTGTGTCAAATAAATTGCCATGTCTACAAAGAATTCTCTCTCGTTTTACCCCAATTCTATCGAGCTCTTCTATAAACTTAGTTTCTTTATCTGACCCTGGTATAATTTTCATCCTATGTAAAGCCATAATATAAATCCTCCTTCTTTAATTGTTCATAAAAGGATAGGTAAATATCGCGGACTACTTACCTGACTTATATTTATCAGGTTTACGAGACATATCGTTTAAAGGCTTGTTAATACAATCACTGCATGGATATCTATCAGCAGGTATAACATAATGTTGACAAGTCTTACAGTAGAGACCAAAATACATCTCTTTAATATCATTCTCCACCACTACTCATCTCCTGTTCTGCATACTCCCGATGAAGCAACTTGATTTTAAAAGCCACATAATCTCGAGAATTCCCATCTGGTAAATATCCAGCCAACAATCCTTTTATATCAGCTTCGAATTTAGTGTCTAATGCCTCTTTTAATTCTGCTTTATTCATTTCACATCTCCTTTTTCTATAAAACACATAAAAATCCCACAAGCCTATAACAGACTCATGGGAATGCCGCTAATTAAATACTGTAAACACCTATTATCTCAGTTGCTTTAAATTCAATCAAATTGTTGAACTTTTTATCATCATCAAGTCTGAGAAGATTGCTAAGAATAATCGCTTCGATTTCTTCCGGTACATTATCCTCAGCATCAATATATTCGTCTACAATACCTTTGAACATACTAGCTTTTTTAAATTAATCATATGCACATCTACTTCAACACTTTTGAAATATCACTATGTCGTATTGTTATAGTATCCCAATCTGGTCCTGGTAGTTCAACGTCAATTAAATATGCTACCCCCGGTTCTAATATCTCAACTACATCACCGTGACGTCCATCTTTTAGAATTACTTTATCATATAATTTTACATTCATTTCGACACCTCTTTCTTTGTTACATAAGCACTCGTTAATTTTACACTAGTTCCGTTCTTTTCTTGAATCCAAGCTGTGCATACGTTTGCTGTTTTTCCATTTGGGCCGTTTAAATTCATCACCTGCTGATACCGCATTCCATACACGTCATCACCTTTTTCTTCCAATTTACGTGAATCGAAATTATCAGAAATATTAGCCATGAGATCTTTATAATTATCTAATGTATATCCTAAAGCCTCCTCGAACGCGTGCGCTTTGTCTGGTGCTTTGTTTGGATTCAAAGCATATTGTGTGAATTTTTCTTCTGCCATATTGACCCTTTTAATTTTAGTGTTCCTATCCAAACTATTTGTGTTCAAAGTCTCCTTATCACGATTAATAGGATAAGGTGGTCGTTCTTCACACCCCATTTCATACCCTTAACACCACTATGCTCGATGTCGTCATTATTGTCAAGTTCATCCAGTACTTTTCTGATTCGCTCTAAAATAAACTCAACTTTCTTCCTAGTCTTATCGCTGATCTTCATATATGGACCATTTTTATCATACCAGGCAAATATCTCATACAGATTCTCTGATTTCCAGCTGAAACTCCACCAATCACAAATCATCTCAAGAATATAATTCTCAGGCATGTCAAGAACGGTTTCGGATTCGTCTGGATCGTCATGATTCAGAATCCAATACTGCCAGTGATGAGGGTTACGATGAATATGAAGCAACCAAGCATATTCATAATCCTGAATAACTTGATATGCTCTATTCTTACCATAGAAATATTCATCATACGGATCGTACTCATCTTCATTATTTTTACTACGATCATGATTAAAACAAATCTGCTGTGTTAAAGCTAGCTCCTGTCCTTCTGGAATAAGTGAAGGAATCACATCACGAATAAACTCGAATGCCTTCTTTACACACGCTCTATGGTCATGCAAATATAAATCATACTCTCTACTCATTTAACATCTTCTCCCTGTTCTTCTCTGCTTCTGCATGTTTTAAGTTATCGTCTTCCCTCTTCAACTTAACATCAATTGCACGTAACACATCACTTTCGCTAATATGAAAAATGGACTTAAGGAGTTCGAGACTATTATATGCATCTGCCATCTCTTCCAAAAGTCCAATCTTATCATCATAGCCACGAATCTGTTTACTTATTTCCTGCTGCAGTTCTGCAAATTCTTCCATTGCGATAGTACATTTAGTTTTCCAATTACAACTCTTTAGACTTCTCTCAAAAATATCTTTACGCTGCTCCTTAGAATAATGTGGAGCTTCTGTCAGCCCATCTACAAAAATTTTTCTATTCATTTTTATCCCCTGTCTTTTTACAATTTCGTTATATTCTTCTACCCACACATCCGGTATAATCAAGCCCGATGCAGTGTATCTAGCCACAGCTCGTTCTATATCATGCATTCGTACTCTGTCACACATACGATACCAATAATATTTTGGCATTAATCCAATAGGTGGTTTTGTCGTCATTATTTTTCTCCTTTAAACTTACTCCAAATACAACAACGTGGTAGTTTTTTCCACGCCGCTACGTCATACCTCTCACAGTAAATATCAGTGAATACACGGTAATCATCAATTGGTGCTTTACCAGATTCATAAACCTTGTACCCATCGAATACAGTCTGTCTTGTATCGTTTATCCATCTCTGATCCCATTTACGAAAATATAAATACAGGACTTTCGGCTCATTTACACCGTATCCGTCCTGTACTGTACAAAGGTACCAACCGTCTTTTCTTGGCTTAAACAAACGATAGGGTCTCCAAACGTTAAATATCAATGTTCTTACCTCCAATCAGTATATTAATCGTATTTAATACAGATTCTTCGTTCCATATAGCTACTACACGGTTACATAACAGCTCATCAGACAGCGAACCTATAAGATAACCTTGCTCGATACACATGATTTCATCGCCATCCTCATTTAACAGTCTGACATCATTTGCATTAATAAGTGGTAAGATATCACGCAGTAGTATATCTGTGACGAACTTAAGCCCTGTTTTTGTACATTCAATATAACTCATCGTTTCTCCTCTTCTAATCGAATTCGTAGTCTTCTGATTCATTTTGATAAACCATGATCTTGATTGGCTTGCCATTGCTACTATCACTCTCAATGTGAATGATACCATTGAATTGCAAATAGTTATTGCCATCCGGATCGACCATTGTAAGACTCCCATCTTCTCTTTTATCTGACACTGAAATATTAATCGGCTCTAATGGTTCTGCTTTCTTTTCACTTCCACTGCAGCCTGCCAATCCAAGTGTAGCTGTAAATATAAATAATCCTGCTATGATTTTAGTTTTCATTCTCTTACTCCTTTTAAACATGTGATATAATACCAGTACAAAGGTACCGACCGTCTTTTCTTGGCTTAAACAAACGGTACGGTCTCCCAAAGTTAAATATCAATCCTATAACATACTTTTTAAAATAAAAGAGAAAAGACCCAGCTAAATTTAGCCGAGCCCTTACTCTAATTAGCGACTATAATCAAATATCAATCACCTGTATAGTTCCACAAGTTTCCATAAAATTCTCGTGCTTCCTTATATTCGTCGTCAGTAATCAATCCATCATCCCTCGCTTTACCGAAAGCTTCTGCTAACGACATCTGCACAGGATAAGGATTATACATATCTTCGAATTTGTTATAAAGCTCGTTCCATTCCATTCTTGTCTTTGTCATACTTTTAATCTCCTTTCTGACTATTAGTCATAAAAAGGAACAGTTTTGTCGCGTAGAAAGAAAAGAAAAGGTCTAGTTTCATTATCATCACTCCTAATTTTGAAATCTACGTTTCGATGGTTTAATTGTTTTCTTCCGTACTTCTTATGATTAATACATAGACCATAAATATTATGACGCAAGTGATAAGAAATATATTGTCTATATAATTTAACTGTCCTGAAAACGCTACTCTTATTAAATTTCCCATTAGAAAAAATAAAAATGCTTCACAAATTTTTTTAATTAATTTTATATGTTTCATAATATTTCCTCTCTAAATTATCGTTTTATCAAAATTTATACTTTGCAACCGCATCTTCCCAATTGCCAATGATACAGATTTTGTCAATTTCTTCAGCAATTTGCTCTATTTGTTTTACCGTCCAGTTTAATATTAGTCATTTGGTTTCTCCTCTCCTGTAATTAACTCTGAATATGGTAAAGTCTCAATCCACTTACAGAACTCCTGCCACTCATCAAGTTTGTGATTCTTCCTGCTGTGATACATATTTGCTAGAACCTCATAGTTTAACATTACGTTTGCTGTAAGATGAAAACCCATTGGTAGTAATTCAATAATCGCTCTCCAATATTTCTTTTCTTTAGTCTCATTAAACATTTTTGCAAGCCATGTTAACGTAGCTCGCACTGTATCAAATGTTTTAACTGCTACTTCACCAACCTCGTCAATTCCTTCATGATCGAAGGAATCCAGCTCGAATCCCATAATATGAATCTTGTGCATTTTTGAGCAGCTATTTCTTACGGTTCCAACCTTGTAAGTATCAAATTCAGCCCACCAAGTATGACCTGCAGTGATTCTCACATACACCGGCATCATCCTCATGAACTTTCTATGATCTGTACCCGCTTTTGCTAACCGCTGCATAAGAGAGTAGTCGTTGTTACCAATTGTCATATTTTCCAGACTATACAAATCGGGGTCAGTCTCTGTATCACTCTTATTCCATGAATTCATAGGGTTTCTCATACCCTGAATAACGAATTCCATCTGCTCTGGACTTACCAAAACTACATTTTCTAATTTAATCATTTATCTTATCCTTCCTAGGCCATGCCTCTAAATATGGGCAATCTGCACACATTTCGGATAAAAGCCCATTTTCATCTTCTATTCCTGCACATTTTACAAAAACTGAATAACCGGTGTCTTCCTTATTTAAATAGCATCTATCGTACTCGGACAGTTGAATAGTTAACAAATAGAGTTGCTTTGTAAGAGCCTCATACTGCATTTCTGTTTCATGAATACTTTTATCAACGGCAATATGGTTACATATAGCAATACCACCAAATATAACTCCCATGAATAGACCAACTGTCAAACAGGTTACTGCCAATCCGAATAGTACTTCGCTATACAGAATATCTGCCACTAATAGCACAGTACAACCCATAATTAATAATACTACAGTTATCAAAACCTAAATCATTATGCTTCCTCCAACTCGCCAAATATCTTTTCATATGTATCAATATCAAAATTCATTAACATGTTTTTAGCCTCATCTTCAGTCAATACTTTAGCCCAAACACTATAATTAGCCTTATACGTCAAAAGCCAACGTCCTCTACTACTTTTAAATAAGTTTACATCTCTAGCAGGTAGATAATAATTACCAAGATTACTTTTCCATTGATACTGACATTTGGTAGATATACACTCCATTTTATCAGTGTCATACTTTAAATTGTTAATTACAAATACCATGTAAATCTCCTTTCGTTACACTATCTATCATAAAAGTATTTATTTTACCAACGTGAACTCAAGACGAACGCCATAAGAGTTCGAAGCGTCGTTGCAATTCGCATAACCATAGTAGCTGACATAGGCAAAGATAGCCGAAGAAATTTCTCGCTTGGTAGAATTTCGTAACCATCCCCATTCGTAATCATTATCCAGATATGCAA
Source organism: Firmicutes bacterium AM31-12AC (assembly GCA_003480425.1). GTDB lineage: Bacteria > Bacillota > Clostridia > Lachnospirales > Lachnospiraceae > Schaedlerella > Schaedlerella hominis. The sequence continues at coordinate 55,692 of QUJA01000008.1, forward strand.
CTCTGTTACGTCTTTCTTTCATAAGCGGTAACTGCTCGTCATTATCTCTCACAAAAGTTTTACGACACCATTCGTCATCCCAGCCGAACACCTGTCCAACAGTCGGAATCGTGAGATTTTTAACTCTACCTTTTAACTCTTCTGGAAAAGCATCATATACGGATGTTTCAAGCCATTCCTGTAACCCATACATAGGTTTTGATGCAATGTATTCATCTGTGATAAATAAGATTTCATTTGCTGTAACTCTATGAGCTGTTGCCATAAAAGAGCCAAGTCCTTTCAACTCTATGCAAAGTTTATCACCCATTTTAATATCTTTAATATTGAACTCTGGAAGCTGATACAAATCATCAACACTATCCATATATTTTTTATAAATATCTTGGATTCCTATCTCTTCAGTAAGTTTCGCAACATTAAACTTAGCCTCGTCTACTTTAATAACAGCTATAGCGTATGTAAGTACATCTACGAGATCGTTATGAGTATGCTTAGTATTCGCCATTTTATTTAAAAGCTCAGCTAATTCTGTCATTTCTAATATTTTGTCATTGTTAAATTTATTCATCTTGTATCCTCCAACTACCTAGTTTGTTTTAAAATGAATTTATTTTTTACACTGTGGACATGTTACGAATTTTTTATATGGTTTTTTGTCACCATACATGATTCCTACATTTACTTCAGTTTCAATATCTTCTTCTTCAAAAGAAAATATACATCCACAACGCTCACAATGTTTCTCCTGTATAGTCCCTGATTTAATAATCTTAATCATTCTTTTTACACCTTTCTTTAAAATCTTTAGCTAACATTTTTAAGTTTTCTAATAACTCCTGAGGTGACGTACGTTCCGTATAGAACCAATAATTATCTGATATCTGTTTGGTATCTGGATCAATAAAAAAGAAAGCTAATCCCGATCCAAGAGGAGCTCTCTTCATACACAAATGCAGCCCATATTCTATTGCTATAAGTTCAAAAGTGCATAAAAAATCATAAGCGCATAAATCACGATTCTTATATTCGAGCACTACATACCCATCGTCAATATGTATATTATCTAAGCTGTATCGTGCAAAACCATCACTGACATAAACTGGATCATAGCCATTGTTCGCACCGTTAAGCCCATCTTTTAAGTCATCAACTGTCATTTTCACTCCACCTTTCTTTAAAAATAAAAATCTTAGTCTGACTCCTTTTTCGGTAATAAATGTTTACTCTTCAGATATTCTGTAACCTGCTTTTCGACTTTCTTATCCCAATCTTTACGTAAATTGATGTAAATGTGAAAAACTGTTAGATTTTTAAACTGTTCAATTTGTATCAAATATGTACATTTCAATTCTGAGTATATCCATTCAGACACCGCCTCTAAAGCCTGTAAATTAGTCACTGTAATTACAAAAAACTTATCTATTCTTTTAAACATAAATACCTCCATACTAGAAACTAGATACGCCACAAAAAAAAGAAAGAGCCACTAATGGCCCAATCTATTCAATACGTAAAAATGATTGATACCAGTTTTAATCACGAGAAAGAAAAAAGAGACTCAGCTAAATATAGCCAAGACTCCCATCCTGTTAAAAACCAATTGCTTTATATCCTTGAATAAATGCTACTGCCAGTTCACGATTACGCCACATCTCCTTTCTGATCAGCTCATTATAGTATAGTGCCTTGTTAGCGTCATTTAACATTTTTTTATTATTTGTTAATTCAGCCATCAACCTACCTTCCTCTAAAAAATCGTTGACCTCTTTAAGTTTTATGTAAGCTTTAACCCGTTCAAACATACGTATCATATCCTCCTTTTGTTTTTAGTCATAAAAGAGTATGTTTTAATCGCGAATCACTTTTTAAGACCGAGGCTGTCAAGTATACGGTATATTAAGTTTGAAACATAAGCCTCTTTGTCTACCACATTATCAAGCTCTTGATGATAAATTGAAAACTGTAAACCTCTCTTCGTGCTTGGAGCAAACGCGCGAATAATAATCACCTCAGGATCATCACTCGGTTCAAACGTAATAGAAAGATTATACTTTTTACACAAGTCCATACATTCTAACATAAATATCAACCACCTATTCCTTTCCTCAAATCATCGTGAACATATTTACATGCGTGCTCGTTTTCACAACAAACGATAGTAATATGTTCACGGAAACAATCGTAACCTTTATCTGAAATAATCGGTTTAAAATGAGGGCAGCTTTGGCAATAAGATTCTATACTTAATTTAATCATCTAATGTTCCTCCATTCAAAAAACATATGCTAATCCGTACATAAATGTGCACAATATGATAATCCAATACGATTTAATACCAATGACTGTATAATCATTAATATACTGGTATACACTACTTTAAATAACTTCATTATTTTTTTTACCAACCTTTAATACGAATTGTCTTTTACAGTGTCGTGAACGTATCGACATGAAAATAACCTCTCGCACCGAATACGTGTGGTACGCTTACTATTATCAGAATCGTAATCCCTATAACAAACAACAGGTTCGAAATATTCGCAATTATCACAATAACGCTCAACTTCTAATTCAATCATTTAGCTCACCTCTTTTACAATACCTAAAAATCTTACAGTTTCATCTCTGAGACACACCCAGTATCTTTTTCCTTTGTAAATAACTTCATCACCATCATAGTTATAATCCTTATCAGGTTCAGAAGCGTATGCTAATATCATTATTTTCGTAGTATTATTCATTATTCCGATTCTCCTCATCAATAAATGGTTTAAGTCTTTCATAAATCTCAGGTGATACAATATTCTTATAGCTCCAGTCAAATATGTTTAGGAAACTATAAAAATAGTTTTTCATACAAGTATAATGTATTATTGAAACAGAGCACCCTTTCTCAATGACATCAATATTGTGCCTATGAATAGCGTTGATAATTATCATCTGATTTTTATAAGTATTTTTATTTTTTAAATCTACAATAATAGCCATAATAGACAAAACAATTACAATATATAACATTTTTTGACACCTACGCTGAGAGAAGGTCTTTAATATCCTCAAGCAGCTCCTCTTTATCGCCTTTTGCTTTCTTATCTTTTTGAACAGCCGCATCTAAAGCATCCTTAGCTCTAAGTACCTTATCTTTGTTAGTGAATAATGTATCGATGGCTTCGTACTTAGCAATAGCATCATCACGTTTCTCGTCGGCAGCCTCGATCTTTTTAAGACATTCTTCGCGAATACGATTAATCTCTTCTTTACATTCCAGACGAACCTGTACAACTTCTGCCTCAGCGTTCTTTCTAATACAATCTGCTTCTTTACGTACGTCATCATTAGCCTTAGCTACACGATCTGCGTGGAATTTAGCGAAAGTCTCTTGATCCATCTCATTGAGTCTCCTGGTATATGCTTCTTTAGATTCAATATCAACCTTAGCCAGTTCTTCGCGCATCTTAATATCTTTAATACGCTCTTCCTCAGCAATACGATCAAGTTTAGTTTGATGAATTTTCTTCTCTTCTTTACGCTCGATATGACCAGCCACCCAATAACATCCAACTCCAGATGTGAAAATGGTTCCACCAATAACCATCATCCATTTACCAATTTCTTTGATTTTTTCAGTGTTCATCATTGATTTATCTCCTTTTTATTCCGTTATTTTTAAGCATCAACTCAAGGTCATTGATAATCTCCTGCTGACGATTCACAATCCCAATAAGCTCGTTAACTTTAATAACAACTAACTTGTCAGTATGTCCATATTCATCGGCTACATACCATTCTTTGTTTAAGCGTTTTACTTTTCTTTTAGACATGTCTACTCCTTTCTTTATAAGTCATAATCAGTCATACAGTCTGAATACCCCATAGAATACGTATAGTTTAACAACAATATCATTTCAGCCACACTAATATTACCTATTTTCTGTTCCCTTATCGATTTGATGTCTGATGTTACTGCTTCTTTAAATACTGCCTGATCATAAAATTTATTTATAAATTCGTTAACGACATAAGCCATAAAAGCATCGTCAGGTTCTCCACAATGTCTTCTCCCACTGTGAATATAACTTGCATCAATATTAAATACATCCGTTTTGAGCTTTGCTACTGTAATTCCCTTAATACTTATAGGTTGTTTAATATCTATCATACTTACTCCCTTCTGAAAACATAAAAGAAAAAGAGTCCTGACTAAATATAGCCAAGACCCTCTGTCTGGTTACTTAATAACCCTTACTTCTCTTCTTCTGAGACACCCGGACTGTCATCCGATTCGTATTTCCAACCTTTTCTTTTGGCCCTGTCACTTTCAAGTTCGTTGGCTGTACAATTTAAAATTTTCGCAAGTCCCGCCCACACAAACGTGTCGATAGTATTAGCTACTGCTTTTCCCATACACAACCCGAACCCAACAGCGAAAGCTGCCTTTCTTAATCCTTTTGTGTTCAATACTACGTCATATTTTTCCATGACTTTCTCCCTTCGTATTTCGAAAAATATAGATTTCTAAGTATCCATAACAGTCCTTGTATTTTTCGCGTAAAGAGAATAGTCAACATACTCTTTAGCAATCTCAAGATACCCGCTAGGATAACATCCGGGATTACCAGTAAATACCCCAGCGTCGATTTTCAAGTTTGATTTATATAGACCGAGTTGCTCCCATTTAGACAAATACGAATGACACTCAGACTCCAGGATTGAATCATGTACTAGGTCTATTACTTCTCGTACTGTCCATAAATCACATAATACGAATTTTATACACATTCTGAAAAATGTCTTTTCTTTAGCGGTCATAATATCCATCTCACTTTATAATGATTTTATGCTTCCCTGATGAATTCCTTAATACTTTTAATCCGGCCGATTTAATATCGCCGATCTGTTCATTGTAGGCAACAATTTGAAGAGTACACCCATGCATGTAATTAGCGTACATTTTATTAAGACATTCTTCATACTCAGCTTTTCGTAAATAAATCTCCATCTTCAAGTTATCCTTAAAACCACTAGTGGCTTTATAGGAATTCATATAATCTGCGAATATATTATCAAAATTATTCATTTTTCTTTCTGCCCATTCCTTTCATTTTGTATCTATGAATTTACGCTCATTAAAATCCCTTTTCTGTGATAACGCTCGAGATATAGCTAAATCAATATTAGAATGTGATTTCAAGTGATAGTAATACAAATCAATATACGGTGTATTAAGTCTGTCTATACGTCCACAAGCCTGCAGCAACGTTTTATAACTGTACGTCTGAGAGAAGAACACAATACAATCCGTTTTAGTGCAGTTGAACCCCTCTGCACCAGAACTGTAATTGACTATATATACCCATCGTTCTGTCTCTGGAATGGCTTCGTGTGCGTGTCCTGAATATTCAGCAACAGCTACATCTTCTCCATAATACAGATTTTTCAAAATATCACGCTCATAATCATATGAGTAAAATATAATCATCCTAGGATGCTCTTCAAATAATTCAAGTAATCTTACTTGTCTTGATATATCAGAATTAACAATTTTTCGAAGAATGTAGCACAGCACTGATGCTTGTGATATTGGCTCTTTTTTAAATGGGTCAAAACGAGTTTCATAACATCCTTATAAAACGCTTTATCGTAATCGACCCAAATATCCTCATGATGTGGTATTGTATGTCTTTTGAAATCCATATCAATTAGAATCCTATCCCGCAGACGAATAAGTCGAGTCTCATTTCTATATCCTGTAACACTAGGGTAGCTAGTGTAACGAGAATATATAAGATGGTTATCCCTAAATTCTGTACGATTACGAAAGAAACCATTTGCCACAAATACTGTCTCATAATCTTGCCATGTATCACCAGGACTTGCTGATAATATAATCCAATCATTATACTTAGCAATCTTAAGAAATGCCTTACACCAAGCCCCTTTACCAGTAATTTTATCCTCATCAAATATAAAGAAAGCATTCTTAACATCCTGATACTTTTTTATACATTGCCAACTATCAATCACTACCAAATTACCATACTTTTCTGTAACATGTGTCCTCTTATCAGGATATAAAAGAAACGGTACAAGTTCACCCTCCCATTCCATATCATGTTTTTTCTTAGCTGTAGTAATAATGTATAAGTCGGGTGGATGCTTTGTCATAGGCTCATACGTATGATATCCAAGATACCCTCCGTAGGTACTAAAATAATAATACAGAGATGTTCTACTCTTACCGCTACCGGTCCCTCCGTTAAGGATGCACCCTGTAAACATCCTATCGATGGCTTGCTGTTGGTGCTTATATAAGAAGTCAGTCTTTCTTGTCATTCAAACACCCGCTTTTAGTGTAATCATTGGTATAAGGTTTATGTATAAAAGAGTTTCTAGCACCTACAGTACTACTAGATTTAACCATATTTGCATGTTTAAAACTTCGTCGCTCATCATATATAGCCTGTCTACCGCAATCTATTGTATCGAACTTTAATCTACTCATTTATATACCCCCTATTTCCATACACGTCCGGTCTTTTTTGACCTAAAAACTATACGATTTTCGATGTGAAAACCTGACAGCTCACAAATATTAAATAGTGTATCCAATAGTTTCTGGATTTTTTCATCTTCACCACTAATAGTACGCATAGCAGCATAGGCAGTAGGATCTGAATATCCCTCTCCGTTTTTTCTTAAATCATTACTCATTGTTTTTCTCCTATTCAAGTAGTTCTTTATCTATTATTTGGAAATTTGCCCTATGTATATATAATGGCTTTCCATCTATCATAAGCTTTGTCATTTTAGGCAAATCATCGGGTATTTCCCAGTATATTTCATTCCCAGAGTATGCTGTAATTGGCTGTCCTAACTGTGATTTGATTACTACTACACTCCGTTTACCAAACATATTTTTATACTGATTTACAACACCAGTTATGCTTGTCCAATCTCCAATACTATTAGCATGACTATTAATATCTTCTATATTAAATACCGCCTCTGGACGTAAATTACTTCCTTCGAATATACAAGTATCACCGCAACTCTGGATTTGCTCACCGTCAATATTAATTGTAATAACAGATGATAGCTCATATCCTTTAATGATGTCGCCATCACTACTGTATGATTTAGTTTCTATAGGATTTCCAACTATATTTATTTTATCGCCAGTAGTTGTCATAACCAGATTTCCATAATTATCATAGGTTCTAATAGTATAACTATTACCAACAAGGTCTCCTTTTATATCATTAAGTTTTGAATCCAACAGGGCACAGCCAGCCACACTAAGAACCGTTATAAAAACTAATGTAACTAACACTACCCGTTTTAAATATATTTTCATTTGTAACCTCCTAAAAATAAAAAAAGAGGCCCTCGACATGAGAGCCCCGTAGTATAATTAATGTATATGTTTATTTACATTTTCAACGATATTGCCATCTTTACTGCACCACATCACCTTATTTGATAAAATATCAGCAGGAGCTATAACAGTTTCATCTGCATTTACTTCTTGTACCATTTGTATAAGCTCGGTAGGTTCGAAAATAGTACTGTCAGGTATTAGAAGAAGTTCATGAACCGATGATGGTATAACATAATAGCCACATCCAAAAGAATCCCCAATACTAGCCCGTACTTTACTATCAGCAAAATATCCGGCACCATGTACTCCGTTTTTGTTCGTTAGCGTAAACATTTCAGGATAGTTAGAACGTATGAACAATCGTTTTCCAAACAAGTTTTCGACAGACGATAAGGCAAAATGGTCCATATTAAAAATATTTACCATACTAAATAAAAGCGGAGTATATTGTCTCATTGATGTTAAAGCGTCTTCATATAATTGATTCTGTGTTATCCCACTTGATGATAGCATATCATTTGTTATTGTAATAGAAAGCAGTGCGTCTTCTAGCGGATTGAAAGCAACAACAAAATATCCAATCCAGTCACCAATATGAATTACAGGAGATTCTTCTATAATTGTAGGTTTATGTTCCAAATCACATAATCTAATTTGTAAATCATGCTTACACTTATCATAATTCATCTTCATAAAACTGCCCCTTTCATGTTAAAATGCTAATGAATTGATTTCTGGCTATTTCTTTTCATAGCACACAGGTTTACGTGAATTTGTATTCACTGTCTGACTCAAACACTCGTTACAAGGTTCATCATCTTGTTGTATATCTGATGATTTACAAGACGAACAATAGTGTTCAAAATCAACCATTTTGTCTACAATATCCATTTTAATTGCCCCCCTTCTATATATTAAGATACAAAATACAGCAACCATACATATACTGTACATAGCTATAATATCCACGAGAATTTAGTTCCTTTAACCAAAAAAGAAATAAGACTCAGTGTTATTAACACCAAGCCTCTTTGAAATATAGTTTCATTATTTCTATAAAAGGAGGAGTTACTTTCGCGACACTTGAAAATGATACATAGGTATCATCCATTTACCATCGACTTTCGTTGCTCCTGGATATAATCCTTTTCTACAATTATTTTGTATCGTAACTATAGATAATCCTAATATTTGAGATAGCTCCACTGTAGAAACCATTTTGACCGGAACTTTTTTCGTACCATCTGACACCCTCTTTTGTGCTTCTACCGGTCTCTTTTTTAGATTTTTTATATATTCAGAAACATAATAGTTTGCCATATCATAAGGATTATTTGTATCAATAAGAGCATATCCTGACAATATATCTCCAGCTAGTATAGTGCTACCTTTAGAAGCTGAATTGGCGTTACCCTCCAGTTCCTGTTGAAATATCTGTGCTTTAGTCATAGGTTGATAGCACGATAAATCAGCCTTACGCGAATCAAGTGGGTCTGGATAATTACACCCATATGGATTATTCCAACCGTATCGACAATAATTACATTTTTCAAATCTAGGTTTGCTACTCATTACCAACCCTCCTGTTTTACAGATATACAATTATAGAATAAAGAAGCGTTATAACAAACATAACGAACGCTAGTATGTTTATAATGCCGTTAATGTATAAAAATATATTTTCACCCTTTGTAAACTTCTTGCAATAGAATCTTAATTTATTTGTCGTGTCAAGACTCTTTGTATATAGACTACCTAACTTATTAAGCGCAAACACGATAACAACTAAAAGCAATGTAATTTTAATAAGCATCGTTACACCCCCACTCTCCAATTGGCTCACCTATAGTCCCCGCAGATTCATCGTCATCGGTCGGTTTGAAATAAGCACCATCAATCTGCGGATACATGAATTCAAACATAAGATAGTTTGCTGCGTCTACTAAATATTCTGTGTTTTTTGTCTTCTTATACTTCTCAATACACAACTCGTGCATTGCTAATGCATCTACAAGTTTATCCCCAAAGTTGGTTCGTGCCGCTCCATACTTGTGAAAGCTAACTTCAACTCTATTTTTTCTAAGAGCATCAAATCTATCTGAATACTCTTTTTTCATGTTTGATACCGCCATTTTATTACTCTCCTCTTTTACCTTTAAATATAACCAATCATCACCAGCTAGATATATGCCAAGTGCAAGAAGCTTTGCTTTATCAACACATCTTACACCATCAGATAACGTGTGTGATTTATCACACCGGTAATAGCCACCACAGTAAACCTTATCTCGATTGTACATAACCGATTTGAACATCCCGTTAGTTATAGTAACCGCAGCCCACAAACCATTGTCTACCCTACTTATCTCGGCATAACCCAATACTAATTCTGGATTTCCAAACTCATAATTCCAAACCACTGGAATTTTTTCTGGATAGTTTATGATAGTGGAATCGTTCAGTACAAAACTATTAAGACTAACCCGCCCATATATAAGCACTGGTCCTTCTAAAATCATATTGTCCCTCCTTCTGGTATTCACTGTACATACATTCTCAAATATCGTAAATAATGTGTGTACAATAAATATAAAAAGAAAAGACCAGATTAAGATTACTCCTAACCAGGTCTTTCTCAAAACTATTTGTGATTTTCGATTCGTACTTTACAGATATCTCCAACCATAGTTCCTAACGTTACGATGCCAGCGGCTATAACCCAACCAGGCACCTTAATTGTTTTGTCTCCTCTTTTAAATTCCATAATGTTACTCCTTTCTTTAAATAGTTTCATAACAGCACTAGTTTTCTTCGCGAATATAACTATTAGTACATACACTATAGCAATTTTCTTCTGCTACAATTACATGATCTAACAAATGTATTCCAACCAATGTGCCAGTTTCTTCTATTCTTTTAGTCGTAGCAATATCATTACTACTTGGCTCACTATCTCCACTAGGATGGTTGTGAATTAATATGATGTTAACAGCATTAGCTAACAAAGCTTTCTGATACACCTCTCTTGGCGATATAACAGACACGTCAACGCTTCCATGAGAGATTTCAACCACGGCAGTCAATCGACAGCGCGTATCTAAGCATAGCATATAAATATACTCTTCACTTTCCTCATGAAGTTTCAAATACCCTTTAGCAAAACATACCACATCAGATGCATAACGAAACTTATTTTTCATTTCCGGATAATTTGTAGTGGACTCCTTTACTAAAATTGCTTTACTATCTTTTAATTTTGTTTTATATCTATTAACTCTCATGCTCACACCACCCTTTTCTAATTTAAAGAGCTGCTCTTACACGCTCCCTATATTTTTCAGGAACATCTTCAATAGAAATAGTCCCTAGTCGAACTTGTATTGCTAAGAAGTTAATTATTCCTCTACTCATATGTTACCCCCATTAAATCTAACACTGCCGCTTCAAGAGCCTGAATACGCTCAAGCTCTGATATCGCATCTTTTTTGTTAGGCACATATGTTAGATACTTCTCTGGATTCTCTTTAACCATATCTTCACTAATCTCGGTGTTACATACGTTGAACTCGTTACATTTGCAAACATACATAGTATCACCATCGTCCGTAATCTCTTCATGGTCAAAGACACGAATAAATACATCAACGGTGCCATTAGCTAGTTTGCAATAACTGTATGGTTCTGGTTTCGTTGTGAAACTTGCATCGATCATAATATCTCACCACCTTTTTCGCTCTGGCTACAAACGAATCTACATGAAATCGCTGTTTAAATAAATATAAATTACTATGCGTAAGATAACTATTATAAGATAAAATACGTCTTGATATATGTAATGATAGAATTTCTCTTCTTCGATTACACTTTAAGAATAATCGGAATATCTTATTATAAACTCGTTTTCGAACAATCGTGTTTTTAACGGAAATCACATAACCCATCATATCAATTGGATTATTAGCCGTTCTCTTTATAACTGAGTCTTCTTTTAATTGTAAGTCATATTTTATTAAACACCTTTTTAAATCTGCTATAGCTCGATTTAATAGCTTTATACTACTACTAAACATTATGATGTCGTCCAAATAAAATAGTATACGAGCAACATGATTGACACGAATTACTTTACCGTACTTTTTTATACGTACACTATACGATTCTTCTGTCATATAATGGTATATGTATGATAAATAATAATTAGCCAAAAACTGTGACAAATATGATCCAATGCATAATCCGTTTTTATAAGTATCGAGTATAGTATCTATTATATACAATATGTCTAAGTCTTTAACATCTCTATGTATTAGGCGCTTCAACTTACGTTTATTTACGCTCGGATAATATTTTCGAATATCGCATTTATAATAATATTTTGTTTTAGCAGGTTCTTTTCGTATCCACCGTTCTATAGCACGTTTACCATATACTTGCCCACGATTAGGTATAGAAGCACATTGATAAAAACCGATTTTAGCCATAAACATAGTCCGACATGCATTTACAACAATATAGTCATAGATTTGTTGTTTTATAGAACTTATACCAATTTCCCTGATTTTCATAGATGTTGAATCATATTTCATTGTATACTTAATAGGTTCTACTTCTATATCGTGGTTTTTAATTTCGTCATACAATATTTGTGCTATTTTAGTAATAGTATCAGCAAATACATACCTAGTTTCTTTATATCGAGCCATCTTTCTACAATATGCTATAACTTCATGTATATCGTCTCCTTCTTCAGTCATATATGAAGCAAGAAAGTAAGCTACATCTTTTCGTCTCCATTTTCGTTTTAGACAATCATATATAGCTTCCTCTACCTTGCTCGTTGTTAATACGTAATCTTTCAGATATCTTTTCATCAATTTCTGTCTTTCTGTTGTATACCAGCTTTCGAGACCGTGCCTACTTGCCGGTTTTTAGTTACAATATTATAGAGTAGTTTAATGTACTACTGTCCTTCTTAGGTACGAAACACACTCATAAAACTTTTTTCAGAAAAGAGGCGAGAAAGGATATTCCACCTGGTATTAGACAGGCCATTGTTCGCATTCAAGTAGGACAAGCCACTGATAGCACCATTCCTGAGATTACCAAAGAATAGCCAAACACACCGAGTGTGAAGCCTATTTTTAAAAAAAATTAGTTAGGGGACAAGCCCCTCTTGTTTACACAATTCACCCCACTGCATTTATAGACAGGCGAGAAAGGACATACCACCCGGCATCAGACAGGCCATAGTCCGCAACCAAGCAGGACAAGCCACCGACAGCACCACACCAGAGACCACCAAAGAAACGCCATTCTCGTTGTCCACTGGTTGCAGCATCGGCATATACAGCATCTGCGAAACCGGTATTTGAACCTGAATTTGTAAGTCCCGATTTAGTTGGAATTATAGCGCCATTAACGAGGTCTAAAAACATAGCTGTTACATAATTCCAACTGTTAGTTTTAGAAACGGTTATCGACTCTGATAATTTGGCGTATGTTTTTCGTACAGTTTCAATAGTAGATGATAATTTGGTAGCGTCATCTGTTACATATACGTCTCTTGAAATACCACTACCATCAGCAATATCTAATATGACATTGCTTCCGATTTCGTAACCGCCGACCATCATCTCTATACCTTGAAACACAATAGGATACTTACCATTAGTAAGCTCCGATTTAGTAAAACATGGACAGCCGGTTCGACCCTTAACATTATCCGAAAAACCACTACGATAATGGAATGTTGATATCCAAGTAGTCAGTGTCGAGTTAAAGATAGCATCGACAATAACAGCTGTGTTATTATCATCCACTTTTTCTTTACCTAAGACAGTCACACATTCTGCCAAATTATGACATTTCCATATATTTCTATCTGGTGCAGAACTAGCATTTTCGTTATCCCCGATACTCACGGAGCACCCAATATCGTAAGTGTTTGCTTGTGAGTTAGTAAGAATAATACGATCAGTGTTATCTAATGCAACTAGATTTTTATGCTGTGCTGACCAGTTAGTAACACCAGCCATAACGGATTGTGAGTTAATCGTACCGAACATTAGCCAGAACGTTGTTATAATATACTTGTAATCGCACATGAGACCACCCGTATATCGCTTACCTTTCTTTTTGAATTCTGAAATGTTGTTACTATATGATAAATAACGACCACTAGTACCACCGCCAGATAAGTATCGTGCAGGAGCTAATCCTTTAGACGAATATAAAATACCATCCAGTAACCCACATACATATTTTCCATATACAGCAAATCCCTGATCTCTACCATCAGGAGTCATACACTCTTTTGCTAGAGTATAATCTTCCTTTGGTAAAGCAGTTCGTGAATAATACCAATATCCGTCTTCTATCCATGATTTTTCATAATATGACATACCAAGAACAAATACATCGTTCTTGCCAGTATCATTAAAGCCACTGTCACCAGCAATTGCATCTATTAAACGTATACCGTCATCCGTAACGTGAGCATTACAATCATACGTACGGAATAACGGAATATTCTCGTAGTCATTCTGTGCATGTTCAACAGCCGTAGATGGTATACAAATAAGAGTTTCATTGTCATCAAGCTTTTCACCACTAGAAGTCTGTGATGTCTCCCATAACGGGAACTTAATAGTATATACTCGCTTGTTTCGCTGCATGGCAAACGACGCAACGATATTAGACGTTAAATCGCCCTTCTCGCCGCGCGGACCAACTTCTCCTTTATCAATTAATCCCATACTAGTACACACAACAGATGTTGATGATGGGATTTTAGTTACCTTAGCTACAATATAACTGTATCCTGTTTTCGTTGTATTAGTTACTCGTAATAAAACAGTATCACCTATTTTTACGCCATCTGAACTATTTACAGTCCATGTACCAGAATACGAATTACTTGAATATTTTTCAATATCACCTTGTGTATACGATAAAGAAGTTATCAGTGTACATAATCCATAACCTGTATCGCCCTTCTCGCCGCGCGGACCAGTAATATCAATAGGTTCTGGATTCGGAAGACCCTGATCGTTTGTCCAACTAACAATGCCATCTTCAGATACATGAGGTACGTATGTGGCAGTGGATGCTAAGCGTGACAGAATTTGAGTTACTAAATCTGGGTAAATGTAAATAGTATTTTGATTTGTGGACATACCGTCTGACACGCTACATTCAGTATTTAGCTCTGTATTCCAGCAATTCTCAGTATTACCTTGCGTCCCTGTTCGTTTGGCACACACCAAGAAACGAATATTGCCCGGTACCTCAGCAATATGTCCGCCAATAGTCCATGTAAAATTAATCATATTTTCATCAATCGGACTTACTTTCGCATCATCAATGTAATAACTACCTAATTCGTTGTCACCACGCATATAGTTAATAAACATCTTAAATTTAAGTAAATCCAATCCATCCCAATATCTCGGACAATCAAACGTTATACTCTCAACATCGCAATCATATTGCACGGCAATTCTTTTCAAACTACTCGGTACCGTAATACGTCTACTTGAATCAATAACAACATGCGATTCCTCTTCTGGCGATATCGGATATAAAGTTTCGTCACCTAAATCAAGGGATTCTAAAAGTTGTTCGGCTCTCCCCATAGTTATTCCCTCCTATAAATTAATAAGTATAGGTTGTGTACAGTGCTCTCTATCAGCACTACGCCCTATAACACGCATACGAAAATATGTGCTATCCATAACCTCTGACGGTATAACGCAGGTATTACCATTTCTGAGCACACATGGTGTTAGTTCTATATCACCTCTTGTAAATTTCAAAACTTTCACCACTGTATCCCATTCACTAGAAAAATTAAAAAACAATCTAACTGTATCGCCGGTGACAACATTGTCACTATTAGTACGGTCCAGTTTAATGTAAGGTCCGTCTACATTAAATATCATTTCTTTCATTATGATTTTCCTCTTTCCGATTAGTCTGGCTTTTTATATCAACTCGTTCACCAGTTGTACGCCATTCATAAATACGACCATTGCCTGACGATGAAGTATACGCAAAAGTACATATATACTTTAATCCAGTACGTTCGTCTACATAAATATCACCTACAGCTCCTTCAATGTGTCCTCCAGGTACACCATGTCCTTTAATTTCTGCCATTATATTAATCTCCTTTAAACGTAATTATTTTTTTGATAGCCTCGTCCCATATATCACTATTGCTACCTCTCATGTCAGTCACCCACAAATACAATTCGACCGATTTCCCGTGCGGAATTAATGGATATATTCCCAGTCTTCAGCTAAAATATCATTGATACTAGGTACCCACATAGCATGACTTCCGTTTACCATCTTAATCTGAAGATATGGTTCACACTTAAATAAGTCACCCTCATTTAAACCCCATGCTTTTGCCGTCTGCATATTACATGGAATACCATCTGGATATCCTTTCTGGTATACTACAAACATGTTTTTACCATTCCAACCATGTCTAAATATTTTCTCTCCTGATTTTACTTTTTCTAATGCTTGTCCAAAATTCATAATCTTACTCCTCCGGATATTCTTCTTCAGCATATTCTGCTGCAAATCTATCAATATTCTGAATTACTTTCATTGACTGTAAATAAGCTGCTCTGAACGGATTACCGTTAATCTCATCATCGTATGGTCGGATATCCAAGCTTACAGATGCGATGTCAATATCATCCAACAGAGCTACGGTTTCTTCACTAAGTCGTCTATGAGAGTTTCCAGACTCTATATATACCTGTGGTCCACGCTCATTAAATCTTACCTTAACTGGCAAATAAATAAATGGCGAATCACCCTCTTCTCTTGGTGCTTTAATCTTAACGTTCCAACCAGTCCCAAGGCGATTGACATCGTTCATAAGAGCATCTGCCATTTCTTCAGCAGTCACCTCTCTCTGACCACTACCATCGTCAATCAGACCTCCTGTAATGAGTAACGCAAAATTGCGTTCACCTTCTTTATTAAACTTTCCGCCTTCACCTCTAAAGTTCTTAAAAATAATTCTAGCGTCGTTAATCTGTAATACGTTTTTTGGTGCAAATACTAATTCCATAATTTTAAATCTCCTGTTTCTTTTATTTGTCTTGGATTTTGATTCATAAGTTTCGTAAATATAGCTTGATAACGACCATAAGCATCACTCCTTTCACTGAGATTAATTAAAAAAGAAAAGAGCCTAAGTCATTTTGACCTAAGCCCCTTTGTCATCTTAAAAATATTTAGTTTTCTTCTTCTCTCTTTTTAAACCATCTGAATCCCGGGTCTATACTTCGAACGCCCACCATTACTCCACCGATAGATGTCAGTAATATACCGACACCTAATTCTAATAAATTAGTCGCCAGTTTACCATCTTTGACTTTTACGGAATCGTATATTAGAGCCACTCCTTCCCCACCAATTACAGCATCTAAAAGTTTCATTTTTGTCATAGTTTTGTACCTCCTAATATTTTTCTCATAACATCATATGTATTTTTCGCGGCTAATCTCTACGTAATACAAAGCAAGCAATACGATGAATCTTCTCCTGCTCGGTTTTTGATAAATCGTGAAACAGCGTGAACCCAGTAGCTCCATTATAATCATCACGGAACTGTTTATAATATTGACTACTCTTCCATAAGTCTGGATAGTCATTTTTATACTGGACAAGCTCTTTTGATTTCTTATCATAAAAATGGTCGCTTATAACGTTATTATTCAATTCATAGTATATATAGGAATGTACTATTACGAACCTTTGAAGAAAGTCTATATATTCCTGCATTGTTAAGTTGTATGGTTTCATAAATACCTCTTATACATTAATAAAACGGTAAAGCGTCTACATCTTCATCAAACGGCACTTCTTCTGGAGACCCTTCTGGGATATTCATAAAATCTGGTACAACTTTACTTGGAACGTATGGATCGTCTGAAGCAAACCACTCAAAGTCAACATATTTATTAATGGTATCAATTGCATCGTCTACTAACTTGGTGAAGTATGATGTATCAATAGCATCTTCGTTGATGTCTCTAATAATTTCGGATTCAAGCCAACGATAACCTGTAGTTCCAGATGCTGCAGCACGTTTATCGCCATCGATACGGTACATTTCGCCTCCACCATGCCCCGGTTTAATTGGACAGAAATGTCCTACACGTCCTACAAATTGGTAATTATGACCTGTTTCAATCTTTTCGTTCAGTTCAGCTGCCAATGTTTCAAACATTATGTCTGATAACTTACCTTGTTTATACTTAGTTTTCGTCTTATCTAATTCACGTTCATATGTACTAACATCCGGTAAAGATTCATTCATATCCAAATATAACGCGCCTTGTGACGCTGAGAATGTATCACATAAATCATCAAACACGATTTTCTCGTGACTAAATAATGTTTTAAACACATATGGTACTGCAAACTGGTCTCCAGTGGCCGTCCATTCTCCATCTTTAGTCTTAGCAATATAAACTGCTTTATTAACCAAACAGAACTTCTCGAACTCTGCCTCAGTCTCAAACGAATAACCATACTCTTTACCAAAGTCAAGAACAAACTGCTGAATTTCAGGCGTAGCATCCGGTATCTTTATTGAGTCTGTTTTGATATGAGCAACGGTGAATCCACGCTTCTGTACTTCGTGTTTAAGCAATGTCATAAACAATGCACCGCGTTTAGCCACAATATTATCGATGTTACGTTCGTCTCTGAAGGCACACTTATAAGATGCTTTAGTCTGCCCATAGACTGAATTTACAACTGTCTTCAGAGCATTAGCAAGCATCTTCGTTGTAAGCTTACCTTCAATAACCTGCTGAATATAAGGTTTAAGTTTCCCATCAAATAAACCGTCGATAACATCCCAATCTTTATGTTTAATAGATACACGTCCGTCAACAATATCTTTAAAGGCTTTCGTGTACTCAGGTCCAAATAGAACCTCAGCAATAATACTTGACGGATGCTGTCCGGTTACATCGCCATCCCATACGTCACCATAGAATCCGGGTTCTGAATACACACGTCCACCTTCACCGATTTCCTCTCCTAAATATGTAGACTTTCCGTTCTTATATTCATATCCTGGGAAAAATGGCAATATACTCCAACCATCTGGTAAAACCTCTCCCGGACTATAATCTCTATACAGAGGCATGCCGTCAGCGTTAAACACACGGAAACAGTAGTCATGTCCAAACTTCTCAAGATACTCTTCGTACTGGTCGCTACCAACCGGAAGTGCCAGATTACGGTAATTGAATTTGGACTGCGGATTACGATCATTACCGAATATAATTCTCTGAGATAAACTGTTAGTTGAATCGTTAACTGTCATACCAGTAATATCAGCGAGTATTTCTCTGGCAATCCAGTCACCTTTTAAATAATGAAACGTTGCTTCAGTCGCCACAACGTCATTTACACAATAATCAGCAACTAAAGGCCACTTCTCTTTTGGTACCGGCTCATCCCATGGC
The DNA here is from genome assembly GCA_003480425.1 of Firmicutes bacterium AM31-12AC. Taxonomy (GTDB): domain Bacteria; phylum Bacillota; class Clostridia; order Lachnospirales; family Lachnospiraceae; genus Schaedlerella; species Schaedlerella hominis. The sequence continues at coordinate 74,580 of QUJA01000008.1, forward strand.
ATACCTAATTCCTGATGGTGTGTTCCCGCTTTAATAATTGCAATTTCATCATCTGAAAAGCCCCTTTTTCTTAAACTCTCTTCTGATTGCTGACTCATTTCAATTTCAAGTTTCTTAAGACTCTTCTTATTACCAGCTGATGCAAAATCGTAAATATCGGTGTATGATAGATTGTAAGCCTCACCGAATTTGGCTTTTCGGCTAATATCTTTATCATTGTTGGTAAGTCTTCGCGATAAGTCGTATAATTGCGGTACTGTATAACCCATAAGACAAGCATAAATCATATGATTATCATACTGACGGTTATAGAATCCAATTAACTTAAACTTAACAAGCTCCTCAATTTCGGCTGGAGTAGGATTAATAAGTTTGACAACTGGTTTACCCAATCCTGCCATCTTGTAGCATACCAAGAACAGATTTGGAAACACCTCGATATCGTAAAATATTAGGGTATCTGTTTCACTATCATCTATAGTTTCACTAGCATTTTCTGATTTAAAATGCATTTCCGCTACCATCTTAAGACACGTATCGGATTGATTGCTGCTGTCTAATGCCAAAGCGTAAATTGCATTTTTCATATCTGATACATCATATCCCATACCGCTTTCGTAAGCTTCTTCTAGTGTCTTATAAATCATGTCAATACTTGGTTTTGTATTACACATAATTTCTTTATTAATATGTCGTTTAAGAATAGCTCTTAGATGCTGCTCATTCTTAATACAGTCAAAGTTTCTCACTTTTTTTACTCCTTTCAATGGCAACCCACTACTAATAGTTGCTACTGGAAGGTCATTACACTTTGATAGCCTCCTTCTTAATGAACTATTACCAGTGAATACCTTTACTTCAACATCATCTGTATAGATTCTGCTGAGTTTGGTTACATCATCCCCTGCATAAATATAATGAAGATGAATACCATTACCACCCTTACTTATTTCTGCATATGTCGAAGGCCATTTTGATGCTTCTTGTAGATTCTTATCAAAGCATTTATTACCATCCTCGTCTTTAATATCGAAGTCAATTACAATATGATTTTTCGGAACTCGTACATAATGAACCTTAGATGTATCAAGGTCTGATAGCTTTGTGGTTACTTTCTCCCATTTCTGCAATGGTTTCTCTGAGTCCTCCGTAGTTGCATACTGAGCAGTACAATCAGCACACATAGAATCAAAAAGAGAAGCCTGTTCTTTGAAATCAATCAAATGAACCTGCTCCTCTTCTTTTTCTCTAGGCTTTCTAGTCATATCCTCCTCGAATATATTTGTACGAAAACCACTATAATAATCAACTAACTTCATACCATCTTCCTGATTAACGCGGTCCTCATAATTCCAGAAATAGTTCTTTAACTCTTCCTTAAATATACGTTTGGAAAATGGTGTAAATACTTTAGCCTCCTCTACATACTGTTTATACATTTCCCACGCTGCTTTCAACGTAGTTCCGTCTTGTTTCTTAAATACACTATATGAATCACATACAAAGTTATAGAAGTCGTTTGACGCCGACATCATATTCTTCGGAATATAATCGTCATAATACTCGATATCTTCTTTATAAACCTGTAAACAGTGATATGCAATCGCCCCAAGCTCAAATGGTATCTGCTTAATAAGCCTACGGTATTCTCTGACTCCAAGTTTCCGTCCGGATGGCGTTACATCAATTAAACGTCTGAGCAAACCTGACTTTCCGTCTGTGATTTTTACAGGTCGATTAGTGCCTACAAATAAGAAACATTTAAAATGAGTTTCATAAATACCCTTAAACTTTTCATTAATTGGCATCGTTTCGTGAGATACGAGTGAGTTCAACCTTGTGTTATCTTCAATACGTGACAAATCGCCGTCATGTTGAATTGCTACCAACGGCGATGACTTAAACGGTTCTAACGCAAACGCATTATTGGCTTGACCTAACGCTTTTGCATCGAATGAACAATAATATCCATCAAATAATTCCTGTACTATATTTAATATAGTAGATTTACCAGTTCCAGCAGCACCATATAACACCATAAATTTCTGAATATAGCGTGAGTCACCAGAGACTATAGCTCCGATGACCCATTCTATTTTATGACGCTCTCCTTCATTGTAGAGTGTACCAACAATTTTATCCCATGCGTCAACGGACCCTTCGACTAATGGGTAGTCAAGTCTTCGACTGGCATAAGATTCTCTTGTTAGTTCACTATTCGCAAACATAAGCTCTTCGTCAAGTTCATGATAGTTATCACGCATCTGTTTTTGACAGTACTTATGAAACTTATCAATACATCCGCTGTCTGCATCCCACATATGTTTAATTACAGGTTTACCTAAAATATGATTTTCATGTTCTTCAACCCACCGCTCAAGCTCACGGTCGACTAGTCTTGTTACATCATCTTCATCTGTAGACCATAACTTCTGTTCCTCGTCCCATATAGCATAGAAATCCCTACCTCTAATCATAAGGTCTTTGGACTTCTTCATTATGAATTTAGGGAAGACTTCTGTAATCATTTCTTTTTCTTTCGGCTTGGTAGCAACAGTCATAAAGTCCAACATATGTAAGTCCTCCCTCCTTGATTTATAGTTTCATCTAGCATTATTCAATTTTCCTCTACATTATACGATTCAGATACCATAGCATCTGAGTCCATGTGCTCACATCTCGCAAGTCCTCCTCAGCATGTGGAATTACGAATAACCCACCATGTCCGTCATGTGTATATCGCCTATCTAGGAATCGTTTGACAATACGACTAACTTCATTCTCATCAAAATCATTGTCTGTCATACCACCAAGACCTAGATTTGTTATCATACGCCAGAACCACTGAACTGTTCGGTCGCCTACTGCTGGGTCAGCCATGATGTCCTCACAACGATACGCTAATCCTAATATCATTTCGAGAACACTACATGGCCCATCTAGCTCATGCCCAACATTAATATGATTCTCGTAAGCAAAAGTCCATCTCATACCTTCTTCGCCATCTTCCGTACGGTTTTCATCATCAGCTAAAACCCAACGATATTCAACTGAATGCAGAAAATGTAATAGTTTTCGATATGAGATTTCTTTTGCAAACCGGTTACGACATACCACGTCATACATCCAATTAAAATATTCTTCTCTTAAATTATTCATCCTGCTCCTCTAAATAGTCGGAGAACCCACGATACTCTTTAAGAATTTCGTAATCAATCTTCTGTACATCATTTCTTACATATACAGTATCAGGATCGTCTTCATCATCCCCAAAGTGTGCCATGAAATCATCTCCAATAAGTTCCTCCACATTACCGATAATCTTCTTGTTGTCATTAGTTACGATACCGTCAGTCCAATACCATAGTGTTATAGTGATATAATCAGTATCACCGACTTCATGTCTTCTAATAAGATACGGTTTATCAGTAGCATTGTCATCTTCTGTATTGACTTGTTTCTCTACACGCTCGTCTGACTCGGTTGAGTAATAATTATTCTCAATCAATTTCTCAGATACCTTACGATTAATCGTGTCCTCATCCATTTCTTTTTTCTTAGCATAGATTTCTTTTACAGACTCTATCTCTTTCTTTGAAATCTCTTCATAGTGTTTCTTCATAATAAAAGCTGATGCTGCTACTCCAACTCCAGCACCCATTACGAAAGCTAACACATTACTAATTACTTGTTTATTCATAATTGTTCTCCTCTTCCATTTCATTTGTATTAATTGTCATTACTGTTATTGCCAATCCACCAAAAAATATCGACATTGAAATAAGCAGACCGCCTGCTATGTGACGATTCTTCTTGTTTCTTAATATATGCCCTAATACCGCAAAGTTCTTCTCTAATCTTTCCATACACTTGCCACCCTTCTGTATGAATCTAAGAATCAAGTACAGCAATACCTCCTACAAAACATATACCTGCTAAAGTTACGAATAGCACCGATAAACCTCGTATCATGTATCACCCCTCCTTTTCTGGCATAGCATTCTTGACAATATACACGCTCTCTCCGATAGTGGTACCTTTGATTTTACCTAATTTAAACCAGATATTTACTGTGGCTGTCCCAACACCAAGTCTCACTGCAGCTTGGTCGGCAGTCTCAAATAAAGTACCTAAGTCTGATATGGGTTTGTCTTCAAGATGGTTTTTAAGAATGAATATAATAAGTTCGCGACCTGTCATATTGGTGTATCTCCTTTCTAAAAAACCTCAGCCGATGTCACACCGACACCAAACTGAGGAAAGTCAAACATATCACGATACGGATTGCCTGAATAGTATGTATTGAGACCTACTATTCACATAGCATTAAGAATGTTACCATCCACATTGAAGTCAAGAAGAATAGTTCGTTCAATACCGTTAACAAATCTACGGGCTGCCTGATTATGACTATTATAAATACCGAAGTCGATTTTATCTATAATGTTCTTATCATAAATCCATCCAACACTCTGACCAGCAACTGTACGTTCGATACCAAGCATGTCATACACTTCATTCAGAAATAAATAGCCACGACCCTCTAATAAATCATTAGCATATCTCTGCTGATGTTTAAGGAACATAAGATTAGTTTCTGGATCTTTCGTCCATCCAGTACAACTCTCATCGAAGAACTTAGCAAAATCGCTGTAATTATCAATATCGCACACATCTACATTCTTCTTAACTTTCTTTTCTTTACCAGTCTTCTCGTCAATAACAGTTTCTTCTACTTCTTCTTTATGAATGTTGTATCTAAGTTCACGATCAAGTTCATGACCGAAACGTTCAACAACCCTTCCGCGATAGTCGTTGAAGTTCTTATTTACCACTTCATAAGCTGCAGCAATTGCAACATTACGTTTCTTGAGAATATTATGACCTGCAAGAATGGCTGTGATTGACATGGTTCCAAGTGCGATTGAAGGAGCATACAATTTAAGAAGAGCAAGTCCTTTCTGTGTATACATGATAGTCAAATCTTTCTGATAGTCTTTTTCTGTATACTTCTCAGAATATCCATTCTCCTTAACGTATTGCTTTGTCTTTGCAATATGTTCCGTGTTTTCTGCCAGAACATCATCAATTTTAGTTGTAGCTTTACATGCCATAACTGTTGTGGCGATAGTTCCTCCAACACCAGCAATTACAAGAATTTCTGGAGCATGTTTCCTCATTTTGAAAGCAAGACCATTAAGTGATCTGCTAAGATTTGCTGGTAATTTAATATTTTTCATAGTTTTCTATCCTTTCTTAAATATATTCTTTTACTTTACATCCGGTTGCTTTTGTAAACTGTGCGACTGGAAATTCTAATTCTTCTAAATCAGACAGCATTACGTATCCCCATTCCCATTCGAAAATGTTGCAGTATCCATATAGCAACCAATCTCCGTCTTCCTGTTCTTCTCCTTCTGTAATAATCCATGTACCAGGACCTTCTAAGTTAAAGAACATAGCTACGATTTCTGAATTTAATCCTTTCTCCTCTTGCGAATATAATGGAAAATTCTTAAAACGATTTCGTAGCTCATTAGTCATAAGTTTACCCATAATGCTACCTCCATTTTGAATTAATCGATTGGCATAGCTTTAGGTAAACGAATATAGAACCCGTCCCTACCTCTAATCACTTCGGCCGTCCTAAGGTTAAACCAACCGTATTTACGTGCTGTGAACGGTGCTGGTAATCCTGCCATATCATACATATCGCTACTGTTACAAGACCATATCCACGATCGCCATCAACAAGATCTCTCATCTGATCTAAAACCAGTTCAGCATCACCACGAGAATCAAATGAAATATCATCATAATCAAAACGTCCGGTCATATTAGCTGCCTTACGTGGTCTGTCGTTTCGGTCATCATAATAACTGCGATAAGGTGGTCGACCATCGCTGCGACGTTTACCCCCTTTTTCACCGAATAGAATCATTTCCACTACATCAACTACAGCTTTCTTAAATGTAGGTATAAGTACATCCATAAGTACATAATTACCTACATTAGAAGCATCATCCGAAACAATAAGTCCAGCAAATTTACGAACCTCATTAGGCTTTGCTTTAGCAGTACCGGTAATTACTTTATCAATCTTACGTTTTTCTTCTGCTGCACTTTCTTGTGTATTTGTTTTCATTTTATATTCAGCCATTCGTCTTCTCCTTAATTAACCATTTTGATTTCTCCCGGTAATGTCACCCTCGTTCCCGGAAGTCGATTATTCTGTTTCTTAAACTGATATGAGAGGTTACTCTTAGCTTTCTTGGCAGTTGGAGCCATAGTTTCCCCACTCCATTTGGAAGCTACAACTATATCAAACAGTAGCACAGGCCCTTCGTACACGTACTTATGCATCGAATCACCTCCCTTCAAAAAAGAAAAAGGGAAGACCAAGTATTTCTACCCAATCCCCCTATGAACTTAACTATTTAGTTTCTTCGGTTTTAACATCTTCTGATGGAATTGTTTCAACATCAACATCTTCGTCCTCGCATGGTACGTCAACAAATCCGATGTGAAATTTCTTTTTCGGTTTAGACTCCTTATCTTCCTTGTGAGCTTTGTATTTGTTATGTACTGCTTTAGCCGCAGCTACACATCCTAATACTGCCACCGCTCCGATGGTAATTCCTAATCCGTGTCCAGATTTCTTATCATCTGAAGTGTCAAACTGTCCCATTGATTCAAGTTCGGTTGTTTCCATTGTGTTTTCCATTTCCATTGTGTTTTCTTCCATTTTTGTTTCCTCCTTTTATATCAACTTGTCATCAAGTTCTTCATAACATCCTATGTAATTTTCGCGAATTAATAAAGTTCATCGAATCCGTATGTTGGACGAACCCTGAAATCCGCTACAATATATGCTTTACCGTCGATAACTACTGCTTCACTTAAATCTATTTCTATATCATTTTTATCAATACGCCATCCGATGTTATCGCTGACACCAGTATGCGGTATATGTAGCTCATCATAATATTGTGATAAGGAAATGTACATCTCAGTCATCATAGCTTTATTAAGCCTATTAACCGCTGCATCTAATTCGTTCTTACTGGACTTGAACGGCTGGTTACTCATAGCATCAATAAACCACGTATCAGAGTCACCGTTTACGAGGATTTGTGTTTTCTTTTCGTCTGAAGTAACTTCTTTAACTTTATCTTCTGCAATCTTCTGCTTAATTTCTTTTACTTTTTTCTCTGAAACTACTTCTTTTGTCTTGTCTCGCAGCTCTGAATATGCAGTCTCAGAAATTTTGTATGCTGAATATAAAGCAGCCTGTCTACGTGAGTGTACTGAATTAGCTTCTATTAAACATACAGCAGATGCTCCGGTTAGAAGTGCTACTGGGAGGTATTGTTTCCACGTTGCTTTCACTACCTCCACAGGTTTTAACTCCTCAACTTTTTGTGCTTTCTTTTCTTCTTCAATTAACTGCAATGCTTTAGGCGTAACCTTAATTCCTACGACAACTGCCGTACACATACCCCCGATACCGAGACCTGTGAGAATTTCAGGACTACGTTTTTGTACTTCTTTGCATACCATTTTGAAATTACGCTTGATACTTTCCTTACTCATTTCTAATATCTCCTTTAATGTTTTGCAAACAAAAAGAGCCTAAGTCGATTTGACCTAAGCCCTCATATTAATACTATTCTTCCGAAGAATCTTTTTGACGTTCTTCAAGAATATCAGCTGCTCTCTGTGCTACCTCTTCGTTCTGGTCTTTGGATAACAGCATACTTACTACAAAGCTCCCTGCTCCACAAACCGCTGATGCCACCGTTAGCAGCGTTTTCTTGTCAATTTTCATTATTAATACCTCCTTATAAATAATATTTCATAACAGACTTCGTTCCTTTCGCGAATCTGGTACAAAAGAAAAAGAGAGTCTGTGTAGCTAGCTATTAAACTGCCAGTCCTATTTCATACCTCCCACCTGGATAGGTTCTACACACCCATAGCCATTAGTCATTTAATAGTTCTTTCTCTCATAATAGCACTTGTAATTTTCGCGAAAACGGAAAAGAAGAGCCTAAGTTATTTGATCTAAGCTCTCACCTACAGATTTACTGTTCTTCATCTTTCTTGCTAAATTTTTCTTTTACATTATCTCTGAAGAACCATAATAATTCACCACCGATTATTGAACTTAGTAGTAGTAGAAGAAAACCTTTCCAATGTTTCTTCATCCACTTTCCATATTCTTTTTGCAATTCGTACAGTTCCTTCCAAAATGTTTTAAAAGATTTAATCATATCAATTCCTCCCACAAATAACATTTAATCAGTTTCATAATAGCACTTGTGATTTTAACACTCTTCAGTTAACGCTTCTTTTGTAGGCAGGTATGCTGTCTCTATAATGTAACATTCAAGACCGTCATCCATGGTAACTTTTCTATGGTTGAAATCAATCCATAAAGTATCATCGTAGTACATATTCCACCCAACCTCGTCACCCTCTGGTGTTGGGTCCAACCCAAGATATGTATAGAAATCATTAAGACATACAGCACCGCCTTCTGTCACAAATATACGGTTAAGGTGATACTCAGCCTGTAGCACTTGCTCTAATGGTGCGTTAAAATACCTACGTCCATAGGCATCATAAAACAATCTAGGCTCTCCGTAATCGTCTTCTAGGTATTGGCTATAGTGACCGAACCCACTAATAACATATGGGTACACTTCGTGGGCATCTTCTACGGCAATAGCATCGACTACTTTCTGATGAGCCTCTACACCGTATAGCTCGATAACTTTCTGTCGATACTGTTTATAACTCTGTTCAATAAATGCGTACCCACTAGCTAACGATGCTTGCTGTTTCTGTGATAATATGTTTGCCCCAAAGATACATACGATAGTAGCTGCTCCACAAGCCATCGATGGTATATATGCTGGGGCTGCAATTTTAACAACTTCCCATTTTGAAAGTTTCTCACCTTTATTGTTTTCTGCCTCTTCAATTAAATTCAAAGCTTTCGGTGTTTCACGTACAGCCATTACAGAAGTCACAATAACACCGGCACCACCTAAACATGTAAGGATAATCGATGCTGTATTTTTATTAAACTTTGTTCTCCTCATATAAATACTCTCCTTTATTTACTCTATTATTTGATCAATCTTATATAAAACACCCTCACTGATATCACCCTCTACGTTAATGTTGAAGGCAATACGCTTGTTGACAGTTTCAATGCTAAGTTCCTTAATACGTATATTGGGTTTGTAGCTGGTTGCTTTCAATATAGCGTTTGATATCAGCTTACTCACAATACCTCGCATTATTCTGCTATGTAGCTTAATTTTCATCTCATCCATATCACACCTCTACTAGTAAAAAGAAGAGCCTAAGTTAATTAAGACCTAAGCTCTTATTCGTCAAAAGTTATTTTTTTACTACTAATGTCTTCGCTTAACTATGTCAGCAGCTCTTTTAGCTATCATTTCGTTTTGCTCTTTATTTAGTAGTATATTTACTACAAAACTTGCTGTTCCAAACACGGCTGATAGTCCTTTGAGCGCTATAGATTTGTCAATTTTCATACTGTAGTACCTCCTTAAACTTATTTATCATAACAGTCCTTGTAAATATCGCGAGTTATATAATACGTCTATCGAAACTTGTTTCCCAGCGTTCTCGTTGTATAGGTTTCATTTTTAATGCCCACATTATCTGTCTGATTGATACTGTAGGGTATAGTCCGTTTACAGGAGGTCCACCTCGTTCGTTAAAGAACCCTCTAAACTTTTCGTGTAGATATAATTCGTCAATAATCCATGAATCAATTTCACCCCACCATGTATTTTTAGTAATGGAATTGTATCGTTGTTGAATAACAGCCAGTCCATCAGTCCCTATCTTATATAATGTACACCGATTATACACTGGGTGATTACACTCGTATGCTTCACCATATATAGCTCTATATAGGTCTGGCTTCTCGTAATGGTATCTCATTGTAACTCCTGTGAAAAAGAAGAGTCCTAGATTTATCTAAGACCCTCCTATTTTGATTTTTTAAACCACTAATTACTTCTTCCTTTTTGGGAGAATGTCGGTAATCGCAGCACGTGTCCAAACGTTCTTGAAAACACCTTCTTCTTCATACTTTGCGGCAGCTTTTACGCCCCATACTGGAATCAGGATACCACACGCTACTATCTGAAGTCCTGTCAACACGTTCTTAATAACTGCATCGCGTTTGTCATGTTGTAACTGTTGTTCTTTCAAATTATGTTCAGCTTCTTTTAAAGCGTTTTCCGCTTCTTTGCTGTCATACTTCTCTTGAATCTCAGCATCCAATCTATCCATAGCGTTGTACTTATCAAGAAGTTTTGCTAAAGCATCAGTAGCTTTTACATGTTCATCTGACCCAATCTTAAGGTGACTAATCGCCTCAATTGTATTCCCAATTTCTTCTTCTAATATCGTTTTCGTACTCATACTGTACTCCTTTTCTTGAATCATAATTTTATAGTTTCATAAAAGCAGACGTTATTCTCGCGTAAGAATAATTTCATGTAACGACTCTAAATCTTGGTCAGTTGGAATACGCACATTTACTTTAGCTAAATCAGGTTGCTCTTCCATAATTACTACTTTGAAATATCCATGTCCAGTCTTATGTTTTCTAATAGTTAATCCAATACTTATCCCAAGTACGAAACTAACTATCGCCATTAATGCACAAATCATCTAGTTGCACCTCCTTTCAAAAAAGAAAAATAATAGAGTGCGGAGTCGAACCGCCGTGATATCCTATAAAACATCACCACACCGGTGTCTATTATTCTAACAATATTGTTTCTCATAATATGCCGTGTAATTTTCGCGAGATGTTTTACCGAAATCTCACCCGGGATTTTTTCACATTCGAAATATAACATTGTTTCTTGTCACCTCGATACGAAACTACTAATCTAGGTTATAAAAAAGAGCCTAAGTCAATTAAGACCTAAGCTCTATGAACCTATTTCAAAACTTTCATCTCTGAAAGAATATCTGAAAGTCGTTCGCCGTCTTTTTTACGTTGATCTATTTCGAGCCATTCCTTATTAGTTAACTCCCTACGTAATCTCCAGTAATGCCCAAGTGAACGATCATAACAATACAAGTCTTTCAAATTCTCCTGTTTGCGTAAGTTGATGCGTTTACCTACAACTTTAAATACAGTCGTGGCTGCAACCGACAACAACTGGCGCAAGAACAATAATTATTTCCTTGTTTCTAATAAACCATTCCTTTCCATTTTGAAGTTTCGTGTTGAGCTTATCTTTGATTTCTCTTTTCCTAGACTCACGTTTAAAGTCTTTAATCTCTACTACCTCCATTTCGTATTCTCCTTTCTTTTTAGTTTCATAATAGGATACGTAATTGTGGCGAAAAAGAAGAAACTTAGGTTAAACATGAGCCTCCGCCTCTTCAACAAATTCATCGGTTTCTTCCTCGAGCTCTCGTTCTAAAGTGAAGTTCATTAAATGTGCTATTAAATTAGTTGAACCAGCCACTACAATATGTCCGACTATTACACCAACAGTCTCTTTGTTTTTTTCATCATAATTTTTCTCTTCTTTATATACGAAATCGTCATTTGTTTCATAAATGTGTATGTGATTTTCACGAATTCTAATCTAGGTAAACTATTTGTAAAACAATAATTATATATGATATACTGATAAGACAAAGCATAAGGAGGTACTAATTATGACAAAATCAGAAGCTTCATTATTTATCGAAACGTTCGAGGATATAGGTGACATATGGACTGTAGAACAGGTGATGGACACATATGGTGACGTATCTTTGGATGATGCTATTGCTGATCGTAAAGCGTCATTAAGACATTTAGTTGATATAGCAGAGACCGTACTGAAACGTTAAAAAGAAAAGTCTGAGAATAAATCCCAGACTCCTTTTGAAAAAACCTTGAAATGTGATTATTTTAATGCATTAATAAGTAACATCTCGAAGAATGCTCTATCTTTAATCATACTTATAAGCTTTGATTCTTCTGCTTTAGTAATGTTCATAGATTTGATATTCTCAATCTGTTCATTATCCACTGTAGCTACAAGCTTCTTAAGTTCGTTTGTAGATGCACTCTTTACAGATGTTAAAATTGTGCTGTAATCCATTATACTCATCTCCTTTCCATTTTTTCTATAAGAGGATATGTTTTAATTGCGAATTACGGAGGTAATTAATTATGACATTTGATTATTGTACAACAGAAGACGAAATTATTGATTCATTTTTACACAACATACCTGTGTGTGACTGCGGTTCTCAGATGATAGTCGATGACCCACGAGATGTTTATATATGTCCAAATTGTGGATACGAAATTCGACAAGAAGAGTATGATTGTACTCATCCGTATCTAAATGTTATTAAGTCACACTGTTTGACATGGTATGACCTACACCATGAAGATGGGTACGATTATGAGTATGGTGAGTTTTATAGAGACTATGATTCGGAATTACCACCTGGGAGATGCTCATTATGTGGCGAATGTAAAAATCCAGATTACCCTATGTGTTTATCAATGTGTGAAATCATAGCTAACCTCTAACTTTATTCAACAGCCAAAAGAATCTCCGATAACGATCATAGTAAACATCTTTACAGCATGGGATGTCGTATCTAACCCGCAAAGTATCGTACGACACATTCTCTGTAACACCGATTATTATATATTTATGCAACTCGTTATCAGTTTCTTTGGCTGTTTTTTCTATCATATTCATTCGATCTGAATAAAAACTTCTGATAATAGCTATTCGTTCTGTTGGATTCGACATATTATACTTACTACTGCACGTTACTAAATCAGTCTGTCTGCTGCTCAATCCGCCTAATGAATTATAAGCTTGTTTCCATATGGAATACTGTAAGCAAAAATGTTTTAGTTCATAATATCGGTGTTTTTCAATCCAATATGGATTCTTCTTTGATAACTCTGGTCTTAATATAGTTCCCATTCTTCTAACGACTCCTTTCCTTTCCAAATATAGCCTGTATCTTGATAAAGTTTAATGGGTGATATGTAATAATTAATTCGTCCTTTTCGACTATTCATATCATTAATATCGTGTACCTCTTTACCGTTTCGTACAGCTGCTCCTATCGGCAAGTATCCAGTTATTATTCCAGCCCGCACCCAAGAAGCATCTTTACCATATACTTTAGCGGCTACCCTTACTGGAACTGACCCTTTTCCAAATATTATTTTATCCATTTTGATTTTCTCCTTTCGCTGGCTATGATACACGTCTATTGACGTTTTGTTAAAACAAAGTCAGTGGGTCAATCGTTTCTATAATACTTAATCCAACGTTTCATTGTCATTTCGCAAGGATAATCCTCATAATCCAAATCGTAAGGGGTAATATCACCACTTACTACATTCTCTATAATTTCTTTTTCATATTGCTTGTATCTTAATAAACTATCCGGTAATTCACGATGGAGTCTACCGCATGTTTTGCATTGTCTTCGCCTAATTAGAATATTCTCTTTTAGTCCTTTTGCTCTCTTAACTATACGGGTAACGTGGTCATATGTGGATAATGAGCCGCCACATATTGGACAGAGCTCATCTCCTTCACATATCATGTAATTCCTCCAGTGTTGTAATATAGGAGTTGATAAGTCCTATATCTTATGGTATATAATAGTGATACTAAAATCAACAACACACTTAATAGAAGGAGGATGGTATATATGTTAATCAAATGCCCAGAATGTGAATTGCAGATTAGTGATAAAGCAGCGTTTTGCCCGCACTGTGGGTATGTTATCACCGAGCATAAACTTTATGCACCAAAACGAAATCCAAATAAACGGAGACGCTTGCCTAATGGTTTTGGGCAGATATCTGAAATTAAAGGTGTAAATTTAAGAAAAAAGTTTCGCGTTTTAGTGCCAGTTGGAAAAACAAAAGAAGGTCGTTACATATCAAAGCCACTAAAACCTCATGCTTATTTTGAAACATATAATGACGCGTATGAAGCTCTATTAGAGTACAATCGCAACCCGTATGATTTGAGTTCTGCTGATATGACTGTTGCAGAGTTGTATGAAAAGTGGTTTACGAAATATAAAGAGGGACTTAAATCCTCTACAAGCATTCGTACTATCACAGCACCCTGGAAATATTGTACGTCTATTTATGATTTTCCGGTAAAATCGTTAAGAGCTGGTCATATTAAAGAATTGATAGATAATGCTGCTATCACTGAAAACGGAAATACTAAGAAAGCTTCGGCTGGCACAAAAGCACGTATCAAATCTATTTTTAATCTAATGCTTGATTATGCTCTTGAGTTTGGTTTGGTAGATAAGAACTATGCCAGAACATTCTCCATATCAGATGATGTCATAAATGAACAGGCTGATGCTAAGAAACAGCATATAGCGTTTACCGATAGCGAGTTACAGATATTATGGAACAATATAGATATGGATTATGTAGACATACTCTTATATCAGTGCTATTCAGGATGGAGACCGCAAGAGCTATGTTTATTAAAAATCGAAAATGTTGATATGAATAAAATGGAAATTATAGGTGGTATGAAGACTACTGCCGGTACGAATCGAACTGTGCCTATACATCCGAAAGTTAAAGATATCATCGTAAAGCGATATGCTGAAGCCAAGTCACTTGGTAGTGAGTATCTATTTAATTGTACAGATGGAAAAACGCACAAAGCTAATAGTAAACTTACCTATGACAAGTACAATTACCGACTTGCGAAAATAATAAGCGATTTAAATTTAAACTCCTGTCATAGACCACATGACGGTCGGAAAACTTTTATATCACTTTGTAAAAATTCTGGTGTTGATGAATATGCTCTGAAATATATGGCTGGACATACTATTACTGACATAACTGAGTCTGTATATACTGAACGAAACGGTGAATGGTTACATGAAGAGATTACAAAAATTAATTAGAATAAAGATGTATATGGATGTCATCGAACGTGGATTACTCCTACATTACTCCTACATTTCTACTCAGAAGCACTGGCAATTACTGTGTTTTTCACTAGTTGCAGTTTCCGTAGAAGAAGCTGCTAAAGCTGGCAAGTTCTAAGAACTCGCGTAAAATAGCCAGTTCTCAAACTTACAAGAACTGGTAAAAATCAATAAAATTTACTTCATTTGTCGATTATTTGTCGATAATTGTAGATTTAAAAAGGGAGAGAAACATTAAGTTTCTCTCTTTTTATTAAGACAGTAACAATTTATATCCCCCGGTATTTCTACCGGGGATTTCTTATTAGAACAACTGGAATCTATCCATTGGAACACCAAGGCATCCTGCGTAACCATCCTGACCATTTTGGGATCTTTCCAGTTACATCTAGAAGCTCCACCATGAATCTCGACAGATCTATGCGGACATGATGTTGCATACATTTCTTGATGCAATCGAATTGTGCTCTGGTTTTGTTCGATGCCGTACTGCTTACATTTCTGCGCTGCTAACTGTAATGCTTTCTCTTCTTTGCTCTTGAAAATATCGATATCACCCATGCTCTGACAGACTTCGATTGACAGATAATTATTGTTTCCGTTGGTATCTCCACAAATGCCAAGCGTGATTAATATCATCTTCTGCCTGCAATATACCATCATGTGCTACATAATAATGGGCAAACCCATTTTCCAGAAAATCCATTATTCTCTATTCTCCTATACGTTCATTAATAATTGAAAATATTTTCATGTTTCGTGAAGTTTTTCTTGTATTTATGAAAAAATCATGATAATTTCCTATTAAAAGCAGGACATGACATAGAGAGAATACAAAGCACGTGTTTGCACGTGTATTTCATCGACACACGTGTTAGTACGTGTTATAATATAGTTATGATAAGGAAAGGTGATACAAAAGATGCCTTTAACATCAAATGAAATGCTTAAACTTCTAAAGAAGATGGCGGTTTCTGGATTACATTTCCAGATTTTCCAGATTTTCCAGAATCTTTCACTGAGGGAGACGACATGCAACAGGCTTATGAAATAGCTGTTGATGCATTGGGGCTTAACTTTTCGCAGGTTCTTCAAGAAGCATTGATTTCGAAGCTTCAAATAAAATAAGTCTCACTTATAGCATTAATTAATTAATTAAAATCAGGCATATGCTTTATACTATCAAAGAAAGGATGTGATTATATGCCATTATTAAAAAAGGATATTTACACTGTTGAAGACATCTACGCACTTCCCGCTGGACAGCGTGCAGAGCTGATAGATGGTCAAATTTATAATATGACACCACCAAGCTATCTTCATCAGAGACTTGTAATGGAACTTTCCGCAACAATCCGAGATTATATCAAATCCCACAAAGGATTTTGCGAGGTTTTGCCCGCTCCCTTTGCCGTTTTCCTCAATCAGGACGACCGAAACTATGTAGAACCGGATATCTCCGTTATCTGCGATCCTGATAAGCTAAATGACAAGGGATGCAATGGTGCTCCTGATTTCATTATTGAAATTGTATCACCTAGTAGCCAACGAATGGATTATTTAACCAAGTTATTCAAATACCGCACAGCTGGTGTTCGTGAATATTGGATTGTGAATCCAATGACACGGACGATTCAGACTTACTTTTTCGGTGACCAGGAAGACTTCCATCAATATTCTTTTAATGATGAGATTGCTGTTGGCATCTATGATGATTTGAATATCTGCATTTCAGATTTGCTAAAATAACAAAAACTGCTCCCACACCAATAGAGAACCGTTACCAATATATAGAAAAGCGACTATGCCTCCAGCTTAACCGGAAAGCATAGTCGCTTTTTCTAATCTGTCACATATATTTTACTTTGTTAATCTATCACTCTTTTTACTTTATATAAAGCTATTTATGAAATATTTGTATATCCCATCAGTGACTCATCCACAGCCTTTGCTACAGCTCTTCCTTCCGCTATAGCCCATACAACTAAAGACTGTCCTCTGTGCATATCACCTGCCGTAAATATGTTTTTCTTACTGCTTTCATATTCTCCAGGTTTTGTCGCTACATTGGTTCTATTGGTCAGATCAACACCAAAATCTGATGTTACATACTCTTGACTTCCCAGAAATCCTGCTGCAATTAAAACTATATCTGCCTTTAATTCATGTTCGGTTCCTTTGACCGGCTTGAAATTCTCAAGTTCTACCGTCTTTACTGCACAAAGCTCGCCTTTTGCATTTTTCAAAAATTCTGTAACCGTTGTTTTGAAAATTCTAGGATCTTTTCCGAATTTATAAATTGCTTCCTCCTGTCCATAATCAGTCTTAAGGACTTTCGGCCACTCTGGCCATGGATTATTTTCTGCTCTTTTAAGTGGTGCCGCCGGCATCATCTCAAGCTGGGTAACATTTTTTGCACCCAATCTTATAGCAGTTCCGACACAGTCATTTCCTGTATCTCCTCCACCGATCACGACAACATTTTTCCCTTTTAAACTGCCAAATGAAAAGTCTTTTGCTTTTATTACCTTTTCATCATCGTAGTCATTATCCATTAATTTTTTGCTTACTTCTGACAAGAAATCAACTGCAAAATAAATGCCTTTCGCATCTCTTCCAGGTGCATTGATATCTCTTGGATTGGATGCCCCACAACAGAGTATAACTCTGTCATAGGCTTTTACCAAATCCTTTCCTTTTATATCTTTACCCACATTTACACCGCATTTAAATTCTATTCCTGCATTCTCCATAAGCTGCACACGTCTGTCTATGCTTCTCTTATCAAGCTTCATATTCGGAATTCCATATCGAAGCAGTCCACCTACACGATCTTTTCTCTCGTATACTGTGACACTATGTCCTCTTCTATTTAAAAGCAGTGCGGCTGTCAGTCCGGCTGGTCCGCTGCCTACTATCGCAATTTTCTTTCCAGTTCTTACCTCTGGTTCCTTTTCTTCTACCAGTCCATTTTCGAAAGCATAATCTATAATCGCTCTCTCGTTACTTTTTGTAGCAACAGGCTGTTCATATATGCCCTGTGTACATGCCGCCTCACAAAGTGCAGGACACACTCTTGATGTAAATTCTGGAAAACAATGTGTCTTGCTAAGTCTATAATATGCCTGCTCAAGATTTCCCATACTAACCAGATCATTTGTCTCTGGAACCAGATTGTGGAGTGGGCATCCTGATGCCATTCCAGCTATCATTGTTCCTGCCTGACAAAAAGGTATCCCGCATGACATACATCTTTTAGCTTCGCATATCTGTTCTTCCTGTGGAAGACCCTTATGAAATTCTTCAAAATTCTGTATTCTTAATTCTACGCTAACTGTCTCTCCCATAATCGTCTCCACCTCCTTATGCATTTTCTTTCTGACTTTTATAAAAAGCTTCTATCTGTGCTTCTTTGATGCTCATTCCGTGCTCGATAAAATCTTCTGTGTACTGAACGATTTTTTTGTAATCGGAAGGAATGATTTTTTTAAATTTTGGAAGATATTCGTCAAAGTTATCTAAAATCAATTTTGCTTTTGCAGAACCTGTGTATTTAGCATGATTTTCAAGAAGCTTTTTGAGTTCTTCTCTGTCAGACTTATGCTCTATGCTTTCCATCAGAACCATCTCTTTGTTCAGGTTTCTATAAAGCGAATTATTTTCATCCAACACATATGCGATTCCACCGCTCATACCTGCTGCAAAATTCTTTCCTGTAGGTCCAATGATCACTGCGACACCACCGGTCATATATTCACAACCATGTTCTCCTACGCCTTCTACTACTGTTTTGGCACCTGAGTTACGTACACAGAATCTTTCTCCTGCCATTCCACCTACGTAAGCTTCACCGGATGTTGCTCCATAAAGAGCTACATTTCCAACAATAATATTTTCCTGAGGATTATATGCTGCATCAGCCGGAGTTTTTACTATAAGTTTTCCTCCAGAGAGACCTTTTCCAAAATAGTCATTGCTGTCTCCCACCAGATTAAGTGTCAGTCCTGCCGGGATAAATGCACCGAAGCTCTGACCTCCAGATCCTTTACAGTTTACAGTAATTGTATCTGCTTTAAGACCATCGTGATGATGTCTTGTAATTTCAGAACCGATAAGAGTACCAAATGCTCTGTCTGTATTTATTACATCTACACCTACAACGGTCGGTTCTCCCTTTATTACTGCATCCATGAATTTACGGTTCTTTGTCATCAGAAGTTTATCTTTCTTCTCATCCAGCTTGAAATCATAATAGCTCTTATCGTGGAAATCTGCTGAAACCGCACCGGAATCTCCAAGAATGGCGCTAACATCAATTTTAGCCTCCACTCCGCTAAGATCCGTTCTTTTTCTCAGTAAATCTGTTCTTCCGACCAGCTCATCTACACTCTTTACACCTAATTTTGCCATATATTCACGGAGTTCCTGTGCGATAAAACGCATAAAGTTCTCTACATATTCAGGTTTTCCCATGAATCGTTTTCTTAACTCAGGATTCTGTGTAGCCACACCCATTGGACATGTATCAAGATTACATACTCTCATCATTACGCAGCCTAATGTTACCAATGGTGCTGTTGCAAAGCCGTATTCCTCAGCTCCCAAAATTGCAGCAATTGCTACATCTCTTCCGCTCATGAGCTTTCCATCTGTTTCCACTACAACTCTGTTTCGAAGTCCGTTCTGGATAAGCGTCTGGTGTGTTTCTGCCAATCCCAGCTCCCAAGGCAATCCTGCATTATGGATTGAACTTATAGGAGCGGCTCCTGTTCCTCCATCATAACCTGAGATAAGAATAACGCCTGCTCCGGCCTTTGCTACACCGGCTGCGATTGTTCCCACTCCTGTTTCAGATACCAGTTTCACAGAAATTCTGGCCGCATCATTGGCATTTTTCAAATCATAGATCAATTGTGCCAAATCTTCGATCGAATAAATATCGTGATGTGGCGGAGGTGAAATAAGGCTTACTCCCGGTGTTGAATGTCTTGTTTTTGCGATCCATGGATATACCTTCTTACCTGGCAAATGTCCACCTTCTCCTGGTTTAGCACCCTGAGCCATCTTAATCTGAATTTCTCTTGCACTGCTTAAGTATCGGCTTGTAACACCAAATCTTCCACTTGCTACCTGCTTGATAGCCGAGCTTCTGTCTTCTTTACTTCCGGCACTTTCCAGTCTTTCATCGCTTTCTCCACCTTCACCACTGTTTGATTTACCATGTAAATGATTCATCGCAATAGCTAATGCTTCATGTGCTTCCTCAGAAATTGAGCCATATGACATCGCACCTGTTTTAAATCTCTTTACGATTTCATCAACGCTTTCAACTTCCTCTAGTGCCACTCCCTTTTCAGGGTAAGCAAATTCCATAAGACTTCTGATATATCCTGTCTGCTCTCCGTCTACCATTTTGGTATATTCTTTAAATTTTTCATAGTCGCCCTCTCTTGTAGCCATCTGCAGCATATGAATTGTTGCAGGATTATATCTATGGCTCTCTCCCTGGGAGCGCATTTTATGTCTTCCTAAAGAATCAATAGACATATCTGTAGCCAGACCTAATGGATCAAATGCCTGTGAATGTTGTTTGTCTGTATTCTGTGCAATATCATCCAATGTAATTCCGCCGATTCTTGAAACTGTTCCTGCGAAATATTTATCTATTACACTCTTATCTATACCTAAAGCTTCAAAAATTCTGCTGCCTTGATATGACTGCAATGTAGAAATTCCCATCTTAGAAGCAATTTTTACTATCCCCTGAAGAATTGCATTATCATAATCTGAAACTGCTGCATAATAGTCTTTTTCTAAGAGACCGTCCTCTATCTGCTCTTTTATAGACGCATGAGCCAGATACGGATTGATCGCGCATGCTCCATATCCCAAAAGTGTAGCAAAATGATGAACAAGACAAGGCTCTGCAGTCTCAATTATAAGTGACATAGCCATACATTTTTTTGTCTGAACCAAATGATTGTGAACTGCGGCCACAGCTAACAGTGAAGGAATAGCTACATGATTTTCATCTACTCCTCTGTCTGACAAAATGAGCACAGTAGCACCATCACGATACACTCTGTCCACTTCAACAAACAGATGATCAAGCGCTCTGTCTAATGGAGTGCTCTTATAGAAAAGTGTAGAAACCTTCTCTACTTTAAGTCCATCCTGGTTGAGTTTTGAAATCTTTAATAAATCAAGATCAGACAAAATCGGATTCTTTACCTTTAACACCTTACAGTTAGAAGGTTTTTCTGATAAAAGTTCTCCATTTTTTCCAATATATACTGTAGTAGCTGTCACGATTTTTTCTCTGGCAGCATCAATTGGAGGGTTTGTAACCTGAGCAAACAATTGTTTGAAATAGTAAAATAATGGCTGATAATGTTTTGAGAGTACTGCAATCGGTGTATCAATTCCCATCGCACCTACATGCTCTGCACCATTTGTAGCCATAGCCTTTATCTCATCCTTGTAATCTTCATAGCTATAACCAAATGCTTTTTGCAGTCTTACCAATTCTTCCTTTGTATAGGAAGGTACTTTTTCATTCGGAATTTTTAAATCCTTCAACTTGCAAAGATTCGAATCCAGCCATTCACCATAAGGCTCTCTTCCTGCATACTTATCCTTAAGCTCTGCATCCGAAACAATTCTTCCCTCTCTTGTATCTACAAGCAGCATTTTTCCCGGGTGAAGACGTTCTTTTCTTAAAATGTGTTTTTCATCTAAAGGAAGAACACCGACCTCTGATGAAAGAATAAGTCTGTCATCATCCATTACATAGTAACGTGAAGGACGCAGACCATTTCTGTCAAGGATTGCTCCCATAACATCACCATCAGAAAAAAGGATCGAAGCAGGTCCATCCCAAGGCTCCATCATTGTTGCATAATATTGGTAGAAATCTCTTTCCTTCTGTGTAATTGTATCGTTGTGTTCCCATGGCTCCGGAATTAAAATCATTGCTGCAAGTGCCGGATCCATTCCACCCATAATCATAAATTCCAGTGCATTATCAAGCATCGCTGAATCGGATCCGGATGTTGATATAACAGGCAATACCTTTGTCAGCTCTTCATCTGTGAAGCAACTTGTATGAATCGTTTCTTCTCTTGCTAGCATCTTATCAACATTACTCTTGATCGTATTTATTTCCCCGTTATGTACTACCAGACGATTTGGATGTGCACGAAGCCAGCTTGGATTCGTATTTGTAGAAAATCTTGAATGTACCATCGCTATCGCTGACTCATAATCTGCATCTAACAAATCAAGGAAAAATGTTCTAAGCTGACCAACCAAAAACATTCCCTTGTAAACAATCGTTCTGCAAGACAATGATGGCACATATGTATTATCGTTACTCTGTTCAAAAACACGTCTGATAACATATAGTTTTCTGTCAAAGTCCTGATCATTCTCCATACCTTGTGGTCTTTTGATAAATGCCTGATAGATTGCCGGACAGCTTTCCAAAGCCTTCTGTCCTAGTACAGTCTCTCTGGTAGGAACCTTTCTCCAACCCAGAAACTGCTGTCCTTCTTTTTCTACAATTATTTCAAACATTTTCATAGCCTGACTTCTTTTTAACTCATTCTGTGGGAAAAAGAACATACCTACTGCATATTCTCTTGCTCCACCAATCGTTATATTCGAATCAGATAATACTTTTTTAAAGAATTTATGAGGAATCTGGGTGAGGATTCCTACTCCGTCACCCGTCTTTCCCTCTCCGTCTTTACCGGCTCTGTGCTCTAAATTTTCTACAATTTTTAAAGCATCATCTACAATTGAGTGGCTCTGCACTCCTTTTATATTTACAACGGTACCAATACCGCAATTATCATGTTCAAACGATGGGTCATATAAGCTTCTTTGATTCATACTATTGTTCCTCTTTCATTTCCACTTTTTTTCACTCATTTAATCGTACTATAAACCACTCTCGCCATAATTTGATAAAACTCTGGCAGATGGGTCATTCACATCGCAACCCTCCCACGCTTTATTCGGCATCCAGAAATCTACAACCATTTCGGCCTGTCCCGGATAATACTCTTCAAAAATTTCTCTGTATAAAAGAGATTCTTTTGTGAAAGGCTTTGCAAAAGAATATTTCTTAATCTTCTCATTGTATTCTTCGTCACTGTATTTTTCCTGTGCATACTCTTTGAGATAATCAACCATTGAATGTCCTACTGCATCAGAAAATGCAGCCTTCTCTCTCATAAGTATGGATTCCGGAAGGTAATCTCCCTCAAATGCATGTCTAAGCAAATATTTTCCTTTATTGTACTTATTCATTTTCATTTCCGGATCAATACTCATTACATACTCTACAAAATCCAAATCACCAAATGGTACTCTGGCCTCCATTGAGTTTGATGATATACATCTGTCTGCTCTCAAAACATCATACATATAAAGCTCTCTTATACGTTTTGCTGACTCTTCCTGAAAGCTCTTTGCATCTGGTGCAAAATCTGTATATTTATATCCAAATAATTCGTCTGAAATCTCTCCTGTTAAAAGCACTCTGACATCTGTCGTATTATGAATTGCTTTGCAGATCAGATACATTCCGATGCTTGCACGAATTGTGGTAATATCATAGGTTCCTAATACTGATATTACTTCTTTCAAAGCTCCTAATACTTCTTCCTTTGTAATAATGATTTCCGTATGTTCACTTCCGATATAGTCCGCTACTTCTTTGGCATATTTTAAATCAATTGCATCCGTACTCATACCAATCGCATATGTCTTTATTGGTTTTTTCAATAATTTTGCTGACACCGCACATACCAAAGAGCTGTCAAGGCCTCCACTTAACAAGAAGCCAAGCGGTGCATCAGCATCCAGTCTCTTCTCTATGCCTGTGATTAATTTTTCTTTAATTTTGTGACATGCAGTTTCCAGATCATCTTTACTTACTTCCTTTACCTCCGTCATATCTCTATATGAAATGAACTCGCCATCCTTATAATAATGTCCCGGAGGGAATGGATAAATTTTATCTACTATACCTACTAAATTTTTTGCTTCACTGGCAAAAATGATTTCTCCCTCTTTTGGATATCCATAGAAAAGTGGTCTGATTCCGATAGGGTCTCTTGCTGCTATCAGATTTTTTGTTTCTGCATCATAGATGATACAAGCAAACTCAGCATCAAGCTTTCTAAACATTTCGACACCGTATTTTTCATACAACGGAAGTAATATCTCGCAATCTGAATCACTTTTAAATTCGTATTCTTTTTCTAATTCTTTCTTTATCTTTCTAAAACCATAAATTTCACCATTGCAGACTACCTTGTTATTCTTACAAGAGAATGGCTGCATACCTTCCTCTGTAAGCCCCATAATTGCCAATCTTTCAAAACCCAGAGTCACATCCCCAACTTTTTCAATCCTTTGCATATCAGGTCCACGTGAAATAGTTTTATCAAAATGTTCTTTAATCTGTTCTTCTGTAAGGGATTCACCCTTATATCCTGTTATTGAGCACATATCGTTTTCACCATTTCTTTCTCGTTCTGTTGATTATAATAAAGAATGTGCTTTGCACATTCCGGCACCTGCGGCGGTCGCTTGCGACATCTACATTGTACGACGCAGTGTGCATCCTGCCGGAGGCTTTTTGTTACATAGGAAATAAAATTTTCTATGTAATAAAAAAAGACGCCTTGAGCCATTTAGCTCAAAGCGCCTTTGCTTTTTTATGATTTGTAATATAATCCTTTTATTTTTATTTGTCAATAATTAATTTTAAAAATTTACAGATAAATTATTCTAATACAAACAGAATAACTACAAATAAAATTGCAGAAACTATCAATATGGACAATATTTACACACATTATTACTATTCTTTCCGAATCCTTTCAACAATGCTCTCCCGACTCATCTTTTCAAACTGATACTTTGGTATCACATACGCAATCCCAACCAAAATCGGAATCATAAGCACGCATGGCACTATCGTAAGATGCAGTCGGAAGAAAAATGCCGTACCGAGCGTATTTGCTAAAATCTGCTTTGCTCCAAACACAACTAGCAATACTGCAATCACAAATGCGCCTCCCAAATATAGGAATCCTTCAGCCACCAACATTTTCGATATCTGCTTTTTCGTCATTCCCACAACTTCCAAAAGTGCCAGTTCTTTTTTTCTACTAATTACAGAAGTTGCTGTTGTATTAAAGAAATTCATAATGCCAATGAAGGATAAAATAATGACAAGAAAACTACCGATCATATAATATTTGCTGACATACCGCTGAAAACTCTCTTTCATGTCCAATACAGAAAACACATTGATCATATCATTTTCTTTCAAAATATTTTTATCAATGTATTCTTTTATCTGCTTGTCCTCGCCCTTCTTTGCATCAATGGCAGCATACATGGCTGATTCATTTCCTGTCTGGGTGATATACTCCTCTTCGGGAACCAATACCGTGATATAGATACAGTCCGCATACGGATAATCCAATGCATATGGCATCAGTGCTTCTCCGATGACTTCGTAATCTTTTTGGTTTCCATTTTTGTAATCCATCTGAAAAATATCCCCAGTCTGATAATAAGAAACCGGATGCTCTGCATATTTATCACCATAATCTACAAGCACATAATTTCCGCTTTTAAATGTATCCCAAGAGCATTTTTCCCCTCTCCATTCTAATTTGTCAAACACCGACTCGCTGATTCCGAGAAAATGAACACTTACTGTATTGGAAGCCTTTGCCTCTTCCCAAACCTGTTCTTCATAATCGTTCCAGTTCTCTTCATATTTATCTGCAAATGCTTCCCATGTTTTCAGAAGTTCCGGCTCCATCTTGTGGGTTTCCTCCGAATAATACACATATCCTGTCTTAGCACTATCAGGACATTCGTCCAGAATCTCTTTGATTTCAGGTGTAATACCGTTAAAATTCGTATTTGACAAACTTCCTGTCATCTGATCCAGTTGAAAATCGGAAGCTAAAAACACTTTTCGGTAAGAATCAAAATCATATCCCTGCACCAGCATCACGATACAGTTTACCACCACCATAGAAAGAGCGATAGAAAGCATAACAATCAATCCCTTTTTCCAATTTCGTAACACATTTTGAACTGCCATGCCCCACCAGGTTACAGAAGTATTCTTTTTTATTTTCCTATGTGACTGCTCTCCTTCTGCCAAACGCAGAGCTTCCACAGGAGATACCCTTTCTACCATTTTACAAGCCTGCAAACTAGAGAGATACACCGTCAAAAGCGTCAAAAGTATCGCTGCAAGAAAAATCAAAGGATTCGCTGATACTACTGTCTGAGCCGTTTTTCCTGCCTGTGCACTAATTGCAGCATCTGCATTCAAGGACGGAGCCATACAAAAACCTGAAAGATAACCACAAAGCAATCCGATTGGAATACCAATAGCTGATAACCTCCACGCCTGCATACGTACAATTTTCTTCAACTGCTTTCCCGTTGTCCCCACATTCTTTAACAATCCGTAAGCCCGGATATCCGTTTTCACAGAAATGTTAAAGATATTATAGATAATCAGGTATCCGGCTAATATGACAAATAGAATCATTACAATTAAGGAAGAAAATGAAAAAGAATCCTCTTCAAAGAGATTATATGCCGGATTGACTTCCATTCCTGTCCCAGCTTTCGTAAATCCCGCTTCCTTAGATATCTTTTCCGTTTTCTTTTCCAGATTCCAAAGGTTCTTGTACCAGACAGAATACTCTTTCCCTCCATTGTAAATGCCATTTTCTAATTCTTCCTGCGTAACGGGATAACGATTCTCCTTTGCATAGTCTTTTGATACCCAGACCATCTGACCTAAAACAGCTTTATCCCCCTGCCAGAATCCACATATCTGAAACGTATCTGTCTTATATTGTTTCAGCATGGGATTTACTTCCCAGGTCAGCGTTACTTCTTCTCCAATCTTTGGTGTAACTCCCAGAGATTCCAATATCGTGCTGCTAAGTGCTACTTCATTTTCTTTCTCCGGCAGTCTTCCTGTAGTTGGCAGACAATTAAAACTTTCTGCCATATTTTCATCTGCATATCGGACCTCTACGGAAAATCCAAACCGTTCGTCCATTCCAGCTCCCAGAAAAATACCGGAACCATATCGCTTAACATCTTCACTCTGTTCAATTGTTTGCTGCAATCGCTTTGCATCTTCTTCCGACAGATTCTGTGCACTGGCATGGGCAGAATCCATAAACTGCTTAATTTCCGTTGCTCTTCTGGAAAGAATCATAGATACACTTCCCACAAAGAGACTTGTGAATAAAAGGGAAGTCAGCATGATTGCAATAACAGCAATAACATTCCTGGCGCGATTCATTTTCATAAAACGCCTCGTTAATAATCGTAACGTCTCTTTATTCTCTACTTTTACCATAAAATCGCCCCCTGCTATACCAGACCACTGTCTGAAACAATTTTTCCGTCTTCTATCTGTAAAATCCGGTCTGCCATCTGGGCAATCTCCTCATTGTGAGTAATCATTACAATTGTTTGATGAAAACGCTTACCGGTGACTTTTAAAAGTCCCAATACATCCTGACTTGTTTTCGAATCCAAATTTCCAGTCGGCTCGTCAGCGAGCAAAATGGCAGGTTTTGCAGCTAAAGCCCTTGCAATTGCCACTCTCTGCTGCTGTCCACCGGATAGAGCGCTTGGCAGATTTTCCAATTTTGTCCGAATACCCAGTGTATCAATAATTTCATCTACATAACCTTTTTCTACCTTTTTTCCATCCAGTTTCACAGGAAGAACAATATTTTCCCATACATTCAACATCGGAACCAAGTTATACTGTTGAAATACGAAACCAATATTCCTACGTCGGAAAATGGTAAGCTCTTCATCTGTCATATGGCTTAAGTTCTGTCCATCTACAATTACCTGCCCAGATGTTGGATTATCTAATCCTCCAATCATATGAAGCATCGTAGACTTTCCACTCCCAGAAGTTCCAACAATTGCTACAAACTCCCCTTTTTCTACTTCCAGGTTTATACCATCAAGAGCCCTGACTTCTGTTTCTCCCTGCCCATATATTTTCGTAAATTTACTGCTTTTAATATATTCATGCCATCCTCCCATCAAAAAAGCCTGTATTGATTTTTACAATACAGACTTTATCATAACAATGTCTCCATTTGGTTTCTGAAATATCACAGTTTTGATACTATTCCTTCTTTGCTATCGGAAGAAACACAGAAAATGTAGAACCTTTTCCTCTCTTTGATGTCACTTTTATATACCCCTTTTGTGCCTGAATGATCTCTCTTGCAAGGAATAAGCCAATTCCTACTCCTGGCTGGTCTGCCACTGACAGACTCCGATAAAACCTTCCAAATATCTTTGGTATTTCTTCTTTTTCTATTCCAATGCCATCATCAGTGATGTCAATTCTTACAAAGAAAGAATACCTCTCTGCTTTTATCTGAACAACTCCCCCACATGCTGTATATTTAATCGCATTGTCTACAATATTTCCAAGTGCCTCCACAGTCCATTTGGCATCACACATAACATGTAAATCGGTGTCAAATAGCTCCAGGGTAATATCCTTCTCCATTGCTTTTATATTAAACTGCTGCTGTATAGATGCAAACATCTGTGCAATAGCAGTATCCTCCGGATGTACTGCTATAATTCCGCTTTCCATCCTTGATAATTTTACCAGTGATTGTATCAGAAAATCCAGTTTCTCCGTCTGCTCCAAAATGGTATCTATCTCCTTCTGATTTTCATGATTCGTTTCAGAAAGTATTTCACCATAAATTTTCAAATTTGAAATAGGAGTCAAAGTCTGATGCGCAATGTCGGAAATAAGTTTCTGTATCACTTCTTTTTGTTCCTGTTGGTTCTTTCTTGCCAGAAAATTACTGTCTAAATACTGTTTCATACTGTTTTCAAGGGCAGAATACTTTTCTTCAGATATTTCTGTCCGTTCCAATTCTCCATCTATCGCATAATCCAGCATTTGCTGCAGCCGGTTCAAAAGTCTTTTTTCTTTTTGAAACTATAAATGAGCAAATATCGAATTTTGCACAAACTTATCCCACAAACTTAAAAGCTTCTTCGAATGAGGCGCTGCTTTTTATGAGGCGGTACAGGTTTGCAAACTGTTC
>QUJA01000080.1 GCA_003480425.1 Firmicutes bacterium AM31-12AC
AAGACCCCTTGAAGACGACGAGGTAGATAGGGCAGAGGTGGAAGTGTGGTAACACATGGAGCTGACTGTTACTAATAGGTCGAGGGCATAACCAGAACAGGTGATAGGAACAAGATGGATGAAAAAACTTTGTATGCAGTTTTGAAGGTACAACCTCAATTTAATACGGCCTAGTGGCTCAGTTGGTTAGAGCGCCGCCCTGTCACGGCGGAGGTCGAGAGTTCGAGTCTCTTCTGGGTCGTTATGTGGGATCTTAGCTCAGCTGGGAGAGCATCTGCCTTACAAGCAGAGGGTCACAGGTTCGAGCCCTGTAGGTCCCACTTAAAAAAATAATATGGATGGATTCCCGAGTGGCCAAAGGGGACAGACTGTAAATCTGCTGCAAATTGCTTCGGTGGTTCGAATCCACCTCCATCCATTCCGATTTTTAATCGGACTTGCAAATGCAAGCCGATGTGGCTCAATTGGCAGAGCAGCTGATTTGTAATCAGCAGGTTATCGGTTCGAGTCCGATCATCGGCTTTCTCTTTTTGAGAGTTAACTTCATATCGCGGGGTGGAGCAGTCTGGAAGCTCGTCGGGCTCATAACCCGAAGGTCGTAGGTTCAAATCCTGCCCCCGCAATTCAAGACTTTTAAGTCTTATGCCCAGATAGCTCAGTCGGTAGAGCAGAGGACTGAAAATCCTCGTGTCGCTGGTTCGATTCCGGCTCTGGGCATTTTCACTGCAATAATAGCTGTGAATATGGGCGTGTAGCTCAGGTGGTAGAGCACTTGACTTTTAATCAAGTTGTCCGGGGTTCGAATCCCCGCACGCTCATTGTAAATGATCAACGTTGAATAGACGTTGATTTTTTTTTATTTAAGTTTAAGGAGCGCTAAAAACAATGTCAGAAACCTTATATAAAAGATTAAAAAAATACAGTGACTCTGATTATTATGGATTTCATATGCCGGGACATAAAAGAAATAAAGAGCTTATAAAAGCGGATATTCCATATGCATATGATATTACAGAAATTACAGGATTTGATGACCTTCATCATTCAAAAGAAATTTTAAAAGAAGAACAGGAACGAGCGGCAAAGATTTTTCATGCTGAAGAAACAGCTTTTTTAGTAAATGGAAGTACAGTCGGTATTTTAAGTGCTATTTTAGGATCGACAGAAAAAGGAGATCGGATTCTTGTTGCAAGAAATTGCCACAAATCGGTATATCATGCTATTTACATGAATGAATTACATGTTGATTATATTTATCCTAATTATGATCCGGAAGTAGAATTGAATGGAGAAATAGATCCGGAAAAGATTCGGAAGAAGTTAGAGGAAAATTACAAATCTGATTGTGAAAATAAAATAAAAGCAGTTATGATAGTTTCGCCTACATATGATGGTGTTTTGTCAGATATAGAAACAATAGCGAAGATTGTTCATGAATATGGAATCCCATTGATCGTTGATGAAGCTCATGGAGCACATTTTGGATTTCATCCATATTTTCCAAGAAATGCGAATGAAAAAGGTGCCGATATTGTAATCCAGAGTATACATAAAACACTCCCTTCTTTGACACAGACAGCATTGATACATATGAATGGACAAATCGTAGATAGAGAATCGGTGAGAATGTATTTACATATGCTTCAGTCGAGCAGTCCATCCTATATATTAATGGCCTCTATAGATGAATGTATAGATATGCTGGAAAATTATAGAGATGCTTATTTTCAAAGCTATGTGGAAAATTTAGATAATGTGAGAAAAAATTTACGACATTTGAAACATTTGAAATTGGTAGAGACCGGCAAGGTAGAATATGATAAATCCAAATTAGTTATTTCTGTGAAAGATACCAAAATGACAGGAAAAGAATTGCATCGGATATTATTAAAGAAATATCATTTGGAAATGGAACTGTCAGCAGGAAGTTATGTACTGGCTATGACTTCTATAGGGGATAAGAAGGATGGAATGGATAGACTGGTGAAAGCCTTATATGAAATAGATGAAGAGTTAGATAAAAAAGAGTTATTCAATAAAAAAGGTGAAAAAGAACCGAATAATGTGGATAACATTTCAAAAAGAACAGACAGTTGTGAAAAAAACATTAAACTCCACAGTTATCAATTACCAGAATTAGAGCAGGTTTATCCGAGTGCTGAAGCAATAAAAAAAGCAAAGAATAAGGAAAATGTGGTATCGTTAGAATATAAAAATTGTGTGGGATATATTTCAACAGAGTATGCTTATCTATATCCGCCGGGGATTCCGATTATAGTTCCGGGAGAGCAAATTTCAAACAAAGCAATTAAAATTCTCATACAGTATGAATGTGCAGGTTTTGATATTGAGGGTGCAAAAGAAGAAGGTAAATTAGAAGTGTTAAAGTAAGTACCCAAAATGTAGTTATCTCAGTCGGAGATTGGACTCCCACTGAGATAAACGCTCCGCGAGGATGCGCAGTGATTCTGTAAAGAATGTGTCAGCTACGCTGACCAGAATCACGCGCCAAGTCTCGCGGTTGCTCGACTTGAATTTAGTAAAATAGAACAACTATAATGTATGTAACAGTGAGAGAGGAAAAAGCATGGGAAAGATTTTTTATTTAATGGGAAAAAGCTCATCTGGGAAAGATTCTCTTTTTAAGAAAATAAAAGAAAGAATACCGGAATTGAAAAATATGATTTTATATACAACAAGACCAATCCGCGAAGGAGAACAAAATGGGGTGGAATATCATTTTGTAGATGAAAATAAACTTCAGGAATTGGAAAAAAGAGGTTGTGTTATTGAGCAGCGTGCTTATCAGACAAAACATGGAATTTGGAAATATTTTACGGCAGACGATGGACAAGTTGATTTGTCGCAATATAGTTATCTGGTGATTGGCACGTTGGTGTCTTATAAGGAAATGTGTAAATATTTCGGAAAAGAAAATATGATTCCGTTATATGTAGAGGTAGAGGATGGATTGCGATTAAGCAGGGCTCTGGAAAGAGAGCGACAGCAGGCAGCACCTAAATATGCAGAAATGTGCAGAAGATTTTTAGCAGATTCAGAGGATTTTTCGGAGAAAAATTTACAGGATGCGGAAATTACAAAGCGTTTTCAAAATTTTGATTTTCAAAAATGTGTAAGTGAGATTTGTGATTATATCAGATGTGAGAAGACTCCCACCTCTGTAGGTGGCGAGTAACAAATCAGTATCAGTGGTGGGAGTCAATCCCCCATCTGATATAGCCTCCGGCAGGATTGCAGAGATGCGCAGAAGAAGTAT
>QUJA01000081.1 GCA_003480425.1 Firmicutes bacterium AM31-12AC
TTTTGCGAGCAAAAAGCCACTAACTCCGTCCCTATCTGCTCCACTAAACTCCGTCCCCATCTGGCCTGATTTACCTTTTGAAGAGCGTCAAAATGTTTTGACCATCTTTGTACTCATAAGAAATTTCATCCATTATTTTTTTCACCATAAAGATTCCAAGACCGCCGATTTCACGTTCTTCCAGCGGTAAACTAATATCCGGATCTGCTTTTTCTCTAGGATCATATGGACGTCCATTATCCGTAAACTGCAAAATCACCTGATTATTTGTCGAAGCACATCCGGCCTTAACGCTGGTTGCACCACTATAATAAATAATATTAGATAAAATTTCATCCACAACTACATTGATCTGCAAAATTGTTTTTGCCGGAACTTCTGCCTCGGAAAGAATTCTGTCAAAAAATTCTGTCACCTCCGGCAGTTTGTCCAAAGATGGTTCAATTTTGATTTCTTTCAAATCCGGCAGCGTGTTTTTTATTTCGAGACACAGCATGGTAATATCATCAAACTGCTCCGCTTCGCCAGCAAAGGATTTCACATCTTGATGTACTGCTTCTAACAGCTGACTGCATGAACCTGTCTTAGCTGTATTAAGAGCAGCTACCATTCTGTCTGTTCCATATAACGTGTTAGACAAATTGATTGCTTCCGGCACACCATCCGTATAAACAAAGAGCCTGTCACCTGCATTCATTTCCAGCTCGTATTCCTTATATCGAATATCCTCCATACCAGCCAGTACAAATCCATGTTTATCTTTGTAAAGTTCAAATTCTCCGTCTTTACGCATAATCACCGGATATTCATGCCCTGCATTTGCACATATCATTTTTCCGGTAGATATTTCCAGAATACCAAGCCAGGCGGTTACAAACATTTCAGCATCGTTATTTTCACAAAGCTGATTATTCACTTTTTCTAACACTGCTTTCGGAGACAATCCGCTCTGTGTCGCTGATTTGATCAACGTTTTTGAAATCATCATAAACATTGCCGCCGGAACACCTTTACCGGATGCATCTGCCATTACCATTGCTAAATGATCATCATCCACCAGGAAGAAATCATAAAAATCACCGCCGACTTCTTTTGCAGGAGTCATAGATGCAAAAATATCAAATTCATGCCGATCAGGAAATGCCGGAAAA
Organism: Firmicutes bacterium AM31-12AC; assembly: GCA_003480425.1. Classification (GTDB taxonomy): domain Bacteria; phylum Bacillota; class Clostridia; order Lachnospirales; family Lachnospiraceae; genus Schaedlerella; species Schaedlerella hominis. The sequence goes on from QUJA01000081.1 coordinate 1,152, forward strand.
ATACATGGAAGCATGGATTCCTGGATATGTTTTGCAACATCTAATTCCGCTCCGATACGTTCCTTCTCAGCAGTTATTTTAGAAAGGTTTGATATATAATTTTGAATCTCCTCCAACATAAAATTAAAGGAATCACTCAAAGACTCTATCTCATCTCCGGTCTTGATTTCTATACGTTGATTTTCAAAATTGTTCGTCTCTGTGATTTCCTGTGTGAAATCGGTAAGCTTGCCAATCGGTTTTGTCACCATCTTTCTGACGAAGAAAATGTACGCGACAATAATCAAACCAATAATTGCAAAAGAAATCAACAGCATATTGGTCAGCACGGAAATTAAGTATGCCCTTACTTCACTCATATCAAGTATATACTGAATTTCTGCGATCGCATTTCCCGATTCATCGAGGATAACCGATACCCCCGTGTAGTTGTATCCATAATCATTATCCGTGACAAGTGGTTTATCAAGTCCCTTATTTTCCGCATATCTTTGCCAGATGGTGATATACTTCTCCATATCTGCCGGGTCGTCCGGATTTGCCGCATCAACATAAAGGATATCGCTTCCGTAAGGAATCTGATTTGCAGGATCATCTCCCATTTCTTCGACCATAGCGTCAATATAAAAACAAACACTATCTTCATCCGGAACTACGAGCGAAAGAAATGTAACATTACCATCTTTTTTCAGCTGGTTGAAAAGTTTGCACATTTTCTGATACTCCGGCGTCTGATTTCCGCCGTCAGAGAGAATTGTTTTTACATCTTCCACATCGATCATCGCAGCTATTGCATTACAGTTTGTCATCACACGATTCGCACACATTTCCTCAAGGTAGGATTTCGACGTTGCATAACTAAAAAGTGATGTTGCAATTGTAAGTATCAAGCCTACAATCCCCAGTGAAATGATAAATTTGGGCAAAAGTTTAATTTTCATCCTCATCCCTCCTAAAGTAATTTGTAATAAATTTCCGCATCGCAGCTGCATCTTCCTTTGCAATGAGGACAGATTAATTCCATATCATCGTACCAAATTTTTTTCGCTTCCGTTAAATAGTCGAACTGACACTTTGCAAGCGTTTTCCCTAATGGGAGAATTCCCCCAGGCTTCCAACAGACAATAAAGGTAATGTCTATATTAGCCTTTTTCATTTCCTTCGAAATAAACTGCATCATTTCTACCGCAAGTTCATTTCCCCGATATTCCCTCTTGATTCCTACAGACTGTATCTTTCCCACTTTTTTATCGGAATTAGAATATACCTCACGAAATACATTTATATCTAATTTTGAGTATTTTGCTATCTCTTCTTCATTTGTAAGAAAATAATAAATATACCCAATTGTTTCATCCTTTTCGTTTTTCAGTAAATAGAAAAATTTTTCTTGATCATTAAGCGTTGCGGCAATTTCCTCTTTTGGATAAAGATTCTTTCCCACACATTCATCGCTCAAAAAACTCGCTTCCTCAATTTCTTCTTTTTTCAGTGGTCTAAGATAAAATCTCATTCCATTTTCAAGAGTAATTGTATACATTATTCACCGCCTTTCGTACATGTCAATAATTTAATTCCCATTGAGATTGTTGATTTCTTCTGCAGAATTAGACGTTTTAAAGTCTTATAATAACAATCCATCCATTCTGCCCACAATTTATATTCTTCATTCTCCGGCTCTGACTCTAAAAGTAATAATACATCCTCCGAGAGATAGCTAAAAAAAGTGGTAAAGATTGCTTTTTTCTTTTCACGTTCTCTTCCTGATGCCGAAACACAATCGTGCCAGACACAGATATTTTCATAGCCGCACTCTGGAAGTATGCTACAAATACTTGCTCCTACCTCGCGGTTGCCTGAATATTTATCTTTTTTCAATATTTTCAAAAACTCACCAAGCAGCCCTTGTTTATCATGGCTCAAATAGGAAGCCGAATCATTTGCCTCGATAATAACTAATTTTCCTTCTATAAATGAGCAAATCCAAAATATTGCACAAAAGAAAGACACCCTCTGTAGAAGGATGTATAATTGAAGTACCAACAAACAACATACTCACTCAAACAAGGGGGTGTC
>QUJA01000082.1 GCA_003480425.1 Firmicutes bacterium AM31-12AC
AGCCGGACAGGGACGGAGTTAGTGCTTTTTGCATAGCAAAAAGCCACTAAACTCCGTCCCTGTCCGGCTCACTGTCTGGTTACTTATATATTTTTATAAGTAATAATTATAAATAGTATAAAAAATGTTGTTGAAGAATTGTTATACCCATGATATATTAAATTTGTAATAGATAAGAGGTATTACCTTATACCTAAAAGAACGAAAATATATTAGGAGGAGTAAAAAGATATGAAACAGTCACATGAATACTATTTAGAGCGTTGTATCGAAGTTTCAAAACATTCACGCGAATCAGGAAATACACCATTTGGAGCATTACTTGTTGATGCGGAAGGAAACATTTTGATGGAACAGGAGAATGTAGAAATTTCAACACACAAAGCAACAGGACATGCGGAGACTCAGTTGATTGAGAGAGCGTCTATGGAATATAGCAAAGAATTTTTATGGAATTGTACATTATATACAACAGCAGAGCCATGTGCAATGTGTGCAGGAGCAATGTACTGGGCAAATATCGGAACTGTTGTATATGCAATGACAGAAAAAGATTTGTTGGCGCTTACAGGTTCAGATGAGCAGAATCCGACGTTTGATCTTCCATGTCGCGAAGTATTTGCCCGTGGGCAGAAAGATATTACTGTTATCGGACCTTTCCCAGAGTTGGCACCGAAGGTAGCAGAGGTTCATAAGGATTACTGGAACAATTAAACAGCAAAAATAAAAGACAATGGAATGAAGACGTGAGGGCAGAAGCATGGAAAAAGAAAAGCAGATAGATAAAGAATATTCACTTTCTACCGTACCACAGGAAGAACGTAAAAGTTACGCCAGCTTGACAATTATCTGGATGGGATTTGTATTTGTAGTAACAAGTATGATGGCCGGAGGAGGTTTGGCAGAAGGATTAGACTTCCAACATATTTTGTTAGCTACTTTAATAGGAAATGTTTTCCTTTGCCTGATTGCATGTTTGGTAAGTTATATTGCATGCAAGACGGGATTAACATTTGCACTGATGACAAGATACAGTTTTGGTGAAAAAGGATCACGAATCGCATCCTTCTTTGTACCAATCGTAAACCTTGGCTGGTATACGATACAGGCTGCAACATATGGACATTTTGTTGCAACAGTTCTTCATTGTGGACAAGTTGGAGAGTACATCTGTATGGCATTAAGTGCAGTAATCATGGGAATTTTCTCATTTAAAGGAATCAAAGCAATCACAATCCTTGGATATGTTGCAATTCCGGCAATCATTTTCCTTTCTCTTGGAACATCACTTAAAGGAATCAATATGGTTGGTCTGGCAGGAGTAATCGGATTCACACCGGAAGGAAGCATTTCACTCGGAAGCGGAATCACAGCAATTATCGGAACATGGATTCTTTCTACAGCAACATGTATTGCAGACATCATGCGTTATGCAAAATCGACAAAAGCTGCAGTAGGAGCAACTTTGACAGGGCTTTTGATTGGTAATGTATTTATGATTTTGTGTGGAGCAATTACAACAATTGCTGTTGGAACCAGTGATTTGACAGAAGTTCTTCTTGCTATGGGACTTGTTATTCCAAGTTTAATTCTGATGACAACAAACATTTTTACAACAAATGCATCAAACCTGTATTCAACATCATTGAACTTGTCAAATGCGTTGAAAACAGACAGAAAGAAGATTATTGTTGTATTGCTTGTTCTTTCTGCATTAGCTACACTGACAAAACCATATCAGATTGGCTTCCTGTTCAGTTTTCTTGATCTGCTCGGAACAGTTGTACCACCACTTGCAGGAATAATCCTGGTAGATTTTTATTTGCTTCATAAAAAGAACTATCCAATGCTCGAAGAAACAGAGTTTAAGAACTTTAATGTAATGACTTGGATTTCGTGGGTTGTTTCTATTGTTTTAGCAAATGTTCTTCCTATTGGATTACCATCTTTGACAGGACTGGTTCTCGGCGGAATTATTTACTTCATTTTAATGAAATTAACAGGCAAAAAAGTATTCAGAAAAATAGGAGAATAAGCCAATGAAAAATATGTTGAAATATAAGATTGCAGCTTTGATCGGAATTATATTAATGGGATGTGGATCTTTTATGACATGTCTTTCTACATCCGCAGGTGTTGTCATGGCAGGAAATGTATTATTGGTGATTAGTATGGTTATCACAATCTATGCATTCAATGTGTGGCAGCCGTAGAGGCAATGTTTAGTGTAATACAGTAGAATAAAAAGATAATCAAAATTGTTACTGTTCAGTTGATGGGCAGTAACAATTTTTTGCGATTTAAAATGGCGAGATGCGCTGCAGGTCAAAGGTACTGTAAATAGTAACCTATTAGGTGTATAAAAAGCATGATTCAACTGGAAATGCTTGACGATATGTATTAGATGCGAGTATGATTTTAAGTAGGAGATGAAAAGGTATGGCGATTAAAAAAGTAAAGAAATTAGATTTAAAACAGACAGTAAAGGACATGTTGCTGGATCATATTTCGCAGATGGATCTTTCTGTAGAAACAAAGCTTCCAAGAGAAGAAGAGTTGGCACTTATGTTTGGTGTCAGCCGTATTACAATCCGTAGTGTTCTGGATGATCTTGCAAATGAAGGAATAATTACAAGAAAACATGGAAAAGGGACCTTCGTAAATCCTGTATCGGCAGGGATTCAAGTTAGTTTTACCCAGTTATGCATTTCTCAGATATGATTCGAAACAGTGGATATACACCGTCTGTCAAGATTATTGAATGTCGTACGGAAGCTGCCTCTAAAGAAGTAGCACTGGCATTGAAAATAAAAGAAGGGCAGGATGTGATCGTCTGTGTAAAGGCATTTTTCGCAGATGATAAGTTATGTTCTATTGTGCAGGATTATGTAGATATTGAATTGCTGCCAGATTATGAAGATATGACAACAGAAGATATGGATTCGTTATTTTATTATATTTACCTATAAATGAGCAAATATCGAATTTTGCACAAACTTATCCCACAAACTTAAAAGCTTCTTCGAATGAGGCGCTGCTTTTTATGAGGCGGTACAGGTTTGCAAACTGTTC
>QUJA01000083.1 GCA_003480425.1 Firmicutes bacterium AM31-12AC
GAAACTGGAAAAGGGTCCTTATACTTTACTTTTCAGTCAGAGTGATCATTTAAACAGGAGTAAAACAGAGGAAAAATTATATCAGACATTGCCGATGAAGAGTGCAGATCAGAAGATATACGTTTCTGATACAGCACAATATACTGCTGTTTCTAAATTCGCAGGTGGATATGAGATGGTGATATTAGGAACAATAGGAATTTTGTGTGGAATATATTTCCTTGTACGCAATGTCCTTTGGATATCCATGAGCGAAGATGTTCAAAATCTCGGACTGCTCCACACGATCGGAGCCACAGAAAGACAGATTACAAAAATATACCGGAAACAAATGAGGTCACTCATGTTAAAAGGTTCTGTCTTGGGAAGTTTGATCTCTGCACTGATTTTAGTCTTATTAATACCGGAACTATTAGGTTTCCATTTTTATCAGGAAATGGGAGGGAATACAATACTTTCCTTTTTCAGACCGTGGATTCTTTTGCTTTCTGTTGTATTTATAAATGGAATTTTGTGGATAGCATCGGAAGGCGTTATTAGAAAAATAACGAAGCTGTCTTGTATTGAGAGTGCTGCTTATAACGAAAATACAGTTGCCAGAAAAACAAAACACTCTGGGAAAATAGTGCACAGACGTTCTGAAACAGAAGAAATGTTCTATATTGCATGGGGAAATATAACACGGCATAAAGCACGATTTATCATTACAAGCCTTTCCATATTTTTGGGAGTCCTGTCTTTTGTTCTAATGAATGTACTTACAAATGGATGTGATTATAAGCATCTTCTTGAGAAACGTCCTGATTTTTTGCTGGCAGGAGAGTTTAGCGAATTTGGGAAAAGCCAGGGGTGTGGGGAAGAATATAAAACAAGAGAAATCGATGTGGATCCTTTGCTGACGCAGGGAGATGGTGTGGAACTGTTGTATGATAACGATTATGATGAATTTTCACCAATCTCTCAAGAGTTGGAGAAAAAAATACACAAGATAGATGGTATCGATTGGGAGAATTCTAATCTGATCGAAGGAGCTTATGTAACTACAGTTATATCCAGAAAGGGCATCCGTCCTTATGACGAAGGGGTTTCGAATCTTACAAATGACAATATGGTGGAAGGATTCTGGTGGGATACTGTGCAGATTTTAAATGAAAATCAAATCTTGTCGCTTAAGAAATACGTTCAGGATAATCAACTCAATATTGATTTGAAATCTTTGGAAGAAGGAAATGGTGTGCTGATCATACATGATCATATGCTGACCCCGGAACAGCAAAAACTTGCAGATGAAGCAATTGACGAACCGGTATACTTTAAAACTTTGCTTTCAAGAGAAGATGCGATTCGTAGAAAAGAACTAAGTAATTCTGAGAATAAAGAGAAACAACAGGAAGACGAATTCCCTCAAAAAGAATCTGAAACATTTACTCTATGTGGTTATTTGGATCGACAAAACGATGATTTCCCGGAAATACATCAATCCTGGCATGGAGAGGGCAGCTTATATTATTTTATCAGTGAGAAAGGCTTTCAAAAGATACCAACTGAGAAAAAGATATTAACAATGGAATTAACTGCCGACTCGGAAAAAGAACCTTATGTGAAAACACAGATCAGCGAGCTGGTCTCCGAGGAAAATAAAAAACGATCCGAAATGACAGAAGTATCAATGGATGAAGGAACCGGCGAAGCGGGAGTTTTTGTTATCTGTAAATCAGACCTGATGCAGCAAAAAGAAACATATATGCGAGGAAATCGAATTCTCTTAGGTGCTGTAAGTATTATATTATTCATTGCGGGATTGACCAATTATTGTAACGTTGTATTCACTGGGATGTACGCACGACGGAAAGAGTTTGATGTAATGAAAAGTATCGGGATGACCGATAAACAAATGAAATTAATGCTCTTTGGAGAAGGCAGTTATTATTTTATGTGTGTGGTGGGATTGTTATTTACTGTAGGAATGGCAGCTTTATTTGGAGTAAAGATTTATATGGAAAATAAATTGTCATATTTCACATTTCGTTGGCCGATTCTTATTATCGCAGGAATAATGCTAGCACTTTTAGTGGTTAATGTTCTGGTTACACATTTTGTTGTTGTTTTTTGTGGTGAAGAAAAGGATTAAGTAAAAAGATGCCCCAGAGCGATTCGCTTTGGGGCCTATATTGGAAAATTGCAGAGCACAGCAATTCTTTGTTTTGCTTGATTACTCTAAAAAATGAAAGAGTAGCCCCGTTAATAGAATGCAGTATGCATTGGCAAAGCGAGAGTTCCTCACTTTTTCATCTTCGGAGCAATAAGCAGCACTACTGTCACAAGAAAATATACACCATACAGTAACCAAGTAATTGTATTGTTCCAAGGGAAACTCTTTTCTGGATGGTTCAATGCAAACATCATCCAATCTGCAAGACATGAAATTAAAATAACTATTCCTAAAAATGCCGGTACTCCTGCAAATTGTTCTAAATAATTTGAATGAATTCAATATTATGCTTTTTTCTCCTTAAATGACTTCAGAAAGATCACCCATCCAAAGATCAGCAGATTCATTACCAGTGCCACAGGAATATCTCTCCAGTGGATTTGCTGATTCTGAAGTACATCCGCAGAGTACGTTCCTGAAAAAACTACCACCATATTATTATTCAGAAAATGAATAATTATCGGAACCCAGATATTCTGG
>QUJA01000084.1 GCA_003480425.1 Firmicutes bacterium AM31-12AC
CTTTTTTTGTAAGCAAAAAAAGCCACAAACTCCGTCCCTAATTGCCTCAGGAGATTTTACGAATCCGTATAAAAGCAATCTCATTTGCTATCAATTGAATATTCAGATTCATCTTACTGTCTTCTGTTTTTATTTTCTGTATCGTTAATTTCGGCTCACATGCCCGTCGAAAATATTTGATATCATTTCTGGAAAGTTGTTTTTCATATTCCATCTCACTCCAGATAGAAAATACGCTTCCGTTTTTTTCATTAATTCGATACACTTTAATCTGATAAGTTCCTTCACTCATATCAGTCAGTGTCAGATTTAATTCCAGTTCATCTCTATTTTCAAAATATCTCCACAGATGTTCTTTCTCCAGTTCATCTTCTTTTGTAAAATAATAGTTATATCCAAGAGCTTTCTGATTATGACAAATGATTCCATACGAATCATGTTGGTCTGTAGATATCAAATAATTTTCTCCTTGTCCTATATAATATGGATAGAGACGACTCAAAAAATCAAAAGCAAAACCTGATGGTTTTAATATTCCGTCCTTTGAAAGAATCCCTGTTCCTCCAAATAACAGTTCGTTGGAATCATAATATTGCTGTGTCCTGTCAGTTGCCACAAAATGAGCAATATCGTCAACCTTGCCATACAAATCTAATACATTCTTGATTATATATGCACCACTAAAACAACTATCATTCAAATAATTTCGAACTGATAACGTAAAATTCCATTCTGTAATGTATAATTTGATATCATTCATTCCAACTTTTTGCATTTGCTCTTTCAAATGCAAAACTCTGTGAAGAACAAACTCATTATCTGCACTTCTTTTCGCATAGCAATCTTGGTCTTCTTTCCCTCTTTCATAATGGAAAATATATGCCGAAAGAAAGTCTGGACGATGTTGCGAACTGTTCCACTCTTTTAAGAACTGTTCTCTAAGCTCTGCATTTAAATCCAGCCTCAATCCAGAACCCCCTACCTGCATTCCTTCACTATATTTCTTCACAGTTTGATAAATCATACCGAATTGCTCAAAATATTCTGCAAAGGCTTGTCTGCTCCACAAACCTTCATTGAACCAGAATTCCATTCTCCATGTGTCAACTTCGCGTCTTCCATAACGATAGATTAAATGTTGCATCAATGCATCCAAAAAATGTTCCATTTTTTTCAAATCCATAAATTCAACTTGTAGATAACTTTTTTCTCTTTCATCGCAAACTCGTATGCTTTGAAGATTATAAAGAATCATATGTGGTTTCATTCCAAGATCCATATGTGGTTTTAACCCTTGATTCACTAGAAAATCAAATACTAAATCTAATCTTGTAAAATTATAATTTCCATTTTGATTATCCATATCAATCAAAAATTCTGGTGAAAAAACATTCCAGAAACGTATATACTGAAAATTAAATGCCTGTTTTAACATCATTATATGTTCCTGTACTTCTGAACGCAGAAGCTCAGATGCCACGTCTACATTAATCGTATTTCCCCAGATATTTTTTATTTTTTCACTTTTTAAGACGGAATGTTCACCTTGCCGATTCCCTTTTTGCTCTAAATTTTCCTTTGGTAATTTATCTACAATAAAATGTTTTTCCAATCTCTTTTCAATCTCTGGATTTCTCTTTTCTTCCGTATACTCTTCTTTCTGCTCTTTTGCCTTTTTTCTCATTACTGACGGAGTTTCCCCATATGCTTTTTTAAACACCTTGTTAAACACCGCTACACTGGCAAAACCATTATCATATGCAATTCTTGTAACTGGTGCATTAGAATACAACAACTCGTCCACAGCATGGAACAGGCGAATATTGGTCAAATATTCTGCAAAACTCATCCCGTAATTTCGTTTAAAAAATCTGGAGAGATAACCATTGGATAAATATAATTTATCTGCCAGATCTTTTAAACTGATTGCCTGATTATAATTTGCTCGAATATAATTATTTATCTGCACAATCCGATCTTCAAATTTATCTTTATCATCCATATTTTCCCGATCGGCCGCCTGTACAAGAAAATACATTGATAAAATATCCATAACACGATAACATAATGCAATATGCCCGAAATTAGCTGTATTACCATGAGTTTCAAGATAATGATTCAATAGTACACGTAAAATATTTCTTAGTTCATCATAACGTTCGCTTTCATCTTTTGTAGAATCACACCAGAAAATGATATCAATACTTTTTAATACATCACTGACCAAATTATATGAAATCATAATTTGCATATAAAGAACATTCTCTGAACCACTCAGTGCATGCTTTTTGTTCGCATTCACTACCAACACATCATTTTCCTTCATATGTGTTGTCTGTTCTCCAATCACAACATCCAATTTTCCTTCCAGAACATACAGCAATTCAATATCCTGATGAAAATGTTCCAATTCATCCACTTCATTCAAAACATTAAGTTTTAGTTTATCCCTTCTCGTATCCTGTTCCATAGCTCCTCCTAAAGTTATACTTTTTGTATCATATTTACGAAGAAAACTTTTCTCTTTTACTATCTTATGATTATAGCAATCAGAAATTTTGAAATCCATTCCTTAATTTGTTGAATATACCATGGATTTTGTTATTTATTATTTCTTTCTATACAAATATGACAAAAAAAATAGTAGGATTTTTGCTCTGGGATGCCAATTAGGGACGGGGTTTAG
>QUJA01000085.1 GCA_003480425.1 Firmicutes bacterium AM31-12AC
CAAATTGTTAAGGAAACAATCGGAGTTGTTGTAAACGAAAAAGCAGTCTTGCGGTTTTATCAAACTGCCCTTTCGTTTACATCAATTTCGATTTTTCCTTGGTGAACAAAGTCGCGTCCCTTTCGCCACTATCTATGGGAATTCAATCTTTACTCTCTTCTATAAGTTTATCATGTCTCGTGTTTTATTGACAGCTAGTTTTTGCCAAAAGAATTATTTTTAGGCATGACAAACAGACTCCCTTTGCGGAAGTTTTTTGAAGTATTCAGTTGTATATTTTAACATCTCATATACGCTAAAACAGATGGTGTATGCTTATCTGGAAGATGTGGAACCATTTTTCCGCCACAGGAAGAACACATGCATACATCTATGTTATATAGCAGCTTTATCATTTCAGCGGCACTTCGATTTTTCAATGCAGAAATATATTTTTTACATCCAAGCAGATTTCTACAGTGCGTCATCTTTTTGCTCTTGTTTCGGCACGACAGCAAACCATAGTGCCGGATTCTAACAAAACGTTTTGGAGGAACATGCATTAAAAATCGACGGATGAATTCCTCGCCTGGAACTGTTTTCTCTTTCCACTGACCTTTGTTTTTATAGTCTTTTACAGCATATATAACAGTTGTTTCCGTCATGGACTTGATCCGATGATTACTGATTGCTATCCTGTGAGTATATTTCCCAAGATAATTTATGACTGACTGTGCTCCATTAAATGTTTCCTTACAATAAGCAACCCAGTCTTTTTTATAGCACTCATCGAGAAGTTCTTTGAAGCAATAGTGGTTTTGATATTTCTCCGCTGTACCATGAAACTCAAGCTTTGAATCATTCCACAGGCTTTTTAATTCGCACAAATATTTCCCACGGAACACTTTTGCAACGACCCCATACGGGAGAAAAAACTTCCCACCGGTATCTTTCCATTTGTTGTCCTTATCAAGTCCACCACCAAGAACAATGGTATGTATATGAGGATGATAATTCATTGCAGAACCCCATGTATGAAGAATACAGATATATCCGATGTCAGCTCCCAGATACTTTGAATCTTTTGCCAGTTCGTTCAGAGTGGAAGATGCAGCATGATACAGTGCATCATACAGAAGTTTCTGATTACTATAAATAACTGGATTCAATTCTTCCGGAACCGTAAAAACAACATGATAATAAGGTGTATCCAATACATTCTCCTTTTGTGCATCAATCCATTTTTCTTTCGGAAACTCCTGGCACATGGGACAATACCTGCTTCTGCATGAATTGTTGTGAACACTGATACAGCCACATTCCTCACAGACACTGATATTCACACCAAAAGCCCCTGTTTTACAGTTCATGATGTGAAAAGCGGTTTTTCTGTGGTGCGCAGGAATCTCATGTGTTTTTTTATAAACAGGATAAAACCGTTCAAAGACATCCTGTATCGTACATGATTTTTCCACGATTACTCACCACCCATCTCATCAAATGGGCTTTTAATACCGAGCAGAGTCTTATTACTTACATGAAGATAAATCTCTGTTGATCTTGGATCACGGTGTCCCAAAAGGGCCTGAATATATTTCACGTCACACCCGGCTTCGAACAGATGACTTGCGAAACTATGGCGCAAACAGTGTGTAGAGACATGTTTCTGAATTCCAGCCCTTTTTGCACTTTTATGGAAGAACTGAATGACACTGTCCTTCACAAGATAATCGCCAGTCCATGAACTTGGAAACAGAATCCCTGTTGGTCTGCCGCACTTAAACCAGTATTCCGTAAGTATCTCAAGTATACGGTCAGCAAGTAGGGTATAACGGTCAAAACGACTTTTGCCATCACGGATGTGTATTGTTTTGTTTGTGCGTGAAATATCATCATAGTAAAGGTGCGTGACTTCTGATACCCGAAGACCACCTGAATACATTGTAGCAATCATGGCTTTATGTTTCAGGTTTGGCGTTGCATCCAGAATCGCTGATATCTCTGCTTTCGTAAGCACGATTGGCAGGCTCCTGTCTCTTTTCATACGTGGGATATCATCGTCATCCCAATTCATCTTTAATACTTTTTTATAAAAGAAACGAATACCGGAATGATAGTGGTTGTATGTTTCCGGTGAAATCCCGGAAAGTCTTTTTTCTGTGAGAAATGTGTCAACATCATCTGTTGTCAGAGCATCTATTGGCTTATCAGTATATTTTAAAAAGTGAGCAACACTTGTACAGTATGCATGAATAGTAGAATCTCTTAGATTCCGTTTGTTTGCAGCATTTGTAATCTGGCTAAATATTTCATCGTACATAATAAAATCCTCCATGTAAAATCAGTAGTTAATGAAAAACCCTGCTTACATGGAGGTGCATTAGCATAATAAAACCGCTTGTCAGAAAAGCGGTCAAATGGTATTCTTTTCATAGGCAGTGGTGTCTTTCTGTATTGAATTGTTTTGTGTGGTAACTTTACAATATCAAATACTGGTAAGAATTGCCATTGCCTATTTTATTATTGAGAAAAAGAAAGCTGTGCCACAGCCTTGGCAGGCCATCGCGCAGCGATTTTGTTCAAT
>QUJA01000086.1 GCA_003480425.1 Firmicutes bacterium AM31-12AC
GGCTTTTTTGCGTAGCAAAAAAGCCACTAATCTCCGTCCCCAAATGGTCCCCTGTTCGGTTCTATTTTGTCGCAAATGGCACAAATGCGGGTTCTTTATCTTTATGCTGTTTTCGATACTCCTGCGGTGACATTTTATAAGCAGAGCGGAAAACTCTGGAAAAATGGTCTGCGGAGTTGTATCCGATTCGCTCTGCGATTTCTCCGACTTTCATGGAAGTGTTCACAAGATAATCGATGGCATCGGATAAACGGAGTCGTTTAATTAATTCTGTGAAGGTGAGTCCTGTATTCTGCTTGATCAATGTACACAGATGAGGTTCGCTGTAATGAAACAAATCCGCCAGGGATGACAGTGTCAAAGTTTGGTAGTTATGCTGGATATACTGCAGTACAAGAGAAAAGTCAGCCCCCATCTCATAGTTGTAGAATTGAATTGTCTGACTGTAACTGCGTAGCAGTGCAGAAAACATCAGATTCACATAACTGATACAGCAGGCATTACTGTACATGTCTTTCTTGCTGCTTTCAATCATCATATTACGAATATATTTTTTTATAACAGAATTATTGTTCGTAAAGAACATGAGGTAATTCGCATGGTTATCTCCCTGTAAGATAGTTCGGAAGAAGTAGGATAGTAAATCCTTTCGTGTCATAAGCGAAAAGAATGTCGTATCAAATGTGCTCTTTCGAATACAAATGGTAAATACGGTTGAGTCATCTTCAATAAGAAAATCATGTTTGGAATTTGGAGCGATAATGCAAAGTTCTCCTTCTTTCATAAGATGCTCTTCCTGTTCGAATATAAATTTCCCTTGTCCATTGGCAACAAAGTTAATTTCAAAATAAGTATGTCTATGTAAATTCGGGCGTGTATATCGAGGATGCCGGATAACAAAAACATCCCTTGCATTTGGAATCAAATCCGCTTCTTCAACAGTTGGAGCCAGCGGAGAACCATCGTACATAGTAAGTGTTACCGGCAAAGAATCTACTACTTTATCAAAATCGGCATCGGTCATATTATCGTAATCCCCAGTTAAATCGGGAGCAGAAATAGAATCATACAGCATACCTTTGTTATATAAATATTCGGTCATTTCTGGAAATTGTAAACGATTTCCAGTTCTATAATAATATGCTTTCATGTGAGATTGAAATTCACCATAGGTCATATAGTAAGCCATCAAAACACCTCCAAGATAATAGTAAGTAATGAGCTATGATATGGATAAAAATATCCGGATGCGATATTTATATTGTAGCAGAGGGAGAGGTGGTTGACAAGAATAGAATCTGAAAAAAAGTCGGGTGGAGCCGAAAAGGGACGGAGATTAATGGCTTTTTTGCTCGCAAAAGCCATTAATCTCCGTCCCTTTCTGGTTATCTGAGCTGTTCTCTATAAGTAATAATACTTCCGTTTTTACCACGCACACGACAAAGTTTTGAGGCTTGAGGGTCCATTTCGATATAGCGGTGATTTAGTTTCTCATCTGGTTCTACTTCTTTGTTATAAATAGCGTGAATCAAATCAATATAATCGTTCAGATAACTTTTGGCAATTGGAGTGCCGTTATGGTTTGGAAGAAGATAATCGAATTCATTAGAAAGAGATAGGATTCGTTCTGTGTTTTCCAAAAAGTTATCAAGTATGGTTTTTAAATCATAATTAATGTATGGGTTGTGAGAGTTATCAAATAAATTGACCTGTGCAGCTTCCATATCATCTCCACAGAAGAACATACGATGACTTCTGTCTAGGAAGAATAAGCTGCTGTTACAGTGAGCCGGTTTAACATCTAGAATCTCGATTGTACGATTACCAAGTTCGATGGTGTCGCCATCACCAACGTAGACTTTTTTATAATCTGCATGTGGTAGTTTAGTAATATCAAATGGAACCATGCCAGGATTTTCTACAGATGCCTTGTCGAGTTCAGCTCCTTTACTCATGTAGACTTGCTCAAATTCTCCATTACCTGCGGCGTGATCTGGGTGATAGTGTGTATTGGCGACAACAATAGGTTTATCAGTCAGTTTTTCAACATAAGCACGCAGATTACCGACACCATATCCTGTATCGATCAGGAGCGCTTTTTCGTCCCCTTCTAATAAATACATGTTTTCAGTTCCGTTCATAAAATTAATGATCCATGTCTGGTCGTCCAGCTTCCAGGACATATAACTCCCAAAGATTTCTTCTAATGATGGTTCCATAAAATTTTCCTCGCTTTTTTATTTTAAATTATAGAAAGAACGAAAAGAAAATGCCATGTAGGATTTTATTGGAAATCCGGCGTATTTTTAATTCGGGGTGCCATTTAGGGACGGGGTTTAGCGGCTTTTTCAAAAAGCCGCTAA
>QUJA01000087.1 GCA_003480425.1 Firmicutes bacterium AM31-12AC
GCAAGAATTTCCTCTCTTGTATACCCAAAATTGGAAAGGTATTTTTTATCTACAGTATCCATCAATGCATCAATCTTCCGTTGTGTTTCTTCATCTGCTTTTATCTCATTAAATATGATATAAAATAACGTCCCTTTTACTGTATTTTCCATCTGAACGAATGCCATATATGTCATCAATACTGGTTGATGCAGCAAATAGCATTCCATACTTATATCTCCTGCCCCCTTCAGCAGTTTCATGCTAAACAGCTTCGAGAATCCTCCCATTCCAATTGCCATAATGCTTAATACAAAAACATTTGGTATAAGCCAATATGTCTGCATGCTATATGAATTAACCGGGATTGGAAGTGTAAATAATACCACCCATAAAAGTAATGCAATGCCTTCTAATATTGTAAACACAACAATATTTCCATCTGACTTCCTCTCACTATTTATTCGATATAAGCATCTTCCCATGCACATTCCCAGCAAATATTCTAATACTCGTGATGGTGGAAATGCATAGAGGCAATATCCGATATCTGCTCTGTTTTTTGCTAAGGTTGCTATCGTGAAAATTGCAATTGCGAAAACCACACTCAATGATATAAGTATTGTCTTCTCATTTTTCTTTTCATGAGCCTTATCTAAATAATATCTTACCGGCAGATCAAAGAGATACAAAAATAAAATTGTAGATATAAACCATGTAACACCATTATAAAAAAGAAACGGATTTCCCCAGGATTGAATCATAAGAAGGCATTTCATTAAATTCCATCCGTTTTCTTTCAACAATTCCAAATTCCCTGCATTGATTGCCTGTGGCAAGTCGGACTGTAATACAAAGTAAATAGTTGTTACAAACAATAATGGATAAATCTTCTTTATTTTTTTCCACAGATGATAGCAAACTGCTTTCACTGTCGGTTTTACTCTTCTGTCTGCTGACGAATATCCCGAACCAAATCCTGATAATATAAAGAAGAAGCTTACCATTGCATAGGCTGCATTCGTTGTATATAAGTATGGTTCCAGATTAGTTCCAAATGCATGAAAAAGGAATATAAATCCAAATGCAATAAATCTTAAAAATTGTAATTGATCCAACCTCTTTGTTTTCATTTATTCCTCCAAGATGTTTTGATATTTTATCATTATACCACATAGGGACGGAGTTTTCTGGCTTTTTCTACGAAAAAGCCAGAAACTCCGTCCCTGTTTGGATCAATTATTTCTTTTTCTCATACAAAAATTCTTCTGGAAGGCTTACTTGGAAATCTTTAGCCAATGAGCGGAAGTTATCCGGTGTGATTGTCTGAAGTTTCTTTGGTGACATAGAAAGAATCTTAACAAGAATCTCAGCAGATTTTTCTACTGTGTGAAGCAAACCAAATGTTAGGTCAAAATCTTCTCCTGAGCAGAACATACCATGATGAGCCCATATAACTACATCATATTTTTTCATCAGTTCTGCTGTCTTAACTGCAATGTCTCTTCCTCCCGGAACCATCCAGCCTACTACACCTACTCCGTCCGGAAATACAACCGGACACTCTGTTGCTGACTCCCAAAGTTCTCTTGTAAATACTTGATCATCCAATGGAAGAACAAATGTCAGTGCAATTGTATTTGTTGTATGTGCATGGTAAATAACACGATGTCTTCCATTTGTCAGTTTTTTCTTTACTTCATGATTCATCAGATGAGTCGGGAGCTCGCTTGTAGGTCTTCCACCTTCTACCAATCCCCAACGAATTCTGTAATTAACTCCTGCCTCATCCAATTCGATGATTGCAAGACACACTTCCGGGTCTACAATAATGTTTCTGAAATATTTACCGCTTCCTGTCACAAGGAAGAATTCTCCTGCCAATCCAGGTACTTCTGTTCCGATAGCTGTCCATTCTCCCGGTGCATTCAAACGAGGTCTGATCATCTCAACTTCTTCCGGTTTCAAACGATAGCTTAAGTTTCCACCATTTCTCTCATGCCATCCCTGAAGATAACCATCATTTGCCATTTTAATAAAGTCCTGTACGAATTTTGAATCTAAAATTTTCATAGTACCTGTTCCTCCTTATATTTATGCAGCCACGCTATTTGTTGTTTTATGTGGTTTATTCTGTTTTACAATATTGTTTTATGTGGTTTATGTTTGTATTATATATTGTTTTATGTGGTTTGTAAATACTTTCTTCAAAAAAAGTCTTACAAATCCACATTTAGTATCTATAGATTCTTTGGCAAAATATACAAATAGGAAGCCAAATAGGGACGGAGTTTAGAGCCAGTTGGGGACGGAGTTTGGTGGCTTTTTTG
>QUJA01000088.1 GCA_003480425.1 Firmicutes bacterium AM31-12AC
CGGATAGGACGGAGTTTAGCGGCTTTTTTTGTTATGCAAAAAAAGCCACTAAACTCCGTCCCTCATCCGGCTCCCGTCTGGTTCCTGTCTGACTGGCACAAAAAGAGGGCAAGACTTTCATCTCACCCTCTTGGAAGTGTCAAATATTAGCCGAAATATCTCTTAAGCAATCCTTCGAATGCTTTTCCGTGTCTAGCTTCATCTCTTGCCATCTCATGTACTGTATCGTGGATTGCATCCAGGTTAGCAGCTTTAGCACGTTTAGCAAGGTCAAATTTACCAGCTGTAGCTCCGTTCTCAGCGTCAACTCTCATCTCAAGGTTTTTCTTTGTGCTATCTGTTACGACTTCTCCAAGAAGTTCTGCAAATTTAGCAGCGTGCTCTGCTTCTTCGTAAGCAGCTTTTTCCCAGTAAAGACCGATCTCTGGGTAACCTTCTCTGTGAGCAACTCTTGCCATTGCAAGATACATACCAACTTCTGAACATTCTCCTTCAAAGTTTGCTCTTAAATCAGCAAGGATGTCTTCGCTAACACCTTTAGCAACACCTACAACGTGCTCAGCAGCCCATTCTCTTTCACCTGTCTGCTCTTTGAATTTGTCAGCACCAACACCACAAACTGGACATTTCTCTGGTGCAGCATCTCCTTCGTGAACGTATCCGCATACTGTACATACAAATTTTTTCATAATTTTGTTCTCCTTTTCTTAAAATGAAATTTTGGTATAATTAAGACCTTTCATAGTTATAATTCGCAGAAATCTGTGAGTTTATAGCTATTTTATGCAGTCACCGCATTTACCATAAAAAATAGTGTTACTGGATTCTATAATACCGTCGAAATTCGAGGCGGCTGCCTTGTTTATCTGTTCGATTTCCTTCATATCCAGGTCAAGGTCAAGAACCCGTCTGCACTCAGTGCAGAAAAAATGATTGTGTGGCTTGACACATCCATCAAATCTGTCGGCTCCATCTGGAGTGGCGATTTTCAATGCTTCACCAATGTCCGTAAGAAGATTCAAATTCCGATATACAGTTCCAAGACTGATGTTAGGATAATCTTCCTTTACATGCATATAAACCATGTCGGCAGTTGGATGCTCTTTAGTCGAGGCCAGATACTGTTTGATGGATTCTCGTTGTCGGCTGAATTTTAATGTTGCCATTGGGAATCCCTCCTTAAAACTTAAACAATAATAGTAACAATTACTGTAATTAGAATATACAACTTTTGAGAAGAAAAGTCAACATTTTTTGAAAAAAATTTTCAAGTTTCTTGATGAATTTTTCGATATTTTGTTGGAGACATTCCATAATAATCAGTAAATACTCTGTAAAAATGATCGGAACTGTTATAGCCGACATCTTCTGCTATTTTTTCGATAGAATCATTTGTTGTTTCTAACAATTGAACTGCCGCTCTCATTTTTAATTTTCGGACTACAGAAGAAAATGACTGGTCTGTAGTTTCCTTTATTATTTTTGACAGATAAGGCACAGAATAATGAAAAATTTTTGAAAGTTCGGACAGGGTAATTGTGGTATAGTGACTTTGTATGTAGCGCAAAATAGGAGCGTAGGCAATTCCGTTATTATAACTGGAAAACTGGCTGTATGTTTCGTAATTTCGTAGAATGCTTACGAATAGAAGGCTAAGCCAGTGGACGTTGCTTTGATTTACATATTTATCATATTGAAAATTTTCTAAAAAAAGTTCTTTCATTAAAAAACGTACATCAGGAGAAGCACTTGTCTGGAAAAGCAGATAATTTGGCTCATCTGTATTTGATAAAATCTTCCTGAAAAAGTGGGACAGAATATCATCATTGGAAAGAAGTGGGAAAAATGTCTTACTAAAAGTTTGTTCTTTCACAAGGATAGGGAAAATCTGTGAATCTGGATCGAGAAGTCTGGTAGAATGGTTTGTAAAAGGAGAAATAATACAGAAATCCCCTTCTTTTAGTATTCTTTTTTCATCCAGAAAGACAAACTCACACTGACCTTTGAAAATATAATTAATCTCAAAACAATCATGCATGTGAATAAAGGTATTAATATTCCAAAACTGACTTATAACGGTTAAGTCTGCATTCATAGGGACAACATCAAAATCTTCTATATTAGTTAGAATATTTCCAGGAAAACGGAAATATAAAGTACGTACTATAAATGAGCAAATATCGAATTTTGCACAAACTTATCCCACAAACTTAAAAGCTTCTTCGAATGAGGCGCTGCTTTTTATGAGGCGGTACAGGTTTGCAAACTGTT
>QUJA01000089.1 GCA_003480425.1 Firmicutes bacterium AM31-12AC
CAGGGTTGTTTCATGAACTATCCATGGGCAGATCTAACTTATTGCATCCTTGCTATCACATCTCTCATATTGTTTCTGATTCATTGGTCATGTAAAAAAGCGCAAATTAACTCTATATCCCTTTACAGGACCTTTTTTCAGAGGTATTCTTTTTATATAGTCAATAGAGACTGGCTATGCCTTGAAACACATACCGTTCCCGCAAAGCGGCATTGTCACAAAAGCAGTCCATCATTTCTGTCATTATATTTGCCAGACCCGTCTCGTACATTGCCAGACGCAGGATGTTGTATGCGTATTTTCTGATGAGCGACAGGTTGTTCCGGGACTTTTTGGCTGGCGAGCGGTCTTCCCTAAATGTATCGTCCAGCACATGATGGAGCCGGTTCTCTATTGACCAGTGCATTCTTTTTATGCTTCCCAGCTCCTCTGCTGTAAGGATCAGGTCTGATATCAGTGCCGTACACTGGACATCTTTCCCGGCTCCCTCTCCAGCAGAAGGAGCTGGGATTCTTCTGGAGCCTTTTTCCAAAAACTCTTCCTTCGACGGCGTCACATCATTCCCCTGGCTGTCTTTTTCCTTGGGTATCCTCACCTGCTTGATCCGCCCAATACTTTGAACGTGCGGCCATTCTTTTTGGCTTTTGGTCAGATTTGAAGCGTCTTTACATATCTGGCAAGTCCTATACTCATTTCTGTCCCGGTTTTTTTCCATCTGGCTGATTTCTTCGTATTTCTCAAGGAACTCCTTCATCCCAGGATCCATAGCTTCGCCTTTTTTTCTTTTGAGATCTTCCGCCCCCAGTTTATCCATGAACGTATGAATCTCCTCATAGGCCTCCGGCTGATTTTTCTTTACTGTTAACACAAAATGTCCTCCCTGTTCATGAATCTGTTCCATGATTGCAGTCTGTGTCCCAACAGCATCAATCGTTACAATGCTCCCGCTGATATCCAGAAGCTTTAATAATTCAGGAATCGCCGTAATCTCATTCGTCTTTGAATCTACCGGAAGCTGTGCAAGTATCAATCCCCGGACCGTTTCCACTACATTCAGCAGCATCGGGGTTGTCTCACCTTTCGTTTTTTCCGTTGCACCGCACAATGCTTTCCCATCAATAGCTAGATGGGTATTTCTGGATTCCACGATCTCGCCAATCCACTCCATAAAAGCATACAAAGCTAATTCCTCATCAATGCCATTCAACATCCGGGTAATAGTGGAAGGCGAGGCGATCCCGTATTTTAAGTTCATATGCTTCCGCAGCTCTTCCAAGTGGGTTTTGCACCATTTCAGGCTCCTGCGGATCGTTGTCCGGCCACAAAGGAATCCGAGGGTGACGCATACCAGCATTTCTCCAAGATCGTGTCTTTTCTCTCTGCCGCACCGATAATCCGGAATCTGCCTGAAATAATGGATCAATTTTTCTGTCAGAACAGTCTTTTCAGCACATTTCCAATGCCACCTGTATTTTCTCCAGGAGTCTCCGTTGCCCCTCATTCACTTTCGAAATGATTTCCGTTTTATCCAGGCATACTAAATAGATGGTCTCTAACTGATGTAATTCTTCCAGGCCAATGCCCTGTTTTTTATAAATTCTGCGGGACAGGGACGCTGTCTGGGCTGCAAACTGATATCGGAAATCCGATTCTTTTTTCATCACTCGTGTTTTCTGGATATAAGAGGTTGGAGACTGTTTTAGAAGAATAATGGAAAGTACATCCTGCCAGTCATCCCCCAACGGTTTTTTCCAATCATCCGGACACAACTCCCAGACGGCTTTTGAAAATCCGTATTCCCATACTTCTGCATCTGTCAAAGATACTTTTCTTTTATTGCTTTGTATTACTCCTTCCGGAGTAATCACGCCGATATAGGTATCGACTGGCTGCGGATACTTTTTCCCTTTCACGCGCCGGGATGTTCTTTTATAGAGATAATACGAATCTCCTTTTTTCTTCACGGTAGTTCCTTTGATCCGATACTTCTGAACCCAATCCGGGTACTTTTTCTCAGTTACTGGCATAATATCCTCCTTTCTGTATAGGTGCAATACACCTATACCATATAGATATTATACCTCTACAGGCACAAAAAATCAAGAGTTACACATGTTTTGTATAACATGCATAACCCCCGATAAAATCTGATCTTTTTATGTTTTTAAAAATCCTTCATGAAACAACCC
>QUJA01000009.1 GCA_003480425.1 Firmicutes bacterium AM31-12AC
GTCCCCATTGGTCTAAAACCCCGTCCCCATTAGTCTTCTACGCCAGATTTCCCGGACCAAATCCTTGTGGCATCAACTCACGCAAGGTATAAACATCATAATGTTCTTTGTCCAATGCAAGTATCACCTGAAATGTATCCGGATTACAGAATTCCATCATGACTTGTCTGCATACTCCGCATGGAGCTGCATATTCTGTCAGAATGCCTTCCTTTCCACCAACAATACAGATTGCATCAAATTCGTGCACCCCCTCACTGACTGCCTTGAAAATGCGGTGCGTTCCGCACAGTTCGTTGGTGTGAATGCTGCGTTTTCAATGTTGCATCCAGTATACACCGTTCCTTTTTTTGCCAGCAATGCTGCCCCAACTTTAAAATTGGAATACGGCGCATAAGAAAATTTTAGTTGCTCGATTGCAGTGTCGATTAACTTCTCAATGACTTGTTTCTCCATTTGGTTTTCCTCCAGACAAAATAATGATATACAAAGTATATCTCTATTTTGCTGGATTGCATAGTTTTTTCTTGCTTTGGAAGGCCAATAGGGACGGAGTTAGTGGCTTTTTGTCTGTGCAAAAAAGCCACTAACTCCGTCCCTAAATGGCTCCCGCCAACTGCCAAAACGCTACCGCACTCGCCGCTGCCACATTCAACGAATCGACTCCATGCGTCATCGGAATCTTCACGGTATAATCACAATCGGCAATGGTCTCGGTTGCCAGACCGTCGCCTTCCGTTCCGAGTATGATTGCCAGCTTTTCTTCCTGCATCAGTTTCTCATCATCAATTCGGACAGAATTATCACTAAGTGCAAGAGCGGCTGTCTTGAATCCCATCTTGTGGAGAATATCAATTCCTTCTTCCGGCCAGGAACAAGAGTTATTCACAAATGTCCATGGAATTTGAAAAGTTGTCCCCATACTAACACGAATTGCCCTCCTGTAAAGTGGATTACTGCATCCGGACGTAAGCAAGATTGCATCAATATTCATCGCCGCCGCAGAACGGAAGATTGCACCGACATTCGTCGGGTTCATCACATTTTCTAAAATAGCAATCCGTCGTGCATTCTTACAGATGTCTTCTACTTTCGGCAAATCTCTGCGATGCATTGCGCACAACATTCCTCTTGTAAGCTGAAATCCTGTAAGCTGCGTTAACACTTCAGATTCTGCTGTATAAATCAGAATTTCATTCAACTGTTCTTCACTCAGTCTTTCTATGATACATTTCGCTTCCCCTGCAATCTGTTTTTTCTCAACCAACGCAGAAATCGGAACATACCCTGCGTCCAGTGCCCGTTCAATTACCTTTGGACTTTCTGCAATAAAAATTCCTTCTTCTGGTTTATCACGATTCAAAAGCTGTGCCTCTGTCTTTCTTGCATAAATATCTAACTCCGGTGCTTCAAACTCTGTAATCTCAATAATATTTACCATCTAATTTTCTCCCCGATGATTCAAGTGTAATACTTTTCTGACCTGATATTTCATCTCTGCCAGATATTCCCGAAACATATTGTTCGGCATGTAAAATGCAGACGAATCTGCCGCTATTCCATATATATCTTCTATTTTTTGATTTTTTGCAATCTGCAATGCCCGATATACATGAAAATTATTTGTCACAAGTCCGATTGTTGCCTTCTTTTTAATATATTTCATGCTGTTGGCAATGTTTTGCTCTGTAGTCTTTGACTTATCTTCCTTGATAATCCTGTCTGATGACATGCCCTGCTCGATCAGATACTTTGCCATTCCTTCCGCTTCTGAATATGGCTCGTTATATCCTTGTCCGCCGGATACGATACAAATCGTCTTCGGATTTTCATTCATATATTCCAAAGCCTTGTCCAAACGATATTTGAGCACAATACTTGGACCACTTTCTTTTACCTGTGCACCAAGTACAATAATATAATCCAGGTTTTCTTTTTCTTCTGTCGCTAAGCTACTGATAATACATCCTTCTACAATAATAAATGATGTCATTCCCAGTGCAAAAATAAGCAATATAATCCCACGTGCAACCATTGGAATCTTGTCCCATATTCCACAGTAAATTCCGATTCCCATCATAAGAAAAACGAACGCCATCCCAAACCAGACAAGAAAAAATTTTGTTCCTGACCGAGTTGCCTGTATCATAATTCCATACAGAAAGCACAGTATTCCAAGTACTCCTAATATTCCTGCTATTATACTTTTCATCATGTTTTTTCCCTTTATTTTAAGCTTTTGCCCCAAGTATCACCCGGATCAGATTTTTATCCAGCATAATCGTCCGATTCCATGGATTTAAAATAATACCTTGGATTCCCTCTACTTGAAGCACTGTTTCAAATAATTTATCTATATCTGTTAAAAATGTAGACTTCACACTGTCTCCACCTTTTAATTCTTCTTCAAAACTTGTAAATGCCGTCCACCAGCTCTGTCCGTCCGATGTCTGAACCGCCTGGATTTGAATTTGTTCCAGCCCCTTCGGTGGCTCTACCGCCAGAATCACCTGTCCTTTTTCTTTCATTCGTCTGCGGATTACGGTCAATGTATGTGCCAGCATTTCCTTTGTACTTTCTTTTTGCAATCCTAAAATTGCATCCTCAATTTTCTCATTTCCCTGTAATCCCTCATCTACCTTTGAATTATCCTGCTTTGTCATATTACTTCCTTTCTCTTTCTATTTCTATTCATTGTGCTTAACAAAAAGCTTATCGTATTCTCTATCATTTTGTATTTTATATCATTTTGCCTGTGCTTCCCGCATCATTCTCTCTCGTCCTTTTGCATGTACCTGTTTTCGTACAAAATAAAAGCATATTACCTGCATTACGATTGTAAGTAACCAGGATGCCGGATAAGAAATAAATAGAAATTCCAGTGATCTATGTTGTGGGAACAGCATAAATATCCACACAATTCTCGTTCCGACTGTACCGATAATAGATAGGATCATCGGCACACCTGAACGCCCCATTCCTCGCAGCGCTCCCGGAAACAAATCCATAATTCCACACAAAAAGTAAGTAACTGTTGTCATTGATAAAATTTCCAGACCACACTGGATTACTTTCGGATCTTCCGTATAAACCTTCAATATTTCTGTTCCAAATGCATAAGAACCACAACCGAGGACTCCTGATATAACAACTGATAAAATCAAACAATTTATCAGCACCCGATCCATACGTTTATATTTTCCAACACCATAGTTCTGGCTTGTAAAGCTCATACATGCCTGTGTCACAGCATTAACGGAGACATATAAAAATCCCAGAATATTATTTGCCGCTGTATAACCGGCCATCGCTGTCGAGCCGAAGGAATTGACGGATGACTGTAACAATGCATTTGAAAAATTGATAACTGTACTCTGGATTCCGGCCGGAATTCCAACTTGAAAAATCTGTCTTAAATATACTTTCTGAATTCTTAATTTAGAAAATCTTAATTGATAACACCCTTCAGATTTATACAAACACCGAAGTACTAAAATACAGGATATTAACTGTGAAATGACTGTTCCGATTCCAACTCCGGCAACACCCATGTGGAAAATAATTACAAGGATCATATTTAATCCTGCATTTGCCACACCTGAAATAATCAAAAATATAAGCGGACGTTTTGTGTCTCCGACAGCTCTTAAAATGGCCGCACCATAGTTATATAACATAAAAATGGCATTCCGCAAAAATAAATCCTCATATAAAGAGTAGATAACTCTATTACATCAGAAGGCGTTCCCATCAACTCCAATGCCAATTTTGCCAACACCAGTCCCACTACTGCCATTATAATTCCACTGATCAGTGCCAGTGTGATTGCTGTATGTACCGTTTCCGACATTTCTTTTTCCTTGCCGGAAGCATAAAATCTTGCTGCCAGTACATTTGCCCCAAGAGAGATTCCAATAAATAAATTGGTAAATATATTAATCAACGCTGTCGTTGAACCGACCGCAGCCAACGCCTGACTTCCACTAAATCGTCCGACAACAACAATATCTACCGCATTAAACATCAACTGCAAAATACCAGAAAGCATAAGTGGAAGTGAAAATGATATCAGCTTATCCATAATAGAACCATTACACATATCTATCTCGTATTTATTTTTCTTCACAGTTCTCTACCCCTTTTCTTTAAATTAAATTCCGTATTATATTATGGTACAAAAGAACAGTTAAAGCAAGTATGTGTGAAACATTGAATGAATTTGTAAAAGGAGACATTGCATCGCCCCTTGCTCTGCAATATCTCCTTTTTTCACCCGATTCCACCAAGCAGTGCTCCGGCTACCAACGCCAGAAATGCCAATGGAACCAGCACATATTTTCCGACCGGAACAAACCATCTTCCAATCTTCTTATCTCTGCCTTTATTTACTGCCTGTAAAGCGAACTCTTCTCCTGCAATCCAGAAGAACATGATTGCTGACAGCATTGCACCAAGTGGACAAATATAAATTGAAACCGCATCCATCCATCCTGAAACGATTCCCTGAATAAGCAGTGCAACAGCGCATCCGATCACTGCGATCACACCAACTGCCGAGAATCTTTTTAATCCAAATTTTTCCTGCAATGTTGCTACCGGAGCTTCATACAGATTAACCAGTGAACTCATTCCGGCAAATAATACACAAAGATAGAAAATGATTCCTACAAGCTTACCGCCCGGCATTCCGTTAAATACGTTGATCAAATAGATAAACATAAGTCCCGGACCGCCTGAAGATAATTCAGCTCCGCCGACTGCCATCCCCGGAATAATCACAAATGCTGCGAGCAATGCCGCCATTGTGTCAAAAATCGCTACATTTCTTGCAGAACTCACCAAATCCTCTTCCTCGCTTAAATAAGAACCATATATCACCGTTCCGTTTCCTGCGATTGAAAGCGAGAAGAATGCCTGTCCGAATGCATATATCCATAGCTTAATATCTAACAGACCTTTTGGCTTGATTGTAAATATATAACGATAACCGGCTTCTGCTCCCGGCAATGTGAAAATATAAATTCCAAGCCCTAAAAACATGATAAACAAAAATGGCATCATGACTTTATTCGCCCGCTCAATTCCTCCTGCGATTCCAAATGCCATGATAACGGCTGTCACGATCACTGCAATCACCAGCCACAAATTGTTGCCAAAGACTTTTGCTGTACTTCCGAACATTCCGCCGATTATGTCCATGTCCTGTCCCATTGCTGCAACTTTACCGGTCAATGCCAGAAATGCATATTTAAAGATCCAGCCAACTACAACTGTATATCCAATTGCCAGTGCAAACGACCCAAGGACCGGCAAAACACCGATTATTTCTCCCGGCTTTCGCTTTCCTGTCCGCATCTGCGTACACGTTCCAAATGCTTTGATCGGTCCGCCTTTGGCTGCACGTCCCAATGCCATCTCTTCGATCACACCGGAAGAACTAATCAAAATTACAAATAAAATATATGGAATTAAAAATGTCATACCGCCCCAGTCAGATACCATATATGGAAATCTCCATATATTCCCCATACCGACTGCTGAACCAATACATGCTAAAACAAATCCTGTC
The DNA here is from genome assembly GCA_003480425.1 of Firmicutes bacterium AM31-12AC. GTDB lineage: Bacteria > Bacillota > Clostridia > Lachnospirales > Lachnospiraceae > Schaedlerella > Schaedlerella hominis. The sequence goes on from QUJA01000009.1 coordinate 5,570, forward strand.
TTACTTTTAAAACCATCCCTCTCATGACTTTTATGTTTCATCCTCTGTATCCTTTCTCACCTGATTTGTAAGCACATGTCTTATTTTTCAATATCTATTTTCTGATCAAATCCTGTAAGACTAAACACATCAAAGACTTCGTCAGACACATTTATAATTTTAAACCCGTCCTTATTCTGCATCTTTTTGTATGCGGCAATTACTTGCCGCAGACCTGCTGATGAAATGTATCAAGCTTTGCGAAATCAAATACAAGACTTGTGATCTCGTCTGTAAGCTTTGAAAGTTCTTCTTCTAACTGTGGAGCTGTCTGTGTATCCAGCCATCCTACAATCTCCATTGTTGTTTTCGTTCCATCTGTTTTACTAATAATTTCCATGAATTTTTCTCCTTAAATTAATCAAAAAATGTAAGTCTGTCCAGTGCCTCAATCGCACTTTCAAGATATCTGTCATCTGTAATAGGCCATTTGTAACCTAATCTGTAAAGAATCTGTGATGTAAATCTATTGCCGTAATCCAGCGTATAGATTTCATTTTCATTGTGTGACGTATATGCGATAAGACCTGAAACAGCATCGGAATCCTGCCCTGTTTTTGCAAATTCTTTTACTGCAGTCTCAAATTCCTCGTCTTTTACAATATCGATCTTAAATCCATGTTCACGCATTGCATAGATCAAATCTGACATAAAGATGTGATGGCTGTTGCATGCATGGAATACGGTAAATCTTCTGTCTGTCTGTACCAGATTCAAAACTGCAAGTGCTGTAGAATCGATTGGTGAAAATTCTGTCACTTCATGCATACTTCCTACCGGGAATTTTCCAACTGCTTTATAACCTCTCAGGCTTCGCAGGAAACCGTTTGTAATAAAGTTAATCTGGAATTCACCATCGGAATCTCTGCTCATAAGATTACCTACACGGATGATCTTTCCGTCAAGACCATCGGCAACCGCTTCAAGTACAGCTCTTTCTGCAATAAATTTTGTACGGATATATTCGTTTGTAATGTTCTGTCCGATGTACAAATCATTTTCACAGAAAACTCTCGACATCGGCGGTACGCCGTCTGACCCTTCACCACTGACAGAGACTGTCGATATCTGAATCAGTCTACGTGCATTATTTTTACATAAATCAATCAGATTTTCTACTCCTATTACATTTATTTTTTCAAGAACATCGCCTGCCGCAAAATGTTTTACACACGCTGCACAGTTAATTAATGTCTGGAATTTGTATTCTGCTAATCTGTCGACATCTTCTTTGGATGTAATATCTCCGTCCACACATACGATGCGCTCCTCAAACATTTCTTTGTATGGATTATCAAAATAATACATCAACATATTCATCATTCGTTTTTCCGGTGATTCATATGAGCCTTTGCGTACAAGACAATAAACCTTTCCGTCATAATGATCCAGATATGCCTTCAAAATATGTATTCCAAGGAATCCGGTCGCTCCTGTGATCATGATATCTCCGATTTTTTCTTTTGTCACAAGGTCAACATTTTCTTCGATATTTCCACTTATCACACTTTGTATTTTATTATAGCTGTAATTTGAAAATTCATTGCCTCCTGTAGTATCTTCCACTGCTTCATCATTTCCAAGCATTGCAGAAAGCTCATGCACTGTAGGATATTTGAAAATATCTGCATATACAATACCGATATTCTTTGACAGACACATGATTGCTACCTTTGATGCAGTAAGCGAAGAACCTCCCAGATCAAAGAAATTATCCTCGATTCCTACTTTATCAATACCAAGTGCTTTCTCAAAAATACCGCAAAGCTCTGTCTGAACAGCTGTAACCGGTTCGACATAGCTATTTCTTTCTACACTCATCTCTGGTTCAGGAAGTGCCTTTTTGTCAATCTTGCCCCCCGGTGTTACAGGCATCTTATCAAGATGAACAAAGAAGGACGGCATCATATAATCCGGGATAAGCGGCTCTAAGAAGTTTTTCATTTCTTCATCGGAAGTGCTTACGCCCGTATAGTAAGCAACAATATATTTATTACCGCCTTTTTCAATTACTTTGGCAGCCGCATTTTGAACAGAATCATATTTCACTATCGCTCCCTCAATCTCGCCAAGCTCGATTCGATATCCTCTGATTTTTACCTGTGAATCGATTCGACCGATGTATTCTATGTTTCCGTCTCCTTTCATGCGGACCATATCTCCGGTTCTGTAAAGACGTTTATCTTCCTCGCAAATTGAGAATGGGTTTTCAACAAACGCTGCGGCTGTTTTTTCCGGAAGATTATGGTAGCCTCTTGCAATCTGTCTTCCTGCATGACACAGCTCACCCGATGCGCCTACCGGAAGTCTGGTCAAATCTTTATCTACGATATAGCTTCGGATATTTGTCTGCGATTTTCCAATCGGTATATTTTCATACTGCTTATCAACGAAAAATTCTGTTGATGAAACCGTATTTTCTGTTGGTCCATATCCATTGACCATCTGATAAGTACGATTTCTATAATGCTTGAATTTCTCACCGCCAAGTGTTGCAAAGCGCAATGCCGGAGCTTCTTCCAGTAATTCCGTCACCAGTTCTCCAATCTGTGTCGGAATCGTAAGGGTCGTAATATTTTCTTCTCTTACAAACTTCGCAACTGCAACCGCATCTTTTCTGATACCTTCCGGTAAAATGTACAGCATTGCCCCAACGGTAAGTGGAGCGAACAAATCCACAACCGATGCATCAAAGCAAAAGCTTGCAAACTCTGCAACTATAAAATCAGGTGTCATTTTCCTTGATGAAACAAGATATTCTATCAGATTTAATAAATTTCTATGCTCGATCATAACACCCTTTGGCTTTCCGGTTGAACCTGAGGTATAAATCATATACGCCAGATTTTCCGGTTTCGGAGGAGTAAGTTCTACTGAAAGCTCAAACTCTTTTGCCTCTTCTGCCACTTCATCAAGACTGATGATATTTTTATCATAAAATGCAACCAGATCACGATACTTGTTTACTACAAGCAAATTCTCTGCTCCTGAATCTGTCAGCATATATTCGATCCTGCTCTGCGGATACTCCGGATCCAGCGGAACATATGCACCACCGGCTTTCATAACCCCTAGATAAGCAACTGTAAATTCTTTTGTTCTTCCACACAAAATACCTGCAACTTTTTCTCTTCCAACTCCATTTTCTGTAAGCTTTTGTGCAACATAATCGGACATTCTATCGAGTTCTTTGTAAGTGAGCTCTCCAAATTCATCCTTCACCGCTGCCTTATCCGGATATTTTGTAACAGTCTCTTTAAACAGTTCAACAAATGTTTTTCCTGCATGCTCCAGAACATCCACCATCTTAGTCTCTTCTTCAAATAACAATCTGATATCGGATGCTTTCTCTTCCTTCGTCAGCCCGTCAATTGCAAGCTCAAGGTTATCTGCGAGATATTTCATCGTCTCTTCACGATACATGTCTCCACGGTATTCAATTTCAAAGACAAATTTATTTCTTACAATAGAAATACTTACGGAAACAGGTGCTTTCGCAGCATTTAAATGTACCGGTTCTTCAGAAGCGAATTCACCTCCTATTGTATCAAATTCAAAGTTATCACCCTGATAAATCACCATGGCATCTGCTTTGATATTAAATTCACGGCTAATCTGTGAAAATGGATAAATGTCATTGTTCATAGAATCCATAAGCTGTTGCCGGACATCTGCCAGATATTCTTGCGTCTGTCCTGAAAAGTCGCAGTAAACCGGGAGTGTTTTTACAAGCATGCCGACTGTATCAGAAAGTCTCGAATCATTTCTTCCATGGTAAATTGTTGTGAAAACAGCATTCTCTTTGAAATTATATTTTCCAAGTGTAAGTCCAAATGCTGCAATGAAAAATACATTTTCTGTGATTCCGTTCTTCTTGCAAAAATCTTTTATGCTCTGGACTGAAATCTCTGAAACTTCTCTGTGATACATTTCTGCTGTAGGAACAGCACCCGATTTATCCGGATAAAATGCTATACTTCCGCCGGCTTTTTCAAATACTGATCTATAATAATCTTCTGCATTTTTATATGTATTGCTATTCAAAGCATCCCGGTTATCCAGTGCAAGCTCATACGATGTATATTCTTCTTTTTTCAGAGTTTCTCCACTGTACGCCTTGTTAATATCATTGATGATAATTTCAAGAGAGGTACCATCTGCAATAATGTGATGCAAATCCAGGAACAAATAATTTCCGGCTGCTGTTCTGTGAATCTCAAATCTGAAAAGCTGTTCGTTAAATAGCATATATGGACGAACAAGCGTCTCTTTATCCATTCCGTCAATAATCTGTGTTTTGTACTCTAAATCGTCATCACGTTTCTGAAGAACATCACCATTCTCATCCATAAAGAGATTCGTTTTGAGATAAGGATGTGCTTCAACCGTACTGTCTATTGCTTTTGCCAGCTTATCCAAATCTACTTTTCTATCCAATTTAAACAGATATGGGATATTATAAATTGTTGTACCCATATTAGCAGTACATTCGATAAATATTCCTTCCTGCGTATTTGTAAGCGGATAAATCTCTTGAATTTTTCTCTTTGATGTCTTTCCTGCTTTTTGCACAAATCCTTCCAGCTTCTCAATTGTCGGATTATCTTTGATATCCGATGTTTTGATAACAATATCAAACTCCTTTGAAATCAGCATATTTAATTTAATCGCACTGATGGATGTAAGTCCGACACTAAAAATATCTGTTGTAATTCCAAATTCTGTGTATCCTAATACTTCTGCCACACAATCAAAGATTTTCTGCTGGGTGTCATTTTGTGGCTTGATGATTTCTTCTACTTTCTTTTCCGGTTTTGGAAGTTCCTTTTTATTTACTTTCTGATTCTGGTTCAACGGAATCTTATCAATCTGCATTGTAACAGCAGGAACCATATACGGCGGTTTTGTTTCTTTGATAAAATCATTTAATGCATTGATATCTACCTTACTGTCTGATACAACATAAGCTGCAATATATTTTCCACTGAATGGGTCATCAAATGCAACTACTGTCGCATCTTTTATACCTTCGTATCTTCGGATTACTTCCTCAACCTCTGAGAGTTCAATTCTGAATCCTCGAATCTTAACCTGTGAATCTTTTCTTCCGATAATCTGGATATTTCCATCTGTCAGATATCTTGCAACGTCTCCGGAATGATACAAAACCTCGTATCCTTCCTCATCGTCATAAATATTTTTTGTATATACTTCTGCCGTTTTCTCAGGTTTGTTGAGGTATCCTCTTGAAACCTGCCAGCCGGCTATCATCAGCTCACCACATGCGCCATATGGAAGCAGATGACCAAATTTATCTGTTATATAAAGCTTATTATTATCAAGTGCTTTACCTATCGGTACATTATTGTAATATTTATCCACTTCAAATATAGTTGTGAAAATCGTGTTTTCTGTAGGCCCATAACCGTTAAAAAACTTGAAATTCTTTGGAGGTTCACAAGGAACAAGCTTCTCGCCTCCTACAGATAAATATTTCAGGCTCTTGCAATCCATCTCCATTGCAAACTGTCTTCCGACCTGAGTTGTCATAAAGGAATGTGTAATACCATTTGTCTCAAAGTAATCATTTAATGCAATAAAATCAAGGCGGATTTCTTCCGGAATAATATGAAGCTCGGCTCCATTTGCAATTGTTCCATAAATATCCATCATACATGCATCAAATCCAAATGATGCATAAGCTGCAACCTTTGAATCAAAATCAAGTTCATAATATTTTTTGTACCAATGACTAAATGCAGTAATATTACCGTACTCAAGCATACATCCCTTCGGAACACCAGTTGAACCGGATGTATAGAGTAAGATGAACAGATCATGCAACTCTGGTTCTTTCAGTTCCATATCACGATCTTCTATCTGCATAATTTCATCCATGTACAATACTGTTCCTTCATAACCATCAACCAACGGAAGTAATTCTCTGTCGACGATCAGAAGCTTCGCTTGTGCATCTTCAAGCATATACATTAATCTGTCTTTTGGATAAGTCGGATCAAGTGGCTGATATGCGGCACCTGCTTTTATCACTCCAAGCGGTGCAATTGCCATATATTCACAACGTGGAATCAGAATTGACACTACATCCTCACTGCCGATTCCAAGTGATGCAATATATTTTCCAAGCCTGTCACTAATCTCATCCAGTTCCTTGTATGTATATCTTTTATCTTTAAATACTACCGCTGTACGCTCCGGTATCTCCCGGGCCGTTTCAGAAAACATGTCGAAAATAGTTTTGCTTCTGCCGTAATCATTTTCTGTACTGTTAAATGTTGCAATTTGATTTGCTGCATTTTGTGAAATCACAGAAATCTCTGAAATATATTTTGACTTAAGCATCGAATCCATTGCTGCTTCATAGGCTTCAAGCATTCCATCAACAAACGCTTTGCTGTACATGTCACTTCTATATTCTGCAGTAAGTACATATTCGTGATCATACTCTCTTACCTGAATAAGCAGTGGCATCTTCGCCATATCAAGCGACAGATCCTGTCCTCTCGCAATCGTATCTCCGATTGGATAATCATCACTTAACTCTGCCTGATATGCAAAGACGAAATCTGAATTTATACCATATTTTGCACAGATATCATAGAATGGGAAGATATCATTTGCCATCGATGACATAAGCTGTTCTGAAAGCTCTGCCATATATGTCTGTATCGTCGTTTTCTCCTCAAAAGCACAGTATACAGGAAGTGTTTTTACAAGCATGCAGACTGTGTTTTCAAGTCGGGAGTCATTTCGTCCGTTGTAAATCGTTGCAAAAAGGCTGTCCTCGGAATTTGAATATTTTGTTGCAAGAATACCAAATAATCCTGTAAATAATGTGTTTGGCGTAACCCCTACTTTTTCACAGTAAGCACGGATTTTCTCTTCCGGAATGTTTACTTCTCTTGACGTAATTCCCTTTTCAGGAGTTTTTCCTGAAATGTCCGGAAGCGGAAGTGACTCTGTTTCAACACCTTCGAAAACGCTGTCGTAATATTTCTCGGCCTTTTTATATTTGCCCTCTTTCATCTGCTGTTCTTCATCAAGAGCTGCATCAAATCCTGTGTAGGTTTCGCTCTCAAGTTTTTCACCACAATACGCCTTATTGATATCTTCAAAAATAATATCGTAAGAATTACCATCTGCAATGATATGATGAAAATCTGTAAACAAATATTTTTTATCTTCTGTAAGATAAATTTCCGCACGGAATAAACGCCCTTTTTCAAGCTTAAACGGACGTACCAGATTTTCTTTTAATGCTTCAAACTCGCTGTTTGTAGTCTTGATAATCTTTGGTATAAACGTATCTTCTCCCGGTCTTTGCACCATCTCTCCGTCACTGTTGAGATACACTTTTGTAAGCAGATAGGAATGTGCATTTACCATCTTTGTAAGTGCATCAGCCAACTTCTGCTCATCAATCGCATTTTCCAGCTCAAAAAGGAATGGTATATTATAAACTGTGCTGTCTGGGTTTTTGCTACACTCAGCAAAAATACCTTTTTGAGATCCTGTAAGCGGATAAACCTCACGTTTTTCATAGGTTCCAAGCTTCGGTGCAAGCATGATGTATTTTTCAAGTTTTTCAATCGTATTATTGTCATGGATATCGCCTGTTTTCACAGTAACTTTGAACTCATCCGAAAGTAAAATGCACAGTTTCATTGCACTGATGGAAGAAAGCCCTGCTTTGTAAAGACTGGTATCAATTCCAAAGAAATCATTTCCTACAATTTCAGAAACAATTTCAAAAATCTTTTTCTGTATCGGAGTTTCTGCTGCTTTTAAATTTGTCGGTGCTGAAACCGGCTTTGGCAATGCTTTCTTATCGACTTTTCCATTCTGTGTCATTGGCATCTTTTCAAGCTGTATAAATACCTCCGGCACCATATAATGTGCGAGTGATTTTGAAGCATATTCCATAAGCTTTTCTGTATCAACGTCATGGTCTGCAATAAAATAACAGCATAAGTATTGATTATCTACCGGGATTGTAATACTGGTAAGAATGCCATCAAAGCTATTTATCACTTCTTCTATCTCACCGAGCTCGATTCTAAGTCCTCGCAGCTTGATCTGATTGTCCATTCTTCCGAAAAACTCTATTTCATTATCGGAATTGATTTTCGCAAGATCTCCTGTTTTATATGCACGTTCTCCATTCAATTCGATAAATGCAACCGCCGTTTTCTCCGGAAGATTCACATATCCTCTGCCGACTCCAAGACCTGCTATAACAAGCTCACCGGTTTCTCCGTCCGGCAGGATATGATTCTCTTTATCGACAATAAATACCTTCACATTTCCATTTGGAGCGCCGATTGTAATTTTTTGACTGTCTGTTATTACCTTCATAGTACAACTTATCGTTGTCTCCGTCGGACCATACCCGTTCATAATATAAGCATTCTGATTTACCAGACGGATCTTTTCATAAAGTGCCGGTGGAAATGCTTCTGCTCCGATATCAAAAACCTTAATCTGGGACATTGCTTCTGTAAGTTGTGGCAGATCAATAATGTTTGACAAATATGTAGGAGTTGTCGTCATAATATCGACTTTATTTTTTACAATTAAATCTCCGAGAATAATTGGATTATTAATTTCATCTTCACTTGCTATAACCGCTGTAAGACCATTTGTAAGTGGAACAAATTCTTCGAGAATCGATACATCAAATGTCATTGCTGCCATAGAAAGAGAAACCGAGCCTTTGTCTACATATCCAAAGGTTTCCGCATTTTTCGGATCTGGGTTCACAAAGTTCGCCAGATTCACGTGTTCAATCATAACTCCTTTTGGCTTTCCTGTTGAGCCGGAAGTATAGATACAGTAGCAAAGATCATTCTCTTTTATTTCAACATCCGGATTTTCTGCATTTTCATTTTCAAGAAGCTCTTCAAGAAGCAGCACCTTGCAGTCGAGCTTTGCAAATAAATCCTGTCTCTCCTTTTCAATCTCCTTTGTCGTAATTACAAAAGGAATTGCGGCATCCTCAAAAATGTACTGGATTCTATCATCCGGATAATCCGGCGCCGCAACCGTAAATGCTCCTCCTGCTTTTAAAATTGCCTGTCGTACTGCATAGAAATCACAGCATCTCTCAAGAATAACTCCTACGATCGTCTCTGCCTGCACACCCTTTTCGATGAGTGCATTTGCAATTCTATTCGCTCTTTCATTTAATTTCGAATATGAAAAGCTTTCCTTACTTGTCACAACCGCAAGCTTGTCCGGATGAAGAACCACCTGCTCTTCAAATAATTTTGTCACTGGGCGAAACTTAAATTCAACATTACTTTCATTGATTGCAGTCATCTTTCATACCTCCTAAAAAGATATTATTGTATTATTCATATCGATTGCACGAATATAATTCATCGATTTTGAAATCTTCTTTACAAGTTCTATTCCATGGATATCAAATTCTTCGCTGTCATTTTTATATTCCAAAGGATTAAAATTCACTCCGTTATCTCTGATTCTCAAGTTTAAAATATCCTCTTCCAGACAGAGATTAATATCAATCCAGTTCGAAGATTTCCCTCCGAATTTAATAATATTTACCGTCATTTCTTCTGCACACACAGCAGCAAGATTTGCCCTGCTTCCCGATACATTATTTTCTATACAGAATTCCTTGATTTTTCTATGAACATCCTGCGATTCTTCCAATCTGCTTTTAATCGAAAAGTCCAGGTTGATTCCCGGATTCTGCTCTGGAATAATATAAAATGTAGATTCTCTATATTTGATTTTTCTGTATATATTTGCTGCGATCACAGTTAAGAACTCCGTAATAACAAATGAGATTGCAATACCATTGATTCCGATTCCGTCAATCTGTTTCCATACAAAGATTCCGACAAATGTTACCGGAAGTAATACAACTGCATTTTCAAGAAGTGTAACAAAACTTGCGATGGATGTCTCTTCGATTGATTCGTAATAGCTTACCATAAATTTATTCCACAAATACGGTGCTGCACAAAATGCGAACAGACGAAGCGCACTCACCATCTGTGCTCCCAGCTCTCCGCCGCCACTTCCAAATAAAATCGTAATCTGCTCAGTAAATGCCATGATACAGACAAATACCAAAGCCAGAACAATATAGCTGTATTTCAGCATCTTTTTGCAAAGAACATGGATTCCGACAAAGTCTTTTTCCCCGTAAAGGATTCCGGCAACATTAGGGATCACACCAATGATTCCTCCCGTTAACATTTCCACGATCATAAGAACATTATCACAAACTGTGAATACTGCCATTCCAACTTCTCCGATCAGGCGCATGATAATCAAGTTCAGCCCGAGTGCTTTCACGAAATTGGTTGCCATGAAAACAAGCATTGGCATTCCCGTTACGATTGCTTCTTTTAGTATTACAAAATCTTTGGTTTTGAGAATTACAAAGCTTAAGTTTCGTTTATCTGAACGAATGTAAAGAATGAAAATCACCATTGCTAAAAGGAAGCCGAGTACCGTAGATAATGCTGCCCCTTTAATTCCCATCGGAGTGTATTTAAGGAAAATATAATCGAGCACAAGGTTGATTACATTTGCAGCAATCAGATATGCCGATGCAAGCTCCGGATGATTTTCCGCTCCAAGATAATTCACCATCAACAATCCTACCCCGATTACCGGTGCGCCCAGCATGCTTACCAAAATATAATCTCTTGTGTAATGCATTAAAACACCGCCATCTGATACCAGTGTTTTTGCGATTGGGTCAGCTGTAAAAAATGCAGCAACAGAAAAAATAATCCCCACTATAAGAGTCACTGTAAGGGTTGCTGAAAATAGTTTTGAAGCGGTCTCCTTATCACGTCTTCCCAGCATAATACCTGCTGCAATGGAGCCTCCGACTCCAAGACAATAACCAACAAGCTGGATAACTGTTTCAACCGGCAGGCTCATCGTAACCGCTGCCATCGCATCCACTCCTATTAAATTACTGACAAAAATGGTATCGACTATATTTCCCAATTGAAGCGCCAGTGACATCATTATTCCGGGAATTATGTATTTATTTAACTTTGTATTTAATAATCTGTTATTCCTCTTTTGCGTCATGCTCTCTCCTTTTTCAGTATAATTTTTCCGTTCTATTTATTTCGATAAATTTGTTAAATTATATCATGAATTTTCTGAATATTCAAATTTTATACCTTTCCATTCTTGTTAATTTTCTGACAACAAAAAGCACCTGAATGGTCAAAAATAATTTCTTCTCCATCCAGGTGATTTTCTTAAAAACAAATCATTTATTTCCGAGAATAACTGCTATCTTAATTTCTTTTTCTGTATCACTAAGATCAAATTCTCCTCCATCTTCTACCATAACATGCACTTCATATAATGTATCCTCTGTAAGTTTATCCGGCAATGTTCCATCTTCTTCCTGAATATGCCATAACTCTGCAGGAACTTCTTTTAATTTATTCTCTTTATCATATGCATATAATGTAAATGTATCTGCTTCTCCTGCAATTCCTTTCATTCGTATTGCCACAGTAGTATTTGGATGTACATTTTCTACTGTAATCGTATTCAGCCAGCCTGCAACATTTCCTTTCCCGCCGGCTTCTGTAAATTCTTCTTGTGTTAGTACATTTCTCTTTGCCTTGTCTAAATCTACTTTTCGATAAGGCATCTCCGGCAGATAAACAAATCTGTCCTGCAATCTTAAGAGCTCCAAATATCCTGTCGGGCAATATAATGTATTTCCACTATTTCCTGCATACATGCCGATTGCCATATTGTTGTATCCCGGTTTATCTGAAACATCCATTGTGAATGCTGTTTCTCCTGTTTCAAAATCTAACATGATGAATTGCCACATGCCACTTTCCAGATCCTGAACATAACCATAGATGTAACCTGTCGCTGTAGAAAGCTTCATCATAGATGTATCATGAATATCGTTTCTGCACCAGATACTCTTCATTTTATATCCGTCTTTTGTCTTGATGGTATCAACACGCTCTACTCCCGGCAAGACCATCTTATTTCCCTGCTTCAGCCAGTTTACATCGTAAATATTTTCATAGGTCTGTATAGAAGAATCGTTGTCTGCGTCCGCAAGTTTTGCACTTCCGGCTCCAAACCAGTTACATACGATTGTACTGACTGTGCCTTCTCCGTTATCATATACCATTGCTGAATTTTCTACCGACACCTGCATATTTTCCGGAAGCTCATCAATTACCGGCATGCTTGCCATTATTTCCCCGGTCTTCATATCTAATGCCAACAGATTTACCGGATCCTGATTGTCTGTAAACATAACTAATTTGCTTGTCAGAGATGGGGAACATCCACCTCCCCAGGCAAGACCTCCGCCTGTAGTTTCATCTCCTTCTTTGCTGTCTTTCGCTCCCACACTTTCATATGGGGTACACCACTGCACCTGTACACCATCTTTTGCATTTAATAAATAACAATTTTGATTCGTTAATATAACTGCACCTTCCTTTGACGATGCAATTCCATTCTCTGCACCTTCGCCAGGCTCCAATTCATATACAAATGTAGATTCTTTCAGATCAACATGTTCTCCCTTTAAGATGGCATCAATTGCTTCCCTTGAAATATATCCCATTGCACCTTGCTGTTTACGTTCCGGATAAATACGGAAACCACCTGTGGCAAACCATAAATTTCCTTCATAGTCAAAAACTACAGATAATAAGTTCTGATCCAATGTTTTCCCTGTAATTTCTTCTGCCGCTGCTTTAATATCAATATCCAGCACTTTTTCAAATTCCGGAAGGACATTTCCCGCATCATCTGTTGCTTTCAACATAAGCACATGGTTGTTGCTTGTCGGACATACCAGACGATTACTCTCATCTACAAATGAATATGAGCTTTGTATCACATAGCCCCCACCATCATGCTTCGCCGGTGAAAAATAACCTTCTGTCTGTGCTTCATCCGCATTAATATCACGGATAGCCAGTCCCCCCTGCAATGGAACAACAGCGTGTCCATATGTATCAAAAAACACCGCCGGAGATGCATTTTTATTTACCGTTTCATAAGAAACATTTATCTCCGGATAAATGTCAACCGGTAATACTTCATCTGTCGTATCTGAATTATAACAGTCATGATGAATATTGGCATCGCTCTTTGCCATATATGGATTATCATCAATTGCTTTTGCCGTAAGCGGTTTAATTGGAACAACTGCATTTTCTTCTGTTGTCTTCTGCTCTGATTTTGCCTCCTCTGTCTTTGATGTACCATTTGCACATCCCGATGTGAACGTAACTGCAGATATAATAAACGCTAATAGTATTTTTCTTCCTTTCATTTATACTTTCCTCCTTTTTCCAACCTTTGTCATCTACTGCTTTTATTATAAAAAAACACTTCTCGTTTTCAATCGCTCTGTCACGAATAGTCAAAAAATAGCACGAATTGTAAATCCGCCCCGTAGTTTGTCTATCTGTTTTATGTTAAAATAAACGCATGAGACAAAGCTTTTTTTGAAAGGGGGCATACATAATGAACAATATTCTTCGCCCGACACTTGAACTTACTGTAATTATCCCTGGGATGATTCTTGCCTATCTTCCTGTAAAATCAACACTAAAAATATCTCTTCCAAAGCTAATTGCCTGGCTTTTTCCTCTTCTAATTGCACTCTGCATTTTGGGAGGTATATTATGCTCGGCTTTACAGATTAAAACAGCTCCCATTCTCTTTTTCCTGTTATTGCTTCTCTTGGTGATCTATCATAAAACTCTTGCGATTTCTATTTGGAAATCTTTTAGCATTTTTCTTGCGATTTGTGCTGTTTTTTCTTGCGTGAATAGTTTTTCCCGCGCAATAAATGCAATTATAGATTTGCATTTACCTGCCTCAAAAAATATACTCTGGTTTCAGATTGGCACAGGAATCATCTATAACATTATCTGTATTTTATTCCTTTTAGCTGTCTGGTATCCTGCCATCCATACTGTCCGAATCATGATTGATGATGATAATTTTGCTCAGACCTGGTATGTATTCTGGATCTTACCGCTTATATTTATCGGACTGAATCTGTTCATGGTCCCAAAATACGATGGCACCTTATATACCGGACGGATTTTACAGATATATATTGTTGTCAGCCTTGTTCTGTTAATCATTCTTGCATTATTTTATGCTCTGTTTTTATTAATGGCAAACAATCTAAACCAAAATGCACGGCTTCAACAAGAAAACTATCTTCTTTCAATCCAACAGGAAAGATATACTAACCTCTGCAATGCAATCGAAGAGACACGTCAGGCACGACATGATATGCGCCATCATTTTCTTCAGCTATCCTCAATGGCTGAAGCCGGAGATTTAGAAAAAATAAAAGAGTATCTATATAATGTAACCCAGAAAATCCCGACTATGCATATGCATTTTTGTGAAAATCAGGTCATCGACAGTGTAATCAGCTATTATTGTACACTGGCTGAACGTAACACAATTCCTTTCCACGTGCAGATTGATCTTCCGGCACAAATTTCAGTCGATGAAACAGACTTTTGTCTTGTTCTTTCTAACCTGTTAGAAAATGCATTGGAAGCCAGCTTGAAGACCGCAAAATTCAGACAACGGATCGATATCAAAATCTATCGACATGCTTCTAATCTTATTTTAATTCAAATTGAAAATGCGTTTGATGGTAAAATCCAGCAAAAGCATGGCATTTTTCTTTCTTCTAAAAGAAATGAAAATGGTATCGGAATTCAATCTGTCCGCCACATTGTTGAAAAGACTGGCGGTGGATGTGATTTCACGTATGATAATGGAATATTTACAGCTAAAATTATGCTTCGTCCTTGTATCAATTCATAAAATTTATAAAAAGAAATGGCCGGAACTTCAAAATTCCAACCATTTCTTTTTTATCTTATTCTTCTTTCTTCTTGTTATCTCTTAAACTAATGACAAGCTCATAAACATCCGGACGGCGTTCTTTCAAATGCTCATCCAGACGATGTCTGCGCTCCTTAAACCGTTGGGCAAGCTCTGGGTGTTCCTGTGCAATACGGTCATGTACTTCTTGTCTGTGCTCTTCCAAACGCGCTGCAAGTGTTCTTTCATCTTTTCCGGAAATATTTACAATTTCTTTCAAATGTTCCTCAAGATGCTCCAGCCACTCATCTTCATCAAATGCATCCATATGTGACCAGCTTCCATGCAGCAGTTTCTCCATATCTCCACTTTTTTTCAACTGCTCGATCTGTCGTGCAATCTGCTTTTCAATCTCATCTTCTGAATTCGAGCCAAATGCCCAAACAAATTCCTGTACACGATTGTCTACACGCTTTCTTGAAGCGCTGCGCTCTTCATTATCCACCCCATCCTCTAAAGGATATGGCCTGTTAATTCCCATATCTTTTAATGCGATATGTGTTGTTCTTCGCACACAACCTTCTCTGATAAGATATCCTAACCCCAGTTTCTCATCTGCTCATTCAATCCCGCAATGTGCTCCGTTATATAAAAACGAACCCCCTGTGCTTTCAGAGATGCGTAAAGATTTCCAAGCCTTTCCGCTGCTGTGATATCCATACTTCCGATACCGCTTGCATCTAAAATTACTGCCTTCGTATCTTTCTTTTGTTCCAGTGCATCCTCTATATCCTGCTGTAATACCTGCACGTTTGCGAAAAAAAGATTGCTGCTAAAACGATAGATTAAAACATCTTTTATTGCATGAATCTGACTACTTTCATTTAAATCCCGGAAATGTCTGTGCCCCGGCTGAATCCCGAGAAATCCTCTCGCCGGCTTAGATGATCGGATTATCATTTCTGAAAATGATAAAATAATTCCAATCAATACACCATTGATCGTCCCAAGAAAAAGTACTCCTACAAATGCACCTGCGAAAATAAAAAATTCTGTCCGGCTGACTTTCCACAGCTTCGCCGCAAGATGAAATTCTGTCGCACCCAGCAGTGCTGAAATCACGATGGCTGTAAGCACCGGAATCGGAAGATACCCTATAAATCCAGTTCCACAAAGCAGCAAAATCAACATAGACAAACCTGCAACAATACTCATTACCTGCGTTTTCCCCTGGTATTGTTCCCCCATCGCAGTTCTTGAAACAGAACCATTGATTGGACAACATCCGGTAAAGGCTGCCGCCATATTGCCCGCTGCGAATGCTAAAATCTCCTGATTGTCATTAATCCGATATCGGTTTTTCTGTGCGAAATTATTTTCTGCAAGCAATGTTTCTGCCATAATGACAACCGCAACCGATAAACTAATCGTAATTACTTCACGGATCGGAACAACTGTAAAGTCCGGAATATTCCACTTTGGCAGTCCCGGTTCAACCGCATCCAAAGTTTTAATTCCCCACGCTGTCATTGGAAGAATGTTTGTAAGAACTGCACCTAATACCATTAACACTACCGCCATCGGAAACTTAGGTACAAGCTTTTTCGCTACAAGTAAAATCACAAGAGAGACACTCCCAAGTACAAGTGACGGCATATTGATTTGTCGGACAGCTTTGATAATATGTTCCGCCAGTTCCAAGAATTCGCCGGTTCCTGCACTTCCGCCCATAAGCTTTGGCACCTGCATCAAAATAATCGTTGTACAAATACCGGTAATAAATCCCCCCATCACCGGCTCTGATATATAATTGACAAGCTTTCCTGCATGCATTAAATAAAATGCAAAAAGCCACACAGCCACAAAAAATGTCAGCACCGGAACAACTGCGAGAGCTTCTTTTGAACCGCCTTCTATGTTCATTCCTAATAAAGCTGAACCAACTAAAGCTGCCGGTGCTGCATCCACACCAAATACAAATTGTGGTGATGTCGAAAATAATGCAAATAAAAGGATTGGAAATACTGAACCATATAATCCATATACTGCCGGAAGACCTGCTATTTGTGCATATCCCATAGAAATCGGGATTGACACCGCCATAATAATCAGACCTGTAATTACATCATGTACTAAATTTTCCTTATTATATTTTCGAATCGTGGGTGCCAAGGTAATATTTGCAAGCTTCATTCTATGTTCATTCCCTTCTTAGCTTTTTATTACATACTTTGGATAAATAAAACGCCTAATGTTCCCGGACCACAATGGCTGGAAATGACGCCGCCAGCCCTTGTTTCTAATATTTCAGAGAAAACACCCAAATTTTCCAAATAAGAATGTACTTCCTCTACTATCGTGCGATCACAACCAGAATGCGTAATAAAAACTCTGTTCGGTCTTGCCGCTTTCAAATCATCCTCCATATCCTTGACATACGTCATAATTGCAGAATTGATTTTTCCACGATATTTTTTTGAAGCATTCATTGCACCATTCTCTACTACGATTTTAGGATGCAGTTTTAAAACGCCCCCTGCCATAGCTGAAACCGCATTGCAGCGACCGCCACGATATAAATAAGTGAGCGTATCTACAACAAAGCTTGCTCTGACATTCGGTTTTAACGCTTCTATTGCTGAAACAATTTCTTCTACTGTATGATTATTCTGTGCCATAATAGCTGCCTCTATTACAAGAAGCCCAATCCCTGTGGAAAGATTTGCTGAATCAATTACTGTAATACGATCTTCCGCCTCCAGCTCCTCTGCAGCAATACGCATAACATTCCCTGATGTAGACATACTGCTTGAAATAGAAAAACATACAATTTCACGACCTTCATCTATATATGGTTTAAAAAGCTCAATTGCATCTGTCAAGGCCGGAGCTGACGTTTTTGGTGTTGTTTTATTTTCATCAGACCAACTATAAATCTCTTCTGGTGTAATATTCTTTCCATCTTCATATTCATCTTCCCCGAGAAGAATATGAAGTGGCAAAATGTCAATATCATATTTTGCAATCAACTCTGGAGAGAGGTCGCATGTGCTGTCAGAAATAATTTTTACCATGTTAAGAATCTCCTTTTTTATAATTTGTTTTTTACATTCTCATTTTTTCACTTTGCTTAGAAAATCAACCATTTGTTTCTGTATCTTCAATAAGATTTTTCTTCAATGCTTCAATCGCATCTTGATTCTTCTTCAAAAGTTCTAATTGTCTGTATGCCTTTTCCCGTAATATTTTTAATCGCTCAATTTTAGGCACTTCCTGTCTTATCAGATCTGCATTCGTATCTTCCAGATTGATAAGCACGACCAATTCTTCTGCTGAAGCAAAATCTCTGATATTAGGAGTTTTGCCTTTTATTCCTTTTTCGTTTCTCCATTGTGCTGCTGTTTTTCCAAACAAAGCCATATTTAAAATATCCGCTTCTGAAGCGTATGTATATGCCATTTCCTGCGGAGATAATGTGGGAGTTATCAAAAATTCTTTTACTGCATCTGTATGGATACGATAGTTTATTTTTGAAAGTTCTCTCTTTACATCCCATCCAATCGCTAACCGATCTGCTTCATCTTTCTTTAATCGCTGATAATCTTTGATGATATAAAGCTTAAATTCCGGTGAAATCCATGACGCAAACTCGAAAGCTATATCTGTATGAGCATAAGTACCGCCATATCGTCCCGATTTTGATACGATACCGATTGCAGCCGTTGCTTTGATCCACTGCTGCGGTGTCAATGTAAAAGCATTATCTCCTGATTCTGCCTTAAACCTATCGAATTCGATAGGTTTAAAATTCGGATTATGGATCTGTTCCCACAATCCTAAAAACGAAATTGTAGAATGATTACGCATCCAGTTAGCAACTACAATAAAAGCATTATCCGGATTTTTATATTTAGCAATATCTGTGAGAGAAATATATGCTTCCTCATTAACAACATCACCCATCACTCTGATTTCTGTTCCGTTAGCATCTATTTTCATATTTTTCATTTTTTCTCTCACCCCTCCCATGTTATTTTTCAAATATACGATTTACAATTTGCTTGTGTCACAAGTATATCACATAACATCCAACAAATAAATTCACAGTTAAAATTTACGTTGATAACAAATTTCAATGTCTATTTCTGTGAAATATGGATAATAGAAAACAACAGGCAATCCTATAGACTGCCTGTCATTCAGAATAACTAATATCTACTTTTCATCATTCGAATTTGACAACCACTAATCAATTTTGTTTAGAAAATCAACACAATGTGGTTGAACTACTGTAGATTACTATTTTTTATTATATTTGGTATCTCGACAAAGCAAAAATTACAACTCTCTACATCTTCACTACCGCATCAAGGCAGAGTGTAAGTGCATATTCATATGCGTTTCCACCAAAATTTCGCTCGTCATATTTATTAATATTTTCAAGGCTATCTGCCGTATAAAGTATCATTCCCCAATTTACACCACGAAAAGCCGAACAAGCTGCAAGTGCTGAACATTCCATTTCTACAACAGAACACCCTTCGCTTTTGCGGTATATTACTTTTTCTTTGGTTTCACGATATAACCCATCCGTTGACCAAATAATAACTTCTTGATATTTCATACCATGTTCTAGTATAGTTTCTTCAATAGCTTTTCTTGCTCTTTCATTAATTGCCATAAAACGTGACAGTGGAGCATAGTGATAAGATGTTCCTTCATCACGCAGAGCCTTGTATGGTACAAGAAATGTCCCTTCAGGAAATGTTTCAAGACATCCGCAAGATCCGGCAGAAATTATTTCTCGCACACCATACCCAATCAGCCAATCCAAAATTTGTGTCGCAGAAGCGGCACCTACAGGTGCTTGACAAAGTGTGACCTCTTTTCCCTTATATTCAGCTATGTAAATCGGATAATACTTCGTTGCACTAATAAGAGTGAATTCTATAAGACAATTTTTAATATCGGCAAGCTAAATGTACAGCTGGAATAGCACCTATTAACGAACCTTGACAGTTTAACAATTGCTCTGAACTCTGCGATAGGGACTTTGCGCCCTTTTGACAGAGAAATTGAGCAATGTTATGACTGCATGGAGCATTTTTAATTTCATGGTACAGTTATCAGTTCAGATATTGTTCCATGAATAATTCAGGATAAACATTAATCAAACATTTTTATTGACAACATTTATAATATTAGAATTCAGCAAATGAGAATAAGTGAAACAAATAGCAGGCAACCTTATCGATTACCTGCTACGTAAAATATCTTATGCAAATTAGAAATTATTCAAACTCTTCTTTACCAAGTTGTTATGTGGTGTTTTTTATCGGGTTTGGTGGCGGAAATCATGGATTTTGTCTGATTTCTACCTATTGCTCGGATTTTTGAAAGATTGTATTGTCATTTTGTTGTCTCACTGACAATCTTGCTCACCTTTCTCGCTATTTACATACTCTTTCCATGCTTTATCCTTTCCCACTAATCCAACAAAACGATTCATAACATTACGCTTTATGCTTCTCAAATTATCATAGTTCTGATAATTTTCTTCTACTATTTGATTTTTTATAGTAGTTTTTTTTAACACACCTATATGTTCCATATAATCTTCTATTAGTTTATCAGTAAAATCAGAAACAAATTTCACTTTATCTGCATAAGATAAAGGTTGAAACTCATATGTCATATCAAATCTAGAAAACAAAGGTTCTGGAATCATATCCTTAAAATTGGTATTATTTAAATTCGCTGTAAAAACAATTATATACCCATCCAAATCAATAACTTTTCCATCCAAATCAGTATATTGACCATCTTCTAGCATTTCATAAAAGAATGTAAATATAGCTTCATCCGCCTTATCTAACTCGTCGATTACAATAATTTTCGACTTACTGTGCAAAATCTTATTTGTCAACTCTCCACCTTGTTCACTTCCAACATATCCTTTGGGAGAACCAATTAAACTCCACAAAGAACCTTTACCTGAATAATTCCCAAAATTAATTTTTATTGATGGTTCATCCGGGTACATCTCTCTCTGTAAAATTCTTCCTACTTCCGTTTTTCCTACTCCTGATTTACCGCATAACAACAAGGAAAAAACTTTCTTTCTTTTCATTCTATGTAGTAAGATAAATGCCTCTATCTGGTCTTTAAAATCCTTTTTAAACTTCTCATGCCCATATAACTGCAAATCAAACTGTTCTATAATAGAATCAAATTTCTCTTTATTACAATCAATAATAGAAAACGCTTCCTGTTCTTCTTGTGTCTCCTCTTGAGTTTCTTCAGCCTTATCTAACACTTTATCGCATTCCTCATCTCTTTCAAAATAATAGCTAAACACATCACAGGCTTCATGCAAAAAGGTTTTTTCCACACAATAATCAATATTTTCTTCGTTTTCTTCATTTAACGAATTAATCCATCCCTCATATATAATTCGCAAATCATTTCTTACAAGAGCAGACATCACCATTACGGTTATATCAATAACAAAATGCTCAACATCATTTATTCCTGTATACTTTAATGCAATATTTTGATTAGTCAAATAGGAAATAGGGTACACAATATTCTCCCCTTCTGGAAATTGTTTTGCAAATTCATCAAATTTACCTTTTTCATAATACAATAATTTTTTCTTTTTCATCTCTCTATTTTGCATTAATCTCCTGAATCACTGCAATCACATCTATAACCTCTTGGAATTCTCCAGATTGCTTACCTTTATTGTATATATCATCAAACATTTCTTCCTTACCTTGCACAGAGGGTTGTAATCGGTAATCATCGTTCTCATAAGTATGCACTTTCTTCTGTTCATTATTTTCCGAAAAAATTTCTTGTAAACTTAATCTTTTTTCATACTGACGTTTTCCTCTATAAATTCCTACAACAGTTACAGTACCAACCTGTAAATCATATATATTATAAGAATTCTCAAAATCGTTTTCAAAGGTCATTGGAATTGTTAACAAAAATTTCTTATCACCAACAATACATCCCAACTCATAAGCACAATCCTTTAATAAAGAGTTTATCATTGCTGATAAATCAAATTCAATTTTCATGTCATCTGAATTACTGCTAATTTTCGTATCCTTAAATGCTCCGTTTAATATCATTTTAGTAACAGCATAGGAGTCTTCAGCATTCAAAAGTACTAAGGATGCATTCTTCAATAAAATCAAATCACCCAAATTCATCATTTCATTTTCTTCATATACATTGGCTTTTGCAATAATACTTGCAAGCATATTTGATTTAGTAGTCTTTACATCAAAGTTTTCAAGCACCTTACTTTTCATGCCATTATGAATTTGAATATTTTGAGACAATCCTAATTCACCTTTTACGCTCTCTAAATATTTAAGATTACTATTAATACCAATATTAGTTTGTTTCTCAAGCGTCGATTCTGATTCATTTTCACTTGTTCCACTAGTAACAATTCGATTATTCAAAAGCATTGCAATCTCGTATACTTTTTCAGTATTTATATAATACAAACTAAATATTTTCTTTTTCCTCTCTTGCTTATCCTCTTCACCTTCCATCCCACTTATCTTTGCTCCTTTAATTTTGCTGTATATCAGCATATAAAGAGCGGTTATCATGTAAATAACAATTTTAATCTTTGCTGGAAAAAGCATTGTATCTATTAAAACAAGCATTAGATATTCAACAGCCGCTAAAACTAACGCATAGTATAATCCGTTTACTTCCTTTTGACTTTCTCTTTGTGTGCACAACAACTTTAACACTACCGCTAGCAAGATCGGTACAGAAAGAATATACGGCGAATAAAAATATGTTATGTCAAATATATGTACAATATCTAACAATATACATACAACAGAAATTGAAATTAAGATTATTGCCAGATAATGCATCCATTTTTCAGCAATACATTCTTTAATTTTTTTCACACTCGTCCTCCTTTTTACATAATCCTCAAATATATAACGACATATTAATGAATACACCAAGTTACGGATTAAAAACTACTTGTCCTTTGAATTCTTCAAAAAAGCTCATCGGGATACTCCGTTGACATTTAAAGCTTTTTTCTGCAACATAAGTAAAACTTTTTCCCAATTCTTCTCCCGGACACATTATTAAGCCATCTATTGCACCATCCATAGCATTAGTCAATGCAATAAGATATCTAATAGTTCTTGTTGTAAAATTATCATTTATCTGTTCTTCAAACTGCGGAGAATACTTTCCTAGATCAATCGTTGGTGAATCTTGTACTTTAACCTCCAACATTTGATTTCTTATATCTGGATATCCACCTTCAAGACTATCTTGCTTACCGCTATATCCCAATTGATAAGCTACCATTCTCTCTAATTGCTGTCCTCTTTGTTTTGTAGACAAGGAAATGTCTAATTTTTCACCGATAAGCCTGTCAGTAATACGTTCATCTATAATCTCAATTGGCAAAACCTTTTGAGGTTCATCTTTTATACTGACATCAGCGTTTATAATTTCGTCACCACTAGCCAAAAGTTCTTGTGGCAAGTTTGAATCAGCTATTACCATACCACCATCGCGAATAATATCTTCACGTTTTTTATTAGAAATAATAAGTTGTTGTTTAACTGTAGGTTTACCAAATTTTCCAAACCTATTTTCAATATAATCTGGAGTCATTACAATTATAGATTCAATACAATTATCTGTATCTATCTTACCTAGAACAAATCTTACATCGCTTGCCAAAAGAGTTTCTCCATTCTTTAAATCAACCTGCACTGATGTACTGTTCGGATTTCTATTCCATACTTGCAAATTATATGAATTACCCGTTGTAACAATATATGTATCTATATATTCTCGCAAGAAGGCTGGCACTCCTTTTTGTTTGGGTGGTACAATTTCATACTCATCCGCTGCTTCAGGCATATAATTTGATAAGAGATGATTGGTTACAATCTTTCTAAAATTTGATCCATCAGTTCTTGATTTTCCCGTCATAGGTATCGCCTGACCAATCAACGGTCTTAATGCTTCTACAAGTTCTTCTGGTGTAGATATAACACTTTTACATTTAGGTGGTTTCTTGCCCTCTTCAATACAATTCATTAGTAATGCTCCTCTCTCCCTTTTCCTATAAAGCTTTCAATTTTTAAAATTTCTTCCTCTGATAAATCAAATGCATCATAAACAATCTTATCTATTGCATTTTCTAATTCGCCTGACATGCCCGCAATTAAATCATCCACATATTTAGCTATGATTATGGCATCATCCTTTTTGATTCTTGGAATAGGCCATCTATTCAAATTCGATGTAGTATACCTATACTTCTGCGAATATAGGCAACCGCTTATCATTTTTTGATAAAATTCCATAGCTTTGGAATTTAATAGTCCTAATAAAAAACAATAATATTGATGTTCATTTAAATCTGAGTATTCCGACATTAAAATTGAAGATTTCTTCGTTAGGAAAAACGTATTACCTTGGCATAATCTCCCCGACTCATCTAGTGCAAATGAATTGCTTGAAACAATATCCCTCGTGACAATTTTTGTTTGTTGAAATTTTGATAACTTCTGAGGAACCCAACACTCATACCACATTCTACTCTTAGACTCTGCCAAATAAGATCGTTTCTTTAATACATCTGAACATTCTTCAAGATATTCTGCTGCTTTAGGTATCTCTTCCAAAGGAATAGCAACCATATTCCCTTCTATTTCTCTATGTGGATATAATATATATCTATCCCTTGAACTTTCACCCCACGAAATATTCCATTTATTCACATTAAAACTCTGTATTAATGGATATACCGCAATTTTCTCAAATGCATGCTCATTAATAAAATTTTGAGTCATCGGTTTTACAAATATTGTATCTGCAGTAGTCTTTATCCCTACACATACATCAACTATATCCACGAGAGAGCATATTTTTTGTTCATCCATTTTTGTTTTGATAGTGTTCTCATCACTTGTAGAAAAGTTCCATGTTTTTCCATCAGCAGGTATTTTGACCTTTGAACGAGACACTTCAAAAACTTGCTTATCTTCATTTCCATAGAGAATGAAACTTTTACCACAAGTCAACTCATTTTCAACGTACTCAAATAACTCATTAGCATTCAAACACACACGCTGTACATCTTGCTCAGCAGTTTTTATTCCGATATAATCCACTTCACAGTTATCACTCTTACTATTTTCGCACATAATAATTGCTGGCAAAACAGCAGCACCAAAAAATTTAGTATCATACAAATCTACCAATTTTCTAACATGTCCTGCTTGCGACAAATATTTGCGTATACCCACGCCATAATTAGCAGTCAAATACTTGTTACTTGTAATCAAACACATCCTTCCATTTTTATTCAATAATTTATCACTTTTTTCGAGAAAACAAGTAAAAATATCAAATCTCCCCGTAGCACTAACAAAATTATTTTTTATAAAATCCCTATATTCAACAGGCATGTTTTGTAACCTGATATAAGGAGGATTACCAATAATATAATCTGAGTTATCTCCCACACACAAAAAATCCTGACAGTATACTGGCAGTTTTCTTATCATATCCAAAACATCTTTGATTTCACATATAAAATTTTTCTTAACTAGCGAAGAAATAATGACTATTTTTGTAACAAATACATTGGATGGTTTTGTATCGTATGCTCGTATTAATTTACGTTCCAAAAGTTTTTCCTTATATGTGTTTGTAACTTGATTTACATACAATCCATCTATAAACCTATCTATTATCTGCTTTATAAATGTACCCGTACCACATGCCGGATCAACAATAGTTTTATTAATAGAAACAATCTCATTATATCCTATAATATCAAGCATATATTTGATTATTTCATCCGGCGTTCTTTCACTTCCAGATTTTTTTCGGGATTCTAAATCTATCCCATCTGTCAATAATCCAAATAATATCTCATCTAACTCTTTCTCTGTTTTATCAGCAAATGAGATCTCGATATTTTTCATATTTGAAAAACCCACACATATTTTTTCAATCTGATTTTCGTTATATTCTATTCCTTTTCTATTCAATAGTTCAATCAATACAGCTGTCGCTGTATATATAGCCGATATCGAATAGTTTAGCATTTTATCTTGTGCTGATAACTTGTTCCCCACTTTTCCAAACATCTTGTCTATAAATTTTGTCTCATCATCTTTAACACTCAAATAATAGATATGCCCAAAATTTCTTTTGTAAAAACCAAAATTCTTATTTATAACATAGTATGAATTTTCTAAAACGCTCATAGCATCCATAGAACAAACCTCCATCTAGTCTTCCGTTAACTCCATAATATCCTGTAAATCACACTCAAGAGCATTACATATTTTCAACAAAATATCTGTATTCACATTTTCATTTTTTCTCAATTTAGCAATGGACGTCATACTAATATCAGCCTTTTCTGCCAAATCCTTTTTTAGCATCTCTCTGTCTATTAACAATTTCCATAATCTTTTATAACTTATCTTCATGTGTCCTCCTAGAATTCGAACATATTTTCTTAATTATACCATTAAAATCCTGCTTTTGCAATAATATTTTCGCATTCGCTAAATTTCTCATCTTCCTCTCCCAACATCCCTGACCTTCTCTTCAATCCACTCCATAAACTTCTCCAGCAGATTAATCCCGCCAATCACAAACTGTTTCATAAACTCATATGCCTTTTCCAGCTTGTCCTTTAAGCTACGATTCTCTTCCCGCAATATCTGATTCTGATACCTCAGTTCTATCACCTGCTCCTTCAGATAATCATCTCCATCGACTTCACCAAGCAGTTCCTTGAGGTTGATGGATTCGTGACAATAAAAGGGCGTGTCAGTACACAGTATTTTATGAAACGAATCTACGGGCTATCTACGGATAAGGAGGTGGGATAGATGGCGGTTGTCAAGAATAATAAGACAGGAATGTGGGAGGTAAGAACCTATTATAAGGATTTGACAGGAGCAAGGAAGCAGAAAACCAAGAGGGGATTTGCCAAGAAGAGCGAAGCCCTTGAATGGGAACGCAATTTCAAACTGAAAGAGGATCAGAGTATCAGTATGAGCTTTAAAAGTTTTGTGGATATTTATCTGACGGATTTAGAGCCAAGAATAAAGCGCAATACTTTTCTGACAAAGAAGCACATTATTGAGACAAAGATTCTGCCTTATTTCGGGAAACGAAAACTGGATGATATTCGAACCTCTGATGTCATCCAGTGGCAAAATGAGATTATGAAGCTGAAAAAGGATAATGGGGCGTTATTCTCCCCTACCTATCTGAAAACCATCCATAATCAGCTCAGTGCCATATTAAATCATGCGGTAAATATGTATGGTCTAAAGGATAATGTAGCACGAAAAGCCGGAACTATGGGCAAAGAAGAAAATAAGGAAATGGAGTTCTGGACGCAGGATGAATTTCAGGCATTTTTAGAGTGCGTGGCTGATAAGCCAATTTCTTATTATGCATTTGAAGTGCTTTATTGGACAGGAATTCGAGAGGGTGAGCTGCTTGCTCTGACGCCGACAGATTTCAATTTTGAAAAGAAAACACTCCGAATTAACAAGTCATATCAGAGGCTGGAAGGCAAAGATGTGATTACATCCCCCAAAACTCCAAAGAGTAATAGAAACATTGTCATGCCGGATTTTCTTGCTGTAGAGATGGAGGATTTTATAAGCAGTCTTTATGAAATAAAGAATGATGACAGAATTTTCATTATTTCAAAAAGTTATCTGCATCATGAGATGGATAGAGGAGCAAAGCTTGCAGGAGTGAAGAGAATACGGATTCATGGATTAAGACATTCGCACATTTCATTGCTAATCAATTTAGGATTTTCTGCATTAGCAATAGGGGAGAGAGTCGGACATGAGGCGGTAGATATCACATATCATTATGCACATTTATTTCCGACGGTGCAGACGGATATGGCAGCACAACTGGAAACAGAAAGAGAGGCGTTAGTCAATGTCAGAAAAGAATAGAGATGATAAAAACTGATGGCGGAATGTGACAATAACATTTCGCATGTCGCCGGAGGAAAACGAGGAGCTGAATAACAGAGTGAAGCTTAGTGGATTTCGTACCAAGCAGGATTATATAATCCAGAGTGTTCTTCATCAAAAGGTGGTTGTCACTGGTAATCCATTGATGCTGGTACAATTCCGGCAGACCCTGCAAAGGATTGAACGTGAGCTTGAAAGAATTGAAAAGGCATCGGATATGGATGGGGAGTTACTTACTCCCATCAGTTCCATGCTGGAAATATTGGAAGGCTTCAAGGAACAACCGGGAACATTGGCAGATATAAAACAGCTTACAGTACCAAATGAGGAATAACAGATATTTTGTATAAAGGAAGTGACTGCTATGAGCGAAGAAATATTATTTGAAAAATTAGGTGTGAAATACATAGAAAAAGACGGAATTTTTTATCCATTGATTACCTTAGGTGGAGAGGAGACCAGTACAGATGTTGGCAAATATGGTCGTATATGGATTGGATACATACAGAAGGAATATCCGCAGCGATACAGAAGTCTGATGCGATTTGGCGAATTACATGATAAAGCAACCGAGGTAAATGAAGTGGCTTATGAATTGCTAGAGGATATTGAAAATGCGTGGTTGCGTGAACATAAACCAAAGCATGCAAATTCTTTTGTGGAAATGTATCAGCTACGAACTCAGGCAAGAATGATTGCAGAGGAAGTTGTTATGCATGATGTGGTGAACTGTTTTCATTAGGAGATAAGTGGAGTTCTGTATCGGAGCTTTGGCTGGTAAATAATATGTCGCGTATCCGCGGCACATAAGCTCCCGAAAGGGAGTCTTATCCGGCTCGAAGAGCCGTGCAGCCACTCCGGCGAGGAGCGCAAAACCCGCTTGCAGGTTTGCATTTTTGATGGCGAAGCTGTCAAAAGTGCTTTTGTGTACTTTTGACAAAAGTAACAAAATCTTTCCGTGGAAATCTGCTATTTCGTGCTGTATCCGGCACTCATTACGGATAAGAAGAAGGTGCCTATATACCTACCAAAAGAGGAGGATTTTCAAAATGGAAAGAACGATTAGTTTTATGAATGGGGAAGGTTCCATAGGACACAATACAAGAAGATTTATAGCGAGTAATGTAGATGCCAGCCGTATTCAAAATAACATTACGCTTATCCATGAGGACATTAAGCAGGCTTATCATAAATTGTTTGACAAGTTCTGCATTCAACCTTCGTATCAGTTTATAGGAATACGATAGTGAAACTCCCAGCATTTCCATGACATCCAGTGCCGTCAAAAATCTCTTGTTCTCCATAAGCTAATTCCTCCTCTCTTTCGTTTTATTATTCAGTTCATTTCTGAACGGCTTTGATGTGTTTTATATTGGCAGTTCATTTTTGTACTGTCGATACTTTTTACCAAAAAACATTTCATTTTTGCACTGTTAATGATATAATGTACATAGATGCGTGATTTGTAGCTCGTGTCGTCGTGCATGCTACAACCCTCATTAACCTTATAAGGAGCAGTAAAAATGGGCGAGAAATTCACCAGCCGAGTAGGCTATTTGATTCGAAATTTCAGAATTACATCTGACATGACGCAAAAAGAATTAGCAGATAAATGTGGATTAAACGAATCCACCATCCGAAACTATGAGCTCGGAAACAGATATCCGGATGAAGCAACTTTATTAAATATTGCAAACAATCTGGGTGTCAGCTTTTATGCATTATCTGACCCTGATGTAGCAAATATATTCCGTGCACTTCATGTGCTATTTGACATCGAATGGGCATACGGACTACGACCTACTATGAAAGATGGAGAAGTATACTTCAAATTTGAAAATCGGCTTCCAAGTACCGGTCCCCGTCCACAGGAAGACCTTGATAACTTCCGAAAGATGGTTGAATACTGGGCACGTTTACGAGACAAACTGGAAAACAATGAAATATCAGAAACGGAATATTATCTCAAAGAGGTAAAGTACCCAATGAATCCAACAGACCCAAATAAAGAATATACTGTATCGCTAAATCTTGATGATAACGACCAGCTACTGACTCAAAAAATGAATGAGGATGATGATACAGAAGAAGCTGCCGAATTGTTAAAAGACCTGTTTCCGGATTTCTCTTATGTGAAGAGGAAAAGGAAACCGAAGAAAGAATAATTTTATGAACGGGGGATAGCCATGAAAATCAAGAAGATACAGTTAGAAAATAACACTTTTTTCGGAAATATCACTTTCGATTTCACCAACGGTACAGGAGATGTTATGGATAACATAGTTCTTGCAGGCGAAAATGGATGTGGAAAAACACAACTATTAAATATACTATATGAATTTTCCGAATTATCAACAAGCGGTATTGTTAGTACAGAAAAAAGAGTTTTTACAATCTTATTATCAAATGAAGAAATTTCAAAAATAAATAGTATAACAACATTGTTAAGTCCTCCAATAGGTGAATTTGAAATAACACAAGATTTCACTGCTCAGCCTAACTATTGGAGTAGGATAAAAATTAGATATATATCTAGCGAAGAAAATGGTGATATTTCTTTCAAAGACTTAGATGCATCAACTTTATTTTCAAATGCCAATGTAAAAAAACTATTCAAATCAGTTTTTTCAACAGTAGAAATTAATTATAATCCGCAAACCACATCATCTATAACAGCACAAGAAGTCGACCAAGAAATAGAAAGTAGTTTACGTAGTGGCAACAATTTAGGAACAGAAATACAACAACTATTTATTGACATTCATACTAATGATGCTAACGATTTGCAAAGTTGGGTAGATGAACACGATGGTATTGCCCCGCCACCCGAGGTCAAAAATGTACGGATTAATCGATTCAAAAGAGCATTTTCTACAGTATTTGACAATTTAAATTTTCATAGAATTATTACTGAAAATAATATCAAAAAGGCAATGTTCAAAAAATACGAACAAGAGGTAGATATTGCTTCTCTCAGTTCCGGCGAAAAGCAAATAGTCTTTAGGGGAGCATTCCTATTGCGCAATCAACAAAGTATAAAAGGTAATACCATTTTAATTGACGAACCAGAAATAAGCTTACACCCTAAATGGCAAACAAAAATTTTTGATTATTACAGAAAATTGTTTATGGACAATAATAACAAGCAAACTTCCCAGTTATTTATTGCCACCCATTCACAATATGTATTAGATTCGGCTCTTGCATGTATGGATAACACTTCCATTATTTTAATGAAAAGAACAAATAATAGAATGGAGATGAATGCTATATCAGCTCCTTTAGTTCTACCTTCCATCACTGCGGCTGAGTTGAATTATGTGGCTTTTGATATTGTATCGAACGACTACCACATTGAACTATATGGGTACTTACAACAAAAAGTTGCTCGTTCTCTTGGGCACCTCTCTTGTTCCGTTAAGGAATGTGATACCTACATTACTCAACAAAGCGAATATATTGTAACATTACACGAAAAGCCTTCATCTCACAACACTACAACATATTCATCATTAACAACCTACATCCGTAATGCAATAGACCATCCTGACCCTAACAGAGCTTTTACAGAAGATGAGCTCCGTTGTTCTATAGAATTACTAATAAAACTTTGTCATTAAACAAATTTCTAAAATTATTGTCATTTGATTGTCATTCAACCAAAAACGAGCCAAGAAACACCGTAAATTCGGCATTTCTTGGCTCATGTACATTATTCAAACTCTACAAAGACTAACGCTTTTTGTTTAGGAATTATTCTCTGTAATGTTTCTCGTTCTTTTGATTATTTGATATATCCATATTATCCTGCCTATACGAGCTAATGTTATCATTTTGTTATCGGCATTGATAACACCTACTCGATAACTGTGGATAATAACTATATGTAGCATGTCAAATTATAAGCTATTTTGCTTAGAGATTCAACACAAAACTGAAATTTTACTTTTCCTTATATTCATCTGGTATTGCTATTTGAAATGTTTCACACAACAGCATCACATCATGCACATCATTTTTATCGTGTTCATATCCCAAATGAAGCATTACCTGACTCAATGGTTCAATACAAGAAACAGTTATATCTCCAACTTTTCCAATACCGGAAAAAGTTTTTGATGGAAATATATCTCCCTCATAAACAATTCCGTCATCTGTAAATTCAAAACAATGTAAATCAATGATTCTTTGTTTATCATCTTTCCAGACAGTATGACCATCCGTTGTATAATCAGTATTTACTTCCTCAAATCCATGCTGCTTAATCACATAAATATAATCATGATAATGTTTCAGTTCAACAAACAAATCAATATCATTGTGTATTCTTGATTCTCTTTTAAGAAGTGCATCAACACCCCATCCGCCATCTAAATATACTTTAATTTCGTTTTGCAAAGCATATTTTATAATTTCACATGCATCTTCTGTACGTACCATAATCTATCCTCCAAATTCAAATCTTTGTATGCTTTCCAACTCACTAAAAGCCTGAAATTTGTCAGTCTTTCATCCTTTTTGTTATCAATCACCAATTAGCTGTAATCCATTAGGATTTAGCTGATATATTTTATCGCACACCTCTTCAATATACTTTCTATCGTGAGAAATGCTAATGACAGCCCCCGGAAATTCTCGGAGCATTTTTCTTATTACCGGACCGGACAATGGTGAAAAATTTCTTGTCGGTTCATCCAGAATAAGAACATTTGCACCACTTAAGCTCATCCTCAAGAGAAGCACTTTCGCCTTTTGTCCGCCTGATAACTCCCGAATCGGATGCTCCATTTCATCTGGTGTGTATTTAAGTGAACCAAGGTATGTTCTAATTCTTGTACGCTCTTCTTTATCTCCTGTTTTATCAAGGTAATCAACCGGTGTAACATCCAAATCCAGCAGGTCTTCATAAGTTTGAGGCATATATTCTGCTTTAATGTCATTCCGATTTAGGAGTTCTTCCGCTATCTTTTTTAGAAGAGTCGTTTTTCCTGCCCCGTTGGCTCCTATCATACAGATTTTTTCTGAACCTTTTATTTTTAAATGAATTCCTTCTGCTAAAATTCTTTTGCCATCCGGAGTCACAAGCTTTGAAAGTTCATATTCTATGACCGTTTTTCCTGCGGGAATGTGTGAGTTTTCATCCCCTAATTTGACAAAGATTGCTTCTTCCTGTTCCGGCATCTGAGTCATATTTTCATCTTCTTTTTCAAATCTTCGTTCCATTGCCTTAACCGTATGCATTTTGTCCTTTAAGTTTTTGGCAACAGACGGTGCTTGTCTGGTACAACTTCTTAATGCACCTTGTACACTCTGCATAACTCTTTGATATTTTTCATCGCGAATCTTTTTCTCCCTACGGTCACTCAGTGCCCGCTGTTTTTGGATTTCAAATTTATGAAGCCGTTCTTCCACATAGCGTCTATAGGGAAGCTTTGCCACGGTATATCTCGCCTTTGTTTTTCGTATAATCTGCTCGATATGTATCACCATGTTGGCAGTACGCTCTATCAGCGTTTCATCGTGTGAAATAAAAAGCACAATGTGCTTCCAGTCATTTATGATTTTTTCCAGTAATGTAAGCGTCGCAATGTCGATGTCATTGGAAGGTTCGTCCAACAACAGCACAGAAACATCGCGAATGAAAAGCCTCATAAGTTGTGTCTTGACTTTTTCGCCTCCTGAAAGACTACCCATTGTCTGGTTACTGTAGAAAAAATCATTTTTCATTCCAAATTTTCCCGCAATAACAGACAATTCTTTAGGCGTTT
Organism: Firmicutes bacterium AM31-12AC; assembly: GCA_003480425.1. Classification (GTDB taxonomy): domain Bacteria; phylum Bacillota; class Clostridia; order Lachnospirales; family Lachnospiraceae; genus Schaedlerella; species Schaedlerella hominis. The sequence continues at coordinate 39,288 of QUJA01000009.1, forward strand.
TCTCCCAGAATATTTCCTCTTCAGAAAAATATTCGTATATTGTTTTTTCCTTATCTTCATCGAGCATCTCCTGCGGAAGATAACCAAGACGTTCGTGTCCCATTATCCTTTCCCCATCTGCTTCTATATAGTTTTCTACAAGCGACGGATTGTATATCCACTTCATTAATGTCGATTTCCCATTTCCCTCTTCTCCAATAATAACTGCCTTATCTCCATCATTTAGCACAAGGTTGAAATCATTAAGAATTATTCTCAGGTCTTTTTTATGTGTTAAATTTAATTTTTTTATCTGCAACATTAAAGTTTCTCCTTTTCGAAGTCTGAGCCAATTATTATTTTGAACACACAAAAACGAGTCTTTTTTGCATACGCAAAAATAGACTCGCTAAATAGCCCCTTATTTCTTTTCCAAAAGGAAAACAAAGGAAATGCCTCTTGCGATAATCCAACTTAAGCGTACACAAAACAAACCTATTCTCTACAGGCTCAATAACTATATGTGTCTTACTTAAATCAAATTATCTATTAATCATTTCCTCACCTTACACAAAATGTGCCTTTCTTTCTTCTAATGGCAATACTATCATACTGTATTTTTTGTGTCAATACATTTCACCTTATGGAAGTGCAAATTAAAATTTTCACTTCCTAATTATACATCCAACCATTACGAAATTCAATCTTTCACAACCTCTTTACAACCACAACCACAGCACTCCAGCAAACGCAGGAGCACCATACCGTAAAACGCTTATGTGTAAATCAACTCCGTTCCTACAACTTCCCTCACACAAGCCTGAATATTATTCATTCTTCCAATCCATTCGTAGGGATTATCTTTCTTTAATTGTTCCGTCACATCTTGTCTGTCGGCATATTCCTTTACCAGTCGAAGAAACATATCCTCTGCTTGCTTATCGACTTCTGCAAGATAACTATGCAGCTTTCCGCTTGTCAGCAGGTTCATATATAACACTTTATAGTGTTCCTTTAAATGCCTTGCATGTCGTTTCCCCCATAAACCAATCGGCTCTATTTCTTCTTCGGCTGGTACTGTGATGTTCGGCAATAAATAATCACCCACCTGTCTATAAGTTCCGCCCATTTCTTCAAAAATTGTCTTTGTCATTTTCCTTTTCCTCCTGTGATTTTTGTCTATCGTGATCGTGTATTATCACGCTTGCGACCTTTAACTGTTCTTGCCTGCTCCAACAAATCATCTATCTGTTTGCGACCAAAAACCTTACGGAGCAGGCTGTAATCTTTATTTTCTGCTTTTAGGATTTTGTTTTCTTCGGTCAATCTTTCATTGACTTTCTCCAAACGCTGATTGGTGCGGTATAACTGTGCATTCGCTGTATTCAGCCTATGATAGTTGTCCCACCCCTCAAAGCAGCGGGCAAGCACCGTTTTGACAAGTTGCTTCAATTTCCTTACAACCGGCTCTGCCATTTTGGTTTATATGCCTTTGCAGTCATAAATTTCTCTGGTTCTGGCAACTGATATTTCGGTGCAGTATCAAGCTCTATTTCAAGATTTGACAGCTCGTCTTTTGCCTTATCATAGTTCAATACTCGTTCCGACAACACATCAAATTCAATCTGTTTCTGCTCGATTTTCGCACCTAATGCCGCCACTTCTTTTTCTCTTTCCTGCTTTTTATAATCCAAAACAGAAAGATGTTTTTCGTGTGTGCCTAAATGTTCCCACTCAATCCCATAACGTTCCATCACCGCCGCAAGCTGTTCTTTTTCGGACTGTATCCATTGCGACCACTCCGTATCGCCACGACTGCCGCCCTTAAAACCTTGCGTTGCAAGAGCCTGCTTTAGTGACACTCTTGTATCAAGTCCACGCTTGCTGCCTGTGGTAAAAGGTACAAAATCTATGTGCAGATGTGGTGTAGCTTCATCCATATGCAGATGAGCCGAGAACACCCGAAGCTGTGGATTTCGCTCCTGAAAACCCTGATAGTATTCATCTAAAATCTGCTTTGCCAGTTCTCCGTTTTCCGTATCGGCGTTCATATTTCCCTTACCGCCCACCTGTAAAATGATTTCGTGGAACGGTTTTTCCTGCTTGGAACTTCGGATTTTTTCATAATAATCTTTTATCTTTCGGTCTGACCTTATCTGCTTGGCATTGTATCTTTCCAATGCTTCATCAAACAATTCGTGATAAACTGTCTTTATATTTTCATTGCAGTAGTCGATATTGAGATGAGTACGAGTTCCGTCTACATTTTCTGCTCGGAACTTTCGGCTATTGTGATTGACCGAGCCTTTACCGACCATTGCACTTATCGTTCTCTGCATTTTTTCATCTCCCATCTGTAAATTTCAACATTCTCAGGTTTGTTACTTTTGTCAAAAGTAACGCAAAAGCACTTTTGACGGGTACACCCATCAAAAATGCGACCTGTAAACAGGTTTTGCGTCTCCGAAGGCTCTCCGAGGGGTGAGCGTGTGCCGGTGGCACACACGCCTGCGAACCGACCGAGCCAGCAGGCGAGACCAAAGAGCCGCCTTTGAAAAGGCACTCTCTGCACACTCCCCTAAACTTTATCCGGTGTCAAAGTGTGACGATGGTGACAATGTTTTTCACAGCGTGCTGCTCTCAAAAACATTGACACCTTTGACACCGTTTGTCACGCCGTCTGCTCGGTTTCTTTCCAAAGTGAAACCTTTCTTCCGTCGTGTGTGCGGCTGTTCTGATAACGGATACCGTAATCACGAAACAGCCTGCTTGCGTTGATACTGAGCCTTAAAGAAAGTACATTCGGCTTTATATCCACCGCAAGCCTTTCGCAAAGTTCCGAAGCAGTTCCTTCCCATCTGTCACTTTCCGAAAAGAGCGTATCCGCTATCTTCTCAAGCAGAGGTTCGGGCGGTTCTTTCCACATCTCCGTTTCCGATTTTGCAAAGTTCCACACCAATCGCTCGCTGTCCCTTACAAGATGGATTTTCATATCCTGCTGGTCTCTGCCAGCAACATCAAGTGTGGCATTGTTGGAAGTACGCTTGTCCTTACTGAGAACAAATGCACCGTCTGCCGCACCCATCAGACCATTCGTGCCTGAAATCATATCGAATATATCTTCCGATTTTTGTTTGCGTGTATGATGAACAATAAGCATTGAAACCTTGTAACTGTCTGCCAACGCTTTCAGCCTTGCCACAACATCATAATCACTTGCGTAGCTGTAATCTGCTCCGCCTGCTTCACGCACACGCTTTAAGGTGTCTATGATAATCAAGCCTGTGTCTGGGTGTTCCCTCATAAACCCTCTTATCTGTTCTTCCAGTCCGCCATTGACCGTTTTACATTCCGTTGCGAAATACAGATTGCCTGTCTCCTTTGCACCGAACATCTGAAACAATCGCTTCTGCAAACGTGGGTAATCATCTTCAAGGGCAAAATAAAGCACCGTTGCCTTACGCACCTTATACTCCCAAAGCGGTGTGCCTGTGCTGATATGATAGGCAAGCTGTGCCATCATAAAGCTCTTTCCCACTTTCGGGGAACCTACGAAAAGGTAAGTTCCCCTTTGGAGCAGACCGTCGATAAGTGGTGTCTGAACCTCAAACACCGTATCATACAGCGTTGTCATTGATACTGTTTTCAGATAGGAAGGGTCTAACTGTCTGAGTATTTCCCTTTGCATTTCTTCAAAAGATTGCTCGTACCCCTTGAAATCCGTATCCTGATTGACTATACTATTGTCAGTACATTTGGAAAGTGACTGTTCCGCATCTGTTGCCGCAGATACATTTGGAATAGTCATTTCTTTTTTATTCTCCATTCGCATCCTCTCCTTTCAAACCGCCGAGAATAATGGAAATCAGTTCTATTACACTCAGCAGTTCATCATCCACACCTTTTCCTGCTTCAATCCTTTTCAGTTCCGCAAGGACTGTGGCAAATTCCGTTTTCAACGCCTTATACACTCTCGGATTGCCCTGTACCACCACATCCTGATTTAAGCAACGGCGGTAACAATACTCCTGTTTTGGCAATCCTGATAGAGCTACAGCTCTGTTAATGAGTTCGTTTTCTTCGGGCGATACTCGAAACCCTACTGTGATATTCCTCCAACGATTTTTGTTATCTCTGTTCTTAGCTGACATTTTCAAAATCTCCTTTCCCTAAATCATCTAATTTTTCTGCCATCTCAATCTGCTTTGACGGAAAGAGGTGTGCGTACTGATAAGTAATATCAATACTTTCGTGACCAACTCGGTCAGCAATCGCCACCGCAGAAAAGCCCATATCAATCAAGAGTGAAATGTGGCTGTGACGGAGATCGTGAATGCGGATACGCTTCACGCCTGCCGCCTTTGCCCCTCTGTCCATCTCGTGATGAAGATAGCTTTTCGTCACCGTAAAGATACGGTCTTTCTTCTTCAATCCGTAAAGCATACCGAGATATTCTTTCATTTCCTCACACAGAAACTTCGGCATTTTAATCGTGCGGTTGCTCTTTTTCGTTTTCGGAGAAGTAATCACATCCTGCCCTTTCAAACGCTGATAGGATTTATTGATTGTGACTGTTTCCTTATCAAAGTTGAAATCTGCCGGAGTCAAAGCTAACAGCTCGCCCTCTCGGATACCGCACCAGTAAAGCATTTCAAACGCATAAAAGGAAACAGGCTTGTCCATCATCTCAAAAGAGAATTTCTTGTATTCTTCCTTTGTCCAGAACAGCATTTCCTTGTGTTCCTCACGTCCCATATTTCCCACCTTTGCCGCAGGATTGGAACGCAGTTCATAGTAGCGGACAGCGTGATTGAAAATGGCGGACAACTGATTGTGCAGCGTTTTCAGATACGTCTGTGAATAAGGCTTTTTCTTCTCATCACGATAGGCAAGCATTTCATTCTGCCAAGTAATAATCTCCTTTGTGGAAATCTCGCTGATTTTCAGTTTCCCGAAATACGGAAGTATCTTTGTGCGTATGATATGCTCTTTGGTAAGCCACGTGTTTTCCTTCAAACGGTTCTTCACATCATTGATATAAAGCTCCGTAAAGGCTTCAAAACTCATATCAAGGTCTGAAGAAGTCTGCAATTTGAACATTCTTTCCCATTCCTGTGCTTCTCGTTTGGTAGCAAAGCCACGCTTGCATTTCTGCTTGCGTTCCCCTTTCCAGTTCACATACCTTGCCATCACATACCAAGTACCGTTATCTTCATTCTTAAATACCGGCATTTACATTTCCCCCTTTCCTGCTCCGTAGAGCCTTTCGTAAAAATACTGGCGATTTACACGCCCTGCAATCGTAATAAAGCCCTTTGCTTTCAATTCCTCATTTAATTGTCTGATGAGTTTATATGCATAAGGTTTTGATACGTTTAGTTCCTGAGCCACATCTTCGGCTCGGATAAATCTGTTTTCCATATCCTTTTTCTTCCTTTCTTAAAATAATTTTTTGCTTGCCGCTTTCTCCGTGTTAAAGTTCCAACAGGCACTCCTGCTTGTCGGCAGGCGCTGTGCTGTCCCAATGCACCGCAGTACATCAGGCGCTCGCTCGTATAGGGGTTCCCGAAAAGTCGGAGACTTTTGGGGAAGAGGAGGAGCAGTGCAGCGAATGAGCTTTTGTGCTTGCACACAAGCGAACGATACGGAACTTGCTCCGACGAGGTCTTGGCGGTTTGGCTTTTCGGACGGTCATTCAGTTGTCGCATTAAGCATATTTGTTTAATTCGTAATTTATTTTACTAAACATATTTGCTATTGTCAAGTGGTTGCAAAGAAAATATTAAACATTTTTGTTTCGGTTTTTCTTGACTTCCACTAAACATTTCTGCTATACTTATTTCACTAAATATAAAAGGAGCGTATCATTATGGCTATCAGCGAAAGAATACATTTTTTCAGACTAATGCGTGGTATGACACAAAAGTATCTCGGTACAGCAATCGGTTTTCCAGAAAAGAGTGCTGATGTGCGTTTGGCACAGTACGAAACTGGTACACGCAAACCGAAAGCAGACCTTACAAATGCATTGGCACAGGTGCTTGATGTTTCTCCACAGGCTCTTGATGTTCCTGACATAGACAGCTATATCGGTCTTATGCACACTCTGTTTACCCTTGAAGATATTTACGGTCTTACTGTCAGTGAAGCAGACGGAGAGGTATGCTTAAAGGTCAACAAGGACAAAGGCAGAGAAGCATATGAACTCCTCAAAATGCTGTATGCTTGGAAAGAACAGGCAGACAAGCTATCTTCCGAAGAAATCAACAGAGAAGAATACGATAACTGGCGTTACCATTATCCAGAGTTCGACACCACACAGCGTTGGGCAAAAGTTCCATCACAGGAATTAAGTGACGCTCTCGTGGAAGCATTCAAAGACCACTTGAAAGATAAATAAGCACCTACAGGACCTGCCACTGGCAGCTCCCTACAGATGCTTTGGCAACGACAAAAAAGCCCTTAACTATGGTTATTAACCACAGCTAAGGGCTTAGTTTATAATATGGAATTTGTTCAGAGCCAAGCTCCGAACTTTAGTCTGCAAGCCACCTGTTAATTGTTCCGTTACCCATAAACCACTGGATAACAAGAATAATGGCACTTGCTATGACTGTTATCAATTTGTTATCAAAAGACTAATCGAAATCGCTGAAACCCGCATAAACACTGGCTTTTTTAAGCAACTCGATTTATTCAAACTCAATTGTTCCAGGTGGCTTACTCGTCAGATCATAGAATACTCTATTAACCCCACGAACCTCATTTATAATTCTACTCATCACTTTATTCAAGACTTCATACGGAATCTCCGCTGCCTCAGCAGTCATAAAATCCACTGTATTAACCGCTCTAAGCGCAACAGCATAATCATAAGTTCTCTCATCACCCATAACTCCAACACTTCGCATGTTTGTCAACGCTGCGAAATACTGTCCGATACTGCGATCCAATCCGGCATTTGCAATTTCTTCTCGATAAATCGCATCTGCATCCTGAACAATTCGTACTTTATCTGCTGTCACTTCTCCGATGATACGGATTCCAAGTCCCGGTCCTGGGAACGGCTGACGGAATACCAGTTTTTCCGGAATTCCAAGCTCTAATCCAGCTTTTCGAACTTCATCCTTGAACAGATCACGCAATGGTTCAATGATTTCTTTAAAATCAACATAATCAGGAAGCCCTCCAACATTATGGTGAGATTTAATCACTGCTGATTCTCCGCCAAGACCACTTTCTACCACATCTGGGTAAATAGTTCCCTGAGCAAGGAAATCAACTGCTCCGATTTTCTTTGCTTCTTCTTCAAAGATTCGGATAAATTCCTCTCCGATAATCTTACGTTTTTCTTCCGGTTCTGTAACTCCGGCAAGTTTATTATAATATCTCTCCTGTGCATTCACACGGATAAAGTTCAGATCAAACTGGCCATTTGGTCCAAACACACCTTCCACTTCGTCTCCTTCATCTTTACGGAGCAGACCATGATCTACGAATACACATGTCAGCTGTTTTCCGATAGCTCTTGACAAAAGTCCTGCTGCCACAGAAGAATCAACTCCTCCCGACAAGGCAAGTAATACTTTTCCGCCGCCAACTTTCTCTCTGATTGATTGGATTGTTTCTTCTACAAATGCATCCATCTTCCAATCACCTGCACACTCACATACATTTTTCACAAAGTTGTTGATCATCTTTGTGCCTTCTTCTGTATGAAGCACTTCTGGATGGAACTGAATCGCATATAATTTTTTCTCTGCATTCTCAGCTGCTGCAACCGGGCAGTCTGCTGTGTGAGCACTAATCTCAAATCCTGGAGCGACCTGTGCAATATAGTCAAAATGGCTCATCCAACAAATTGTTGGTGTGCTGACTCCTGCAAACACTTTTGACTCAGGCTTATCAATGATAACTTCTGTTTTACCATACTCACGAACATCTGCAAGCTTCACTTCTCCGCCTAATACATGTGACATCAACTGTGCCCCATAACACAGACCAAGAACCGGAATTCCTAATTCAAACAATTCTTTTGTATAAGTTGGTGAATCTGCTTCGTAACAGCTATTTGGACCACCTGTGAGGATGATTCCTTTTGGATTCATCGCTTTGATCTTTTCTATATCTGTTTTATAGGAATAAATTTCACAATATACATTACATTCTCTGACACGTCTGGCTACCAACTGGTTATACTGTCCACCAAAATCGAGAACTATCACTAATTCGTTCTTCAAAATGTTCCTCCTTTCAGATGATATCTCTACCATTCCTTCGAATTAATTCTGCATATTTCAGAATAACTTTAATTATAAAATACTGTAGTTTCATTTACAAGAAAAAATTTGATATTCGTCCCATTTTTTACATTTTAAAAGGACCCCGAAAGAAAATAATTTCGTTTTCTCACAGCGTCCCCTTTATTCCTATACTATCATCTTTTTTACGTGATCTTTTCTTATGCAACTGCGTACTGAGCAATTTCTTTTTTTAATTCTTCGCAATCTTCATCATATATTTTCAGATTAATAATATTGTTCAGTCCAAGGTTCATAATTCCGAGAATGGATTTACCGTCAACTACATAAATCCCTCTGTTCATATCCATTGCACAATCATATTTTTCTACTTTATTTACAAAATCTAAAATCTCTTCTGGTTTTTTAAATGTTATCTTCATTTCGTTCATAATTTTTACCTTCTTTTCTATATATTCTTTACAGTTTTCTTAATTACTGCGTCTTTTTAATCTGTTCTTTACACTAATTATATTAGCACTGTTTTTCGACAAAAAAAGACGAAATATTTTAAAAAGGTAGAATATTTTAAACAACTTTATTATGAAAATGTTGATTTTAGATGATAACATTCCCGCTGCTAATGCAATGATTTTCGATACTCGCTCGGCAGCATTCCTACTTCTTCTTTAAAGACTTTGCTCATATATTTTGAATCGCTGTACCCTGCTAATTCTGCAATTTGATTTAATTTAAATGGAGTTTCCAACAGTAGTTTTTTTACTTTTTCTACACGATATTTTCTTACCGTCTCTGAAAATGTCATCCCTGTTTCTTTCTTAAATTGCGTACTTAAATATTCTTCTGATACAACTAACTTTCCTGCAATTTCTTCCAATGTGATTCCTTGATCATAATATTGCAGGATTAGTTGTTGTGCCTTTTGTACCATGGCACTGGTATGTTCTTCCGGGGATTTCTTTTCCTCTAAGTTCTGGATAATCTGTATTGTCTGCTCCACAATTTTCTGAATTTGAGGCCAGCACACTGCACCTGATATCTGATTCAATTTTTCTTGAATATCCGGCTCTTTTCCATCTATCTCTAATCCTCCCACTTTGGCAAGTGCCCAGAAAAAACGAATTATATCTTTCTTTATCGTCATTGGAGATTGTGGGTTATTTTGATAATATTGCGGCAATTGATGATAACAATATTTTAATTGTTCTTTGTCTTTTATTAACATCGCCTTCTTAGCCAATTCTTCTAACTCCATCGGGTATTTCTCAATTCCGTTCTGAATAGATTCTTGTTTTAATTCGATTTCACTTACTCTGATTAATTTTCCTTCTTCAAATAATAACGCCCATTCCAGCTGTGTGTACATTTCTTTTAAATCCGAAGAAACCGAACATATTTCTTCAGCTTGTTTCCACACACTAACCATTGGTATCTCCATTCGTTTATACACCGCTGGCAGTACATGTTCTGATAGATATGTATACAACGATGTATTTTGTGAATTTTTGTAAAATATAATAACCAGTGACTGCCATATTTCCATTTCCTGCATATACATACTATAGCTTACTCTTTGGCCTATTCCCTGCTCAATCATAAGCTTTAATCTCTCGATTTGCATTTCATATGCCTCTCCAAGCCAGATTAACATTATTTCAGCAGAGTCTCTCACTGTAAATCCATATTTTTCTTGTGTCATTTTATGAAATGCGTCATCGGGCTGAAGCTGTCCGTTGATACAACTGTTAAAAATGTATTCCAGTGAGAAAGCCCTGTCTTGATTCTGCGCTTTTACCAACTCAGCCTCTGCCTGTTGTAATGCTTTTTTTAACTCTACTATATTAATTGGTTTAAGCAAATAATTTTCGATACCCAATTCAATCGCCTGTTTTGCATAAGCAAAATCTGAGTATGCCGATAACACAATTACTTTGCACTTATTTTGCTCATGTCGCAATCGCGAAAGCATTTCTAATCCCGTCATATGAGGCATACGGATATCCATAATAACAAGATCCGGCTGTTCCTTCCGTATCAATTCCAACCCTTTTTCTCCGTCTACGGCGGTCCCGACGACCTTATAATCTGTATTTATTTTACTAAGAATCTTCGCCATGCCTTCTCGGATTGGTGCTTCATCTTCAACAACTACAATTCTCATCTTACCACTCCGTTTCTGTTTTTTCTTCCTCTATTATTGCACTTCTTGATGTTCATCTGTCATTGGTATAAACAAATGTACTCTCGTATATAAGTGTTCTTCGCTTTCAAAATATACCATTGCTTCTTCACCATAATATAATTTCAACCGTTTTCTCACATTTGTTATACCCAGATGACCTTTCATATCACTTTGTTCATCATTTATTTTAGCAAGCATGTCTTGTGTTATTCCATTTCCATTATCCTCGATTTGTATATGAATCTGATATTCCATTTGTCTCGCTGATATTTTTAACACACATTCTTCTTCCTTGCCATAAAATCCATATTTTACTGAATTTTCCACAAATGGCTGCAATAACAGCTTGTGAATTTGAAATCCGAATAGTTCTTCTGGTATATCTGTCTCAATAACAGGAATTTTTCCCATCCTTGTTCCCTGCAATACCATGTATTGTTTCAACCATCCAAGTTCCTGTGCCAATGTTGATGTTCCACCTGCATTGTCTACTGTATATCGTAAAATATTTGCCAAAGCAACCAACATACTGCTAATATCGTACTGTTCATTTTCAATTGCTTTCCAGTTAATACTGTCCAATGTATTATATAAGAAATGTGGGTCAATCTGGGCTTCCAATGCAGATAATTCTGCATTTTTCTGTTCCAGCACTGCCTGTTTTACTTGATTGATCAGATTATCCAGATTTTCCACCATCTCATTAAATCCGAATTCTATATCTTTTATTTCTTCCGGTGCACGTTTCCAAAATTCCAGACGTGTCTCAAAATTTCCCGTTTCAACTTCATGAAACCCCTGTCCTACACTCTGTATAACATAAATATATGGACGTGTAAAAATATAACTCAAAAAAATCATAACAAGAAACGCAATAAATGCAACGCCTATCAACATCCCAACTTGTTCATTCATCGTTTTTCTATATGTCGATATATCTCTTTCTATACAAATAGTAAACTGACTCTTCTGATTTACTTTAGAAACATATAAATTTTTTTTCGTATTTTTTACAGAATCCAATGTTCGCCCAATTTTAGCAACCGATGGTGCACTTATAACATAATTTCTTTCCAGCAAATAAGTATTCGCATTTGCTCCAACCTGCAAGGTATCTGAAATCAACTGCTCATCTATACTGAATACAACAGTTCCAAGCTTTTCATGAATGTCTCGATAATCGATTAGGTTTCTCGCAATTTGCAGTAAATATGTATGTTTATCATTTACAACTATCGGTTGCATCTGTCCTTGATAAACCTGCTCTTTCTTCACCTCCGGACAATGTACTTTTCCTGCCCAGTCACTGGATATAGATGACGAATTTTGTTTGTCGTAAAATATGACTTCACCATTTGCAAGAAATATTGTAATACCTTCTATTCCTTGATTTCGATTACAAACATGACTCAGTTCATGACGTAGTTTACTGGTATTTACTTCCATCGCATCATTATTATTATTAATATTTTCAACAGCCTCAACTACTACATCATCCGTACAAAGATCAAACAGAATTGCATTATACTTATCTAACTGAATATCAAGGCATCGATCTGCATTCTCAATATTTGCCTGCATCCGTTCCTGTAAATCATTCTTCTGCCAGGCCCGCAGACTTCCCTGCGATATAATCGCAAAAATTAAAATCGGAAACATTGCCACGATCATTATATCCACAAATATTCTGCCTCTGAGGCTTTTGATTTTTTTCCCTCTGAGGCTTTTGATTTTTTTCATCATTCTGCCTCCCGATTTTCCCGTAATTTTTCTGCTAGATTTGATATAATTACTGATTGTGGTATCTCCCCGACAATCTCATCTTCCATTGCGTCTGTCAAGGCAACAGACACATACGGCCAATCTACTGAAAATTCCCTCAGTTTGGCATATTGTAATATTTCGTATGTATTTTTTAAAGCCTTACTATCTGCAACCTGTTCCGATAAAATATCCTGGCGAGGAGCCAGATATCCTATCTGATCCACTAATTTTTCCATCTGACATTTTTCAGAAACAAATTTAACAAATTCCAATGCTGCAGCCTGTTTTTCTCCTGGCGTTACTACAAGAACTTCTCCGCCAACCGCTGTTACTCTCTCAATGTTTTCATTACCGGCCGGCGGAATGGTCATTGTATATTTCATTTTTGGCTTTTCTTTTTGAATTGTTTGCTGTAAAGCAGATGAGACTAAAACCATAGCCACATTTCCTTCCATAAACTGTCTTCCAATATCGCCGGTTGTCAGGTTGTTTACTTGTGGACTCATTGCACCTGATTCCGACAGTTCCCTTAATTTCAAAAATGCAGCCTGACTTTCCTCCGATTCTATTTCTGCTATTTTTCCTCCATATCCCCACAATAATGGTAAAAATGAGAAAACACTTTCTTCGCTTCGAAGTGCAGGCATAGCAAAACCGTAACGATCTTCTTTTGTTAGTTTCAAAGCTGTTTCTTGTAATTCATCCCATGTTTTTGGAACCTGTACCCCTGCTTCCTCCAACATCTCTGTATTGCAAAATAAAGCAGCACAGTTCATCCCAAGCGGCATCCCTTTCATCTGTCCATCCACCTTACAGGATGCTATTGCCTCCGGTAAATAATCATCCAGATTTTCAATCTGCTCTGTCACATTTACAAACGACTGCATCGCATTGAAATAATTCAAATCAGAAGAATCCACCAGTGCAAGCTCCGGCATATCTCCATCTGCCATACTAAGTGCCAGATGTTTCTTAAAATCTTCATCCGGTACATACTGTATCTCCACCTGGATATTTTCCTGCGAATGATTAAATGTATCTGCAATCTCTAATAATGCCTGCTTACTCGCAGAAGAATCCAAATAATGCCAAAGCGTCAAAGTTTGTACTGGCTTAACCGACGTTTCTTTCTCTTTTTGACATCCGGTCAATTGTCCGACTACAAGACAGATTCCAATTAAAAAAATGTACCATTTTCTCCAAAGATTTCTTTTGTTCATGCTGCTCCCTTCGTATTCCATCTCTTTCTGTATTGATTATACCTTACTATTAAAGATAGTAGCAATAAAATTAAGTATTCTATACATGTAAATGTAAATATTTTTCTCGGGTAGCAAGTCCACCACGAATGTGGCGCTCTGATTTGTTTGTATCGAGGACTTTACGTGCCTCATGTGCAAGTGATGGGTTGATTTGGAACAGACGCTCGGTAACATCCTTATGTACAGTCGATTTTGACACTCCGAATTTTTTTGCTGTCTGCCGGATTGTTGCCTTCTCTTGTATAATGTAATTTGCAATCTCGATTGCCCGCTCTTCAATATAATCTCTCATAGAAAAGCCCCTGCATAGTTTGTTTTTTACAATCTATGCAAGGGTCTGTTATTGTATGTCTGATTCAAATTTCTGGAAGTCTTTCAGAAAAAACTTCCACATTTTTTTATTTATTCAATACCAATTCATTTCCCATATTCATCATTCTAAGCATTCCGCCAATCCATCCAGGAAATACTCCTGCATATCCGATGAATACGAAAAGCCATGTCATATTATCTAAAGCAACTCTGCTTACTATAAACCAAAGTGCTGCTCCGATTACACACCAGCAAATGATATTCAAAAATAAAAATAATCTAATTTTGCTCTCTCTTCCTAAATTTTTATCTTTACAGAAATCCCATATTTTTTTCATCATATCATCTTCCTTCCCTTTCTACTTTGAAAGTTTAGCAAGCTGACGTTAAATCAGATGTCTGTAAATGTTAAATCCATGTAATAGAATGTTAAATCTATTATTTGTAAAAAGAGCCACAAACTCCGTCCCTACCGGTTTATCAAGTTCAGTAATCGTGTTGGCTTCTCCGGTTCTTTCGACTCTTGTTCCGACTGTATAAGCATGTCTTTTACTTTCTGCATACGCTCATCCAGTGATGCACTGATTTCTGCACACTGACTCATCTCTTCTGCCAGAAATACACTTTGTTCTTCGGAAATGTTTTTCTTATAACGGAGCTTATGCTCCAGACTTGCCCAAAAGTCCATAGCAATCGTTCGAAGCTGCACTTCTACTGTCACCATCCTTTTTCCTTCTTGAAGGAAAATCGGCGTTTGTATGATCAGGTGCAGGCTTCTATATCCGCTTGGTTTTGGATTTTTTATATAGTCTTTCTTCTCTAACAAAATAATATCATCTTGACTCAGCAAACAATCTGCAAGCCTGTAAATATCATCTGGAAAAGAACAAATTACGCGAACCCCTGCGATATCCTGAATATTTTCCTCAATCGATGTCATTGTAAGCGGAATATTTTTTCTGCGGATTTTCTTTAGTAAACTGTCAAACGATTTTACTCTGGACTTAATATTTTCAATCGGATTTCGATCATACTCCAGTGAATATTCTTCGCTCAAAACCTTAAATTTTGTCTCAACCTCCATGATTGCACATTGATAATAAGACATTAATGTATCAAATGGTTTTTTATTTTTCTGAACAAACTCAATAAATTCGTCTGACAACAAATTGTTTCGTACAAAGTCTTCTTTTCTTTTTTCCAATTTGCTTTCGAGATTCCGTCTGTTTTCTGTTTTATTTTCAAAATTAAGTCTACCCATCAGACTCACCTTTTCCTTTTATTTCAGATACTGATCTAGGATTTTTCTCAACCCTTCCGGTGTATCTTTAAACCAAGTATCGAATGTCTTGCCCGTTCCTCGGATTGTTGTTCCTAATTCTATAAAAAATGTCGGAATGTCTGATTCTTTCATCACTCCCTGTGAATCACCAGATATGTTCTCTCCCGGCTGCTCACATCCATTTACATGGATTGTAAACACCGGTTCTACATTATTATCGTTCTTTCTTGATTCCCCCGAACAATCTACTATCCCGAGCTGATATATTCCGCAAGATGGAGTATTATCGGAAATAAGAATTCCCGGTAACACACCGTCTGCAAAGTTATATGGTTTTACTGCCTCATCAATCTCTGAAAGTACTCTCTGAAAACCATTTTTTTCTATCTCTTTCCCCATTTTTCCTCCCGCTGCCTCTTCCTGTTTCTTAATTACTGCACAGAAACCGTTACTATTCACTCCCGTGTCAATCACTACGCTGATTGACACGGAGGATGCACGTTTTATCTTGAACGGCATCTCGCCCATCGCCAAAGGCGATTTAAAATGGCGAGATGCGTTGCTGGTCACAGGTACTGTGAACAGTAACCAGAAATTAACTCTATCTTCCCCTATTCACTCCTGGCAGTTTGACTTACAAGAATTATGCAACTACGATTGTATAATCTTTTATAAATTTTTCTCCTGCTTCCACTTTATTTACATTTGGTTTCTCGGATAACTCTGCATTAAATCCAACATTATCGCATCGTCCCATCCAAGGTTCCAAACATACAAATGGAGCTCCTTCTACTGACCAAATACCATAGTTCGGAAAGCCTGCGCTTCGAACTCCAACATATGGTGTTCCGTCCTTGTGGCACAGCCATGCTTCTTCAATCTGTCCATTGTCCACTACAAGTGCATCCTTTGCAAACAGCTCATCACTTAACGGATATGTTTCTTCACTCAACTGCAACGTATGAACCTCATCTACATTTGCACATCCACAGCTTATATCGATTAAAACATACTCCAGCTTCTCTTTTCCCGGAACCTTTAATACATAGTCTGCTTTTGTTTCTTCTGGCTTTGCAAATCGAAATGCCGGATGTCCGCCAATTGTAAAATACATTGTTTCATCACCGCAATTCTTAACCTGCCACTCTACTGTAAGTTCTTTCTTGTTCAGCTTGTAGTTAATATGCAATTCAAAATCAAACGGATAAACTTCTTTTGTCTCTTCTGAAGAACGGAACATAAAAGAAGCCTTTTCATTTGCAGATTCGATACATGTAAATACATTATCTCTTGCAAATCCATGCTGGGAAGTTGGATATTGAGTTCCGTTGATCAGCACTCTATTTTTATATGTCTTACCTACATTTGGAAATAAAACCGGTGAATGACGTTTCCAATAAACCGGATTCCCTTCCCACAAAATCTCATTGTCTTCTGTCTTGTCGTAAATTCGTGTTACTTCTGCCCCCATCTCTGCAATCTCTACATATAGAAATTCATTTTCCAACTTAACCGCCATTCGTAATTCCTCCTAACTCTTTACCCTATCTACATTTTTATTTTTCCGATAAACTACTTATCACTTGAAGAGCCATCTGTTGAATTATCTGTACTTGCTGCCTCTACCTGCACACTGCTTTCCAACAAATAATTCGCTACAGCCTCCTGAAGGATTGTTGCACGGATTGTATCTTCATCATATGCTTTTCTAAATGCATCTACATCTTCATATCCGGCTTTTTCTGCATATTCTTCTACTTTCTTTTCATATTCTTTATCAGAAGGCTCCAGTTTCTTTTTCTTTGCAAGCAATTCACATGCCAGTTTTTTCTTTACTGACTCCTCTGCAACTTCTTTTGCTTTCTTTTTAAAATCTTCCTCTGTCATATTCATATATGTCTTAAGGAAATCCGCAAACTCCATACCATACTGCTGTGCATATGCCGTATAATAGTCTTCCACTGCCTGATATTCTTTGTCTATATCTCCATCTGGATATTTCTTCACCTCAACCTGTTCGCTCAATGCTTCTAAAACCTCTGACTGAAGCTGACTCTGTCTCGTAGACTCATTGTTCTCTTTCATCTTCGTACGGATTTCTTCTTTGAATTCTTCTACAGTCTCTGCTGTATCACTATTCTGTTTTACCCACTCGTCTGTAATCTCTGTATCATCACTTACTTCATAAATTCCATTTAACGTAATACTAAATGTCGCAACCTTACCTGCCAGAGTACTTTCAGAATAATCATCCGGGAACTTCACTTCGATATCAAACTTGTCCCCTTTCTTATGACCGATGATCTGCTCTTCAAATCCTTTGTAATCTCCATTTGCCCCAATGTATGTTCCAGATCCGATTTTTAAAGATGCACCGGATGCTGTTCCTCCGTCAAATGCTTTTCCATCAACTTTACCAACAAAATCAATGTCTACTGTATCCCCATCCTGTGCGGCACGATCCGTTATCTCTGTTTTTAACGGTGCTGCAGTAAGATAGCTCTTTACTGTATTCTCTACAGTTTCATCTGTCACCTCTGTTTTCTCAACCTCTGTTATCTCCAACCCTTTATATTTATTAATCGTAACGTACTCATCGGACATTGTATTTCCACATCCAGCCATAGATATTGTCATCACTGCCGCTAAAGTAAGTGCTACTAATTTTTTCTTCATTTTAAATTCACCTCATGATTTATTTATATGACCCATACAAGCCAAAACATATGCTTACATTGTACCATACTTTATTTTAGAATAAAAGTTGGAACACTGTTTAAACACACCTTTTTCCTTTATCTTTTACCCGATTTCTGCACTTGTTTTACTTGCGCTTCACTCTAAACAATGATACAATACTAAATGCATAATTGCGGATTTCTTGATATCCGCTCTACATTTAATTTAATAGGAGGGTTTGTCGTGAGTACAGGAATGATTGTAATGCTGGTAATTCTTGCCGTACTGATCATTGCATTAGTTGCACTGTATTTTTTTGGAAAGAAAGCTGAGAAAAAACAGGCTGAACAGAAAGCACAGATGGATGCGATGGCTCAGACCATGAATATGTTGATTATCGATAAGGGAAAGATGAAATTAAAAGATGCAGGTTTTCCTTCTGTCGTTATTGAAAATACACCAAAGTATCTTCGTCGTTCAAAGGTGCCTGTTGTAAAAGCAAAGGTTGGACCTAAGATTATGACTTTCATGTGCGATGCACAGGTATTTCCACTGGTTCCAGTAAAGAAAGAAGTCAAAGCTGTTGTCAGCGGAATCTACATTACAAGCGTAAGAGGTGTTCGTGGTCCTTTGGAAACACCACCTAAAAAGAAGAAATTCATGGATCGCTTTAAGAAAGACAACAAGACTAACACAAAAAGTAAAAACAAAAAATAAAACAATGGACAAGGATGATTCACATTTCACCCTTGTCCATTTTTATTACTTTAACATATGCATTTCTTATATTTCTGTCGCTCCTGCGATGTTTGCCCTATAATCTGACTTAGAAATAATATTCATTTTTATTCTGCTGTCTGCTACGGCCTCATGATTCACATGAAGTTCATAATCAATCAGAATATCTATTCTGTTCTCTTTTATATCAACCTTCATCTCTTTTGTATTCACTCCGACAAGCATCTGTCCATATGGAGTAGAATAATAGGTCTGGTTCTTTTTATTTTTTTCAAAGATCATGTGTGCATTGGAAACACCAGATTTCATAATTTCCACAACTTGATCTTCTGTAATTTTTAATTTATTTTTTATGGTGCCTGACACCCCTTCTACCGGCTCATCATATACTATATAATGTTTTCCGTTACGAAAATAATAGTTGGCAGGATTCACCACTTCAATGGCTTCGTTTTCCTCTTCTGCCTCCTGCATAACATCGGTATGAAGTCCTGAAATGCTCACCAATACATCTTTTGTCATCTTTTAATACTCCTCTATATTGACTACATTAGTCTCTGGCACATCGAATGGCATCACCGTATTTGCAAATTGTCTAAACTTCTCTGCCGTATCACTTACGTAAAATTCGTAATGACTATGCATCTTTGAACGATCATTTGCCATATTTCCTTCTTTTAACAATTGTTTCAGATCCATCGCAGTCTCGTATGCCGGATTTACAATCTGAATACGCTCTCCCATATAACTGCGTATCTTTGAACGAAGTAATGGATAATGTGTACACCCCAGAATCATCGCATCAATATCTGATTCTTTCATGGATTGTAAATAATACTCGATAATTTCTTCTGTCACGACATGTTCTTTAAATCCTTCTTCTACAAGTGGCACAAATAATGGACATGCCTTTTCAATCACTTGAATATCAGGGTTCATTCCTTGTATGATTTTTGTGTACATACCGCTCTGAACTGTAGCGTCAGTCCCGATAACTCCTACTTTGTTATCTTGTGTCGCCTCCACCGCTGCTCTTGCTCCCGGAATTACCACTCCGATAATCGGCACATCAAACTCATGTCTTACTGCATCTAATGCAAGTGCACTTGCTGTATTACAGGCAATCACAATCGCCTTAACATCTTTTGTTTTTAAAAAGCGAATAATCTGCTCTGAAAATCGAATGATCGTATTTTTCGACTTGCTTCCGTATGGTACACGAGCCGTATCCCCAAAATATACGATATTTTCATCCGGCAATTGTCTGACGATCTCTCTTACTACTGTAAGCCCGCCAACCCCGGAATCAAACACTCCAATCGGTGCTGAATTTTTACACTTATCATTCACTATATCTATCTCCCACTCTAATCGTTTTATGGTTTACTATATTCGTTCTGCTATATTCGTGTAATCTGAAACAGAACTGTTCTTATATATTATACCATTCATCACATCTCCGCAAGTATTGTAATGAAAAAGAGGATGACAAGCCTCTCAATGCTTCATCATCCTCTTTTTTATCATGTTCACTTTTCTTACAGTGCAAGAGTTTTAGAAATCTCATACTGATGTGCCGGGATTTCTTTTTTCATAGACAATGCTTCATTGATATCAAAATCAATAAACTCACCATGTCTGTATCCAACAACACGATTTGACTTACCTTCCATAAGAAGCTCTACTGCCTTTGCTCCCATTACAGATGCATATACACGGTCTTTACATGTCGGGCTTCCACCACGCTGCATGTGTCCAAGAATTGTTGCTCTTGTCTCAATTCCTGTTGCCTCTTCAATTCTCTTAGCCATATTGATAGAATCTCCAACACCTTCTGCATTGATAATGATGTAGTTCTTCTTACCGCGTTTCTTACATTCCATAATATCATCGATCATAGACTGCTCATCATAATCATGTTCTTCTGGAAGTAAAATTTTCTCTGCACCGTTGGCAATACCACACCACAATGCAAGGTAACCTGCACCACGACCCATAACCTCAATGATACTGCAACGCTCATGAGATGTGGATGTATCACGTACTTTATCAATTGCTTCCATAGCTGTGTTAACAGCTGTATCAAATCCGATTGTATAATCTGTACATGCAATATCCAAATCAATTGTTCCCGGAAGACCGATTGTTCTAACACCTAAGTTAGCCAGCTTCTGTGCTCCTGCAAATGATCCGTCTCCACCGATTACAACAAGACCATCAATACCATATTTTTTACAGATTGCTGCTGCTTTCTGCTGTCCTTCTTCTGTACGCATTGTCTGACAACGAGCTGTCTGAAGAATTGTACCACCACGCTGAATTGTATCAGCTACATCACGTGCTGTTAATTCAATGATCTCTTCTTTTAATAATCCATGATATCCTCTGCGGATTCCACATACTCGGATTCCATTTGCTATAGCTGTTCTTACTACAGCACGAATTGCTGCATTCATTCCCGGTGCATCTCCACCACTTGTCAGTACACCAATTGTACGCACGCGGTCTTCAATCTGTTCTAATTCTTCTTTTCTGTTTTTTTCTGCCATTTTGATTGTCCACCTTTCAAAATAATAATCCCTTATAGTTTGCTTATTTTTTAACACTCTAGAGTTATTCTAAACTATTTATATCTTGTTTTCAATAGTCTTTTCGACCACTTTTACACGTTTTTCGCCATAATGATTCATCAATTTGCTAAGTACCTGCGGTGCAATCTGTATATTCCTATTCTTTGGAAGGCGTTTTACAGCCCGTTCTGCCTGACAGTAAATAATAACTTCGTCTTCCCCTTCGGAATCTGCAAGATATCCATATACGATCTGTTCGTTTTTTAAATAATCCGCTTTATCCGGAAATTGAATCCATAACTCCCTCTTTATCTGATTGAAAGGAACTACTTTCTCACATATCAATTTACTTGGTTTATCATCTTCTTCTGACACGCGCCCTTTGATAAACACTTTCCTGTCTACTTCTAAGAGATTCCTGTTTTTTTCGTAATCGCGCGGAAACACAACAACCTCAACCGTTCCAAGCAAATCCTCCAATGTTACGAATGCCATCATCTGATTTGTCTTTGTAGCCTTCATCGTTTTTTCTGTAATGAAACCACCAATGATTTCTCTTGCTCCATCGTGTACTTTAGAATGATTGCTTTCTTCGTCTAACTGGAAATCCAATGTCGTTGCTGAGATAGCCTTCTGCCACTGCTCTTCATATTCTTCCAACGGATGTCCGCTAATATACACACCTAAGACTTCTTTTTCAAAGGCAAGCTTTGTTTCTTTCGCATATTCTCCCACTTTCGGAAGCTGGATCTGAAAATCACTCTTTTCTTCTTCACTGACCAGATCAAATAAACTCATCTGCCCTGTCATAGAGTATTTCTTTTCCTGATTGACATGATCTACTATCTGAATGTAAATGCTCATGAACTGTTTTCTCGTTCCGCCAAGACAATCCAGTGCACCTGCCTTGATAAAATTCTCAATCGCACGTTTATTTAATGCTTCTCTGGTCGACATACGACTGATAAAATCTTCCAGATTCTTAAACTCACCATATTCTTTACGTTCTTCTACAATTGTCTGAATAATCGGTTTTCCAATACTTTTAATTGCAGCCAGACCATAACGGATATTTCCTTCATCAACTGAGAAGTCCGCATACCCACGATTTATATCCGGTGGCAGAATCTTAATATTCATTTGACGGCATGCATAGATATAAGCTGCAACCTTGGAAGGATTTTCAATCACAGATGTCATAAGTGCAGCCATATATTCTACCGGATAATAGTATTTTAAAAATGCTGTCTGATATGAGACAACCGCATAAGCTGCCGCATGGGATTTGTTAAATGCGTATTTTGCAAAATCAATCATTTCATCATAGATTTTATTTGCTGTTTTCTCGTCAATTCCATTCTTAATACATCCAGGTACACCTGTTTCTTCATCTCCATACACAAAGATCTGTCGTTCTTTCTGCATGACATCGCCTTTTTTCTTTGACATTGCCCTTCGCAGTAAATCACTTCGCCCCAGTGTATATCCTGCCAGTGCCTGTACAATCTGCATAACCTGTTCCTGATATACGATACAACCATATGTCGGTGCAAGGATTGGTTCCAGCTGCGGGCAATCATAAGTGATGGAAGATGCATCATTTTTACCCTTGATATACTGTGGAATAAAATCCATCGGACCCGGACGATATAGTGAGATTCCTGCAATGATATCTTCCAGGCTATGTGGTTTCAATTCCTTCATAAATCCCTTCATCCCGGCACTTTCTAACTGGAATATACCATCTGTCTTACCTGTTCCGATATAATCTAAAACCGCCTGATCATTGTAATCTATCTTATCAATCTGAAAATCCGGATTCTTTTGCTTTGCCAGATTCACCGCATTCTGAATTACCGTTAATGTACGAAGTCCCAGGAAATCCATTTTCAAAAGCCCAAGTTCTTCCAGTGTTGTCATTGTAAACTGTGTCACGATCGTTCCATCTGATGCTCTTGACAATGGTACATATTCATCCACCGACTTCTGACTGATCACAACACCTGCCGCATGCATTGAACTGTGTCTCGGCAAGCCCTCCAGTCTCTTACACATATCTATCAGATATTTTACCTGTTCATCTGATTCATATGTACTTCTAAGCTCCGAATTCATTTTTAAAGCCTTATCAATCGTAATATTTAACTCCTGCGGTATCATCTTTGCAATATTGTCAACAAATGCGTATGGAAGATCCATAACACGACCCACATCACGAATTACTCCTCTTGCTGCCAGTGTACCAAATGTAACGATTTGTACCACACGGTCTTTTCCATATTTACGCATAACATAATCAATTACCTCCGGACGGCGTTCAAAACAAAAGTCCACGTCAATATCGGGCATGGATACACGCTCTGGGTTTAGGAATCGCTCAAACAGAAGTTGATAGCGCATCGGATCAATATTCGTAATTTCAAGACAGTATGACACAATACTTCCGGCTGCTGACCCACGTCCCGGTCCTACCGCAATATCATGTCTTTTCGCATAATTAATGAAATCCCACACAATCAGGAAATAGTCCACATATCCCATATGCTGAATCGTATCCAGCTCATATTTCAATCGCTCCCTCAATTCTTCCGGTGGGTTCTCATATCGTCTCTCCAGACCTTCATAACACAGCTTATTGAGATATTCCCACGATGTCATGCCATCCGGCACATCGTATTTCGGCAGTTTTGTCACACCAAATTCAATCTCTACATCACAGCGGTCTGCTATTTTCTGAGTATTCTCCAGTGCCTGCAATGCATATGGGAACAGATTTGCCATCTCTTCCGGTGATTTCACATAATACTGCCCGCCTTCGTAACGCATACGATTTTCATCCTGTAATTTCTTGCCGGTCTGTATACATAACAAAATATCGTGTGGTTTCTCATCTTCCGCATAAGTGTAATGCACATCATTCGTCGCCACAAGCTCAATGCCAAGCTCTTCTGACATCTGTAACAATCTCTGGTTTACAATTCCCTGCTCCGGAATCCCATGGTCCTGTAATTCCAAAAAGAAGTTATCCTTGCCAAATATCTCCTGATACTCTAATGCCGCTTTTTTTGCATTGTCATATAGTCCTTTTGAAATATAACGCGGAACTTCCCCCGCCAGACATGCACTCAATGCAATGATACCTTCATGATATTCTCTCAACAACGATTTATCTACTCGAGGTTTATAATAATACCCATCCACGAATCCTTTTGAAACAATCTTCATCAAATTTGAATATCCTGTATTATTCTCTGCCAAAAGTACAAGATGATAATACCTGTCCTCACCACCTGTAATCTCCCGGTCGAAACGGGAATTGGGTGCAACATAAACCTCACAGCCAAGAATCGGCTTGATTCCATTCTTTTTTGCTTCCCGATAAAAATCAATCACACCATACATAACTCCATGATCTGTGATTGCGGCACTGTTCATCCCAAGTTCTTTGACCCGGGCTACATATTCTTTTATTTTATTAGAACCATCCAGCAGACTATACTCCGTATGGACATGTAAATGTGAAAAATTCATATTCTACCTCTTTTATGATTCAAAAAGGGTGGTTCCCATATGGAAACTACCCTTTTCATCACTTCTCAATATCAACATTCTTAATTCAGAAAAATCTTATTCTCCATCAAGCATGAATTTAATCAGTCTATCTGTATCTTCTTTTTCGTAAGCAATAATCTCTAACTCTGGAATCTCTCCATTTGAGAAAATGTTTGCCATAGATACATACTGAGAAAGTTTTGATTTCAGGTTCAGTCTGTCTCCTTCACCTGTTACTAACTCAACCTTTCCAACACAATCGTCTACTACTTTAAAAAATGCATCAACATTTGTAATATTCTGTACTTTCATCTCTATGTTCTCCTTTCGCTTCTCTACCTTTATGATTCCTTTATGTCTTCTTTTTTATTATAATCAATTTTATTTGGATTGCAATAGTTTTAACGCATCCGAATTCCATTTTCAAGAATTTCTATCTTCTTTTGTTTTAAAAGACGTCCTACTGCACGCTTAAATGCAGCTTTGCTCATACCAAACTCTTCCTTGATAACTTCTGGATCTGCCTTATCCGTAAACGGAAGCTTGCCGCCATGATTTTTGATTTCCTGCAAAATCTGCTCTGCATCTTTATCCATCTGCTCCGGAATTTTATCTCTGACACTTAAATCCAGTTTTCCATCTTCTTTTACCGCTGTAACTCGTGCATCAATCATATCTCCGACACGGAGTCTTCCATTGCATTCTTTCTTTGGAATTCTTGCGGAAAACTGATTGTCAACTGCTACAAACATACCAAATTCATCGCTTCTGTCATAAATGATTCCACTTACCTTATCATCTTTTTTATATGGAGAATCTGTACGCAGCTGATGATATACTTTCATTGTTGCACACAAACGATCACTCTTATCAATATACAATGTTACAAGACAATGATCGCCTTTTTCTACCTTTGCAGTCTGCTGCTTAAATGGAAGAAAAAGATCTTTTTCCAATCCCCAGTTCAAAAAGGCACCCATACGGCTTGTATCTGCAACCTCTAAAACTGCAAGCTGACCAATCGTAAGTTTTGGTTCGTTTGTTGTTGCAATCAGACGATCTGAAGAATCCTTATATAAGAATACTTCAATCGGATCCCCCACTTCAATTCCAGAAGGAACCTGTTTTTTCGGAAGTAATACTCGTTCCTCATCACTTCCAAGATATACTCCAAAGTCCACTATCTTCACAACAGTTAGAACCTGCTTTTCTCCTAATTTCATATTTATCTCCTATTATTTCTCTTCGTTTTTCTATTAACCTGCAGCTGCAGATTAATACTGTAAGGATTTACTACAACGCCTGTTGTCTCTTTTGCCAGAATCTTTGAAAGATCTTTTGCTTCGATAACAGCTGTCTTAAATTTCACATCTTTCTGCGAATTTTGGAACTTCAAATATTCCTGGATATCTGTAAATAATGGCTGTAATACCTTTCCATCCTTCTGTCTTAAAATTGCAACACCTTGCTCTTCCTGATATGCAACAATATATGTACCTTTTACATAATGTGCCAACATTTCTTCCTGTAGCTCTTTAAGCTCCTCTGTCATTTGAAGATCTTCTGTCTTACGAAGCTGCTGCATAAAATATAATGCTGTAAGCTGAAGTTCCGGATTCTCTACAATCGGTCTTCCCTGAGCATCTTCGCTGCCATTCTTTCTTGTGATCAAAGAGGACAACTGAATAATCATCTCCTGCTCTGTCCCTTTTTCTACTACAATTGCATTAATTCCCATCGGCAACAGACTGGAATAAAAGGAAAGCAAAAATTTATGATCTAATTTAATAATATGAAGAGGATTTTTCTGCTCCATCAATTTTTTACACTCTTCCTTTGCATGTTCCTCATCAAAGAAAACTAAAATTTCATCATCAAATGTTTCCTCATCACATAGTACAAATGGCATCTTTGTACATTCTGACATCGGCACATAAATTGCTTCTGAATTTCTTAATTTTCCTAACACTTCTTTTTCGTTGTCCATCTTCGTTATTTCCTTCCCGTCTTACATATTTTCAGTTATATGTCTTGCTACATAAACACCACTTGCAGATGCGTGAGAAAGAGAGTGTGTTACTCCACTTCCGTCTCCGATTACATATAAGCCTTTATACAATGTTTCAAGATTCTCATCGATCTCTACTTCCATGTTATAGAATTTTACTTCTACGCCATAGAGCAGTGTATCATCATTTGCTGTTCCCGGTGCGATTTTGTCCAACGCATAGATCATCTCAATAATTCCATCTAAAATTCGTTTTGGAAGTACAAGACTCAAATCTCCCGGTGTCGCAGCCAATGTCGGACGAACAAGTCCTTCTTCGATACGTTTCTCATTACTTCGTCTTCCACGGATCAAATCACCAAACCGCTGTACAATAACTCCTCCGCCAAGCATATTAGATAAACGTGCGATACTTTCACCATATCCATTACTGTCCTTGAATGGCTCTGAAAAATGCTTTGATACAAGAAGTGCAAAGTTTGTATTCTCTGTCTGTTTATCTTTGTCTTCGTAACTGTGTCCGTTTACTGTCACGATACCCTTTGTATTTTCATTTACAACAATTCCATTCGGATTCATACAGAATGTACGCACATTATCTTCGAACTTCTCTGTACGATATACAATCTTACTTTCATATAATTCATCTGTCAGATGTGAGAAAATCTGTGACGGAATTTCCACACGCACTCCAAGGTCTACTCTGTTAGACATTGTCGGAATCTTCATATCTTCACATACTTTTGACATCCACTTACTTCCGCTTCGTCCTACAGATACGATACATTTCTCACAATCATCAAAATCATCCCCACAGAATACTCGATATCCACCTTCGATTGCTTCCAGATGATCTACCGGATACTCAAAACGGAATTCCACTTTATCTTTCAATTCTGCATAAATATTTTCCAATACAACGTAGTTGATATCTGTTCCAAGATGTCTTACTGATGCATCTAACAGCTGAAGCTTATTCTGCATACATAATTTTTTGAATTTTGTTCCGGCTGTAGAGTACATTTTAGTTCCCTCTCCACCATACTCCACATTGATATCATCTACATACTTCATCAAATCAATGGCTGTATCTCTTCCGATATGCTCGTACAATGTTCCACCAAATGCATTTGTAATATTGTATTTTCCATCTGAAAATGCTCCGGCCCCACCGAATCCACTCATAATCGCACATGTTTTACATTTGATACAGCTCTTTACTTTTTTACCATCGATCGGACAACGACGTTTCTCCAATGGATTCCCCAACTCAAAGACTGCTATTTTTAATTCTGGCTTTCTTTTTACTAATTCATATGCTGAAAAAATACCTCCCGGTCCGGCTCCTATAATAATTACATCATATTTCATACTTTTCCTCCTGATTTGTTAACTTCATCTCTTACTATACACTATTCTTTTGAAAATATATATACCTATTTCACTTCAACAGTCGCATAAGATACCCCATTTTCATCGCATAACTCAATTACTGTACGATCCGTTTCTTTTGCATACTTTGGGTAAATAACATCACCTAAAACTGCTGACTTCTTATAACCTACACGAACCTGATGTATGACCTGATCTTTGGGAAGCAATTCCATTGCGAATTGTACATACTGACAATTATTTACATGTTCATTCGTATCAATATGATATTTTCTTACCGGAAAAGCTTCTCTGTCCTCATATTCTGCTGCCGGTCTGATTTTTCTGCCTTCATAATCCATATCCAGTTTCGGTTCTGTTCCATACGCTTCGATTTCTTCTTTGTCCGGCAAAATCGGGCGTCCTTTCTCCATATCCATATAAACCCAGAGTGAATTGGCACATGAAAGTCTGTTGTTCTCTTTATCCAGCATCACAAAATTACGTTCTCCAAACAAGCCCTTAAAATCACTGGCAAATGTTCCCACTGTGATTTCTTCTCCTAACTCTGGATATCGTTCTACAACAACCTGCCAGTAAGAAAGAATCCATGCTTTTTTCTTCTCTTTTGCAGCCTTCACTCCAAAGCCTAAAGACTCTGATTGAAATGTACTGCAATCCTGAAAATAATTGATTAACGCCGGTAATGTCATTGTTCCTCGATGATCGATTTCACTGTATCTTACTTTACTATCGAATGTATACATCTGTATTTCCTTTCTAAAATGTCTGTCGTAATTATTATATTTTATCTTTTTTATTTATTCAAGCTTGGCAACAGCTTCCATCTGATATGAAATTCTGTTGTTGACGTAATCTGTTCATATTCTTCTTCCGTCAAAACAGACTTTAACTTTTGCTTTCCCTCCTCCGGAACAACAGCATTTGTTGTATTCAAAAAACAAAGTCCCGGGTATAACACACACCACCAGTTATGCCCCTTTGCCTCTCCTATCTCAATTCTCAAAGCTTCATAGTTTCCGGCTGGAAATCTTACATCACCATATGTCTTTTCTGGGAAATAACAGGTTGTAACTGCTGCACTTATTGGATAATCATACCCGTTTTTAAGCACAACCTGCTGCGCACAGTCTCTCAGTTTATCCGTATTTCTTCTCATCCAGTCTGCTGTCTCAGTCACATTCATCCCTTCTGGGATTTCCTCTTCCAGCAATTCGATAACCTTTTCTTTCACCTGCATTTTCAATGCCTGGTCTTCTTCGCTATCGCTGTTTGCCAGCACATGAAAGCGCAATACCTCTTGTGCAAGATGTTGCTGCATGCGTGCCTCTGATATCATCATACTTTGCCATCCGACAACAATTATGACCAGTACCACCAGCAAAGCTGCGCACAACAACAGACCAATCCTTGTCCACCTGAGTTCCCGCCTCGCAAATTTATTTTCACATTGTAATTCATCTTCGTATCGATAAGCAGATGTCCTTATCAGTTTTTGCTTCTTCCCGGATAACATATTTAACTCCCTCCATCTTTTCTGATGCAGGGAGTATTGCCATTTCTGATTCTACTTATTCGAAATCAAACTTATCCGCCATCCAGCTTCTTGTTATTGTTCTATCTACCCATAAAAACAGCTTACTCAATATGTTTCAATGTATCACTTACAGTTTGTACCTGGTTATCAATATGTGTGCAAGTTACTTTTGTTGCCCGCTCTTTCTCACCCTTTTCAATTGACTCGACAATATCATTATGTTCCTGTATGATCTGTGGATGCCGCTCTTTTAATTTCAGATATTCCACACGGTATCGATACATCTGTTCTCTAAAATTATTCAACAAGGAAATCAATTTTTGATTGTCCGTTGCAAGATAAATTAAATCATGAAATGCTACATCAGCTTCTGCAACTGCTGTGATATCGCTTGCACTTCCAAGCAGTGCTTCGAATTCTTTTGCCGCCTGCTTTAACTCCTGCATTCCTTCTTTTGTCATTCTGTCACATGCAAGCTGCACTGCAAGTTCCTCGAGTGCTCTTCGCACTTCAAGAACATCTCTCAAACTCTTTTCTGTAATCTGGGCAACCTCCGCACCTTTTCTTGGAATCATCAAAACAAGACCTTCCAACTCCAACTTGCGGATTGCCTCTCTTATCGGAGTTCTGCTGACACCTAATTTATTTGCCAGTTGAATCTCCATCAGTCTCTCCCCCGGTTTCAATTCTCCTCTCAAAATTGCCTGTCGTAATGTATTGAACACAACATCACGGAGTGGCAGATATTCATTCATATTCACTTCAAAGTTCATCTCCATCTGTCAGTTCCTCCCTGCACCATGTACATTTGTTACGTAAACTTGTTTTGCCAGTGCCCTTCTCCTAATTCTGTCCTGTGCTTTTCTTGCTGCTGCCTTTGTCTCAAATAACCCAAACACCGTAGGTCCGCTTCCACTCATCATCGCATTTAATGCACCCGCATTTTTCATCTCCTGTTTTATCTCCTCGATGACCGGATGCATTGGAATCGTTACATCTTCGAGAACATTTCCCATACATGAAGCGATTGTTTTAAGATCTCGTTTCTCTAATCCTTCAATTAGCCCATCAATATCCGGATGCTCTACAAGTTCTTTTGAATCCAACGCTTCATAGACAACTTTCGTAGACACACTGATTGGTGGTTTTGCGATCAACACAAAACATTTCGGCATAGGAGTGAGTGTGGTCAATTCTTCTCCAATACCCTCTGCCAAAACTGTCCCTCGCATAATACAGTACGGAACATCTGCACCAAGCTTTACTCCTCGCTCCATCAGTTCTGTCTGTGTCAGCTTCAGATCAAACATCTTATTCATACCATACAGAACTGCCGCTGCATTCGAACTTCCTCCTGCCATCCCGGCTGCAACCGGAATGTGTTTGTTCAATGTAATATGAACACCTTCCTCAATATGGAATTCTTCTATCAACATCTCTGCCGCTTTGTATGCAATATTCTCTTTTCCTGTTGGTAGAAAATACAAATTTGTCTTTATTTCAATCCCCGGATTTTTCGTTCGCTTAATCTTTACTTCATCATACAGATAAATGGACTGCATAATCATCCGCACGTCATGATATCCATTCTCTCTTCTTCCAAGAACGTCCAATCCTAGATTGATTTTTGCCAGTGACTTTAGCTCAATCTGCTTCATCGGTGTGTCCTCCATGTTCTCGTTTGTATCTTGTATACAATATAGCTATAGTATACTCAAATTCTCCTTGAAAATCAAGATTTTATCCCCTTCTTTTATTGTAGTTTGTTCTAAATTATTGACTTCCATAATCCCCTCTTCCGTCGTCATAAATTTCTTCGCTAAATCCCATAATTTATCCTCTTTTTTCACTACATACCCTACAATTCCCGGTCTCTTTTCTATTTCTTCTACCGACAATGGGGCAAATGCTACTGATGTGATTACCTGTGCAGTCACCGATTTTCGTATAAATGTATCGAATGATAAGACTGCCTTGATTTCTACTTCCTCATTTCCGGCAAGATTTACAGATAGCTGTTCCACATGCTCTGCTATATTATATTTCACATTCTCCGGCATATTATTGCACTCCAAAAGCCAGGTAAATGGAATCATTCCCTGCCAGTTTCCAAAAGGCTGTTCATCATTCGCCCTCAAATACAAAAAGGAAAGATGCAGGATTCCATCAAGCTGAAGTCCTTGTTTGGACGGTTCCACATGTTCTAACTGAATTTCACCATCACTATGACATATCTGCAAAACATCTTCCTTCAATTCCGGAAGATTTAAATGTTCTGATATTTTGCATTTCGAATGATTTTGAATCATCAATTCCTCATAATCTGCTTCTCTCACCTCAAATTCACATTTTTTCTGAAGGGAATACATATCCGCCAGCACATCTATACTTTCTTCTTTGTAAATGTTCATCCTCAAATGTATCGTTCCTTCAATTCCAATCACACGCATTTCCCCGTCTTCATCAAGCCGGACATCTGCAAGTGTATCTTCCAGTGCGTAGTTTATATAGTCATACATTCCTTCTTCAATCCCGCTGCACTCTAATTTCCCTTCAAATAGAACTGTCTGTTCCAGCCAATCCATCTTCTGTTCTTCTGACAAGTAAATTATAAAGACCAGAAATTCACCTTGTAATCGAAGTTCGTCCTGCATCAAACGTATTTCCAGCTTACGCAGGCTGATATCACTAAGCAATAATTGACCTATACTTTCTTTTGTTCCCGGAAGTGTGATTTCCTCTTTAACACGATATGTATCGTTTTTATTCATCTGGATTCCAAGCAGGTTGATTCTGTTCACTTTTTTATAGACCGGCACATCACTTTCCATATCTATTGTTGTTTCTTCCTCCTGCATTTGTTCTCTTCCAATTTCAAGTTCAATCATTGCATGTAAACTGATTTTACGTGAATGAATCAAAGCTGACTGAAACTCCGTTCTCACATGTTTGATAAAAAACTCATCCTTTCCCATATCTGTAACATAAACCATCTCCTCAAACGGAATTTTTCCTTCTAGTGAAGCCAGTCTGTTTTCTTCTGAATCCACAATATATAAAATTTGAAAACAAAGCTTTCCTGATACTCTCAGATAATTTTCTATTAAATTTATATCTTCGATTTTTACGGTTTCTTTACTTCTTACAATCTGCTTTACATCATCTTTTGTATCCGGAACATTATAATCCTCATCCATTTGAAATTGATCTGTTATAGATGGTTTTTCCTGCATATAACGCACTTGTTTTTGTACTAATTCCATGAGCCCCTCCTTGCATACAAACGCTATTTCCGACTTTGCGTCAATTATGAAACTGAACCGGTTTCCCGATTTCTTTCGTTTTAACTGCTATATATGGATATGTTACAATTTCTTTTGTTTTTTCATCTCTGGGCGGTCCATCTAATTCTGTATGGATATAAATCGCTTCTGCAGTTTCATAAAATTCCGTCACTTTTACACTATACCCGCTCTGTGGTTTTTCTCCATATCCTTCCACAATATACAATTCTCCTTGATCCGAATATGTCAAATGAAATGCCTTTTCTTTATTTTTTGATATTTTTTCTTTCAGTTCATTCGGCAGCTCTGCTTTTTCAAGAACAGTAAACTTTAGATCCCGTATTTTTTCTGTTACCTCTACCTTGGTTATACATCCGACAGCTGTTATTACCACGCTCAAAATCACGACGACGCCTGTACTCAAGCGTTTTATTTTTTTCAAAACCATGTCCAACATGCACTTCACATATCCATTTCTCTAGTATCTTATTACTTGAAATGTTGATTTATGCGTTGTGTTTTTAACATAAGTTTAGTATACTTTGAATAGTAGTTTTGAACGTAATAGTTCAATTACAAGTCATAAACAAAAGAGAGGTTTATATCTATGATACGTTTAATCATTGTCGCAGTATTTCTTATACTGTTTTTGATTTTGTCAATTCCGATTTTTTTCGTTGAATGGCTGATTGGCAAGGTAAACAAAGATGCAAAAGATATCAGTTCTCTTCGCATTGTCCAGTGGGCGTTTAAAGTCATCACCAGATTATCCGGTGTGTCTGTCACTGTGATCGGAGAAGAGAATATTCCGGATGAGGCTGTTTTATTTATCGGTAATCACCGCAGTTATTTCGATATTGTCCTGACATATTCACGCTGCAAACGTCTCACCGGTTATATAGCTAAAAAAGAGGTTCAGAAAGTTCCTTTTCTCTCTGTCTGGATGCAATATCTCTATTGTCTTTTCTTAGATCGTGAGAATGCAAAAGAAGGATTAAAGACAATTTTAAAAGCCATTGAATATGTTAAGAATGGTATTTCTATCTTTATCTTTCCGGAGGGTACAAGAAATAAAGGAGAAGAATTAAGTTTACTTCCTTTTAAAGATGGTGCATTTAGGATTGCCACAAAAACAGGATGTCCTATTGTCCCGGTCTCTCTGAATAATACTGCTGATATTTTAGAAAATCATTTTCCGCATATTAAAAAGACACATGTTGTCATCGAATATGGCAAACCAATTTATCCAAATGAACTGGATGCTGAGAACAAAAAACATATCGGTGCTTATGTACAGAATATTGTTCAGGAAACAATTAATAAGAATGCGGAAATTTAACGTAACACAAGGAGACTAAAATGAATACACGAAATCTTACGTTACTAACTGATTTATATGAATTGACTATGATGCAGGGCTATTTCGAAACACAAGAAAATGAAACCGTTATTTTCGATGTGTTTTTCCGTAATAATCCTAACAATGGCGGTTATTCTATTATGGCTGGTCTGGATCAAGTCATTGATTATATAAAAAACTTGAATTTTTCTTATGAAGATGTAGATTATCTTCGAGGTCTTGGCATCTTCAGTGAAGATTTTCTTCACTACTTAAGCGGTTTCCACTTTAGCGGTGATATTTATGCAATTCCTGAAGGAAGTGTAATCTTCCCAAAAGAGCCATTATTAAAGATCGTTGCTCCTATTATGGAAGCCCAGCTTGTAGAAACAGCTATTTTGAACATCATCAACCATCAATGCCTGATTGCAACAAAAGCATCACGTGTAGTTTATGCAGCTCAGGGAGATGGAATCATGGAATTCGGTCTGCGCCGTGCACAGGGGCCTGATGCCGGTCTGTATGGTGCCAGAGCTGCTATGATCGGTGGCTGTGTAGGAACATCCAATGTTCTCGCCGGTCAGATGTTTGATGTTCCGGTTATGGGTACTCACGCACACAGCTGGATCATGAGTTTCAAAGATGAGTATACTGCATTTAAAGAATATGCACGTTTATATCCGAATGCCTGCACTTTACTTGTCGACACATACGACACATTAAAGTCCGGTGTCCCAAATGCGATTCGCGTCTTCACAGAGATGCGGGATGCGGGAATCCATCCAAAATCTTACGGAATTCGTCTGGACAGTGGAGACCTCGCATATCTTTCTAAAAAAGCAAGAAAGATGCTGGATGAAGCAGGTTTCACGGATGCTGTTATTGCCGCATCCAATGATTTGGATGAATTCTTAATCAATGACTTGAAGATTCAAGGTGCTAAGATTGGTTCCTGGGGTGTCGGAACGAACCTGATCACCTCTAAGGATTGCCCTTCTTTTGGAGGTGTTTATAAACTTTCTGCCATTCAGAACAGTGACGGAGAATTTATTCCTAAGATTAAAATTTCAGAAAATGTTGAAAAAATCACAAATCCCGGAGATAAAACTATTTATCGTATTTACGACAAAGAAACAGGTAAGATTCGGGCCGACCTCATTTGCTTTGCTGACGAAACCTGGAACGAAGAAGATGAACTTCTTCTCTTCGATCCAAATGCCACATGGAAGAAAACACGTCTTCCGGGTGGAAGCTACACTATGAAAGAAATCCTGCTTCCAATCTTCAAGCATGGCGAATGTATCTATGAATCACCTTCTGTTATGGAGATTGCACAGTTCTGCAAGGAAGAAAAAGAAACTCTCTGGGATGAAACAAAACGACTTTTCAATCCACATGGAGTATATGTTGATCTTTCCAGAAGTTTGTATGATACAAAGACCAGACTGCTGGATGAAATGAGCAAATAAGATAAAAGGAGTATAAATCATGAAAATTATCGTATTAGCCGGAGGCTTAAGTACAGAACGTGACGTATCACTTTCTTCTGCTGCCGGTATCTGCCGCACATTAATTGAGAAAGGACATGATGCATTTCTTCTGGATGTATTTATGGGTCTTCCTTATGACTCTGACAAACTAGAGGAAGTATTTACACTTCCCGGACACGGTCTTGAGATTGCTAAGAACATTGCTACTGAAGAACCTGACCTCGCAGCTATCAAGGCGTCCCGTCCTGATCAGTCTGACTGCTTCTTAGGACCAAATGTAATCGAACTTTGCCGCATGGCTGATATTACATTCATCGGTCTTCATGGCGGTGAAGGCGAAAACGGAAAATTACAGGCTACATTTGATCTGTTGGGAATTAAATATACAGGACCAAATTCACTTGGATGTGCAGCTGCAATGCATAAAGGAATTGCAAAACAGATTTTCTTAGAATCCGGCATTCCTACACCAAATGGTGTCTGCATCCACAAAAATAAAAATAAAAAAGATTTGACAAGCCTTGGGCTCTCTCTTCCAGTCGTTGTAAAACCTTGCTCCGGCGGTTCAAGCATCGGTGTTTACATTGTAAATACTGAGGAAGAATATAATGAGGCTCTTGAAAAATCTTTCCGCTATGAAGATGAGCTTGTTATTGAAGAATATGTAAAAGGCCGCGAATTTGCATGTGGTATTATCGATGATAAAGCATTACCACCTATCGAAATCATTCCAAAAACAGGATTTTTTGATTATGCAAACAAATATCAGGCTGGTGCCACTGAAGAAGTCTGCCCGGCAAATATCAGCGAAGAAATTTCTGCAAAAATGCAGGATTACACAGTCCGTGCATTCCATGCCCTGAAGCTGGATGTATACAGCCGCGCTGATTTCCTGTTAGATGCAGACAATAATCTGTACTGCCTGGAAATGAACACACTTCCTGGTATGACAGCTGCAAGCCTCCTTCCAAAAGAAGCTGCTGTTACAGGAATCGAATATGGTGATCTTTGTGAACTGATCATCAAAAAATCTTTAGAAGCACGATATAACTAAGAAAGATGAGGGTTCTGTTGCTATGAAGCATATGACATTAAAAGAAATCTCCAAAGCATGTCAGGGTACATATTTTGGACCCGAAGAAAATCTGGAAAAATCTGTTTCCAGTGTTGTAATTGACAGTCGTAAAGTTCAAAAAGACAGCTTGTTTATCGCAATTCGTGGTGCTCGCGTAGACGGACATACATTTATCACAAAAACGATAGAATCCGGTGCTTTATGTGCCCTCTCAGAAGAAAATTTAGGAGATGTTGACTTTTCCTATATCCTTGTGGATTCCTGCGAACAGGCTATGAAAGCAATTGCTGAACACTATCGCCGTTCCCTGGATATCAAAGTTGTCGGTATTTCCGGAAGCGTTGGTAAAACCAGCACGAAAGAAATGATTGCTTCGGTTTTAAGTCAGAAGTTCAATGTACTAAAAACAGAAGGAAACTTTAATAACGAGATTGGACTTCCATTGACAATCTTCAACATTCGCGAAGAACATGAAGTAGCTGTTCTTGAAATGGGAATCAGTCATTTTGGTGAGATGACTCGACTTGCAAAAATGGCTCGTCCGGATATCTGTGTACTCACTAACATCGGATGTGCTCATCTTGAACATTTACAGTCTCGCGATGGCATTTTAAAAGCGAAAACAGAGATGTTCCAGTATATGAATCCAAACGGAACAATCATTTTCAACGGAGACGATGATAAACTCATCTCTTTCGTTCCGGAAAACAAAATCAAACCAATTTATTTCGGCTTCGATGACAGTTTAAATTATCATGCTAATGATATTGAAGATATGGGAATGCACGGAACAACCGCCAAATTTATCACCCCATCTTCAGAATTCACAGCACATATTACAATTCCAGGCGAACATATGGTATACAATGCGCTTGCCGGAATTGCAGTTGGATATGCTCTCGGTATGACAGATGATGAAATCAAGAAGGGAATTGAGGCATTAGTTCCTCTTGCAGGACGCAATCATCTGATTGAAACAGAGAATCTGACAATCATTGATGACTGTTACAATGCAAATCCTGCTTCTATGAAAGCTTCGTTGGATGTTCTCGCTAAAGCGGATACAAGAACTGTTGCTATTCTCGGAGATATGTTTGAGCTTGGTGATGATGCTGATGCAATGCATTATGAAGTTGGTGCTCACGCTGCACAGATTGGCATTAATGTCGTAATTTCCATCGGAGAATACACACGCTTTCTCTCTTCAGGAGCAAAAAACCAAAATAAGGGGACAGAAGTGCATCACTATGCAACAAAAGCAGATTTCTTTAAAGAGATGAAGAATGT
The DNA here is from genome assembly GCA_003480425.1 of Firmicutes bacterium AM31-12AC. Lineage (GTDB taxonomy): Bacteria > Bacillota > Clostridia > Lachnospirales > Lachnospiraceae > Schaedlerella > Schaedlerella hominis. The sequence goes on from QUJA01000009.1 coordinate 77,281, forward strand.
GATCAAGCCTCACGATACAATTCTTATCAAAGCTTCTCACGGAATGGAATTTCCTGAGATTGTAAAAAAATGTGAAGCGTTTTAGATTTAATAACTTCCAAACATATATTTTTAAAATAACAAAAACTGGCAAACAGAAAGGTTCTGTTATGTCAGTTTTTTGTTATTCTTACTTGCCCTAAAGAACAAATCAGATACTGTTTTCGTCACGCCCAATGAAAACTCACCAATAAGTCAGCATAAATTAGCAACTCAACATATTATTGTTTCTCTGTCCGCACTGTCATTTTGACAGTTCAGATCAGATGCAGCACCTCACGGCAAACCGTGAATTTCACGAATCGTCTTGAATCCTGCTACCAGATATGTTATATTTAAGACACAAAAAGAGAACAACCGCCCACAAGGTGGGTTGACCTCAATGTATGATTCTGAAAAATCCACTCCATCGCTCGCCAAAGTTCCGGGGTGGTTTTTCTATGCCTTAAAACATTATCTGATAAACGTAAAAACGAATGTCAGCAATGCAAGAATGAACATGCCAAAAGCCATAAGGTCTTTAAAATCAAAATGATTATTGTTCATCAGCACCACCCCCATTCTATGTAAGAATAGAGGTCTGCCACCCTGTAACACGATTGTTCCACCCAAAGTATAACATGGCAATAATTGACATGCAATCACTTTCCCTATAACATCATACACTTACAATGCATTTCGCCTTGAATCCCATAATAAACCCGCAATACAGCCAAAAAAGTTAAGTTTTGTTATGTTATAAATATCTGCATTTTAGGTGGAAGGCTTAAAACGCTGAGCTAAATTTTCGAGACTGTGTTCTCTCTCCCGATAGTATATATATATTCTTTTTACTGTTCCCATCTCACAAGAAACGCTACATTCCCTCTAACACAAGAATTGTAGCGTTCCGTCCATATATTTATTGCCTTAAAAATTATTTAATAGGTGTTATTTGTTCGTTTTAGTATCTTAACTTTATTTCTATTTTGTCTATTATAAACAATATTTTCCCTGCATTTTGTTTTTTCATATTCAAATTAATTCCCAAAACCACTATAGCGCTAAGCCCCGCTACAAACAATATTAAAGTTAGCAGCGACATTGAGAGCTTATCGGTTTTATATATTGATAAATAAAAGGCAGAAAAAGATAGCAATAAACTTGCCATATTAGAATTAAATTCATAAATTTCCCCGGCAATAATCCTCTTACATTCCATTTTAGCATTATCAAGAAAATCCTTATCTTTTTGAACCATATTTTCTATGCTCTTCTTTAAGTTCTTGTAATCGTTATTGCAGTTGATTTTTTTCCACCAATTCTAATTGTGTAAAACATATTCTCTCCCATCTCCCCATTTCATCAACCGCTATACCTATTTTTATAATACTTCACTTTATCATATATTACAATCCACATATCCGCTTTCACTTCGTCCCCCTTTTGAGCAAACCTTGATTTTCCGAACCTCAACATTTACTAACAATGTATATCATTTTCCCATTTGGTACTTTTTTGATACTTTTCTTGCTTTTCTTGTCTTTTCATGCTATACTATCACCCGTTACAAAACCCGAAAAAACAAGGTCTTACAAGGGTTTCGCCGATTTCCGGCGTAAAATGAATCGTGTGTTCGTGACCTTCCACACGTAAAACAAAACTAAAGGAGAACAGAATAATGAAAAACTCAAACTCAAAGGTGCTTTATCTGGCACAGGCAGCTATGATTGCTGCTATTTATGTTGTATTGACAGTACTTGGTGCATCACTTGCATTTGGAGAAGTGCAGATTCGCTTTGCCGAAGCTCTCACTATTCTTCCTGCATTTACACCAGCTGCAATCCCAGGACTTTTTATCGGATGTCTGCTCGGCAACATCCTTGGCGGTGCAATCGTTCCGGATATCATATTCGGAAGCCTTGCTACATTGATCGGAGCTTTCTTTACTTGGCAGCTCAGAAACAAGAGCAAATATCTTGCTCCAGTTCCACCGATCGTAGCAAACATTATCGTTGTACCATTCGTATTAAAATACGGATATCAAGTACCTCTTCCGATACCGTTTATGATGTTAACAGTCGGTGTCGGCGAAGTTATTTCCGCTGGTGTACTTGGTCTTATCGTATATGGAGCACTTAACAAATATAAGGGTATTATCTTTAAGAAAGCTTTATAGATTTTACTTCTAGAACAAAGAATGTGCCTTGCACATTCTTGCGCCTGCGGCGGTCGCTTACGACACCTACATTGTACGCCGCAGTGCGCATCCTTAGCGGAGCGATTTTTATATATTAGGAAAGCACTTTCCTAATATATAAAAAACAACGGATTGGATACGTGAATGATTTCATTTCATATATCCAATCCATTTTATTTTTTTAAGAAAAATTTTCAGTCACTAAAAACTTCCGCCACATCCGCCATGACTTGATCCAGACGAACTTGTATGTGTAGAACTTCCTGAAGAGCTGCTAGAATTCTCTTTTGGAAGAGCACGCTGAGTTACATATGTTCTTACCATCTGATCATGACTGTTATATACATTCAAGCTTCCTGCCACTGCGTAATCAGAAGCTGTCTGTTTTTCACGAACTGTAGTGAGCTTTCCTTTTTCAATGCTGCCCCATATAAATGCTAGCAAGAATGCCGCTGCAACTGCTCCTATATACCATAAGATTGATAATGGTTCTTTTGGAAGATTTCCAGTATCATATGGCTCTCCAATTTCAGCCTGAGCCATAAAATCATCACACAAATCTGCAAATGTATTGAAAGCCTCTGCATAGTCGCCTTCGCTCAATGACGGCTTGAACTGTTCTTGCATGTAATTAAGACCTGCATCTGTGAATATGCTTATACATTCTCCACCGGTTGACATATGCCATTTACGGTCATCCATTGCAACCAACAGAAGAATTCCGCCATTCCTTCCACTTACTCCATATCCGTTCATGTCATAATAATCATCGGCGTATGCTTCTGCTGTTTTTCCCTCCAGTGAATTAACGGTGAGTACAACAACATCTTCACCCCAATAATCACTTATCGTACTTAATTTTGTTTCCAGTTCTTTCTGCTCTTCTTCACTCATCAAGTTTGCTTCGTCTTTTACATAATACATGTCATCTGTCGATTCTGCCTTTACTGCAATCGGCATCAGAAGCAGGAGCAGAGACAGAAATGAAAGCAATATTCTTTTTGTTCTTATTTTCATCATTCACCCCACCCCTTCCTTTAGAATAAAAGCCATAAAATTGCAAGGAAAACTACTGAAAAAATTCCGCCTCGCATCAACAATGTCAGTCGAAACGCTTTTTTATCTAACGGAAGATCTCCTGTCAGCTTACCCGTCTGTCCATTCATAGCAAATACAAATTTTTCATTACGCCAAGTTGTATTCAATATCCAAACCGGATACAATGCATACTGATAACTTGCTTCCGGAAATTGGAAATTCCCGCCCAACTGCTTCACACTTGCGTATCCTGTCACTGTTTTTCGTAAATTGTTTGATATTGCCTGTTTCATACGTTCTTCTGCACGCTGCATACGTTCTTCTTTATCTACGTCATAACGATCTGCAACATATCCTGCCAGATAAGCTGACTGAAATGGCACAGCATCTTGATAGTTAAATGGCTCTATAGATTCCATCAAGACGTCATCCATCTTTTTGGACGCATCTGCGGGAACATGGCTAAATGTCTCTGTTCCTCCACGTACAGCATTATATATTTCATGTTCCGTATATTCAGTATCACCATCATCCCAGATTTTGATATTCTCTGCTTCATATGTGATATCCGCCTGTACAGATGCATCAAAGAGCCAGAATGGAACATAAACACCTTTAATTTCGTCGATATGATTTTCGTCCTTAAATACTTTAGGCAAATATTTTTTACCTTTCAGATGTTTTATGTATGCTTCCTTTGCCGCCTTCTTATCTAATTTGAACGGGATTACGCAATCTGGTTTCAAATCCCCTGCGAAATTTCCTTTCATGACAATTTTATTATCACAGAATGGGCAAGTTGTTGCTCCTGTTGTTTTATCAGCAATTATCTCACCACCACAAGACTCACATACATAGACTGCCATGTTATCTGTCTCTCCATCCTGCCACTGATTATTTCCTCCCGATGACCACTGTGCATTTTCACTCTGCTGTGCATTGCCAGTATTATCTTCATCCTTTTTCTGCATTGCTTCAAACTCTTCCACCGTCATTGTCGTATCACAATACGGACAATTCATTTTTTGAAGGGTACTGTCAAATTCCATTGCGCCTCCACATGCCGGACATTTATATTCTACAATACCTGACATCTAACCTCATCTCCTCTCTTATTTCTTTATCTTTTAAAATGATTTTCTTCACTGCTATCCTGCTTTACTTCCTTCTCCTTCCCTTTTGTTATAGCATCTCTGTTATAATTATTATCACACCGACAAAGTTTTCTGACACTAGCACTTATGATAGGTATTTTCCCAAAAATAAAGCAATGCAGAAAATCTGCAATGCTCTCATTATTTCAAAGTTGTAACTAGCAATTTACTTTCCAATGCCGCTGCAATCAAATCTTCTTTGCAGGAATATCCTGCTTTTGAGATCATTTCCTGGAAGTTCCATCTAACTCCTGCCGTAGAACATCCCATCTTTTTCGCAATTTCCGAATATGACATACCTTTTATGTACAAACGCAGCATCTCTAGCTGTCTTGGACTGATTTCATCACTCTGGATCCAATTTAGCTGCACATCCGGAGAGATATCCGGAAACACTCTTTGTCCTTCTAGTGTTCGTCGAATAACATCAAGAATTTCCTCGTCCCCATGATCTTTATACCAGAGACTGTCTGCACTCCCTGACTTTGCTCTTGCCAAAACTTCCGGGTCAATAAGTGAGGTAACGATCAATACTTTGATTTTCGGATGTGCTTCTTTAATTTCTTTACCGGCTTTAAGTCCATCATGGTTATGAAATGTCTGTACATCCATCAACACAAGATCTACTCTTGTTTTACTGCATATTTTTATTGCCTCATATGCATCTGCAATCGTCTGTACATGCTGAAATTCTTCTTTATTGTTCTCTATAAGATATTCAAAATATTTCTGCATGATTTTCTGATCTTCTACTATTAATACACGTATCATCTTTGCTTACCTCCTCTTCCCAGTCTATGTCTTATTCTTCTGTTTCCGAAAACGGTAGTTTTAAAACCAACAAAAACTCCGGCTCAAATTTTGTTGTCATTTCTCCTCCGTCTCTCTCAACAACTTCTCGCAAAGCAGAAAGACCACCGCCTTCTCTACTTCCTTCTTTCGGTCTTTCTCCGTCATTTGTAATGCAAACCTTCCACCCTTCACGGGTTTTATGACTTTGTACATACACTCTTCTTCCATGTGCATGCCGTATACAATTTGTAACACATTCACGAATTGCTTTATCCGTTATCAATGCGACTTGATGTTCATCACAAAGCTCACCTTCAATCTCCACAGAAACCCCTAGTTTTTCCGCATGTTTTATTGATTCCTCATACTGTTTCTCCGTATCATCCTGCGTAATCCCGGACAATATATATACTGATTGTTTTAAGATTTCCAACTGATTTTTCATATAATCAGGTTCTTTATTACCTTCCAGCATACGTCGGATTGTAAGAAGACAGCACCCCAAACTGTCATGCACCTGCATTTTCATTTTAAGAGTCTCCTGTTCACGAATACTTTCATCAATTTGCTCATACATTTTTTTCAATTTTTGATTTAATAATTCCAGCTTTTCATTCTTCATCCGAATTTTTTCACTGTTAAAATATATTTCGGTAACATCAAATGCCACTGTCTGAAGATACCCCTCAACTTCTTCCGCTAACATGTAGTTTTGAAACATCCACACTGTGCCATTTGGTAAATAAAGCACACCTTTTTCCGGACTGAGTCTGGTCACTCCTTGAACTGATTTATTTCCATCTAATACCTGCTTCAAATCTTCATAGTTCTGCAGTGGTGCCCCAGTCAGCATCCTGCTTAATTCTCTCATTTTTTTATTAGATAATACGACATGTCCACAGGAATCTGAAACACAGACCCCGCATGGAACATCATCCATTGTCTCTTTAACCGACCAGGCTGAAATATTTTTCCGACATGCGAGTATTTCATTTCTGACCAGCAGACACAGGTAGATAATCAACAAAGACATTCCTGTTAAAAATATCCATATTGGGATTTTCAACAAAAACGAAGGATGATTATTTTCACCAAGCTGATATCTATGGTCATTTAAGAAAAAACACATCAGCACAAAGGACATCAAAAACAGAATTCCTATTCTCATTATTTTTTTTAATCCAGCCGAACGTATTAATCTTGAGAAAAAAATCCACAGCTCCAAAACCAGACCTATTTCCATCAAAACCATCAATATATTATGTAGTTTTACACTATATGTCACATAACTATACATCCTGTTTTCTCCTATTATTTGCTCAGACTTTCACTGCTGCAAACCATTCATTCTCTGCTTCCTGCTCAATATAAAGCCCTGGATTCTTTTTCAACAATACTGATAAATCGCTCGGTCCTTTCACTGTCACCGCGATTTTAAGCTGTCCGTCAATCTCCGCAATACGTAGAAAAACGGATTGAAGTTCATCTATTAATTCTTCTATTACCCATTCAAAAAAATCATAACATTTTAAAATACTGTCATCCCCAAGCGATTTTATCGTTGGATCAATATAAAAGGTTCCTTTGATATCGCAAAGCTTTAAACTATCACACGACTCTGTCAGACTTCTTTTTAAATCTTCCGCCGTTAACTTTGCCTGTTTTTCTTTCTGCGACAAAATCAAATTCTTTCGACGCTTCATATATGTTCCGACTACCACAATTTTTCTGAGAAGCTTATCATAAATCTCTTCTGAATCTGTCTTCTGAAGCTCATCCAGATAATAATCTAATAAATAAATCTGATGCTTTGTCTGATTCTGTATTAAATTAAATAAACGATTCTTCTCTTCAATTGCTTTTTTCTTCGCTTTCTTTTCATATGCAATCTGTAATAACCGGTTTCTTTCAGTCAATTCCACTTGGAGCTCTTCTAATTCTTTATACTGATCCAATACCGGTGATATATCTTCCGCCCAAAATGCATGACCTCCCCGCAAAGAAATATGCTTAATCTGAATGCCGTGTTCCAGCATCAATGGTGCATATTTTGCGTCATGTCTCATCTGATCTGTAATATTAGGAAATTCTCCTGAACGATACCATACCTTCCATCTGTCATCTGTAATCTCTGCTGAAATTCCTCCTGCCGCCTGAAATAATTCCGTATACCTGATATTTGTCTCAATTAATCCGCAGTAAATACAGCTTTGATAAATTGCTGACATCAACAGGCAGCAAACCACTGTCATGTCACCGAAATAATTCCTTATAACAGATATTCCAATAACATTACCAAAACTCCAGATAAGAAGCAAAGCTTCTGGAAAAAACGGAAGCCAGGTTCTTCTTTTATTTGGAATTTTACTTTTTTTAATCAAAATCACTTCCATTGCAATCAGACAGGAAATTACCCAAATTTGGACAGCAAAGAAAACCGGACCCTGCTGATACTTTGCATCTGAGAATGGCTTTTCACCTGCAAAAGAAAATACAAGCTGATGAAAATCATTTGTAATAACTAAAAGAGCTAATAAAATTGCTGTAAGCACAAGAGCTAATGTGCGCACCCTTGTATTCTTCTCCTCCTCTTCTCCCATCAATATTGCTGCATTGAGTCCTAGCGTCGGAATCATCGTACATGGAATATAATACAAATACCAACACATTCTCCTACTAAATACTTCCATTAAAATATGATATTTTATACTTCGCAAAAAAATCCAAAAAACCATCAGGCAGGCAATCTCAACAAGACATCTTCTGATTTTGTAATTTACTACCCTCTTTTGCAAATAAATCCCCCATGCTATATATAAACCCAGATACAGACAGGTACAGCTCTGATCTAATATTATATTTTCGATATCCGATGTCTTTTTCACATAGCGGCAAAGCAATGCTGCCGCCACACATACGAAAACCGCTATGTAGGATACTCTTCTCTTTTTTGAATATGACATTCTATCACTTTCCCCAAATATATCACATTTCCAACTAATTTTTATAATTAACCTTATTTTTTCAGTTTTTTACTTTTTTCATAATCTTTTAGTTCATCTATCGCTTCATCTGCCAGTAAATATAAGAATACTACATTGAATATTGTCATTAACCCAATTCCGACATCCCCAAGATCCCATACAAATGTATATGCTGCAATACCTCCGATAAACAACATAACAAGTGCAAGCACTTTATAGGCCGTCTGCCAGCACCATTTGTCTCCAAATAAATAGGCGACATTACTGCGGGCATAAAATAAAATTCCAAGAAATGTTGAAAAGCTAAATAAAAATAATGTAATTGCAATAAATATAACACCGAATCTTCCCAGGTGATATCCCATTGCTGTCTGTAGCAATTCCATACCGGTCAAGCCTTCTGTCAATTCCTGTGGAGCCAGAAGCATAATCATTGCTGTACATGTACAAATGATAATGGTATCCACAAATACGCCAAGAGCCTGAACTAATCCTGCCTGTGCCGGTCTGTGGCAATCTGCTGCTGCAGCGGCACATGGAGCTGAACCAGAACCGGCTTCATTTGAGAACAATCCTCTTTTCACACCGTTCATAATAACTGCACCGATTCCTCCTGCCGCTGCCTGACGAAGTCCAAATGCTTCTTCAAATATTCTTGTAAATACTGCCGGAACATGTCCAATATTTGTTATGATAATAAATAATGTGATTGCAAAATAGCATACCGCCATAACCGGAACCATAAAATCCAATACCTTAACCGTAGCATTTTTTCGTAATACAATTACCGCAGCTACCGCAACAAGAAGAATTGTTGTATATAACGGTGGAATATCAAATGCATTCTGGAACGAAGAAGCTACTGAATTACTGATTACCTGACTGATTCCACACCAGCAGACCAGACCTGAAACAGCAAACATTACTGCCCAGATTACTTTTTTATGCTTCTTTCCTGTTTTCGCTTCTACACAATCATGGATATAATATGCCGGTCCTCCACGAAATCCTCCATACAATGGATCTTTCTGCTTATGCAGTTGTGCCAGCGTTGCCTCTGCAAATGCTGTACACGAACCAATCAAAGCCATAAGCCACATCCAGAATACGGCTCCGGCTCCTCCGACCGATATTGCCGCTACAACACCGACAAGATTTCCCATTCCTACTCTGGTTGCTGTAGATACCAGCAATGTCTGAAATGTCGATAAACTTGATTTTTCTTCTTTTTTCTCTACAAGAGCTCTCACCATATCCGGCATCAGTCGGATTGATAAAAATTTTGTGCGGATTGTAAAGTAAATTCCTGTTGGAATCAACAATATAATAAGTAATGAAATTCCAATACTGCTTCCTCCGGGCAATGGAATGTGAAGCAAATCTCCCCACAAAAAACTATAGATTTTTTCAATTAAAGCAACTATCATTTTATTCTCCTCTGCTATGTTTTGCCAATTATTTTGACATTCATACCTTTCTTCACCGTTTCCCCTACGGATTCTTATTCATTATACCAACTTAACACATTAAACCGGTAAAATCAATCCATCCTTTTATTGATTTTTCTTATATTTTCTGATATTATATTTTTTGTATGTTTCGCTGGTGAATTTTTACAAATCACAGCGATTTTTTATTTTTTTTAACTTTGCTTAGCAGAATTTTGTTTCTATTTAGGAAGAGAGGATTTTTTATGTTACATACTATTGAAACTGTCAACTCTGCCGTAAACAACTTTATCTGGGGTGTTCCGGCTATGATCTGCATTATCGGTGTGGGTCTTTATCTAAGTATCCGAACCCGCTTTTTGCAGATTCGCAAATTTCCATATGCCATTAAAACAACAATTGGTCGTATTTTCCGGAAAAGAAATGCCAGTGATGGTGCGATCACGCCATTCCAGGCTGTCTGTACCGCACTTGCCGCCACTGTCGGAACCGGTAATATTGCCGGTGTCGCAGGAGCTATTGCAATCGGAGGTCCCGGAGCAGTCTTCTGGATGTGGATTTCTGCGATTCTCGGAATGTGTACAAAATTCACCGAAGTAACTCTGGCGGTCCATTTCCGTGAAACAAATGAAAACGGAGAACTTGTCGGCGGTCCTATGTACTATATCAAAAATGGTCTTGGCAAAAACTGGCAGTGGCTTGCCGTTTTGTTCTCAGTATTTGGAGTACTTACCGTATTTGGAACTGGTAATGCGACACAGGTCAACACAATTACGACTGCCATTGACTCTGCGCTGCTGAATTATCACATCATTTCACAGGATATGATCTCACAGGCAAACTTCATTCAAGGTATCATTCTTACACTTTTAGTCGGGATGGTTCTTCTCGGCGGTGTAAAACGAATCGGAAAAGTAACTGAAAAACTTGTGCCATTTATGGCATTATTCTATATTCTCCTTGCCCTCGGCGTTATTTTCCTGAATATAGAAAATATCCCTGCCGTATTTGCTTCCATCTTTGAGGGGGCATTTAACCCACGCTCTGTCACAGGAGGAATCGTTGGAAGTGCATTTATGACATTGAAAAAAGGTGTTTCCCGCGGAATCTTCTCAAACGAAGCCGGACTTGGTACAGGTTCCATCGCACACGCTTGTGCAGACACTCAGAAACCTGTCAAACAAGGTTTCTTCGGAGTATTTGAAGTATTTACCGACACCATTGTCATTTGCACACTGACAGCACTTGTAATCCTTTGCAGCGGCGTACCGATTGCATATGGCGAGGCTGCCGGAGCTGAGCTTACAATCCTTGGATTCACATCCACATATGGAAACTGGGTATCTATATTTACGGCTGTTTCCATGTGCTGTTTTGCATTTTCTACAATTATCGGATGGGGATTATATGGAGCTCGCTGCATTGAATTTATTTTCTCTGCAAAGGTCATCAAACCTTTTATGATCGTATATTCTCTCGTTGCAATGCTCGGTGCTACTATGGACCTTGGACTTGTATGGAATATCGCAGATACCTTCAATGGTCTGATGGCAATTCCAAACTTAATCGCACTGTTCTTGTTATCTGGAACGGTCTTCAAGCTTGTAAATGAATATAAAGAATTTGACTAAACATCACGAAAAGCCCTGTTAACATCCGTTAACGAGGGCTTTTCTCTTGTATTTTTTTACTTTTTCGAATCACATTCACAATCGTTCCAACTAAAAAGATTGCCAGGGCGATCATCCCTGCAATTTCCAATGTCTGCGCAAAGTAAAATGCACATTTTGCCTGATTTCCTGCCACCAGATAATAAACGATCCGATACATCCCCGCTCCCGGTACTGTCGGAAGTATTCCCGGAATAAGAAATATTGTAACCGGTGCGCGAAATCCTTTCGCAAAAATATGTGACAATATTGTAATTGCTAATGCAGAAAAAAATGCTGCAAGTACTGCATCTGTCTTGACAATATTAAGACAGAACAAATAAACAGTTCCTCCCACCGCTCCGATCACACCGGCTAAAGGAAGATATTTTTTCGGACATTCAATAATGATTGCGAAGCATACAATTGCAATAAATGATCCAATTGCACCACCTAAAAGTCTCATCACAGAACAACACCTCCTGTCCCCATAATTCCGGTTGCCGCCATTGCCAGTGCAACTCCTAATGCCACAGATACCGCACACAGAAATGCTTCCAGAATCCTTGCACAACCTGACAAATAGTCCCCCTGAAGGGTGTCACGTATTGCAGTTGTGATCGCAACTCCCGGAACAAGTGGCATAATACCACTAATGATTACCGTATCCATATTCATAGCCGGAAACTGCCTCTTCAAAAAAATAGCCATCAGTGCCAATCCAAAAGATGACAAAACATCTTGTATAAACCCTTGTATCTTTAATTTCTTTCCTATTGTCACAATTAGTGCAAGCACTGCCCCTGCCGCGGACGCACCGACCACCTCCAGCCATCCTCCGTTAAATAATGGAGCAAATCCTCCGCAGATACAGACTGTCGCAATATTATATATAGCTCTTCGATACTGTTTTGTTTCAATCTGTTGCAATTCCTTGTAAGCTTCTTCCAGTGAGATTTTCCCCTCACAAAATCGTCTGGAAATATCATTTGCGATAGCAATCCGATTCAAATTATTTCCTCTGGATTCCACTCTCCGAATTACTGTGATCGTTTCCATATCCGGATTATCTATCGTTGCCACAATTCCAGTCATCAACACGATCGTATCTACATTTTCCACATGAGCCATATTCAGGATATGGCGGATCGTATCCTCTACACGATACGCTTCCGCTCCACTTTTCAACATAATCTCCCCTGCAAGAATTGCTGTATTCATCAACAACTTATAATCCATTTTCGTTCCTCATCTTATATTTTACGGAGTGAATGTCCCACACTCACCCCGTCTTTTACTTTCTTATTCTGTTCTGTCCTTCTCCACAGACGTTGCACAGTATATTACCCATGCAAGAAATACAATTGCAAATATCATCCATCCAACAAAAATTCCTGTTCCCATATCTTTAAATTTATCATAATACCCTTTCAGATAAATAACAATGATAATTGCCGGAATTCCGTAGCTTACATAACCACGAAGTGTTTTTGGAAACTTCATACCACTTCCTGTATTAACCTCTTTAATAAATGCATCCCATCCCCAGCCGTTCTTTCTTGTACAGAATAATACATAGCCAAGACTTCCCAGTGGAAGCAGATTATTAGATACAATAAAATCTTCCAGGTCCATGATTGTGCTTCCCTCACCAAGAAGCTGCACACCTGACCAGACATTAAATCCAAGTACACATGGAATACTTAAAATGATAATCAACGCTGCACATACAAGCACGCTCTTCTTTCTTCTCCAGCCAAGCAGCTCCATATTGAACATAACCAGATTTTCAAACACAGCAATAATTGTTGATAATGCTGCAAATGTCAGGAATAAGAAGAATAAGAATGCCCAGATTCTTCCGCCACTCATCTGTGCAAAAATATTTGGCAATGTTATAAAGACAAGACTCGGACCTGCTCCCGGCTCGATTCCGTATGCAAAACATGCCGGAATGATAATAAATCCTGCTGTCAGGGCAACAAATGTATCAAGAAGCATAATATTTACTGCCTCACCGGTCAGACTTCTGGACTGATCCAGATAACTTCCAAAGATCAACATCGCACCAATACCGATCGACAATGTGAAAAACGCCTGGCTCAATGCTGCAAATACCACATTACCGATTCCGCTTTCCACCATCTTATGGAAATCAGGGATTAAATAAAAACGGATTCCCTCTCCGGCACCTGCCATTGTCACAGAACGAATGGCAAGAACTACCATAATCAGAATCAACGCCGTCATCATCACTTTTGTAACACGCTCAATCCCATTATTTAACCCAAACATACATACTGCAAAGCCAATCACACAAATCAGAATTGTCCAGAACAACATCGTCGGTACATCTGTAAGCATCTGAGAAAATTGTGTTGAAATATTATCAGAAGATGCATTCACAAAACTGCCTCGAATCCCCTTGTAACAATAATACATCAACCATCCGCCAACAGTTGTATAGAACATCATCAACATATAACATCCGATGATTCCAATAAATTTTAATGGGCTCCATTTCCCATTTTTCGACTGTAGTTCATCAAAACTAAGTGCAACACTCTTTCGACTGCCTCTTCCGACCGCAAATTCACATACCAGTACCGGAATTCCCAAAATAATTAAAAACAACAAATATATTAAAATAAATGCTGCCCCTCCATATGCACCGCAAATGTAAGGGAATTTCCAGACATTACCGATTCCGATAGCACATCCGGCAGACACCAGAATAAATCCCAATCGGGAACCAAATGACTCTCTTTTCATATATACCTCCAAAAACTCTCAAATGTTTTCATGCTTTACCAGTTTAACACAAAAACAGCAGAGATTTCAATGCTATGCTGTTTTTATACCGCATATCTTTGAAATCTCTGCTGTTTTTTTAATTCAATTCTTGAAACAAACCTTTTAATGTCGGGTAAATCTGTCTGAATTTCTGATAACGCTCTTCATATTTTGCTACCAGTTCTGCATCCGGTTCCACCGTATCTACAATTTTCACAAGCTTCTCTGTTGCTTCTTCAACGCTTGCAAATTCTTTGCAGCCTACCGCTGCCAAAATCGCTCCGCCATATCCAGGACCTTCTTCGCTTTCAATGACATCCACCTTCAAATTCATTACATTTGCAACAATCTTTTTCCAAAGCGGACTCTTTGCTCCGCCTCCGCAAATTTTTGTACGCTCAATCTGGATTCCAAGACTTCTCGCCACTTCCAAAGAATCACGTAACCCAAATGCAACACCTTCCAGAACTGCCTGTGTCATATCCTCTCTTGTTGTATCCATTGTCATTCCGATAAATGTTGCTCTTGCCTTTGGATCATTGTGCGGTGAACGCTCTCCCATCAAATACGGAAGATAAAACACCTTGTTTTCTCCAAGTTTACGAATCTGTTCCTGCTCTTTTGCATATTCTTTTGTCTTCAGAATCTCATCCATCCACCATTTATTACAAGATGCCGCACTTAGCATACATCCCATCAAATGATAGTAACCATCTGCATGGTCGAATGAATGCAAGGCGTTATGTTCATCTACCCCGAATTTCTTGCTGGAAATAAAAATGGTTCCTGATGTTCCAAGAGAAATATTACATCTTCCTTCTCCAACCGTTCCTGTTCCAACCGCCGCTGCTGCATTATCTCCTGCTCCTGCAATCACTTTCACACTCGACGGGATTCCAAGCTCTTCTGCAATCTCTGGTTTCACATTTCCGACCACTTCATAACTCTCATATAGTGTCGGAAGCTGTTCCTCTTTTACATTACAGATTTCCAACATCTCTTTTGACCAGCATTTGTGCTCTACATCAAGTAACAACATACCGGATGCATCTGAATAGTCTGTGCAGTGAACACCGCTTAACACATATGCAAGATAATCTTTTGGTAACATAATCTTGTTGATCTTTGCAAAATTCTCCGGTTCCTGTTCTTTCAGCCAAAGAATCTTCGGTGCTGTAAATCCTGCAAATGCAATGTTTGCCGTATATTTTGAAAGCTTATCCTTTCCGATCACTTCGTTCAGATAATCTGTCTCTTTTGTTGTTCTTCCATCATTCCATAAAATTGCCGGACGGATCACTTCATCATTCTCATCTAACACGACCAGTCCGTGCATCTGTCCGCCAAAGCTGATTCCTGCAATCTGACTCTTGTCCGCGTCTGCGATCAATTCTTTGATCCCTGCCAGTGACTGCTCTTTCCAGTCCTGCGGATTCTGTTCTGACCAGCCCGGATGTGGAAAACTAAGCGGATATTCTTTTGAAACAATATTATGAATCTTTCCCTTTTCATCCATCAACAATAACTTTACTGCCGATGTTCCAAGATCTACTCCTATATATAACATAATCTAAAAATCCTTTCTTTACCTAACGCTTAGCAAGATCTTTTCGAGCTTAGCGTTTAGGTACACCTCGGCATCAGACGAGGTCTTTTCGAATTGATGTCCAAGCGTATTTCCGCACCATTTATATCCTATGCCCAAGGATTCTCTGTTGGGTAGCGTACTCCTGCCGGCTGGTTATATCCGATTTCTTCTACCGGCACACCAATATATTTGAATACTTCAAATAATGCTTTTCCGTAGTTACCGAATGCAACTGCTCCGTGATGTGGGAAATTCTTCTCAATCAGTACATGACGATAAAATCTTCCCATTTCCGGAATCGCAAATACACCGATTGCTCCAAATGAACGGCTTGCTACAGGAAGTACTTCACCTTGTGCTATGTATGCACGAAGTTTGTTGTCTGATGTACTCTGCAGGCGATAGAATGTAATATCTCCAGGCACGATATCTCCTTCCAATGTTCCCTGTGTCACTTCTTCCGGCAATGCTCTCGCCATAATAAGCTGATATCTCATTTCACAGAACGATAATTTACTTGATGCTGTGTTTCCACAATGGAATCCCATAAATGTATCTTTGTGTGTGTAAGGGAATTTTCCTTCAATATCTTCTTTGTACATATCTGCAGGCACGTTGTTGTTAATATCAAGCAATGTAACTGTGTCCTGACTTACAACGGTTCCTATGAATTCACTCAATGCTCCGTAAATATCAACCTCGCAGGATACAGGGATTCCCTGTGCTGTCAGACGGCTGTTTACATAACATGGTACAAAACCAAACTGTGTCTGGAATGCAGGCCAGCATTTTCCTGCAATCGCAACATATTTACGATATCCTCTGTGTTCCTTAATCCAGTCTTTTAATGTCAATTCATACTGTGCAAGCTTTGGAAGAACTTCCGGTTTTTTATTACCTTCTCCAAGCTCTTCTTCCATCTCTTTTACGATTGCAGGGATTCTCTCGTCTCCTTCATGTTTGTTGAATGCCTCAAACAAATCAAGTTCTGAATTTTCTTCAATCTCAACACCAAGATTATATAACTGCTGGATTGGAGCATTACATGCAAGGAAATTCAGTGGACGTGGTCCAAAGCTGATAATCTTCAAATCATTTAATCCGATGATTGCACGTGCGATTGGACGGAACTCAGCAATCATGTCAGCACACTCTTCTGCTGTTCCGATTGGATACTCCGGAATATATGCTTTAATATTTCTCAATTTCAAATTATAACTTGCATTGAGCATTCCACAGTAAGCATCTCCTCTTCCCTGAATCAGATTGTCTCCTGTCTCCTCTGCTGCTGCAACAAACATCTTTGGTCCTTCAAAATGTTTTGCAAGTAATGTCTCTGCGATCTCCGGTCCAAAGTTTCCAAGATATACAACCAACGCATTACATCCTTGGGCTTTAATATCTTCCAATGCCTGTACCATATGGATTTCACTCTCTACGATGCAGATTGGACATTCGTAAATGTCAGCCTCTCCATATTTTGCTTTATACGCATTCATAAGTGCTGCTCTTCTATTTACAGATAAGCTCTCCGGGAAACAATCTCTACTTACTGCTACAACTCCGATTTTCAATTCTGGCATATTACTCATCTTTTATACCAACCTTTCTTTTTATTTTATATCTGTTATAATTTTCCACACACTTCGTAAATTTCAAATAAGTTATTCACTTACAATGTGATATTTTCACCTTGTAATCCACAAAATGCACCTTCGATTCCTGCTTCTTCATGTGCAATCAGCCATTTATTCTTTGCCGTGATCAACTTATCTTCTCCGTTCTCTCCGATAGGAAATGTAAGTTCTGTATTCGTTCCAGCCGGAAGAACTACCACACAGCGGAATCCGCCTTCTACTGCCGTGCATGGTGCATAATGTAATGTTGTCGCATACATTTCCACTACTGTCCCTGCCGGAACATAAAATGCTTCTACAAGAGAAGTATCATATATAAAATCATCCTTTACATCCTGCTGTGCACCAAGCAATAAAATCATATCTGTAACTGCAATATTAATCTCTGATGAGCGGTGATACTCCAATGCATTTAACTTGTTATTATCGCCATTGCAATACCCTATCTGAATCGGCAGTCCACCGTAAGCACGATTCTGGAATGCTTCTGCTTCCGGAAGTGCTTCCATCTCTTCTACGGCTGGCACATAAATGACATCTTTCGGAAGTGGGGTATGCTCCATTTCTTTTAAGATTCTGTCGATTGAATACCCTTCCAGAACCCGTCCATATTTTCCAAATGACGCATCTGTAATTTTCTGTATCTCCATGATTTTGGTTCCTCCTTACCTAAACGCTTTGCGAGGTATTTTCGAGCTTAGCGTTTAGGTACACTTCGGCATCAGACGAGGTATTTTCGAGTCGATGTCCGAAGGTGTTTCCTTACCTAAACGCTTTACGAAATCCTGTATCTTCAATATAACAAGATTTTGCAGCTTCTTCGACCAAATACTTATCCAATGTATGGCACTTTTTTGTCTTTTTTGTGTTTTAGTCACGATATTGTCCATGCGTAAAATTGTTATTTAATTCACGACGGCCTCTAAGTAAGAAAAAGACTATGCACTCCTGCTCAACTTCGTCGGGCAAGCCCGACTCCAATTCGCTGGATTGCATAGTCTTTTTCTTGCTTTGTGGTGTACTGTGATTGAAATAGGTGGAGCGATGATGGATTTACTTTCCTGGGATCTGATGTATCTATATCCTGGGTTTATTTGCTGTCACAGATGCTTTTTTGACAACTGATGTATCTGCACTGCCTTGATATTCATTGTTGCAGATGCTTTTTTTGAGACCGATGTATCCGCAACTTACTTTTCTTTAAACTTGCAGATACTTTTCAGCCTGCCTGTCACGTACAATTGTATCTACATCTTGCCTTTTCTGGGATTTAAAGATACTCCCTTCGCAAATTTTGCATCTACATCCCACGTTTTTGATAACTTGAAGATGCTCTCCATCAAAATTTTGCATCTTCAATCCCCGAAAATTCCCTGTCGCAGATACCTCCCCCCCCCCAATATCCTTTAAGTTGCTATTTACTTCACAACTTGAGCCAATACATTACTTGCCAAAAAATTGATATAAGAAATTCGAGCGAATATGAAATGGGCGCTGGTGACACTTAGAGCGTAAATTTTTGCGTTAATGAATTTGAACGAACGTGTTTGAAGCTGCGTAGCAGCAAGTTTGAGTTCAAGTTCATTTGCTTTTAGCAAAAATTTACGCTCTTATGTGTCTCCCGCTCATGGAATCTGAGCAAAAATTCTTATATCAATTTTTTGCAAGGAACGTATTGTCACCCAGTAAACTAAATAGCAATTTCACACAAGGCCTCTATATCCCCATCACTCACGAATCCTCTCGAAATCCTGCCCTGCGATACTCACTCGGCAGCACTCCATACTTCTTCCGAAACACCTTCGATAACGCCTTACTATTCGGGAACCCGTTATTTAGCGCAATCTCACTAATCGTATGCTCCGTGTTCGTCAGCTCTTGATATGCATACTGCACCCGGATACTCTGCAGATAACTCTTATAATTGATTCCTGCATATTTCTGGAACATTCTTGACAAATAAGTCGGCGAATAACCAAAGATTTCAGCCAGTGTTTCCAATGAAAGTTCTTCTGTATAATGATCTTTTATGTATGCAGTGATGGTTGATAATCGTGTCAGTTTCTTGTTTCGCTTTAACATGTCCTGATCAACATCCAGCTCACGATATTTTGTAACTAACAAATAAAGAAGCATGTAATAATAGCTTTTCACCTTCATCTCATACCCACTTTGTTTGCCAAGATATGCATCGTACATTTTCCAGATCAACTCCATGACCTTCTCATCTTGCACGGTAGAATCATGTGTAAAGCGGATGAACTGCTCACCTGTAAAATAATCTTCAAAAGTTTTTAATGGCATTTGAAGAACAACTGTCTGATTCTTCTCTTGCGCATCAATAGAATGTATCTCATTAGAATTGACAAGCATAAATTCTCCAGCCTCAAGCGGATGTTTCTCTTCATTGATATAAAAAGTTAATCCACCCTCATATACTGCAAATATCTCAATCGAGCGATGCCAATGTTTATCTCTGAAATAATTCCCTTGACTTCCTTCAAACAAAAACATTTTAAATGGTAAATCTTCATTTGGTACAATCAATTCATGACTATACTTTTCCGTATTATTCAAACTTATCTACCTTCTTTTTTCTGCCATATCATTTCCTGTATTTCTAATTTAAGAAGTTCTGTATAATAACATTTTCAGCCTCTTCTTCTGTCAGACCAAGTGTACGCAATTTTAACAGCTGCTCATCGTTAATTCGACCGATTGCCGCTTCATGGATAATCGCTGCATTCAAATTACGTGCTCTGATTTCTGGAATTGAGCCGACTTCTGCATCATCCATAATAATAGAATCGCACTGGATATGTGCCTGACATTTATTATTTCCAACAGCCTTTGGATGAAATGTCTGGACAGATCTGCCTTTTCCAACTGAACGGGAAATAATCTGTGCGGAACTGTCTTCTCCGTTTAATCTCACTTCTATATTCGATTCTGCTGTCTGCTCTCCTTCTGTCATAAGACGTTCTGTCACATACAACTTTGCATCTTTTTCCATTTCCACCATTGTCTCGCGAACTGTCGAATCAACGCCTTTTATCTGGGCTGTATCCAATGTAAATACAGAATTTTCTCCTATATAAATATTAGTAACAGGATTTAAAACTTTTCCTCCCGTACCATTTCCCTCACCATAATGCTTTTCCTCATATCGTACATTTGCATTCTTTCCAACATGGAATGTATGGATTCCGTCATGGCGGCTCTCATTACATCCGCTATTGTGGATTCCGCATCCTGCTACGATCGACACATCTGCACCGTCTTCGATATAAAAATCATTATAAACAAGATCTGTCATTCCAGATACACTGACAACAACAGGAATATAAACTACCTCGCCTTTTGTTTCTCCATCGATATAAATGTTTATTCCCGGTTTATCCTCTTTCTTTTTTATCTTAATATGTTCGCTGTCTCCATGACATATTGATGTTCCGTTTTGACGCAGATTGAAAGCTCCGCTTTGACTAAACTTGTTATCGTTAATAACATTCAATACTTCTTCTGTAACCTGATCTAACTTTACCATCCGTCTATGCTCTCCTTTCTCTGTTTTCTGCACAGTTATGACACTTTTGAACTCCGTTCAGATACGGAAGAACATCTTCTCTTTTGCCTATTTTTTTAATCTCTCCATCGTCGATAATCATAATACGATCTGCCATATCAATGATTTTTTCCTGATGTGAGATTACGATCAGACTCTGCTTCTTTTCTTTATGCATCTCTTCGAATTTCTGTATTAACATTGAAAAGCTCCACAAATCTATTCCTGCTTCCGGCTCATCGAAAATACATAATTCATGGTCTTTTGCCAGCACCGATGCAATCTCGATTCGCTTCATCTCTCCACCAGAAAGAGTCCCGTCTATCTGACGCTCCACATACTCTTCTGCGCATAATCCTACTGCAGTAAGCAAATCACAGCATTCATCAATTGACAGACTTCTTCCTGCTGCCAATGTAAGAAGCTTGGAAACAGGCATTCCTTTGAATCTTGGTGGCTGCTGGAATGCATATCCGATTCCTGCATTTGCCCGATGATTAATATCATAATCTGTAATATCCTGCTCATTCAGCATGATTTTTCCACTATCTGCCTTTTCAATTCCTATCAATGTTTTCGCCAACGTAGATTTTCCACCACCATTTGGTCCGGTAATCACTAACATCTCCCCATCATCTACATGAAATGAAATATCATTGAGAAGACATTTTCGACTCCCATTATCATTTACATATAATGTTAAATTTTCTGCTTTTAACACTTTCCTCACCTCGTATAATTTTATTTAGGAAAACACTTTCCTGATATATAAAAAAAGCCTGAGAAACTTAGCATTTCCAGGCTTTATAGATAAAAGGCACAGATCGGATTTGAACCGATGAATCAGGGTGTTGCAGACCCACGCCTTACCACTTGGCTACTGCGCCTCACTATATAGATATGGTATCCATAACTGTTTTATATTATACCAAGTATTTTTAGTGGAGTCAAATAAATTTTTGTTTTATTTTGCAGGAAATTTTCTCTTTTGCACAAAATCTTCTCAGAAAAAAGAAAAAATGCCGCTCTTTTTACAGAACAGCATCTCCTCTTTCATTTACCAGTTGATAACCTACAGATTCTATCCTCTTATCCAGACACTCTCTGCATTCTGCTGCCTCTTCTCCGGTGCAGATCTTGTTATCATATAAATCATATTGTTTTCTTGTCTTTAGGGGCGACAAATTTGGCATTACAACATTTGCTCCTGCCAAGAGTCCCTTTTCTCTTCCTTGCGGATCCATTGTTCCAAGAGCTGTCGTTGCCGGAAGCAATACTGTCGGCAGTAAAATACGAATTACAGACAGTAAAAATAATGTTTCCTCCACACTTCCCGCTGATTTTTCAGCAAAACAGGTGTCATGATGCGGAATAAACGGACCGATGCCTACCATCTGTGGCTGTAACTCCTGCAAAAATAATAAATCTTCTGCCAAAGTTTTCACGCTCTGTCCCGGAGAGCCTACCATAAATCCTGCTCCCACCTGGTATCCTAATTTCTTCAAATCATACAAACATTGTTTTCTATTTGCAAGACTCATCTCTGCCGGATGCAATACTCCATAATGTTGTTCATCCGCAGTCTCATGACGAAGCAGGTAGCGGTCCGCCCCTGCTTCTTTATAAGCTTTATAACTTTCATAAGATTTTTCTCCTACTGAAAGTGTTACTGCACATTCCGGATATAAGGTCTTGATTCTGCGAATAATCTCCACCAGTTTTGCATCCGTGTACCAGACATCTTCCCCGCCTTGCAGAACAAATGTCCGAAAGCCTAATTCATAACCATTCTCACAGCATGCCAGGATATCCTCCTGCGATAAACGAAATCGTTTTGCATTTTTATTACTTCTTCGAATCCCACAATAGTAACAATCGTTTTTACAATGGTTTGTAAATTCAATCAGCCCTCTTGTAAATACCTTCGTTCCATAATAGTGTTTTCTTAACCTGATGGCCTCTTCTTTTAGAAGCTCTCGGATATCCGGATCATCCTGCTGTTTTAAAATTTCTATAAACTCTTCTTTTGTTAATTTTTGACGCTGGATTAATTTATCTACCGCCTTCATATTTCCCCCAAATTTTTATCTATTCTTATTGAACTGCTTTAAATGCCTCATCCAAATCCTGAAGAATATCATCAATATTTTCTGTACCGATTGAAAGACGAATTGTGTTTGGTTTGATTCCCTGATCAAGCAGTTCTTCTTCTGTGCACTGGCTGTGTGTTGTTGTTGCAGGATGAATAACAAGTGATTTCACATCTGCCACATTTGCCAGCAATGAGAACAATTCCAGATTATCAATAAATTCCTGAGCTTTTGCTGCATCTCCTTTAATTTCAAATGTGAAGATAGAACCTCCTCCATTTGGGAAATATTTCTTATAAAGCTCCTGCTGTTTTGGATCTGAATCTACAGATGGATGATGTACTTTCTCTACCTGTGGATGGTTATTCAGATACTCTACAACTTTCAGTGCATTTTCTACGTGACGTTCAACACGAAGTGAAAGTGTCTCAAGTCCCTGCAGGAAAATAAATGAACTGATTGGAGAAATTGTAGCTCCTGTATCTCTTAAAAGGATTGCTCTGATCTTTGTTACAAATGCTGCAGCTCCGCAAGCTTTTGTGAAACTGATACCATGATAACTTGGATTTGGATCTGTCAGTGAAGGGAATTTTCCTGAAGCCTCCCAGTCAAATTTACCACCTTCAATGATAACTCCACCGATTGTTGTTCCATGTCCACCGATAAATTTTGTTGCTGAATGAACTACGATATCTGCGCCGTACTCAATTGGTCTTACAAGGTAAGGTGTTGCAAAAGTATTGTCTACAACAAGTGGAATTTTATGTTTATGTGCAATATTTGCAACTGCTTCAATATCAACTACATCTGAATTTGGATTTCCAAGAGTCTCAATGTAAATTGCTTTTGTATTCTCCTGAATCGCATTTTCAACCTCTTCCAAGTTGAAAATGTCAACGAATGTTGTCGTAATTCCATAATTTGGAAGTGTATGCTCAAGAAGGTTAAATGAACCTCCGTAGATATTTTTAGCAGATACGATATGATCTCCCTGCTGAGCAAGATTTTCAATTGTATATGTAATCGCTGCTGCTCCTGATGCTACTGCAAGGGCTGCTGTACCACCTTCCAATGCTGCAATTCTCTTCTCAAATACATCTTCTGTAGGATTTGTCAGACGTCCGTAAATATTTCCGGCATCTTTTAACCCAAAACGATCTGCTGCATGCTGGCTGTTACGAAATACATATGATGATGTCTGATAAATCGGTACGGCTCTTGCATCTGTAACCGGATCTGGAGTTTCCTGTCCTACGTGTAACTGTAATGTTTCGAATTTAAAATTTCTCTGATCTCTTGTAATTTTTGCCATGGTTCCATATCTCCTTTGCCTGTGCTGTTTTTTGGGTTCAAGTTTTTATTAGTCTATAAATAACGGAGTTGAATAATATCTGTCTCCACTATCCGGCAACAATGCTACGATTGTTTTCCCTTTATTTTCCGGACGTTTTGCAAGTTCAATCGCTCCTTTAAGAGCTGCTCCCGAAGAAATACCTACCAGAATTCCCTCTAATTTTCCAAACTGTTTTGATGTTGCAAATGCATCATCATTTTCAATTGTGATAATCTCATCATACACTTTTGTATTTAACACATCCGGTACAAATCCTGCTCCGATTCCCTGAATCTTATGAGCTCCTGCTTTTCCTTCTGAAAGAACCGGTGATGTTGCCGGCTCAATTGCTACAACTTTCACATCTGCTTTCTGAGACTTCAAATATTCACCAACACCTGTCAGTGTTCCGCCTGTACCAACACCTGCCACAAAAATGTCTACTTCACCGTCTGTGTCGTTCCAAATCTCTGGTCCTGTAGTAGCTCTATGTGCTGCCGGATTGGCTGCATTTACAAACTGTCCCGGAATAAAGCTGTTCGGAATTTCTTTTGCAAGCTCATTTGCTTTCGCGATTGCACCTTTCATTCCCTGTGAGCCTTCTGTCAGAACCACCTCTGCTCCATATGCTTTCAAAATATTGCGTCGTTCCACACTCATTGTCTCTGGCATAGTAAGAATCATTCGATATCCTTTTACTGCTGCGATAGATGCAAGTCCGATTCCTGTATTTCCTGAAGTTGGCTCAATAATAACAGAACCTTCTTTTAAAATTCCTTTTTTCTCTGCATCCTCGATCATCGCTTTCGCAATTCTGTCCTTTACACTTCCTGCCGGGTTCAGGTATTCAAGCTTTACAAGAACTCTTGCTTCCAAGCCTAACTCTTTTTCAATATTCGTTACCTCTACAAGAGGTGTGTTTCCTATTAATTCCAATGTATTTTTATAAATATTTGCCATTTTATGATTCCTACCTTTCCTATCCAATTAGTATGTTTAACGCGTTAAAGTTATTATATTCTCCTTTTACCTATTTGTCAAGTAGGTTTTTGTGTTTTTTTAGAGGAGGCATTGGGGACGGGGGTTAGTGCCATTCGGGGACGGAGTTTAGTGGCTCGTTTATTTTCCCTGGTGGTCTATATCAAATTCTCTTTATAGTAAGCCAAAGTGACGGAGTTTGTACC
>QUJA01000090.1 GCA_003480425.1 Firmicutes bacterium AM31-12AC
ATACTTCTTCTGCGCATCTCTGCAATCCTGCCGGAGGCTATATCAGATGGGGGATTGACTCCCACCACTGATACTGATTTGTTACTCGCCACCTACAGAGGTGGGAGTCATCTCACATCTGATATATTATCTACTATGCTATATGCATAATCTCTATTAATAAAATCCATGCAAGACCATAATAAGTAACTACTGCCACTAAATCATTTACTGTAGTAATAAGCGGACCTGATGCAACTGCCGGGTCAATCTTAATTTTGTTGAAAAACAATGGTATTAATGTTCCAACTAAGCTTGATATTATCATTGCTAAAAACAACGATGCCCCTACACAGCCGGATATTAAAAATGCATGTCCCAATGAATATCCTTTAAATAAGTATATATACACCCCTAGAAATACAAGTGCAAGCATTCCCAATAACAATCCACTGCTAAATCCTACTTTTGCTTCTTTAAATGTCAAATGCAGCTTATCTTTCGCACTTAAATTTTCATCCATAAGCACACGGATTGTAACAGCAAGTGACTGTGTACCGACATTTCCAGCCATATCAAGAACTAATGACTGAAAACATATAACGATTGGTAATATTGCTACAACATCTTCAAATACACCCACTACCGAAGACACCAGCATTCCGAGGAAAAGCAATATAACAAGCCACGGTAAACGCTTTTTCATACTGTCTTTTGTACTTTCCTGAAGATCTTCCTCTGCTGACAATCCGGCTAATTTTGCATAATCTTCACCCAATTCATCATCAACTGCCTCGATAACGTCTTGAGCTGTCAAAATACCGATTATCTTATTTTCATCATTAAGCACAGGAAGCGAATCTTCAGCATAATCTTTTATCTTTTCAATACTTTCAGAAATTTTTTCGTGGTCACGAAGATAAGGATAGGAATAACTTATCAGCGACTCCAATGCCATTCCTGCTCGTGCGATAATCAAATCTTTAAGATCGATTGCTCCACAAAAATGATCCTCTTCATCAACTACATATATCGTTGCAATATTATCATTCTCTCCTGCTTGCTGTACGAGTTCATGCATTGCCTGACGTATTGTAAGATTATCTTTAATGCATATAAAATTAGTTGTAATCAGACTACCTATTTCATCATCATCATAAGAATTGATCAATCTGATATCTGCCTGTACATCCTCATCAAGTATCGATCTCAATTTAACTTTTACGTTTCATCAATATCTTCCAGAAGATCTACCGCATCGTCGGCATCCATTTCATTAATAATCTCTGCCAACTTATAGATTCCTAATTCTTTAATATAATCATCGGGATCTTCAACATATGAAATAATCTCCGACATCCATTCAGAACCAAGTATATTGTAAAGATGAAGTCTTTCTGACTTATTAAGCAACTCTAAACTCTGTGCAATATCATTGTCATGATAATCATCAAGTTTTTCTTTTATCTCTTCATTTGATAATCCTGATCTGATAATATCAACAATTTCTTCTACATATATCGGTTCTTTTAATACTTCTTTTTTCACCTTAAGCCTCCTTCTCCCCAAAAAAGGGCATAAAAAATCCACCGCTAAATGCAGTACAACGCTTCGGTTGTGACACTCTAGTAACGATGGAAAAGGCTTAGATTAATAATTATTATAATTGGCGCACCTATAGACACTTGAAAGATATTCCAAGTGTTCTTCCATCGTTAGATGTACTTCGACTTCGACTATCACAACTGTCCATATAATTCGCCTCCTTCTTATTTCTTATTTTATAGTTCATCTATTTATAACATAATGCAAGAATTTTGTAAACGCAATTTAAGTAAAAAAATGTTAAAGAAAAGCATTCTGGTTACTGTTCACAGTACCTGTGACCAGCAACGCATTCTGTACAAACATAATTAATATTAAAACGCGCTTAAGAAATCTTCTCAAGCGCGTCTCTCATTCCATATCCGTATATCATGTACCTTCAAAACTGCATACAAAGTTTTTTCATCCATCTTGTTCCTATCACCTGTTCTGGTTATGCCCTCGACCTATTAGT
Source organism: Firmicutes bacterium AM31-12AC (assembly GCA_003480425.1). Classification (GTDB taxonomy): domain Bacteria; phylum Bacillota; class Clostridia; order Lachnospirales; family Lachnospiraceae; genus Schaedlerella; species Schaedlerella hominis. Next base: position 2,039 of record QUJA01000090.1, read on the forward strand.
AACAGTCAGCTCCATGTGTTACCACACTTCCACCTCTGCCCTATCTACCTCGTCGTCTTCAAGGGGTCTT
>QUJA01000091.1 GCA_003480425.1 Firmicutes bacterium AM31-12AC
CCAAAAGAGCCATTAACCCCCGTCCCCAACCGGCACCCCTGATTCTCAGACTAGAATCTTTGCCGTCTAATATATCACCCATTTTCCTTTTTGGCTACTTCCCTGCCTCGTCAAATATTTCTTTTCCTTCAATTTGGTTATATAATACTTCACACTTGCAAGATTCCAATCTAACGCATCAGCCATTTCTTTCTGCGTGATTGAAGGTTGCATACGTACAAGATTCAGTATTTCTATTTCTTTCTCACTCAGTACATTTTCCTCTTTCGTTTGATCTAATCCCTTAAAATCTTGGTTAGCTTGGTTAGCTTGGTCAGTAGCTTGGTTAGCTTGGTCAGTTATCGGATTAACTCTGAACAGCTCTACCCGAAACATATTATCAAATTCCTGAAATCTCGGTTTCGGAAGTCCATACTCTTCTGCCGCATTAAAGATTCTTTTTATTCCGCTTCCCCATGCCTCTACAAGTCCCATCTGGCTGAATATATTGGCAATTCCTTTATTCCGAATCTTCGAATGACCATTCATGACTTCCTCATAGGTCAGTCCATTGTACAATCCTCCTGGAGAAGTCACCTCCAGTCTGTCATCATAAACTGCGACCTGGATACAGGATTCGTCTAACAGGTTACGATGACAATGAGCATTAATGATCATTTCCCTGATTGCTTCCGGTGGTAGCTCATATTTCTCTTTTCTCACTAACCCATCAATTGTTGCTCCAAGTCGAATATTTCTCAACACAAAATCGACTGCTTCTTCGATTTGTGTATAGATTGGTCCTGTAAATTCTCTCTTATCCAGAAATACTGCACGATCAGTTCCTTTAAAGACTGCACATTGTGTTTTAGAAAACGAGAAATAATCTGATGTCAGCAATGCATAGGCATTCGTTGCCTGAAGCTGTCCCTCGTTCTGCTTCAATATCTTCCAGTTTATCAACTGCTCTTTCTTTACAGAATGTTCCGACATTCCTGCTTTCTTCCGGAACTTTTCAATATCCTGACATAGCTTCTCTGTATCATCTTCTGAAACGGGATAACCCACACAGATAAGTTCATCCCATGAAATTCTGGCACCTTCCATTTCCAGTTCTTTTATCTTCTCCTGAAATGCCTGTCTTGATGTACCTGCTACACGGATATAAGTACCATTATCTTTCCCCTTTGATTTCAGATAATATGGTCTGCTCTTTCCTGCTTCTACTGATACAACAATAACCGTTTTCCCATCTACCGTCTGAGGCTCAATATCAGGAATAATCTGTGGTACACAAGAATCAGAAACGGCATTGGCAATTCCATCCATCACCTGAAACAACACATCATTTTCCACACCAACAATCCGATGTGTTTTATCATCCACTCCAACAATTAGTTTGCCGCCTTGTGTATTAGCAAAAGCTACAATTGTTTTCATGTACTTTTCACTTTTATCAGGTAAGGATACCTTGTACTCAATATTTTTCGATTCCCCGGAAAACATAGTATCTTCTACCATTCTTTCACTCCTAATCTGTACTCACACCACTGGTGCAAATAATTTTATTTCCAGAGTAAATATCTCTGGATCATTAACACTATTATACGTTCCATCCTTCTTTTCTATCAAGTAGAAACAAAATGTTTGCATTTTTTCTAAGAAACCAAACACTGTTTCTATGGTCTGTCAGTGTTTTCTCTCTCCTTTCCCTATTATTTAGACCTCTTTTTACCTGTTTTATTTGCAAGGCGATCTTATCTTTATCTTCACTTTTTTCTCCTTTCTTCCTACTTTTAGATTTCTTTCTTGAAAAAACAAAAAAACCTGCTAACAAAAGTCAAGTACTTTTAAGCAGGTTTTTTTAATTATTTCCTTAATCTATTTTTGTGTACAACAAGAAGACTGGCGTTATTTCCAGTCTGTAT
>QUJA01000092.1 GCA_003480425.1 Firmicutes bacterium AM31-12AC
TGAATATGTTATGGTGTGAAGTGGATGGTTTGGAAAAAGTGTAAAAAAGAAACTTGAGAATGCAATGAAAAAGAAATATAATTAATAAGAAAAGGAGAAGAAATATGAATGAAAAAATAAATATTAAAAAGACTGCAAAAAGAATATCTGAATTAAAGAGAAAGAATGGATTGAAAAATTGTGATATTGCTAAAGCATTATGTATTTCGGAAAGTGCGGTTAAAAATTATATGAGTGGAAGAACGATTCCGCCAATTGAGAGGTTGTATGCAATGGCTGAATTGTTTGGAGTGAAAAGTATCGAAGAAATAATTGTATTTGAATGAAAGGTGATAAAATGATTGGATCTTGTGAATTAAGAGAAAAAATGAAAACATGTTTGAGTAATGACATAGAGGTATTTACTACAAAAGGATTAAAAGAATGGTTGAAAGAGCAAGGATGTACATATAATGTAGACTATGAGGTAAATGCATTTAGTAATGCTATAACATATTTGATAAAAAAACATTATATTCTTCCTACAGGAGAAAAAGGAAAATATAAAGTGGTAAAAAAAGAAAAAGAGGAAGAAAAAGTAAATTGTAATAATATAGATGAACAAAATGAAGAAAAAAAGAGTAAAGATGAATATGTTCCAGAAAAAGCATTGGAGGAAATGCGAAGAAAAATCAAAGAATATATTGCAAATGAATGTAAAGAGCTGGAAGAAATCTTAGATTCCGAAAAACCATCTGTATATGGAAAAAATAAAAAAACATATAATGATATTCTGGAGTTGATAACATATTTACAAAATTTTAAGTTCTCGGTAGAAAAGTAGCTTAACTTTTTTTGTAAAAATTCACCAGAGCGAAAGCTGACGGCAGATCAGATTACAGTTGTGGAAAGTTCGCAAGATTTATTTGCTGATATTTCACTTGATGAGTTGATTTCATTTGAAAGTCAATTATATGATGATATGACATTTGCAATTTGTCATCCGGTAGGAAAAAAGATTTTTGAAATTATTAAAGAATGGAAGAATTTTATAAGTTTTGATGCAGATACATATTATCATGCTAGAAGAATTGAAACAGGTCAGGCACTGCTCTTAGATCAGGAAATGCTGAAAGCTCCACTTAATATATCTTCACATGGTCGATATAATGCAATTGGGAAAAGTTGTTATTATATAGCGGAAACGAGAGCGGGAGCATTAGCTAAAATTACCAAGCACTGTGGGGAAAAGAAAATTAGTCTCCAAGTGGTCGGACTTCAGCCTGTTAAAAAAGAGAGAATTATTGATTTGTCTGGTGAAGTTAAAGGTAATAATCGTTTTATAGAACATTTGCGTTTCATAGTGGAAAATGAAGAGGAGAAAATTGTGAAAAAGTATCTGCTTCCTAATTTTGTGGCGTCATGTTGTAAAAAAATTGGAATTGAAGGTATTAAATACAGAAGCACAGGGTATAATTGCTGTGTTTTGTGGAAAGACGATTACTTTGAATTTGTAGAGGGGAGTAGAAAAATTATAGCAAATGAGAGGGTTTATACAAGGGATATTTTAAAGAAAAATTAAAAAGAAGGAGTATGTGATAAAATATTATCGTCATGTAAGTAAAAATGAGAAGATCTAAAGAGATTATAACACAAGCTATTAGGCTGATAATTTTGATAAGTATAATTTTATTTTTCCTTCAAAGTAATATTTGTAAAACGATTCGAAGTGCTTTTTCTACATATATTTTTAGTTTTCATGGAAAATGCGAAACAATTAGTAACATTTTCATTGGAATTTTGAAACAATTAGTAACATTTTCATTGGAATTTTAAGTAGTGGAATATTA
>QUJA01000093.1 GCA_003480425.1 Firmicutes bacterium AM31-12AC
TTTTTTTGCGAGCAAAAAAAGCCAGAAAACTCCGTCCCTATTTAACTTCGAAGGAAAGAAATTTGTTTCTTTTTTAATTTTGGCGGACTTCCCTTATATACATTTAATTAATGATTGTAGATATTTATAAGGTAAAGAGGTTGAGATAAGACCGTGTGAGAAATACGTTATTGGCCCAATCATGAAAGAGGGAGGACGAGCAAAATGAAAAAGTTTATTGCATTGAGTTTAGCAGCAATTATGGTAGTTTCTGTATGTGCTTGTGGAAGTGAAAAAACAAAATCAGCGGGAAAAGAGATTTTTTCATGCTATGATCTGGAAGTCCAGAACTTTGCAGAGTCCTTTGATGCATCAGAAATTGTAACAATGATTTATCAGAAGAATCATGATGTGTCGGAAAAATTTATTCTGGAAGACAAAAAGCAGATCAACAAACTATTTCAGGCACTTTGTAAAGTAGAAGTATTGGAAAAGACAGAAGAGAGGGCAGCTGATTATGATGATATTTTTATTTTTACTCTGCGAACAGCGCAGGCATTTACATTTGCGTTCAATCAGCACCATCTGGCAATTGGAAATGATGCTTATTATGTTCAAGGCGATGAGGAACTATGGAAAATTGCAAAAGAAATCTCGTCAAGTGAGAACGCGCAAGGAGAGGTAAAAGGTCAGATGGAAGATTATCAGACTTCAGAATTCAGTATGAAACTTCCAACAGGCTGGGTGGTAAATTCCGGAGGTGATGGGATGGCCTTTAGTCTTTGTGCATACGATCCGCAGAACTCGGTCAATCAAGTATTTGTACTTTTAAAAGCAATGCCACTGATGCATGATCCGAATAGCAGAAGTTATTATGAACAATCCCAGCAAATGTATGGCGGAAACTATTATATTATGGCAGACGCACCGGCATTGGAGAATCCGTCCACAGAAAATTTCTATCAGATTTTCTCAAGCTATGCATCGTTTGCGGAGAAAGATGAACCATCTTATTATGGATATACATTTCCAAGGTTCCATGATTTTACTGTGATGGAGGCGTTTGAAAGTAATTCGGATATGAAATCTATTGCAATTAATCCTGCATTGCTACGTGCAAGTTTCACGGATGAAAGCGGAAGAAGAGGAGAAGGAATGTTTACGGCGGATGTTGTAGATTTTTCAGGAAATCTGCAGGATGCATCGTGGATGTTTGGATTTGATACAGGTTATTATATGGCGTACAATATCATGGCAGTTACTGCAGAAGAAAACAGTTTTATTGACTGGGAAAGTATTTTGTGTCAGTGCCTTGCTAGTATCGACTTTACAGATGCTTTTGTCAGTAATGCGATTGCACAGAGCAATGAGACAGTGGCGAATTCCAGACAGCTGAGTCAGACATTGAGTGATACATCTGATATGATTATGTCTTCGTGGGAAACAAGAAATACAAGCGATGATATTATTCGTCAGAAGCAGAGCGATGCAACGCTTGGTTTTGAGAGAATTTATGATACGGAGAAAGATAAAATATATAAAGCTACAAATGGGTGGAGTGATAAATATGCAGATGACAGATTCAAGCTTGTGACAGATGATAGCATGTATACAAGACCGATTGATGGATATATTGATTACTGAGACCAAATAGGGACGGAGTTTAGAGACC
>QUJA01000094.1 GCA_003480425.1 Firmicutes bacterium AM31-12AC
GCGCATCCTCGCGGAGCGTTTATCTCAGTCGGAGATTGGACTCCCACTGAAACAAATTTGCTGTTACTCACCACCTGAAAGAGGTGGGAGTCTTCTCGACTGAGATAAAAAAACAAGAAAGGCTTATCTATCTATGAAAAGTACACTTAATTTAAAGTTTATTATTTTATATATCATTTTTGGATTTTTGAGCTTTTTCACTGCCGCCACTCTTGGAAATCAGCTTTTAATTGAGACTCTTAAAGTCAACACCGCGCAAAACATGTACAAAGAGGCCAATATCCTTACAACTAATTATCTGCCTTCTTATTTTTCCGGCGAAACTACCGCATGGTCTGTCCATACTCAGTTAAGTGCAATGAAGATCTACATGAATTCTTCTCTCTGGTTTGTATCAGAAGACGGAACAATCATTACTGCCAGCAATTGGAATAACACAAGTGCGCCTTCTTCTATTGCTGATTTCGATCCAGCTGAAACCGCCGGAAATCAATATTTAACAGGTGATTATCATGGATATTTTAAAGAAGATATGATTACAGTCATCGCTCCTGTTATACAAGGATTTGATACCAAGGGGTATCTTTTAATCCACACCCCTGTATCTTATATTGACAACATTTGTGTTCAGCTGATGAAACCTTTCTATATCACTATTTGCGTAATTTATATTATGGCATTTATTTTTCTGATTGGTTTTCAGTATTTTATACTTCTCCCTCTCCGACAGATTACAGATGCTGCAAAACAATATGCGCTTGGAAATCTTGAGTATGAAACTCCTGTACACACACAGGATGAGATGGGATATCTGTCAGCATCTCTCAATTATATGGCTGCACAGTTAAAGGATATGGAAGACTATCAAAAGAAAATCGTTGCAAATGTTTCTCATGATTTCCGTTCTCCTCTTACTTCTATGAAAGGGTATGTTCAGGCTATGTCTGACGGAACAATTCCACCGGAATTATATGAGAAGTATCTCGGAATCATTTTATTTGAAACAGAACGTTTGACTGATTTAACCAATGACCTGCTCACCTTAAATGAATTTGATACAAAAGAACTTTTACTTGATAAAACCGATTTTGACTTGCAGGAAATGATCAAGCATACCGCTGCATCCTTTGAAGGAGTCTGCACTCCAAAACATGTTTCAATTAAATTAGTACTGGTAGACGAAACAGTTCTGGTCCATGCCGACCGACGAAAAATCCAGCAGGTACTATATAACTTAATCGATAACGCTATCAAATTCAGCGACAATGATTCTACTGTCACCGTCGAAGTCACACTGAAAAACGACAAGATTTTTACTTCTGTCAAAGATACCGGTATCGGTATTCCTAAAAATGACCAGGGAAAAATCTGGGAACGTTTTTACAAATCAGACCTCTCTCGCGGAAAAGACAAAAAAGGAACCGGCCTTGGGCTCTCTATTGTAAAAGAAATTATACAAGCTCACGATGAACATATTAATGTCATCAGTACAGAAGGCGTCGGAACAGAATTTATTTTTTCGCTTACTCGAAGCTAAGGCAGGGGAGCCAAAAGGGGACGGAGAGCCAAAAGGGGACGGAGTTTAATGGCTTTTTGCTACGCAAAAAAGCCATTAACTCCG
>QUJA01000095.1 GCA_003480425.1 Firmicutes bacterium AM31-12AC
TTTAGTACCATAAAAGTGTAGTTGTTAGAGAGTAATTAACTCTGACAGCTGCACTTATTTTATTATAATATAGGGGAGTAATTGGTCTGACGTAGCTCTATTTGGATCATTGCATCCGTCAAAAAAACCGTTAACCAACCCCTTATTATAAGCATTCGATTAAGCAGGTAGGGATTCGCTCCCGCGTAACTAACTAAACTGGATGGTAATAAGTGCGGCTGGAACAATTACTAATACAGTTTAAGGAGATTAAAAAATGATAAGCGTAGGTGTAGATGTATCGAAAGGAAAAAGCACAGTCTGCATACTTAAACCTTACGGAGAAGTAGTGAGCAGTCCTTTTGAGATACATCATGTAGAAAAGGACATGGAAGATCTTGATAATTTACTGAGCAAGCTGGATGGAGAGGTAAGGGTAGTGATGGAGCCACTGGTATTTACCATCTGCCCATAGTGACATTTCTTCATGACAAAGGATATTTCGTATCTGTTGTTAATCCGTTCGCAATGAAAAAATATGCGAAAGACAACAGCATCAGGGGAGCAAAGACCGACAGACTTGATTCAATAATGATCGCAAACTACGGAATTGAGAAATGGTTTAAGTTGCAACGATATGAAGGCACTGAAGAAACCTATGCTGAACTCAAACTTTTGGGACGCCGTTATCGGTACTATATGGAGTTACATGTGAAAGCTTTACAGGAGCTGACACATGTTCTGGATTATGTGCTGCCGGGAATAAAGAAGATGTTTAACAGTTGGAATGAAGCTAATGGAAAAGATAAACTCAGCGACTTTGTAGAGAGATTCTGGCACTTTGATTTGATCACATCTATGAGTCTCGAAAAGTTCACTGAGGAATATATTGCTTGGGCAAGAGAAAAGAAATACCACAGAAGCAGATCTAAGGCTGAGGCAGTCTATGAATTAGCTTCAAGTGGTATTCCTACACTGTCTTCCAGCACCCCATCGACCAAAATGTTAGTACAGGAAGCAGTATCCGTATTGAGGGCTGTAGACAGCTCTCTGTCTCTTATTTTAACACGAATGCAAGAACTTGCGAAGTCCTTACCTGAATATTCGGTTGTCAGGGAAATGGGAGGAGTTGGTAATGTCCTTGCAGTGAAACTTATTGCGGAGATTGGAGATGTAAGAAAGCTGCACAATGCAAAAGCACTCATAGCATGGGCTGGGATTGATCCACCACCATATGAATCAGGACAGTTCATTGGTTCAAAACGCAGGATAACAAAGAGAGGCTCATCAACGCTCAGAAAAGTCGGATATGAAGTGATGAGAGTGCTGAAAAGTCACTCTGCTCCGAAAGATGATGCCGTATACAATTATATTTTGAAAAAGGAAAGTGAAGGTAAAAGTAAAAAGCATGCAAAAATTGCCGGATTGAATAAATTCCTGCGTATTTATTATGGAAGGGTGATGGAAGTTTACCAGTAAAGAAGACAAAAATCATCTGATGTAATTATACAGACTGGAAATAACGCCAGTCTTCTTGTTGTACACAAAAATAGATTAAGGAAATAATTAAAAAAACCTGCTTAAAAGTACTTGACTTTTGTTAGCAGGTTTTTTT
>QUJA01000096.1 GCA_003480425.1 Firmicutes bacterium AM31-12AC
CTTTACAATATCAAATACTGGTAAGAATTGCCATTGCCTATTTTATTATTGAGAAAAAGAAAGCTGTGCCACAGCCTTGGCAGGCCATCGCGCAGCGATTTTGTTCAATTGGAAGTTGTCTCTCAATTTGCAAATCTGATTACTTGATTATCAATATCGACCGTTGCCACAACACCAAAGGGAAGGATGCAACGTGGCTGGGCGTGTCCGATATTGATATTGCACACTATGGGCAAATTCGGATGATCAATTACGTCTACCAGTATCTGTTTATATTCCTGCACATAAGTTTCATCCATCGGCTTTCCTATGAGAATACCTGAAATCACATCAAAAATGCCTGTTTCTTTTAGTGCGAGTACGGCTTTTCTGTATTTTTCAGGAGACATCTTCTCTTCGCTTGATTCTAACAGAAGAATCTTTCCGACCCAATCTGCAATCTCTGGGAATAGTTTGTACTTCTTGCAAAGAAGCGGCATATCCACATAGCGATCTCCATTGAAAAAATCATAAATGGAATCAATACAACCACCAAGAATCTCTCCCGAGAAAACAGAATTTCCTTGCAGTAATTCAAAGCCATAATCGGGATGATATTTTAAAGGTGTGCCAACTCGATCACTACCAAAATCCGTCCTTCCTTCATACCAGATTTCGCTGGGTCTGACTTCTTTTATCGTTCCGGTACTTACCAGTTCTTCAAAATATTTTTTTGTATATGGGAGCATATCTTTGTCCAGTTCACAGACGTCCGCAAGGAAAGACTGTCCATAGAACGTTTTCATTCCAACCTTGTGAAGCATGAAATGATTGATCGTCGTATCAGAAAAGCCAAGAAATACTTTATCGGAGACTGCATCAGCCAGTTCATTATGTTCAAACAGGAAAGGCAACAAGCGATATGTATCATCTCCACCAATTGCACAGAGAATCATATCAATCTCCGGATCACTAAGGGCTTGTAACAAATCAGCCGCACGCTTTTCAGGATGGTTTTTGACATATTCTATTCCTTTAAGGGCATGAGGCATAAATCGAACATTCAGGCCAAAGTCATTCAACCTTTTTATTCCTATATCTACCTCATGCTTAACAAAATCCTCTCCTATTGTTCCGCTCGATAAACTGACAATAGCGATATTCTTTATCATAATCTTTTCATCCTCCACAAATTCCTATTTTCTTAATTCTTCATCTCTGTTTTTTCTTTTCCAATTAATTAGTAGACCACTCGTGGAAATAACAAAAATTAATGCCGATGTTAGAGAAAAAATTCCATCAGTAACCACAAATATGAGAAACGTGGCTAATGGAATATAATTAAGAATACTTTTCAAAATTTTCATGTCAAATCCTCCTTTTTTAATCTCCTTTTTTTCTACTTGTATTTATTGTAAACTATTCTTTTAAAAAGTGATATATCAAATCCAATATCCAAGTCGAGCAGCCGCGAGACTTGGCGCGTGATTCTGGTCAGCGTAAGCTGACACATTCTTTACAGAATCACTGCGCATCCTCGCGGAGCGTTTATCTCAGTCGGAGAT
>QUJA01000097.1 GCA_003480425.1 Firmicutes bacterium AM31-12AC
AGCGTAAGCTGACACATTCTTTACAGAATCACTGCGCATCCTCGCGGAGCGTTTATCTCAGTCGGAGATTGGACTCCCACTGAGACAAATTTGCTGTTACTCACCACCTAAAAGAGGTGGGAGTCTTCTCGACTGAGATAAACAGCTCATATTGACTAAAATCTGCTTAATCTTATAGAAATATTTTGTTCTAAAAATAACGATTTGTTACTCACATGATATCATATTTTTGCTTCAATTACATCCACATAATTTTAATACACCACTACGTTGACATCTTTTTATTTTGCTATTCACTTTAAACATTTTGCTATCCGTATTTACTCATGCAATACTTCTGCAGATGCTTTTTGGCCTTTACAAATATTTCTCTACCAAACCTGCAACTATATTCTGGTTAAGCACATTCTGCTCAGTTTCAAAAGTAAGAATCAACCTTTCTCCAGGATAAATTCCATTTTTCTGATAAGATTCTATTTTACGCACCGCACTCCTTGCATACTCTTGATTATCCATCATGCCTTCATGTTCCCAATATATTTCTTGCTCTGTTTTCGAAGATAAGAATGTGAAATCCGGATATACTATACCATATCCTTTTAAATATAATGGTTTTTCATATTTATATAAAATCTTCTTTCTGTAAAAATAATCTGCTAATATTTTTTCTGATTTTGATCGTACTTGTTCTCCTTTTTCAGTCAGAAGAACTGGTGTGCCTTCTCTAAATTCTTTTCCTTGATAGGATGTTTCATACCATTTTTGCAACTTGTCTTCCCAGTTTTCCTCAAATGGAATAATCAATTTTTTCCGATCAGGATGTAGGGAATCATACAACTTTTTCATTTCTTCGTCTGTATCTACTTTTAATATTTTATTTATTTGACTAAGTTGCTCTTCTGCTTTATCTATAATTGATTTGTTATATGCTTTCTGAGCCAATTGTTTACTTAATATTATGTTCTTCTTTGGAATGTAAGTCCCATTCCGATCTGTCAGACAATGATAATAACGACATCTATTCTTGTGCTTTGATATTCTTAAATATCCTTCCGGCATATGAGCATTCTCCATTTTCGCTCTGGCTATAATCTCCTCTAAACGCTGTTGTTCTTCAATCAGTGATTCTTTAAAATTGTGCATAAGCAATTTCGCCTCCTACTTCTGGTTCTTAATTTATTCTTGATTTAGTTACTTAACTCTAATATTGGGGTATCTTTACCAGCCCATATAGTTCTCTTGTAGATGATTTTTTATAAACAGCTGTATCTACATTAGCTTGTTAAATGCTCTTGCAGATTCCTTTTTTAGAACTGTTGTATCTGCATCGGCTTGTTAACTGCTCTTGCAGATGCTTTTTTCTATTAATTTGCAAGAATATACATCCGCAACTTGTTTTTTCTCTGCTTGCAGATACTCTCCTTCAAAAATTTGCATCCACAACTCGCCTTTTCTCTATCTTGCAGATACTCTCCTGCAAAAATTTGCATCCGCAACTTGCTTTTTCTCTATCTTGCAGATACTCCCCTGCAAAAATT
>QUJA01000098.1 GCA_003480425.1 Firmicutes bacterium AM31-12AC
ACAGTTTGCAAACCTGTACCGCCTCATAAAAAGCAGCGCCTCATTCGAAGAAGCTTTTAAGTTTGTGGGATAAGTTTGTGCAAAATTCGATATTTGCTCATTTATAGTTATAGTATACTCGTAACATCGTGTAATAATGCTGCTGTCGAAAACATTTCAAAAGAATTACCAAAAGGGGTTGTGGGGGATTTAAAAGCCTTAGAGAATGATTCTGTAGAATTGCGAAATGAGTTGGATTCTGTTGCAAAATTATTCGACCCTAAACAATCGGATATGAAAGAAAAAACATATCAAGAAGAGGTATATTCGGATATATATTTTACGAGATATGCTCAAACATTATTAGAAACAGAGGATGTATGGGGCTGGTAGCTGCACCACTTGGAAAAAAATCAAATCTCAGTAATTTTTATAAAAAAGTTCTATATCCTCTATCCAGAGATTTTTATACAAAGAGAGGGACAGCTGAAGAGAGAGTGACAAAATATAAAAAAGCAAAAGCGGATTTTCTCAACCAATTAGAAGTTGTTAAAGAGCAGCAAAAAAGACTATCAGATTTAGGTGATTTGTTCGATTCCCTAGTTGAGGCAGAGCATGATAAGGAAGAAGCGAAAGAACAGGTTAGAATATGGAAATTACGATGCGAGGAATTACATGCTTCTTCGGAAAAAGATATATTAAAATTAACGCAACAGCTTTCTTTTGCAACTGAAAAAGTGGAAACATGTGAAGATATATTAGGGGAAATTCGGCAGAATATTGAAGACAAGCAAGAAAAGAAAAAGAAAACACATGATTTAATTAAACAGTTGCTGGAAGAAGAATTTTCTAAAAGAAATTCAGTGGGGATATTTACAAAATTATTTAATAAAGAGAAATATAATGTAGCAATGCAATTGGCAGATGAGTATAAAAAAGATGCTGATAAACAAAGAAAAATTGAGCTTGAATTGGAACAAGATCTTGAACAGTTGAAGAAAAATGAGCAGCAGAAGGAAGAGATAGTTGCTATAGCTAGAAAAGAAGTAGACGAATTAGAACAAAAAATTGATAATATAAAGGAACCGATGAGAGTTGCTGAAAAAAACAAAAGTGATGCAGAAATAGAAAGTCAAAGGACAGAACAGCAGTATCAGAATCAGAAAATGAAAATAGAAACAAAACGAGCAATTCTTTCGAAAGCATCAGATGTAGATGAAATGGTTATCTTAGATGAGAAATTTATGCGGGATTTATTATCAGATGATATAGATGTAGCAACTAAGGCTCAAGTGGATAATCCGTGGTTCACGCAACGCTATAATCGTGAAAGAGAAAAATTATTTACATTGGCGATGCGAATGAATAAAGAATTTGTGATTTCATCAAAGAAATGTAGAGATAATTTTAATACCTATAAATGAGCAAATCCAAAATATTGCACAAAAGAAAGACACCCTCTGTAGAAGGATGTATAATTGAAGTACCAACAAACAACATACTCACTCAAACAAGGGGGTGTC
>QUJA01000099.1 GCA_003480425.1 Firmicutes bacterium AM31-12AC
ATTTGAACGAACATGTTTGAAGCTGCGTAGCAGCAAGTTTAAGTTCAAATTCATTAACACAAAAATTTACGCTCTTATGTGTCTCCCGCTCATGGAATCTGAGCAAGAATTCTTATATCAATTTTTTGTAAGGAACGTATTGCCACCTAATGAACTAAATAGCAACCTCTCTATCTCGTCAAATATTTTTCAAGCAACTTGTAGGAATTCATAACTCCATCCATATGAGAACGCTCATAATTATGTGAAGCGTATACTCCCGGTCCGATAAGACCATGACGGATATCGTATCCTCCTGCAAGTGCAGCCTCTACATCTGAACCATAGTGTGGATAAACATCGATTGCATAATCCAGTCCTTCTTCTTTTGCAATTTCTGATAATGTAGTGACCAGATCGTAGTTATAAGGACCACGTGAATCTTTTGCACAGATTGATACCATACGCTCTGTACATTCAAGGTCTGCCCCAACACATCCCATATCTACAGAAATCATCTCTTCTGTATCAGCCGGAATAAAACTTCCGCCATGTCCTACTTCTTCATATACTGTAAAAAGCAATGAGACCTTGCGGTTTAATTTCCATCCCTCTTCTTTTATTGCACGTGCAATTCCAAGAAGTATTGCTACGGAAAGCTTATCATCCAGGAAACGGCTTTTTATATAACCGCTTTCTGTAATAACTGTACGTGGATCCATTGCAATAATATCCCCAACCTGGATTCCAAGAGCTTTTACTCCTGCTTTATCATTCACATTTTCATCCAGAAGAATCTCCATATTTTCTTCTTTTCTTTCAATATTTCCATCTGCAACATGTGCTGATGGCTCTGTATTTAAGACAACACCTGTATACATTTTTCCATCACGTGTAAATACCATACAGTTTTCACCGTCTGCTGTGTTCCACTGATGTCCTCCAAGTGTAGTTGGACGGAGACGACCATTCTCCTTGATTGAACGAACCATTGCTCCAAGCGTATCTAAGTGTGCTGTCAAAACCAGAGGACTTCCTTCGCCTCCAAGTACTACATTTATATTTCCTTTATTAGATAATTCTGGCTCATACCCCATCTTCTGAAACTGTTCGCAAAGATACTCTGTTGCTTTTTTTGTAAATCCTGTCGGACTGGCAATTGCTGTAAGTGATTTTAGCTGCTCCCCGATATATGCTAAATTTTTCTCTAATGACATAATCTTTTCTCCATTTCTTAATTCGTAAAAGATGCTGGGACATCCCAAACATAATTTCTTTAAAAAGTATAACACAAAATTTTCCGAATGATAAGATTTAAGTCGAGCAGCCGCGAGACTTGGCGCGTGATTCTGGTCAGCGTAAGCTGACACATTCTTTACAGAATCACTGCGCATCCTCGCGGAGCGTTTATCTCAGTCGGAGATT